>JANOQZ010000006.1:0-215064 GCA_031415055.1 Oceanomicrobium sp. | reverse complement strand
AGCGCAGGAGATGGTGCAAAAGGGTAAGCTGGGCGACATTCGGTTGGTGCAGGCCGAATATCCGCAAGATTGGTTGACCGAGAATATCGAGAAAACCGGGCAGAAACAGGCGGATTGGCGGACTGATCCGAAACGCACCGGCTTGGGCGGCTGTGTTGGCGATATTGGCACTCATGCCTATAATCTGGCGCGGTTCGTGTCGGGGTTGCCGTTGGAGTCGCTGAGCGCCGATTTGCACACGTTCGTCAAAGGCCGCAAGGTTGACGACAACGTGCACGTGATGCTGCGCTTCAAGGGTGGGGCGAAAGGGATGATCTGGACGTCGCAAGTCGCGCCGGGACATGAGAATGGACTGAAATTGCGGGTTTATGGGTCCAAGGGCGGGCTGGAATGGGTGCAGGCGGACCCGAATTATCTGTGGTTTACCGCCTTTGGCCAACCCAAGCAATTGATCACCCGCGGCGGTGCGGGATCGGGCGAGGCGGCAGCGCGTGTCACACGCGTTCCGGGCGGGCATCCGGAGGGGTATTTGGAGGGGTTCGCCAATATCTATCAGGAAGCAGCCAAAGCCATTCGGGCGGCGCGGGTGGGCAAGAAAGTTCCCAAAGGCGTGCAATTCCCGACCATCGACGACGGGGTTGAGGGGATGCGGTTTATTTCGGCTTGCGTGCATTCCTCGGCCAACAACGCCGCCTGGACCAAGTTGAGCGACGTTTGATGTTTCTCGGTCTCGATCTGGGCACTTCCAGCGTCAAGGCGCTGTTGATGGACGACAGGCAACGGATTGTTGCGTCGGCTTCCGCCGACATGCATGTCGCACGACCGCATTCCGGCTGGTCGGAGCAGGACCCGGCGGAGTGGATTACGGGCACTTCAGCGGCGCTGGACGGGCTGAAAGCAAGCCACCCGAAGGAACTGGCGGCGGTAAAGGGCATCGGCCTGTCGGGGCACCAGCACGGGGCGACGTTAATTGACAAAGCTGACAATGTTCTGCGGCCATGCATTCTGTGGAACGACACGCGCAGTTTCAAGGAAGCGGCGGAATTGGACGCCAATCCGGCGTTTCACAAGATTGCCGGGAACATTGTGTTTCCAGGGTTCACTGCACCGAAACTGGTTTGGGTGAAGAACCACGAACCGGAGGTTTTTGGCCGTGTCGCCAAGGCTTTGTTGCCGAAAGATTACCTGCGGCTGTGGCTGACGGGTGAGCATGTGTCGGAAATGTCAGATGCTTCGGGCACGGCTTGGTTGGATGTGGGTCGGCGATGTTGGTCGGATGAATTGCTGGCGGCTTCGGGGATGCGCGACGATCAGATGCCCTCGCTGGTCGAGGGATCGGCGGTTTCGGGGGTTCTGCGGGCTGAATTGGCGGCACGCTATGGTATGTCAGGTTCCGTTGTTGTCGCCGGTGGCGCGGGGGACAATGCGGCCTCTGCCATGGGTATGGGCACGGTCAGGCCGGATGCGGCGTTTGTGTCGCTGGGCACGTCGGGGGTGTTGTTCGTGTCCAACGCCGCCTATGCGCCCAATCCGGCCAGTGCGGTGCATGCGTTTTGCCACGCGATCCCCGATACCTGGCACCAGATGGGGGTGATCTTGTCGGCAACCGATGCGTTGAACTGGCAGGGGAATTTGCTGGGGCGCAAACCGGCGGAATTGACCGAGGGCTTGGGCGATCTGGCGGCACCATCTAGCGTGGTTTTCCTGCCCTATCTTTCCGGCGAACGCACTCCGGTCAATGACGCCAACATTCGTGGGGCATTCATCGGGTTGGAGCATGTGACCGGTGCGCAGGATATGACGCGGGCGATATTGAATGGGGTGGCGTTTGCGTTCCGGGATTCGCTTGAAGCGTTGAAGGTCGCAGGCACGTCGCCGTCGCGCGTTACCGCCGTCGGTGGCGGGGCGAAGTCGCGGTTGTGGCTGGAGGCGATTGCGACGGTGCTGAACCTGCCGGTTGATGTACCTGCTGACGGCGATTTTGGCGCGGCTTTTGGTGCGGCAAGGCTGGGGTTGTTGGCGGCGACTGGGGCTGATCCGCTGGTAACTTGCGCGCCACCGAATATCGCCGAAACCATTGATCCAAACCAAGCGTTGCGACCAGCTTTTGAGGCTGGTTATCAGCGTTACCGCAAACTTTATCCTGCTCTGAAAGGGATTTGACCATGAGTACTGGCTTTTTTGGCGACATCGCCCCGATCAAATACGAAGGCCCAGACAGCAATAATCCCTTGGCCTATCGGTTCTATAACAAGGACGAAATTGTCACTGGTAAGCGGATGGAAGAGCATTTGCGCTTTGCCGTGGCCTATTGGCATTCTTTTGCCTGGCAAGGCGGTGATCCGTTCGGTGGCCAGACCTTCCTGCGCCCGTGGTTCAGCGACAGCATGCAGGCGGCCAAGCTGAAGGCGGAAGTGGCTTTTGAGATGTTCGCCACTCTTGGCGTGCCGTTTTATTGTTTCCACGACGCCGATGTGCGGCCTGAGGGCAAAGATTTTGCCGAGAACACCAAGAACCTGAACGCCATTGTCGATCATTTCGAGAAAAAACAGGCCGATACCGGGGTTGGGCTGTTGTGGGGCACAGCCAACCTGTTTTCGCATCGCCGCTATATGTCGGGGGCAGCGACCAATCCCGACCCCGATGTTTTCGCCTTTGCCGCTGCCACGGTGAAGACTTGCCTTGATGCAACGCATCGTTTGGGTGGGGCGAATTATGTTTTGTGGGGCGGTCGTGAGGGCTATGAGACGCTGCTCAATACCAACCTGAAACGCGAGATGGATCAGGCGGCGCGGTTCTTGCATATGGTGGTCGAATATAAGCACAAGATCGGCTTTAAGGGCACGATCCTGATTGAGCCGAAACCGCAGGAACCGGCGAAACATCAGTATGATTATGACGTGGCGACGGTTTTCGGGTTTTTGCAGCGTTATGGGCTGGAAAAGGAAGTGAAGCTGAATATCGAGCAAGGCCACGCCATTTTGGCCGGGCATTCGTTTGAGCACGAGCTGGCCTTGGCGGGGGCTTTGGGAGTGTTTGGTTCGATTGATATGAACAGGAACGATTATCAATCTGGTTGGGACACCGACCAGTTTCCCAACAACGTGCCGGAGATGGCATTGGCGTTTTATCAGGTGCTGCTGAATGGCGGGTTCAAAACCGGCGGCACCAATTTCGATGCGAAATTGCGGCGGCAATCTTTGGATCCACAGGATCTGTTGATTGGCCATATTGGCGGCATGGATTGTTGTGCCCGTGGGTTCAAGGCGGCGGTGGCGATGGTGGCAGACAAGGTTTTGTCGGGGCCACTGGAGCAGCGCTATCACGGTTGGGATGACCCATTGGCGAAGAAGATGTTGGCGGAGTCCAGTTTGGAGGCGATTGCCGAGCGGGTGGTTAAAGACGGGATCAATCCGCAGCCGGTCAGCGGGCGGCAGGAGTATCTGGAGAACGTGGTGAATCGGTATGTTTGAGGATTCCGCGCACGCGTGCCAGATCGTGTAATATATTGATATTGCTGGATATAAAAAATTAAATTAACTTGAAATTAACCAATTTTCTCAGGCAAAAAGACCCCGCCCTGACCCTCCGCCGCAAGCGAGGGAGGGGATTTTGGGGCGTTCTGAATTAACCAACAAACGCCTTTTCCACCACGAAATGGCCGGGGCTGGCGTTGGAGCCTTCGGTTAGGCCAGCAGCCTCGCAGATGCGTTTCATGTCTTTGTTGAGGCCGATGGAGCCGCAGATCATCACGCGGTCTGTGTTTAGGTCTAGCGCGGGGATGTTCAATTCAGCATGCAGGCGGCCTGATGTCAGCCAGTCGGTTACGCGACCTTGCTGTGCGAAAGGTTGTTGGGTGATCGTGGGGAAATAGGTGAATTTATTGCCAATGTCCTCGCCAACCAATGGGTCGTTGGGCAGGTCGGTGATGAGGTTTTGCCCGAAGGCCAGCTCGGCGGTCAGGCGGCAGGTGTGGGTGAGGATGACAGAATCGTAGCTGGCCCAGACGTCGGGTTCGCGCAGCAGCGATGCGAACGGCGCGATACCGGTGCCGGTGGCGACCATCCACAGGCGTTTGCCAGGGAGGAGTGCGTCGAGGACGAGCGTACCAACCGGTTTGGGGCGCAGGATGACCTGATCGCCGGGGACGATCTTTTGCAGGCGCGAGGTCAGCGGGCCATCTTGAACCTTGATCGAGTAGAATTGCAAGGTTTCGTCCCATGCCGGTGAGGCGATGGAATAGGCGCGTAGGATCGGTTTGCCGCCGTCGCCGGGCAGGCCGATCATGACGAATTCACCTGAGCGGAAGCGCAGCGAAGTAGGCCGCGTAACGCGAAAAGAGAACAAGCGGTCGGTATAATGGGTGACCTCGGTGACGATCTGGGCGTCAGGCAACAGGGTCGCGGCTTGCGCCGTGGCGGCTATATTCATAATTTCCCCACGAAATTAGCTAGTTGGCGTCGGCCTTGACGTGATTTTGATAGGAAGGGGTCAGTCTGACGCCTTTCCATTGGCTTTCGGGTTGGCGGGCGGCTTGCTCATCAGAGATTTCCAATTCGTCAAAACCGACCCTCATGGCAGCGCGAAGCTGGTCGGGGATGATATGGCCGACGGCACGCAACCGACCGTGGTAGCCCAGTTGCCGCAACCGCCGAGCGATACTGAAGCCGCGACCGTCGGCCATGGCCGGGAAGGCGATGCGGATCAGCGCCAGCCGGTTGAAATAGGGCACCAATGCTTCGGCTTTGACGTAGTTTGGCAGATCGACACCCAGCAACGGTGCACCCAAACCCGAAGGCAATTCATCAAAGTCGACGATTAGGCCCGCGTCGGCAAAATCGTCCGGCGCGAGCCCGGCTTGGGTAACGAGTTTCGTCAATTCAGACCCCCACGACCTGATGTCGAACCGCACCTGCGGTGCCGAAATGAATGCCGCATTCGACCTTTTCCGTGCCACGCCAACGACCGGCGCGGGAATCTTCGCCCTCAGCCACGGCGCTGGTGCAAGGCTTGCAACCGATCGACGGATAGCCCTTAGCCACCAGCGGATGCAGCGGCAGTTTGTGTTCGATCACATAGTCGCGCAACATCGGCGCGTCCCAATAAGCCAGCGGATTGACGCGGATTTGGCCGACGTCATCGAGTTCGAACAACGACAGCGATTTGCGGGTTGAGGCCTGATAGCGTTTGCGACCGGATATCACTGCATCGAACGGCAACAAAGCCTGCGCCAAAGGCTGCACTTTGCGGATGTCGCAGCAGGTGTCTGGGTCGGACATGTGTAGGGCATCGAAACGGTCGCGTTTGCCCAGAACTTCTGGGTCGGGCGTGATGCGACGCACGTCGGTCAGGCCGAAAAGTTCCGACAGGTCGCGCTGATAGTCCAGCGTTTCTTGGAACAGCATCAGCGTATCAACCAGCAAAACCGGCATGGTGGCATCGACCCGCGAGGCCATGTGCAGCAAGACCGCAGCCTCGGCACCGAAGGAGGACACCAGCGTGATCTTGCCTTTGAAATAGACGTTCATCACGTCGTTCAGCACTTCATGCGCGGTCTTGTCGGCGTAATGGCGGTTCAGCAGCTCGACCAGAACGATCAGGTTGCGGTCCTTTGGAGGCTCGACGGTATCGGAGAAACTATGCAGCATGATATGCCGCCGTTTCAGCCGGATAGAGCGCTGATTTGAATGGATCCATGCCAATTCGGCGATAGCACTCAAGGAACGTTTCGTCGACATCGTTACGCGCTTCCAGATACGCGGCGATCAGACGTTCTACCGCGGGGACGATTTCATCATAGGCGAAACCCGGACCGGCGCGTTCGCCTATGGTCGCAGTTTCAGTCCCATCCCCACCGATGGTTAATTGATAGTTCTCGATTCCGGCTTTATCGAGGCCAAGAATGCCGATGTGGCCGACGTGATGATGACCGCAGGCGTTGATGCAGCCGGATATCTTGATTTTGAGCGGGCCGATGTCGCGTTGGCGGTCAAGGTCTTGGAAAACCTGCGAAATCTGTTGGGCAACCGGGATGGCGCGGGCGGTGGCCAAGGCGCAGTAATCCATACCTGGGCAGGCAATTATGTCGGAAATCAGGCCAATATTGGCGGTGGCAAGGCCGTGCTGGTTAAGGATTGTGAAGATTTCCTTAAGATGGTTGCGATGCACATGCGGCAGGATGACGTTTTGTTCGTGGCTGATGCGCAATTCGTCATGGCCATAGGCTTGCGCCAGATTGGCCAGCACGCGCATCTGTTCGGCGGTTGCATCGCCCGGCGTGCCGCCGATGGGTTTGAGCGAAACAGTGATGATGGCATAGGCCGGGTTTTTATGGGTGGCGATGTTGGTGTCGAGCCACGAGCGGAAGGCCGGGTTGAGGATCGGGGTGTCTTCAACCGGGGCGGTTTCGTAGTCGGGCTCGGCGAAAGCGGCCCAGATGTCTTTGACCAGTTGCGCGTTGGGGGCGACGAAGGATTTGCGTTGTTCTTCGAACGCTTCCTCGACCATCGATTTGATTTCGTCCAAGCCGGTTTCGTGGACGAGTATTTTTATACGGGCTTTGTATTTGTTATCGCGGCGACCGTTGAGGTTGTAGACCTGCAGGATCGCTTCCAAGTAGGGCAGCAAGTCGTCTTTGGGCAGGAAATCGCGCACGACTTTGCCGATCATCGGGGTGCGGCCAAGGCCGCCACCGACGATGACTTCGTAACCAGGGTTACCAAGGGCGTCGCGCAGCATGCGCAGGCCGATATCGTGGGCCTTGGTGACGGCGCGGTCGTTTGGCGAACCGGTGACCGCGACCTTGAATTTGCGCGGCAGGAATTGGAATTCGGGGTGGTCGGTGGACCATTGGCGCACCAGTTCGGCGGTCGGGCGCGGGTCTTCGATCTCGTCCGCCGCCGCACCAGCGAAATGGTCGGCGGTGACGTTGCGGATGCAGTTGCCCGAGGTCTGGATCGCGTGCATTTCCACGTCGGCCAAAGCCGACAGAATGTCGGGCACGTCTTTCAGGATCGGCCAGTTGTATTGGATGTTCTGGCGAGTGGTGAAATGGCCGTAACCCTTGTCAAACGTCTCGGCAATATAGGCCAGTTGGTTCATTTGGCGTGAGTTGAGAGTGCCATAGGGGATGGCGACGCGCAGCATATAGGCGTGCAGTTGCAGATAGAGGCCGTTCATCAGGCGCAGCGGGCGGAATTCGTCTTCCGACAGGGCACCGGTGATGCGACGTTCGACCTGGCCGCGAAATTCTTCGACGCGATTGCGGACGAAAGCATTGTCAAAATCGGAATAGGAATACATCTCAGCCCTCGGCCTGTTTGCCGTGGGTCAGATAGTTTGACGGGCCACGGGTGCGGAATTCTTCGCGGAAATGGGTGGGAATTGGGTCGCCTTTGGCGTCGAAGCCAACATCGGCAAGATAGACGCCGACGACGGCATTGGGGAATTTGTTGGCTTTGGTCAGGAGAGCTGCGGCGGATTCTTCGGTGTTAGCCACCGCGCTGTCGGCGTGGTGTCGTGACCAGTCACCTTTGGCGGTGAAATAGACGACGTCGCCCTGAAAAAGGTCGTTGCCGGTGGCGATTTGCGGGATGAATGCGCGAGCCATTAAAGCGCCTCGCTCAGGTCTAGGTCGGTTGCTAGTGCGGCGGCGGAACGGGGGGCGAGGCCAAGGAACAGCAGGACAGGGCCAGTTAGGTGGGCTTCGGCAAGCGTTTCCGGCAGGTCGATGAGGTCGCAAGTCAGAATGCGCTGGTCGGGCCGCGAGGCGTTTTCGATAGCGGTGATCGGGGTGGATTCGGCAGCACCGTGGATGAGCAGGCGGCCACGCAGGAAAGATGCAGCTTGTGCGCCCATGTAAATGGCGGCGACGGCACCCGGTTTGGCGAGGGATTTCCAATCGTGTTCGGCGAAACCGTCGATATCGTGCCCGGTCAACAGACGCAGCGAGGAATTGCGACCACGCTGGGTGAGCGAGACGTTAAGCGAGGCGGCGGCGGCGGAGGCGGCGGTGATGCCGGGAACGAGGGCAAAGCCGATGCCCGCGGCGTCGAGCGCGTCCATTTCCTCGTCGAGCCGCGCGAAAATCGCCGGATCGCCGGATTTCAGGCGGACGACCTGCGCTCCGTTCTGGGCGGATGACACCAGCAGAGCGTTGATGTCTGATTGCTTCCACGCGGCACCGAAGCCTTGTTTGCCAGTTTCCACGATATGCGCTTCCCGGCGGGCAAGTTCGAGGATTTCGGCGGGAACCAGACGATCATGGATAACAACGTCGGCTTGGTGCAGCAGGCGGCGGGCTTTCAGGGTGAGGAGTTCCGGGTCACCGGGGCCAGCGCCGACGATATGGACAAAACCGGGCTTTGGCGTGTGGGTTTTGGTTTCTTCCAACAGGCGATTCAGTTCATTCTGGACGGCTTCTTCGCCACCGCTGGCCAAGGCGATTGGGCCGGTGTGTAAGTAAAACCGGCTCCAGAATGCGCGGCGGATCAGGCCGTGCGGCAAGGTGTTGGCAGTGGGGCGGAAAGCTTGGCCAAGGCGGGTGAGGATGCCGATTGTGGGCGAAAGGGTTGCTTCGAGATCGGCTTTGATCTGACGAGCCAGTACCGGAGCCGCGCCCTCGGTGCCAATCGCAATCGTCACCGGGTCGCGGTCGACAATGGCGGGGGTGATGAAATCGCTGTCGTCAAGGTTGTCGACGATGTTGGTCATCGCCCCGGCTGCTTTGGCGATGGTGAGGGCGCGGGCATCCTCGGTTGCGTCTTCGTTGGCACCATAGACCAGCGTCGCGCCGTCGGCGTCGCGGTCGTTGAAGGGGCGGATATGCAGGGTCAAAAGCCCGTCATGTGCCCAGTTCAGCACTTGGGCAACCGGATTGGGGCCGATGACGATGATCGTGGCTTGGGTCTTGAGCAACAGGCGCAGTTTCGCGACGGCTGCCTCACCGGCCCCGGAAACGACAACGCTTTTGCCGCGCAGATCAACAAAGATAGGAAAATGACGCATTTGGGTTCCGGTTGCTGTTGCCCTGTTATATAGAATATTTTTCTGTATTTTGCCTATGGGCGCGAGGAAATAAGAAAATGGTTCAACTTATTCGCTGTTTGCTATAATTTTGTGCTCATATGGCGCCGTTTGGGGAATTTCCATGCAGATAGATGAGTTGGATCGGAAAATTCTTGTGCAATTGCAAGAGGATTCGGACCGTCCGTTGGACGAAATCGCGCGAAATGTGGGCGCTTCAAAGACGCCGGTGTGGAACCGGATACGTAAAATGCGCGAAGCGGGGATTATTAAGGGCCAGTCGGCGATATTGGATGCGGAAAAGCTGGGGTTTGATGCCTGTTTTTTCGTGCTGATCAAAACCTCGCAACACGATGCGGATTGGTTGAAGCGTTTCCAGAACGCGGTACTGACCCGGCCCGAAGTGCAGGAGGCGCATCGGTTGGCGGGGGACATTGATTATATCCTGAAAGTGCGGGTGAAAAACGCGCGGGCCTATGACGAATTTTATCAGGCTTTGATCAAGGAAGTGGCGATTTTCAACGTGACGGGCGCCTTGTCGATGGGTGAGATCAAAAGCACAAGTGCCTTGCCATTGTAACGGCCAATCTTCGCGTATCGGGCATTTGCGACTTTTGGAACTTGCCGTCACCTGCTAGCGTTTTATCCGATGCGAGGGCGCAGAGTTGCGGAAGGTTGGGGCAGAAATCTGTTGAAAATCCATCGGCAATATTATGGCGCAATCGCGGTTATACTGACCGTTTCGGCATATTTTGGCCCGGCAAATGCGTTTGAATTGTTTGGCTTCCGGTTTTTTGAAGATAACGCGGCACAAAAGATTGAAGTGCTTGACCCGCAAACTTACAAAATGGATTTCAAAGTGGCAGGCGCTATTGCCTTGCGGGATCGGCTGCGCGGGGCATCGGGACTGTGGCAAGACCGGGACGAGCCCGCTGCAGGGTCGGCGGGGTTAATCGCCAAGGCGCGGGCGGATTATTCGGCGATCTTGGCAGCGTTGTATCGGGCCGGGTACTACGGTGGCTCAATTGAAATTCGCGTGGCAGGGCAAGAGGTTAGCGGGATTTCTTTGTTCGCCGATTTTCCGGCCAATGTGTTGGTAACTGTGCAAGTTGATCCGGGAAAAATATTCAATTTCGGCCGTTTGAATGTGCAAAATCCTGCCATTCAAAGCACAGATTTTGGCTTTGCCAGCGGGTTACCGGCCCGCAGTTCGGTGCTGGAGATTGTTGCCGGTGCGACAATCGCCGCTTGGCGGCAACGCGGTTTTGCAAAAGCTGGTTTAGCTGGGCAGGACGTGGTGGCGGATCATGCGACCAGTGTCTTGGATGTAACTTTGGCGTTCGATCCGGGGCCGAAAGTGCGCTTTGGTCTGACCAACAGCGAAGGGTCGAAGGCGGTGGACGGAGACTTCATTCGTTACATGGCGGATATTCCCGAAGGTTCGCGCTTTGACCCTGATGTGTTGGAGCAAGCGCAAAAACGTTTGGCGCGGTTGGGTGTGTTTGGCTCGGTTCGCATTGTTGAAGGCGAATTGGTCGACGGCGACATTTTGCCGGTGACGATTGCCTTGCAGGATAGGCTGCCGCGGCGATTTGGTTTTGGTGCAACCTTTTCCAGCACCGACGGGCTGGCTTTGGAGGGGTTTTGGCTGCATCACAATCTGTTTGGCCGGGCCGAGCAATTGCGCATCGATGGGTCGATTGGCGGCATCGATGGCATCTATGCTTTTGACCGCTATGACTATGTTCTGGCAGCGTCTTTGACGGTGCCCGGCGTGATTGAACCCGATACCGATTTCAAAATTTCGGGCGAATTGCATCACTTGAATCTGGCGGGCTATGAGGATGACAGTTTGGCCTTGAGTATTGGCCTATCACATGTTTTTTCGGATCTTTTCAGTTTCTCGATCTTTGGCGACTTGGAACGCTCGCGTTTCACCACTGGCGTTGCGGTTGAAGAAATCACCATTGCCAGTTTGACGACGGCGGCGACGTTGAACACGCGCGATGATGCGTTGAATGCGACGCGAGGGTATTATTTGTCGGCCGAAGTATCGCCCTATCAGGTGTTGGAAAGCGGCGGTAACGGGATTTCGGTTTTGGCTGAGGGACGGGCGTATTTTGCCTTGGACGAGGCGGCGAAGTTTGTTGTGGCGGGGCGGGCAAAGTTTGGCTCGGTGATTGGGCCCGACGCGGCGGATGTGCCGCCGGACCGGTTGTTTTTCGCCGGTGGTGGCGGGTCGATACGGGGGTACGGCTACCAAAGCGTGGGCGCAGGTGTCTTGGCGGGTGATCCGGTGGGCGGATTGTCACTGGTGGAGACTTCGCTGGAACTGCGGGCGAAAGTGTCGGCCAAGTTTGGTGTCGTCGGCTTTTTTGACGCCGGTCTGGTCGGGCCCGATCGCTTTCCCAATGGCGGCGAGCGGTTTTTGGCGGGCGCGGGTGTTGGCTTGCGCTATTTCACCGGATTGGGGCCGTTGCGGGTGGATTTGGCGGTGCCGATCAAAGCGAATGCGGGGTATGCCGTCTATATCGGCATCGGGCAGGCGTTCTGATGCGGGCGATTTGGGCGCTTTTCCTGCTGATCGGCTTGGCGCTTCCAGCTTTGGCGCAGGAAGGTTTCTTGCCTGAATTTGTGGAACAACAGCTATCCGGCGACGGGCGCTATGTGCGTTTGATTGGCGTCAGCGGGTTGCTGTCCTCAAAGGCGACGGTGGCCGAGATTACCATTGCCGATGATACAGGGGTTTGGTTGCGGATAACGGACGCGCAGATTGATTGGCGGCGGGCGGATTTGTTTTCGGGCAAATTGACGGTCAATTCATTGACGGCAGCGTCGATTGACGTGCTGCGTCGACCGCAAGTTTCGGGCGAATTGCCAACTTTGGAAGCGCGGGCTTGGGCCATTCCGGAACTGCCGATTGCGGTGGATATCGGCACCGTCAGCATCGGCGAGTTGCGCTTTGATAAAAGCGTGTTTGGTTTGCAATCGGTGCTGAAGACCGAGGGTTCGATGAAGCTTGTCGCCGGCAGTCTTACCGCGGCGCTGGTAATGGTTCGCCTCGATGGGCAGGGCGGTGATGCGCGTTTAAGTGTTTCTTATCAAAAAGTGGTTGATTTGTTCGACGTCAGTTTGAACATTTCCGAGCCGGAACAAGGCGTTATCGCCAATGCTTTGAATATCGAGGGCCGACCCTCGGTTGCCTTGAGCTTGGAAGGGCACGGGCCGGTGGGCAGTTTGGACGTGGTTTATGACTTGGATACCGATGGCGTGAGCCGCGCTTCGGGCCAAGTATTTTTGCGGCGCGGCGAGGACGGTCTGGCCTTCACCTCGGATTTCAGCGCTGAATTGGCGACGTTGGTGCCGCCAAAGTATCAGGCGATTTTTGACGGGCCGGTGACCGGCAAAGTCAGCGGGGTTAAGACGGCGGTTGATTGGAAGATTGATGCGATTGATGTGTCGGGTGCTGGTCTGACGTTGAGTGCGGCGGGTCGGGTTGCGAACCGCGAGTTTGACGGGTTTCTGGAAATCAACTCCGACAGTTTGGCCCGGTTTTCGCAAGCGCTTGGCACCGATGTTGGCGGATCGGGATCGTTAAGACTTCGCGGCAAGATCGCGCCGTTGGCGGGCAGTTTTGATTTGGCACTGGAAGGATTGGTTGACGGTTTGGTGCCGGGGCAAAGCCCATTTGCGCGATTGTTGCGTGGGCAAACGGCGCTGTCGGGCCGTGTGATGCGGGATGCGGGTGGTCTGCGAGCGGACCAATTGCGATTGCGATCCAGCCGGGTTGACGCTGTTATTGACGGGGTGGTTTCCTCGACATTGGGCGATCTGCAGGCAAGTTTGGATTTGGTGGATTTGGCCGATTTGGGCGGTCCGATTTCCGGGGCCGGGAAAGCGGTGTTGCAGGTTAAGGGAAGTAACGCGCGGTTTGGCTTGGCGGGCACGATAACGGTCCGCGATGCGCTGATTTTTGGGCGACGGATGCAGGCGCTGGACCTGGGCCTGAATGGGGAAATCAAAGCAGGGGAATTTGACGGGCGGCTGGACGGTGCGGCCCTATTGCAAGGGCGTAAGGCACATTTGGCGGCGGATGTTGCGGTGGATATGCTGGGAATTCGTTTGCAAGCGATTGACGGTTCATGGGCCGGGATGGTGTTGGCCGGGAACGTGAATGTTGCTGCCAATGGCTTGGCAAAGGGGTTGGTTAGCGGATCAGTTGGGGATGTTACCGACCTTGCCCGAGTGTTTGGTTTTAACCTGAAGGGCAGCGTTGAACGGTTTGAAATATCCGCCTCGGACGTTGGAGATAAGCAGAGTTTCGCTGCTGAAGTTGCGGCGTTGCAATTGGATTTTGCAGGTGTCGCGTTTCGCGACGTCAAAGTCTTTTTGGCGGACAATAGATTTGCGGCATCGGCGGGTGGTTTTGACGATACGAATTTTAGCCTCGCGGGACATGCTGTGGGGAGCGGGCGGTTGGTGTTGGATGCGGCCACGGCGTCGCGCGGTGCGAGCGAAGTTGCGCTGAAGGCTCCCGTTGAGGTTGCTGTCGGTTCTGACGGGTTTAATGTTGCCAAAGCGGTGTTGCAGTCGGGATCGGGCGAGGCGGTGATTTCGGGGCGGTTTGGTAAAGTACTGGACGCCACGTTGGATTTTACGGCATTTCCCGTCGCGGCAGCCGCCTTGGCTTTGCCCGAGCAGGGCTTGGCTGGGTTGGTTTCCGGGCAGGTCGCACTGGGCGGATCTTTGGCCATGCCGATGGGCGACTTTGATCTGAGCATAGCGCGTGCAAGCCATGCGCTATCGGCGCGGTTTGGTTTACCACTGGTTGATTTGGTAGCCACTGGCAGTTTTTCGGGTGCGGCGTTGGACCTGCGGTCGGCTTCGGTCACCGGTACCGGAATTGCGGTGCGTGCGATGGGCTTGGTGCCTTTCACCGGTGACGCGATGGCGCTGGATGTGGAGGTTGCGCAGCTTGAATTGGCCGGGTTTGACCAAGTGCTGGGTAGGCAAGGAATTTCCGGTGAAACGCAAGGCAAAGCGCGGGTTACAGGTGCGTTGCGCGACCCCGACGTTGCCTTTGATCTGAGTGGACAGAATTTAAGTTTGGCGGCGCTGCGATCGGCAGGGATCGGTGATTTTAGGGGTGATGCGAAAGGTAGATATATTGGCGGCGTGGTCGCATTGGACAGGGCCGAGTTGCGCGGGCCAACCGGGCTTGGCGTCAATGTTTTGGGCACGGCGTCATTGGTTGGCGGGCCGCTGGCGTTGAGCATTTCGGGCGACCTGCCCTTGGCCTTGGCCAATGCGGTTTTTGCCGCTCGCGGAGCGCAGGTGCAGGGGCGGATGAGTGTTTCCGCACAGGTTGGTGGCACTGTGAAGGCCCCCGATGTGAGTGGAAACGTGTCAATAGACGGCGGCGGTTTCAGCGACAGCGCCTCGAACTTGCGTTTGGACCAAGTGGCTTTGGCAGGGCGTTTTGACGGGCAGTCTTTGACGATCACCTCGGCCAGCGCCGAGTCGAGCGCGGGTGGAAGCATGGAAATTTCGGGGTCGCTGGGTTTTGGCAATGGGCTGGTGCCCGATATTTCGATGCGGCTGAACGATCTTGCCTATGCCGACGGGCGCACGGTGGCGACCCGGCTGAGTGGTAATTTGGCGCTGCGCGGGCCGTTGCAAGGCGGTGCGGTCTTGTCGGGAGCCTTGACGCTGGGCGAGACGCAGGTCGTCATTCCGCAAGGGTCCGGGACTAATAGTGGTGGCGCCTTGCTGGAGGTGCGGCATCGCGGGCAGGGGCCACGGGTGCAGGCGACGTTGGATCGGGTTGCCGCCAATGCGGCGCGGCCCGGTGTTGGCATTGCTTCGAATGTGCGGGTGGATATTTCTGTGGCGGCACCGGGGCGGATTTTCGTGCGTGGGCGCGGGTTGGACAGCGAGCTGCGTGGTTCATTGCAGGTGACCGGATTTTTGGGCGATGTGGTGCCGGTCGGGTCGTTTGAGATGGTGCGCGGGCGCTTGGCGATACTGGGGCAAAGGTTTGATTTTCGTGAAGGTCAGGTGACTTTGGAAGGGAACATGGACCCGGTGCTGAATTTTCGCGCCGAAACGCAAAGCGGCGATGTGACCGTGATTGTGACGATCAGCGGGTCGGCGTCGGACCCATCGGTGGTATTTTCCTCGCTGCCGGAATTGCCGCAAGACGAGGTGATTGCGCTGTTGATATTCAATCGCGGTTTAGGGGAATTGTCGCCGTTCCAACTGGTGCAACTGGCGTCAGCGGTGCGTGAGCTGAACGGCGGGCGCGACAACGGATTGTTCGCCCAGATTCGCAATGCCGCTGGGCTGGATGATTTGGATATTCAAACTGATGCGGATGGGTCGGCGGTGGTGAAAGCTGGTAAGTATATTGAGGAAAACATTTATCTGGAGTTGGAGGCCGGATCAAAGGGGACGACGCGGGCAACGATCAATCTGGATTTGAGCAATAACGTGACGGCCAAGGCGAGTGCCGGGTCGGATGGGGAGTCCGGGGTTGGGGTGTTTTATGAGCGGGATTATTGAGGGGTAATCGGTGCGCAAAATGCGCACCCTACGGCGCGATCAGCCGCCGGTTAGGTGGGGGTTAGTGGAGGCAGGTTAGGTACCGCCGACTTAGCCTCGTGTGAAGAAATCGGACCAATGATCAATCGCCGCTTTGCAACCATCAGACCCCGACTGTTTGACGGCGATGGTATTTCATCACGGGCGGTCACGATTGAGACAAGTCGGGAACGTTTCGGCCCACCAGCCGTTAGACCCTCATAGACCTACCGGCCTGCTGGGGGCAGGCCAATTCACCGGCTGAGTTTGAATGTAAATTAACGAGTCGGGCCGGGGGAAACCCCGGCTCTTTTTGCTGGTCCTCCTTTGAAAGGACCATCAACGCCAGAGCGCGTTTCTATAGTTAGCCATTCACGCCACGAGATACCTGTGATTGCATAGTCGATACTCAATTATTGCGATTACCCGACGGGATTCTTTCCGGCCGAAGTGCCGAACGTCAAAGTGCCAGCGAAATGCGTCGCTGCATCGATTTCGGGCAACACCGTAAGCGGACCGAAGTGTCGAACGGAACCGGTTAGACACTAACAGTTCGATCAGGGGTGAAGCTGACATACCAACCTAAAGCTCAAACTTCCACACGACGCATCACTCAAAGAGCCAGCTTCTCGCGATTAAGTCGGAGAGTGGCGGTCAGGCCTCCATTAGACCAATCATAGTCGATTGTGCCCCCAAGTTGGTGCGAGACGCTGAGCTCGACGAGCTTGCTTCCGAACCCGGTCCGTTCTGGCGTGGATGTAAGCGAAGGGCCGCCTTGCTCCATCCATACCACGCTGATCTCGGCACCCATCGATGTGCTGGAGACATCGAGCGTGCCCGCCTCAACGGACAAGGCTCCGTATTTAAGGGAGTTCGTTGCCAGTTCGTGGATGATCAACGCTAAACTCGTCGCGGCGGATTCGCCCACCCCCATGCGTTCAACCGCCACGCGTATCCGCCCGCTGAACGCGCCCAAATCGTCATACGGGGCCAGGAGTACGGAAAGCAGGTCTCCCAACAGCGCCGCCTGGCTCTGCCCACCCGGCAAAGGCCGCACGAGGTCGTGGGCCCGGCCTAGGGCAGTTAGGCGCTGCGTCAGTTCGCGCGTCATGTCCGTGGTCGTTGCAGTTGATCGAGACGTAATCGCTGCAAGCCCCGCCGCAATCGCCAGCAAGTTCTTCACACGGTGGCTCATCTCGCCCGCGAGCAGCTCCTGCCCTTCCTCGGCTTGTTTGCGTCCGGTGACATCAAGAAAGATACCGAACATCGTCCGACCGACAATGCCCACATCCTGACCTTGGCCGCGAGAGGAAACCCATCGGGCTTCGTCTTGGACCATGATACGGAAATCGGTTTCGTAGGGGCCCATCACCGCGCGCGTCGCGGCGAAACCTGCTCGGACGCGGTCCCGATCCGCCGGGTGGATGTGCTCCGACAGCTCCTCGAAGGTGACGCTATTGCTCCACAGGATGCCCCAAAGTTCAAACCCGCGCTCGTCCATGGTGAAACGGTCATCGTCGACGTTCCACGCCCAGAGCGACACTCCAGCAGCTTCAACGGCCAATCTGAGGTTCTCGGGTCGCCAAGTGTGTGGCTTTACAGGTTCCGATGACACGATTGCGGATCACTCACGGCTCATTGTTGCACACTAAAATAGTGGATCATGCGCTTTCTACCGTATGTAGGCATAAAATCAATCTCTGCAACGGTCGACCTTACCAGAGGCTCAAAACCGAACGGTATATACCTAACTAAGGCGGCTTTCAGACACTTCACGTCCATGAGCCGTCTGTCCCTTTTCCATGATCGCGCTGCGGATTCATCCGCCTTCTCTCCAACGGGGCGAAGGGGAACCGCTAACCCCCCGTCAGGCTCATGTGCCTTGCGACTTCGCCTTTGACCACTTGGCGGGAATAGTCGAAGTCGTGGCCTTTGGGTTTGCGGGCGATGGCGGCGCGGATGGCGGATTCCAGCAGGGCATCGTCGTGGCTGGCGCGTAGAACGCGGCGCAAGTCGGCGTCGTCGTCTTGGCCAAGGCACATGTAAAGCTGGCCGGTGCAGGTGAGGCGGACACGGTTGCAGGATTCGCAGAAGTTGTGGGACAACGGGGTGATGAAGCCGATTTTGGATTTGGTTTCAGCCACTTGCACATAACGTGCCGGGCCGCCGGTGTTGTGATTTATGTCAGTCAGGGTCCATTTGGTGGCCAGTTCGCGGCGCAGGTCATTTAGCGACCAGAATTGGTCGAGGCGGCCAACTTCGCCCATATCACCCATCGGCATGACCTCGATAAAGGTCAAATCAAAGCCGCGTTGGCCGCACCAAGCGACCAGATCGTGCAGTTCATCTTCGTTGACGCCTTTCAGCGCCACGGTGTTGATCTTGACTTTGAGGCCAGCTTCAACCGCCGCGTCGATGCCGTCGATCACTTGGGCGAAGCGGCCCCAGCGGGTGATGTCTTTGAATTTGTCGGGGTTGAGGGTGTCGAGCGAGACGTTGATGCGTTTGACACCGCAAGCGGCCAATCCTGCAGCGTGTTTACGCAGTTGCGAGCCGTTGGTGGTGAGGGTGAGTTCTTGCAAAGCGCCGGTTTGAAGGTGGCGCGACATGGCTTGGAAGAAGGTCATGATGCCTTTACGCACCAGTGGCTCGCCGCCGGTTATGCGCAGTTTCTTGACGCCGAGGTGGATGAAGGCGGAGCAGAGGCGGTCGAGTTCTTCCAGCGAAAGCAGGTCGGGTTTGGGCAGGAACGTCATGTTTTCCGACATGCAATAGACGCAACGGAAATCGCAGCGGTCGGTGACCGAGACGCGCAAATAGCTGATGGCGCGAGCGAACGGGTCGATCAGGGTGCTGGTGGCTTGCATAGGGGTTAGGATAGGCTTTGCGGCAAGGCGGATCAAGGGTGGCTGGATGATTGAGCGGGGTGGCAGTTGGGAGGCGATGCAGGAGGCGTTTGTTTGGCCAAAGCTGGCGCGGTTCAACATTGCCGAGGCGGTGTGTGAGAAATGGGTTTTGTCGCACCCTTCGCGGCTGGCGCTGAGGTTGGTTGATGGGCGGGATTGGACGTTTGGCGAATTAGCGCGGGATTCGGCGCGGTTTGGCAATGTGTTGTTGGCGCATGGGATGGCTCGCGGAGATCGTTGCGCGGTGCTGTTGCCCCAAGGGGCTGAGGCGCTGCTGGTGCATCTGGCGTGTTACCGGATTGGCGTGATCGTGGTGCCGCTGTTTGTGTTGTTTGGGCCCGAAGCCTTGCGTTATCGGCTGGCAGATTGCGGGGCGAAGGCGCTGGTTGGCGATGCGGCTGGATTGGAGAAGGTTGCGGGAATTCGGGGTGAATTGCCGGAATTGAGCGTGGTTTTGTCGGTGGCGGATTTTTGGCGCGGGGTTGGGCGGGCGTCGGATCATTGTCCGATTGTGGATACAAACCCGGATGATCCGGCGTTTATTGCTTATACATCTGGCACAACCGGGCAAGCCAAGGGGGTGCTGCACGGGCATCGGGTTTTGTTGGGGCATTTGCCGGGATTTGAGGCGACGCACGACTTTTTGCCGATGACGGGCGATTGCATGTGGACGCCGGCCGATTGGGCTTGGCTGGGGGGATTGTGCAATGTTTTGTTGCCGAGCTTGTATCATGGGGTGCCTGTGGTGGTGCAACCGGTGGGCAAGTTTGATCCGTTTGAAGCGGTTGAACTGATGCGGAGAATGGGGGTGCGGAATGCGTTTCTGCCGCCTACGGCGCTGCGGCGGATGAAGCTGGCGGGGGTAAAGGTGAAGGGTTTGCGCTCGGTCGCATCAGCGGGGGAAATGCTGGGGGGCGAAATGTTGGAATGGGGGCGGGAGCATTTGGGCGTGACGATTAACGAGGCCTTTGGGCAAAGCGAATGCAACCTGTTTCTGGGCAATTGCGCGGCTGTTTTTTCGGCAAAGCCGGGGTCAACCGGTAAGGCGGTGCCGGGGCATTTGGTGGCGGTTCTGGATGGTTCTGGGGTGGAAGTGGCGGATGGCGTGGTGGGTGAAATCGCGGTGCAGCGGCCCGATCCGGCGATGTTTTTGGGCTATTGGAACCGCGATGAGGCGACGCAGGGCAAGTTCGTCGGCGATTGGCTGCGGACCGGGGATATGGGTTGGCGCGATGGTGAGGGGTATTTTTACTTTTCGGCTCGAGCCGATGATGTGATCAACGTTTCCGGCTTTCGCGTTGGTCCCGGTGAGATCGAGGAATGCCTGATGAGGCACCCGGCGGTGGCCTTGGCGGGGGTGGTGGGGGTGCCGGATGAGGCGAAGGGCGAGGCGGTGAAGGCGTTTGTGGTGCTGCGCGAGGGGGTTGTTGGCGATGCGGCGGAGTTAATGGGGTTTGTGCGGGAACGGCTGGCCCCGCATTTGGCCCCGCGAGAGGTGGTGTTTGTGGATGAGTTGCCGGTGACTGAGACGGGAAAGCTCAGGCGAGGGGCGTTGCGGGGCAGTTGATCGAGAGTTCCCCACAGAGTCCCGAAATTGTCACAAACTGAAAAAGCATTTGGATTTGGCATGAAATTGAGATCTGACCGAAAATTGGCGTTCGGACAATTGCCTATTTGAACACGACTTTTCTTGGTTTCAGGTTCGGGAGCCTCGCCGGGCCACCGCCTATCGGACCATACACGTAAGCACCTTGCCAAGAACTCAGGTAACGTTGCGCCTCATGTATCATACGCAAAATTTCTCTGAGATCATCAGTTTTTAATTCGTCAACAATAACTTCTACTGTCCTTTTGTCGATCGCACCGCTCATCTTAAGAGATTGTATTCTGTTAAAACCGCGAATTTTTGATGAAGAAATGAAAGCGTGGGTGATCCTGTTTCTCGCCTTCTGCGCCTTCAAAAGGATGTCGTAAGTGATTTTCCAATCTGACAATGCATCAACGCCGAACGACCTAAGGGCGACGAGCTCTTTAGACCAAGCCAGCCATTTTTCAAAACCAGCAGCATTCGTAAGCACGCCGCCGATTCCATCTTCGGCGTCGATCAACAAACTGACGTGATTGCGCATGTGAAGTTCAAGATAACTCCAGTTGATTGTAATCTCGCCGAGTAGTCTCGCGACAGTCGGATTACTCTCCACCCCTACCAAATGAACAAGTTGCATTTTCGTCATTGATCGTCATCCTACCCTAGGACGAACAAATTGCCACAATATTGGTGGCATTGGCTTCTCTGCTATCCTAAAAGAATCAATTTGCGGACCAAGGTTATTGGCAAGACATTCGGGTAAGTGGCGGCCGACTTGCCGCCGGAGAGGCATCGATGTCGCGTCAGGGCTCCCTTGCCGCCTTTGCCGCGCGCAGCTTGTCCATCAACTTTCGAGCCAGTCTTGGCTTGTTGACTTGCTGGCCACGCGCTACTGCAAGGGCGCCGTCGGGGACGTTGGAGGTGATGACGGAACCGGCAGCGATGAGGGTTTCGGCACCGATCTTGACCGGCGCGACCAAGGCGGAGTTGGAGCCGATGAAGGCGCGGGCGCCGATTTCGGTGTGGTGTTTGAAGACGCCGTCGTAGTTGCAGGTGATGGTACCCGCGCCGATATTGGCCGCCTCGCCGATATGGGCGTCGCCGATGTAGGACAGGTGGTTGACCTTTGCTCCTTGGTCGAGCACGGCGTTTTTGATTTCAACGAAATTGCCGACATGGGCGTTGGGGCCGATTTCGGCACCCGGTCTAAGCCGCGCAAAGGGGCCGACGATGGCACCTTGGGAGACGTGGCAGCCTTCGAGGTGGCTGAAGGCGCGGATGGTTGCGCCGTTTTCGACAGTGACGCCAAGGCCGAAGATGACGTTGGGCTCAACGATGACGTCGCCACCGATGGCGGTGTCTTGCGAGAAATAGACGGTTTCGGGGGCCAGCAATGTGGTGCCATTTTCTATGGCGTCTTGGCGGCTGCGGGTTTGGAAAATGGCTTCGGCTTTGATGAGTGCCTCGCGGGAATCAACGCCGAGGGTTTCGGATTCCGGGCAGGTGACAACGGCACATTTCAGGTATTTTGTGCGCGCCAAAGCGACAATATCGGTCAGGTAATACTCGCCCTTGGCGTTGGTATTGCTGATTTCCGGGATCAGCGCGTGCAGGGCGGCGGATTCGATACACATGACGCCGGAATTGCAAAGCGTGGTTGCCAGTTCGTCGGGTGTTGCCTCTTTCGCCTCGACAATGCGGTCGAGATTGCCTTCGGCATCGACGATCAGACGGCCATAACTGCCGGGGGTTGGGGACTCAAAGCCCAGAACGGTGACGGAATTACCGTTGGTTTGCGATTCTAACATGGATTCGAGGGTTTCAGGGCGGATGAAAGGGGTGTCGCCGTAGAGGATCAAGACTTGGCCTTTGAAGCCTTTCAAGGCGGGAAGCACTTGTAGCACGGCGTGGGCGGTGCCGAGTTGGTCGGTTTGGGTGACGATGAAGGCATCGTCGTAAATCTCTTCCACCGCCTTGGCGACCATTTCGGCCTCGTGGCCGACGACGGCGATGAGTTTGTCGAGGTCGGTTTGTCGCACCGAAGCGATGACATGGGCGACGAGGGGGGCGTTGCCGATTTTGTGCAGCACTTTGGGCAGGTCGGATTTCATCCGCGTGCCTTTGCCTGCGGCGAGGATAATTGCGGCTGTTGCCATGATTGCGCCTTTTCGTGAACCCGGCTTTTGATTAGCAGTGAAGCGAACCCGAAGGAAGGCGTGATGCGGACGGCGATATTTGATCTGGATGGGACTTTGGCCGATACCAGCGCCGATTTGATTGCGGCGGCGAATGCGTGTTTTGTTGATGCGGGTTTTGCATTGCTCGATCCGGTGGCGGACAAGGCGATAGCCTTTGGCGGCGGTCGGGCAATGCTGAGGGCGCGGATTGACGATGAGGGATTGGTGGATCGGCTGTATCCGGTGTTGCTTGGACATTACGAGGCGGGGATTGCCCGGGCGACGCGGTTGTATCCGGGGGTTGGTGGGGCTTTGGCGATGCTGGCCTTTCGCGGTTGGAAGCTGGGGGTTTGCACGAACAAACCGGCCTATCTGGCTGAAATTCTTTTGAAAAAACTGCAAGTTTGGGATGTTTTCGGTGCAGTTTTGGGGGCGGATTCGTTAGCGGTTCGTAAGCCCGATCCGCTGCATTTGTGGGAAACGATCCGGTTGTGCGGGGGTGTTCGCGAGCGTGCTGTGCTGATCGGCGACACGATCACCGACCGGGTGACGGCGAAAAATGCCGGGGTGCCGTGTGTTTTGGTGACGTTTGGGCCGGGTGGACGTGCGGTTGATCTGCTGGAGCCGGAGGCTTTGCTGGACCATTTTGATGATCTGCCGGGGGTTTTGGAAGGGTTATTGGGTGCTTGAACATTTACCGGGGCTGCGCATATAAGCGGCGCACGCGGGCGTTGTGTAATGGTAAGACCTTAGCCTTCCAAGCTAAAGACGCGGGTTCGATTCCCGCCGCCCGCTCCAAATTTCGCATTTGCCACAATGGTGCCTTGTCGCGGCATTAAGCCGTTATTAACCTATTGGTGGTATAGACCGGTTTCACCCAGCGAAGGATCGTGATGGCCGAAGACAAGACATTCGGAGCAAACGAAGAACCAACGCGGGCAGCGGCCAAGGGTGTGGCCCCTTTGGCGGGGCTTTTGCCGTTTCTCAAACCCTATCGCTGGATGATTATTGCCGCGGTGTTCATGCTGATGTTCACGGCGGCCTTGTCGCTGCTTTTGCCGGTCGCGGTGCGCACGGTGATCGACGGAATCGATACGCAAGGGCTTGACGGCATTGATTTTTATTTCAAGGCCGGGCTGGTGATCATGGCGCTGTTGGCTTTGGGCACCGGTCTGCGGTTTTACCTGGTGACACGATTGGGTGAGCGCGTGGTCGCCGATATTCGCACCAAGGTTTACTCCAAAGTCATCGGCATGAGCCCGGCGTTTTACGAAACCATCCTGACGGGCGAGGTTTTATCGCGACTGACGACCGATACGACGTTGATTCTGTCGGTGATCGGGTCGTCGGTTTCGGTCGCTCTGCGCAACGTCATGCTGTTCATCGGCGGCGTGGTGATGATGTCGTTCACCTCGGTCAAACTGGCGGGATTGGTGCTGCTGGTGGTGCCGTTTGTGCTGGTGCCGCTGCTGACTTTGGGGCGCAAATTGCGCCGCTTGAGCCGGGAAAATCAGGATATGATTGCGGCGTCTTCGGGTGAAGCATCCGAGACATTGCTGGCCGCGCAAACGGTGCAAGCGTTCAGTCACGAGGCCGCCAGTCGAGCGCATTTTGGCAATCTGACCGAAGCCGCGTTCAATTCGGCCCGTAAACGGATTGCTGTGCGCACTTTGATGACGATTGCGGTAATTTTTCTGATTTTCACAGGCATCGTTTCGGTGCTGTGGATGGGCGCGACCGACGTGCGCG
Source organism: Oceanomicrobium sp. (assembly GCA_031415055.1). Taxonomy (GTDB): domain Bacteria; phylum Pseudomonadota; class Alphaproteobacteria; order Rhodobacterales; family Rhodobacteraceae; genus JANMOK01. Next base: position 191,041 of record JANOQZ010000006.1, on the reverse strand, counting down.
AGGGTCGCATGACTCTTGGTGCCTTGGTGCAATTTCTGATATATTCCGTGATGATAGCGGGTGCAGTTGCCGCATTGTCTGAGATATGGGGCGAGTTGCAGCGGGCGGCTGGCGCCACCGATCGACTGATCGAATTGCTGAATGCCGAGGATATTATCAAGGATCCGCTGCATCCGGTTGCCGCGCCCACACGGGCCGAAGGACGGCTGAAATTCGAGAATGTGACCTTTCGTTATCCGGCACGGCCGGAAGTGGCGGCTTTGGAAGGGCTTAATCTGGAGATTTTTCCGGGCGAAACCGTGGCTTTGGTTGGGCCATCGGGGGCTGGAAAGTCGACGATATTCCAGTTGCTGATGCGGTTCTTTGACCCCGATGAGGGGCGGATCACTTTGGACGGCATTCCGCTGGACGCGATGATGCGCGACGAGATGCGGCGATCGTTTGCCTTGGTGCCACAGGAAGCGGTGATTTTTGCCGATACGGCGCGGGAAAATATCCGCTTTGGCCGACCGGGAGCGAGCGATGAGGAAGTGATCGCGGCGGCCAAGGCGGCGGCGGCGGATGAGTTTTTGGTCAGGTTGCCAAAGGGTTACGATACTTATGTTGGCGAACGTGGGGTGATGCTTTCGGGCGGTCAACGCCAGCGCATTGCCATTGCCCGGGCCATTTTGCGCGACGCGCCGGTGCTGTTGTTGGATGAGGCGACCTCGGCACTGGACGCGGAAAGCGAACGCGCGGTGCAACAGGCGGTCGACGCTTTGGCGGTGGGTCGCACGATGATCGTGATTGCGCATCGGCTGGCGACGGTCAAGAAGGCCGACCGGATTATCGTGTTTCAGGATGGGCAAGTGGTGGCAGAAGGTAGCCACGGGCAGTTGGTCGAGCAGAAGGGCCTGTACGCGAGGCTGGCCAAGTTGCAGTTTACCGATGGGGCGGCTTGAGGGGCGCTTAGCCCCCACCCTGACCCTCCCCCGCAAGCGGGTGAGGGAAACGTGGCCGAAACAACCTTTCCCCGATGTTGAAAGGTAGTGTCGTGCGAAAAGCTTGCGCGATTAAGCGGATCGTTAGAGTATCGTGAAAGTGACGCGTGACCTAGCGTCAATTCATGCTCGGAGCCCGCCATGCGCCCATTTTCCAACCTTGCCGATAAACTTGGGTTCGAGGCGGAAATGCCATGGTTGCAGCGGATCACCGCGCGGACGGTGTTTCAGTTTCTCAGCGAGACGGCGGATAAGTTTCCCGGGCACAATGCCCTAAGTTTTCAGTTGCGATCGGGGGCGAAAGACCCGGCGGAGACGCTGAACTGGCGGCAATTGCAGGGCAAAGTGGTGCAGACGGCGAACATGCTGCGTCGGATGGGCGTGGGTGAAAAGGACGTGGTGGCGTACCTTTTGCCCAATTGCAATGAAGCGGTTTTGACCTTTCTGGGCGGCAGCACGGCGGGGATTGTGAACCCGGTCAATCCCTTGCTGGAGGCCGAGCAGATTGCCTCGATATTGCGCGAGACCAACGCCAAGGTTCTGGTGACTCTGCGGGCATTTCCCAAGACCGACCTGCCACAGCGCGTAGATGAAGCGATTGCTTTGGCGCCGAATATCAAAACCGTGCTGGAAGTTGACTTGAAGCGCTATATGCACGCGCCTTTGAGTTGGATTGTGCCGTTGATCAGGCCAAAATTCACGCGAACACATGCGGCTAATGTATTGGATTTCAACACGGAATTGTTGCGTGAAAAAACGGCGCTGGAATTCAAGGAAAGCCGCGAGGACCGCTTCTGCGCCTATTTCCATACCGGTGGCACGACCGGGATGCCAAAGGTGGCGCGACACCGGGCATCGGGGATTATTTACAACGGCTGGTGCGGTCATGACGTGTTGTTCAATGAAAAGACGGTGATGATCTGTCCGCTGCCGATGTTTCATGTTTTTGCCGCCTATCCGGTGCTGATGAATTGCATCGCGGCGGGCTCGCATATGGTGATGCCGACGCCGCAGGGCTATCGCGGCGAGGGGGTGTACGAGAATTTCTGGAAGCTGGTGGAACGCTGGAAAGTGACGTTCATCATCACCGTGCCGGCGGCGATTTCAAAGCTGATGCAAAACAAGGTCGATGCCGATGTCTCGACGCTGCAATATGCGTTGAGCGGGTCGGCACCTTTGGCGGTGGAATTGTTCAATCGCTTCGAGAGCGCGACGGGGATCAAGATTCTCGAAGGCTACGGCATGACCGAAGCCACGTGTCTGGTGTCGATCAACCCGCCGATGGGGGAAAACAAAATTGGCTCGGTCGGGATTCCGTTTCCCTATACCGAAGTGCGGATTCTGCATTGTTCGACGGATGGCTCGATCTTGAAGGAATGCGGCGTGGATGAGGTGGGGGAAATCTGCATCTCCAGCCCCGGTGTGTCGCCCGGTTTGACCTATACGGAAGAGGATAAGAACCGGGGGCTTTATGCCGGGGGGGTTTATCTGCGGTCGGGTGATTTGGGGCGGATAGATAAGGACGGCTATATCTGGATAACCGGGCGGGCCAAGGATTTGATCATTCGTGGCGGCCACAATATCGATCCGGCGATGATCGAAGAGGCCTTGGCCAAGCATCCGGCGGTGGCGATGGTTGGAGCGATAGGGCAGCCGGATGCCGAGGCGGGTGAAATACCCTGTGCCTATGTCGAATTGGTGCAGGGGGCTGTGGTTTCGGTGGAGGAACTGCTGGAGTTTGCCGGGGAACATGTGGGGGAACGCGCCGCGGTGCCGAAATATATCGAGATTGTCGGCGAATTGCCGAAAACGGCGGTCGGGAAAATTCTGAAGAACGAGTTGCGCAAATCGGCGATTGGCCGGGTGTTTGGGCAGGCGCTGTATGCGGGGGGCGTGCATGCGCAGGTGGACCATGTGTTTGAGGACAAGAAACGCGGGTTGGTGGCGGTTTTGCTGAAAACCGGGGATTGTTCGGATCAGGGCGTGGTCGATGCGCTGGGGGCGTTTACGGTGGGGTGGGAGTGGAAGTGATGGTGCTGTGAGAGAGGATTGAACTCTCGACCTCACCCTTACCAAGGGTGTGCTCTACCACTGAGCTACCACAGCTTTGTCGCATTGGACGGCGCGGTTTAGCAAATCATGTGCAGAGTGCAAGGGCAATCTGGCTATGGTTGGCGCTGTGTTGTATGGCTGCGGCCATGAGCAGGCGGAAAGCGCAAGATCAATCGGGGCTGGATTCCAAGGCGGTGCAGGCGGCGGCGCGGGAAAAGCGGTTGGCGCAGGTTTTGCGCGACAATTTGAGCAAGCGTAAGGTGCAAATGCGCCGGCGCGAGGCCGGAAAACCGGCGGACGAAGAAAAGAAATAGAGGCGGGCAGATGGATTCGATTTTGGTGAGGGGCGGCAGGGCTTTGCACGGGACAATCCCGATTGCCGGGGCGAAAAACGCCTGTCTGACGCTGATGCCTGCGGCTTTGCTGACCGAAGAACCGCTGACTTTGACCAATGCGCCGCGATTGTCGGACATCCGCACCATGACGCAGCTGCTGGAGTCTCTGGGTTGCGAAGTGGCGCATTTGCAGGACGGGCAGGTGCTGGTGATTGGCACCAAGATGATCGCCAACCACAAAGCGGATTATGACATTGTGCGCAAGATGCGGGCCTCGATTTTGGTGTTGGGGCCGATGTTGGCGCGGGATGGGCATGCCGAAGTGTCGCTGCCCGGCGGCTGCGCCATCGGGGCGCGGCCGGTCGATTTGCATTTGCACGGGCTGGAAGCTTTGGGGGCGAAGATTGAGTTGAGGGATGGATATGTGCATGCGGAAGCTCGTGGGGGGCTGAAGGGTGGTCGTGTGGATTTTCCGTTTGTTTCGGTTGGGGCAACGGAGAATGTGCTGATGGCGGCGACTTTGGCTAAGGGCACAACGGTGATTTCCAACGCGGCGCGGGAGCCGGAGATTGTCGATCTGGCGGCGTGTTTGAGCGCGATGGGAGCCAAGATTGAGGGTGCTGGCACCTCGACGATCACGGTTGAGGGGGTGGATCGGCTGCATGGGGCTACGCACAAGGTGGTGACGGATCGCATTGAACTGGGCACCTATATGCTGGCGCCGGTGATTACGGGCGGTGAGGTGGAGTTGATTGGTGGCAAGCGGTCTTTGGTCGAGGCGTTTAGCGCCAAGTTGGAAGAAGCCGGGGCGGAAATATCGGAAACGGCCTTGGGGTTGAAGGTTAGTCGAAAAAATGGCCGGATCAGGCCAGTGAATGTGGTGACGGCACCGCATCCGGGGTTTCCGACCGATTTGCAGGCGCAGATGATGGCGCTGCTGACATTGGCGGATGGGGTGAGCGTTTTGGAAGAGAAGATTTTCGAGAACCGTTTCATGCATGCGCCCGAACTGATCCGCATGGGGGCGCATATTGATGTTCATGGTGGCCATGCGACGGTGACAGGGGTCAAGGAACTGAAAGGTGCGCCGGTGATGGCGACGGATTTGCGGGCCTCGGTGTCGTTGATACTGGCGGGATTGGCGGCCAAAGGGGAAACGCGGGTGGCGCGGGTGTATCATTTGGATCGCGGCTATGAGCGGGTAGAAGCCAAGCTGCTTGCTTGCGGTGCCGATATTGAACGGGTGGCGGGATGAGCGACGCAAGGTTTGAGGATGGCGGTGACAAGCCGCTGCGCTTGATGGCCGAAACGAGTGAGGATTTGGCCGTCATATCGGCGCTGGTGCAGGATGCGGTGGCGCAGACTTCGGATATATCGTGGTTGAAGAAACACCGGCGATTTGCGGTTTTGCTCAATCGGTTTCGCTGGGAAGACGCAGCCGTAGCCGAGCGGCAGGGCCGGGCGTTTGAGCGGGTGCAATCGGTGTTGCAGTTTGAGGATGTGGTCAAGGTTTCCGTTTCGGGGATTGCTGCGGATGACAAGGATTTGGTGTTATCGGTGCTGTCGGTGGGTTTTGCTGCGGGTGTCGATGGCGCGGGCGTGGTGACCCTGACCTTTGCCGGTGAGGGCGAAGTTGCGGTGGCGGTGGAATGTTTGAATGCGACGCTGCTGGACGCCTCACGCCCTTATCGGGCGCGATCGGGCAGGTTGCCGGCGCATGGGGATGAGCAAGTTTAGGCGGTTTAGTCGGGGTTTACGCTAGCTGGCGAAATCCTGGGTGATGTAGATGTCGCCGCAGGCCGCGCCGCCTTGGTCGATGCCCATACCGGTCGCGCCGCGCACGAAGCGCGGGTTCAGGATGTTGTTGCGGTGTTTGGACGAGGCCATGAAGCGGGCGACCACTTGTTTGCCCAACGAATTGTAACTGTGCATCGGCACCGGGTCACCGCTGACATAGAAAAACTGGCATTTGCCGGTGGATTTTGTCGATATCGGACGACCGATAATGGCGAAAAGTTTGTCCATCGAGATGTTTTCACCGGCGGTTGCGGCACGGATACCTGCGCTGGCAAACCTTTGCGCCATGGTTTGCTGACCGGCGTGGCGCGAGCGGTGGCTGAAGCTTTCATCTGCCGCCATGTTGCGCGAATGCACGGCGGCGGCGCTGAGCAGGCGCGAGTCGAGCGCGAAAGGCGCAAGGCCACGACGGCAACGTTCCAAGTTCATGTAATGCACGACGGTGGCGTTGAAAATCTCTTGGCTGGGACGTCCGGGGTTGATGCGGGAATTGGCGTTTCCTGGCAGGCCGGAGCCGCATGTTGAGGCACTGGCAAGCACCGGCATTGCGGTGGCGATTGCGCATACCAAGACCAGCGATTTCAAGGAAAAACGGCCATAGAACATATTCGACTCCCGCGCTGGCGAAAAACGCCGCGAAATTGAGCCCCCATGACATTGTGCACCATGCGCGCTGATTCTGGCGATAATTTGGCATGGCGCTGCGCGCTTCGGCGAAAAAGTGCCGAAAGCGAGGCTTGTGAGGCGAGGGTTGGCTGGCTATTTTAGGTCTGGGTTGGTGGAGTTTGGCGCGATGGACGAGGCAGCGAGCGTTTTTGAGGCATTGTCGGCGCGAGCTTCGGCCAGCGCCGGGCAACCGCTGGACCGCATTTCGGTGCGCGATTTCACGCGGGCGGTTGAGATTGGCGCTTTCAAATCGGAGCGCGGCAAGCAGCAACGCATTCGCTTTAACGTGGTGCTTGAAGTGTCGCGCCATACGGCGGCGCAAAGCGACGATGTGGACAAGGTGATTTCCTATGATTTGATCGTGGAAGCGATTGAAGCGCAGCTCTCGACTGAACGGATCAACCTGTTGGAAACTTTGGCAGAACGGGTGGCAGAGCGCTGTTTGGCGGATCGGCGCGTAGTGAAGGCATTCGTTCGGATTGAAAAGCTGGATCGGATACCGGGGTCTTTGGGGGTGGAGATTGTAAGGTTGCAATTGCCGCGCGGCACCAGCGTGTTGCCAAGCGTTGTGGCGCGGGTGGTGCCGGTGGATGCGCTAAAGCCGATGGTGGTATTCTTGCCGAATTGGTTGGTTGACCGGGGCGAATTGGGCGCCTGGATTGCCGCAATTCGTGCGTTGCCGCGACCGGCAGTGATTTGTTTGGAGCCGATTGATAAGGACGAGGCTTTGGGGGGGACTGAATCCGCTCGGCGTATCGGGTTACTTTCCATTGAGCAGAACGCTTGGCGATTGGCTGGGTTGACAGCGGATTTGACCGTGGTGGACAGCCGCACCGAATTGGATTGGGCGATGAAGCACGGTGCATTGTCAGTTTGGGCCCCGTCCAAGATCGTGAATGACGCGGTGGACAAGCCTGTTGCCGATGCCACCGACCCAGTTGGACTGGCGCGCTGGTTTGCGGTCGAGTTTGGTGCCCAGGCATTCGTTGTGGCGGGCATTGACGTTGGCGCGCCGGTTGGCTTGGCGGCATTGGCTTGAAGCTTTATTACCGGCCAATTGTTCAAACAGATTTGGCGCGGCCTGTTGGTGCATTACCGTTGGCTGGCGGGCCGTTGTGGTTTGATCGGGTCGAGGTTTTGTCACGGTCAGGGACGGCGGAGATTGTGGCGGTGCAGGTCGTGCCAACGGATGTTTTGGCGCGTTTGACTGCGGCGCGTGCGCCGATCTTGGGGTTTGACTGGACAAGGCCCGTGGTGATGGGGGTTTTGAACGTTACGCCGGATTCGTTTTCGGATGGGGGGAAGTTTGCGTCAGTCGAACAGGCGGTGACGCGAGGGTTGGCGATGGCCGCGGCGGGGGCCGACATCATCGACATTGGCGGCGAATCGACACGACCTGGGGCGGATTTTGTCGATGATGCGACCGAGGCAGCGCGGGTAGTGCCTGTGGTTGAAGGGTTGACGATGTCGGGTTTGAAGGTGCCGATTTCGGTCGATACCCGTAAAGCGGGCGTGGCGCGAGCGGCGATTGCCGTGGGGGCTGCGATATTCAACGACGTGACGGCGTTGAGGCATGATCCGGAGTCTCTGGCGGTTGCCGCGGAAACCGGGGCAGCGGTTTGTTTGATGCATTCGCCCGATAATTTGGCGGGCATGCAGGACGATCCGCGTTATGACAACGTGTTGCTGGATATTTACGATCATTTGGCAGCGCGGATTGCCGCCTGCGAAGCGGCGGGGATAGCGCGGGGCAGACTCATCGTCGATGTGGGCATTGGGTTTGGCAAGGCGCTGGAGCATAATCTGACGTTGTTGCGCGGCATGAGCCTGTTTCATGGGCTTGGCTTGCCGATCTTGCTGGGGGTGTCGCGGAAGCGATTCATCGGTGCTTTAAGCGGCGAAAAAGACGCGTCGCGTCGCGGGCCGGGGTCGATTGCGGCGGCGCTAGCAGGCTTGCGGCAGGGGGTGCAGATGGTGCGGGTGCATGATATTGCGGAAACGGCGCAGGCGATTGCTGTTTGGCGCGCTTTGCAAGGGATGCAGTGATGGTTCGTAAATTGTTTGGCACCGACGGCATTCGCGGCACGGCCAATGTCTATCCGATGACTGCCGAGATGGCGCTGCGGTTGGGCATTGCGGTTGGGCAGTATTTCCTGGGGCTTGGCGAAAACCACGCGCATCGGGTGGTGATCGGCAAGGACACGCGGCGGTCAGGCTATATGCTGGAAAACGCCCTGACGGCCGGTTTGAACGCGGTGGGGATGGATGTGATTTTGGTCGGTCCGGTGCCGACGCCGGCGGTAGGGATGCTGACACGTTCCATGCGGGCGGATTTGGGGGTGATGATTTCGGCCAGCCACAACCCCTATCAGGACAACGGCATCAAGTTTTTCGGACCTGACGGGTATAAATTATCGGACGAGGCGGAGCTAAAAATTGAGGCTTTGCTGGAAGATACGCCGCCGAGCCACGACCCGGACAAGATCGGGCGGGCGAACCGGATTCAGGCGGACCGGTCGCGCTATATCGAGTTTGCCAAAACGACATTCCCGCGCAAGCTGCGCTTGGATGGCGTCAAGATCGTGATAGATTGCGCCAATGGCGCTTCGTATCGGACCGCACCGGATGTGTTATGGGAGCTTGGGGCCACGGTGATTCCGATTGGGGTTGAGCCGGATGGGTATAATATCAACAAGGGTTGTGGGTCGACCGATACGGCCTTGGCCTCGCGCACGGTGCTAGAACACGGCGCTGACATGGCGATTTGTCTGGATGGTGACGCCGACCGGGTGATGATTTTGGACGAAAAGGGCCAAGTGGCCGATGGCGACCAGATCATGGCGCTGATTGCGGGCCTGTGGGCCGATGAGCGGCGGTTGGCGAAAAGCACGTTGGTGACAACGGTGATGTCAAATCTGGGGCTGGAGCGGCATCTGGCCAAGCGCGGCATCCGCATGATCCGCACCGCGGTGGGCGACCGCTATGTCGTCGAGGAAATGCGGCGCGGCGGCTATAACTTGGGCGGCGAGCAATCGGGGCATATCGTGATGACCGATTACGTCACCACCGGCGACGGGTTGATTGCGGCGCTGCAGTTTTTGGCGGCGATGGTGGAGGGCGGGCGCAAGGCAAGTGTCTTGGCCAATGTATTCAAGCCGGTGCCGCAGATGCTAGAAAACGTGCGCTTTGTTGGCGGTGATCCTTTGGCGGCTGCCACAGTTAAGGCGGCGATTGCGGCGGGTGAGACAAGGTTTGGCGACAAGGGGCGGTTGCTGATCCGCAAATCGGGAACCGAGGCTTTGCTGCGCGTGATGGGGGAGTACGAGGATGAAACCGTGCTGTCGGAAGTGGTTTTGTCGATAGCGGGCGCGATCAAGGATGCGTGACATTGGTTTGGTGACGCCGGGGATCATTTTGTTCACCGAGCGGTTTGAAGAATGTGTGGCGTTCTATCGAGATTTGGTTGGCCTGCCGGTTTGGTTTGCCAAGAGCGGATTAGTATGTTTGCGCTTTGGCGACGGTTATTTGATGGTTGAAACCGGCGGTGTTGCCGGAGACGGCATCAAGGCGAGAGGGCAAAATCCGACGGTCCTGCGATTCAATGTCAACAACCTTGATGCAGCGGCAGAAATGTTGCGCGGCCGAGGGATTGCGGTGGAGGTGATGGATTTTGAATGGGGCCGGATCGGGCAGTTTGTCGATCCGGATGGCAATCTTTGCGAATTGCTCGACAACGAACGCGGTTTTGGTGGGACTTGAATGGTGCGGGCAAGCGCGCACCCTACGCGACGACGGGGCGTTTGAGGCGACCTTGCGAAATTGCCATTCCCAACAATATCAGCGCCAAAGCGACCAGGAACGAACCAGGCAGGGCCTCGCCAAGGAAGATCATGCCAAACAGCACGGCCCAAATTGGCACTTGGTAATTGACCAAAGATAAGAACGAGGGACCGGCGGTTTTGATGATGTGAACAAGCATCATCGTGGCCAAAGCTGTGGGGAAAACGGCAAGGTAGAGGATGGCGAGAACCGCGTTGGCGTTTGGTGCGGTGGGGAATGGGTTCAATGTGAAGGCCAGCGGCAGCATGATGAGACTGGCAAGAATGAGGGCGGCAGAGGAAAAGGCGAGTGCTGGGCCTTTGGGCGCAGTACGGGTGGTGATGGCACCGATGGCGTAACTGCACGAGGCGATTACGCAGGTGAGGCGGGCAGTGGATTCCACATCGGAACCAGTGCCAGCTAGGATTTGAGCGGGACCGATTAGGATGACAACACCGGCGAAACCCAAGAGGAAGCCGGTCAGTTTGATACGGGTCAGGTGCTCGCCGGGAACAAATATATGGGCGAGTGGCAGAATTATCAGCGGCACCACGGCCATGCTGATGCCCGCGAAACCGGAATTGACGTTGAGTTGCGCCCAAGACAGCAGGCTGAACGGCAGGGCGTTGGAAAAGATTGCCATGCCAAGGCAATGCAGCCAGATGCGGCGGCCCGCGGGCGTTGTGGTTGGGGGCAAGCGGTCGCCAAGGGCAAAGCTGGCGGTGGTGACGATTATTGCGGCAAGGGCGATGCGAAGTGCTGCGATTTGCAATGGGGCAAAGTCATGCAGGGCAAGTTCGACGGCAAGAAACGAGGCTCCCCAAAGGATGCCGAGCGTGAGCAGAAGAACCCATGTGACGGCTGTGGGTTTGGCTGTCATGTCAGAAACTCACGGGTTGGACCTGCGAGCAGGGCGTTGATCGTCTCGAGGCCAGATTTAAGTCGGGCGCGGTCGCTTGAACCGGACAGCGACAGCCGAATGGCGTTGGGGGCGGGTTCGTCGGGCAGGGTGAAAGCGTCACCAGCGGCCAGCAGGATGTTTTGTTTTTCGCAGGCATTCTGAAACGCCGATGCACGCCAACCGGCGGGCATGTTGAGCCAAAGCAAACTGGCACCTTCGCAAGTTGCAATATCCCAGTTAGCCAAAATCTGCCTCGCCATATCGAGGCGGACAACACCTTCAGTGCGGATTTTCGCACCGATTGCGTCAACCGTGCCGGTGGCAAACAACCGCTCAACCATCAGCGTCAAAAGGGCAGACAGGCTGAAGCTCATCCCCTGCAGCACGCGCTGACCCAGTGCGCCTTGGCCGGGCGGGCATTGCAGAAATCCAAGCCGCAGACCGGCAGCGAAACATTTCGAAAGCGATGTCGCATGCCAGACCCGCTCGGGGACCAGTGTATCAAGGCCCGGAAGGCGGTTGGGAACAAGGGTGCCGTACACATCGTCTTCGACAATATGCAGGTCGTATTTGCGGGCGATGTCGGCGATTTGCTCGCGCCTCTTCAGGCTGGTGGTCACGCAGGTTGGGTTGTGGACGTTGGATGACAGCAGCAGTGCTTGCGGGTTATGGCGGCGGCAGGCCTCGATCAGGCTCTCGGGGATTGGGCCCGCAGCATCCCCATCAATACCAACCAGTCTGGCCCGACAAAGATGCGCGGATTGGCGAAAGCCGGGGTAGGTGAGGCGGTGTGACAAGATCACCGGGTCGCGCCCCGATAGGATGCAATGCAGTGCAACGATAACCGAGTTATGCGCGCCAGTGGTGATGACCATATCTTCCGCCGCGCCTGTGACGCCATGGCTGGAGAGCCAATCATGCGCGCGGTTGCGGCAGGGTTTCAGGGCGTCGTCGCGCACATAATCGGAATAGGTGATGGTATTGGCAGCGATGATTTCGCCCAGCAAATGATTGATGGCGTCGGTTTGACCAAGCTCAACCGTATGGCCGGTGCGCAGGTTGAGATAGTTGGGTTCGGCGGTGCGGGCGATGGTGTTTTGCGGAACGTTGGAGAGGCCACGGCGTTGCCCGCGCACAAATGTGCCACGACCGACGGTGGCTTCCAGGAGCCCCTCATTGGTGGCCATTTGATAAGCACGCGCAACCGTGCCCGGGGTGATTTTAAGATCCCATGCCAAATCGCGGACGGGTGGCAGGCGGCTACCCTCGGCCAAGTCACCGCGGCGGATTGCGCCAGTCAGGGCGTCATACAGACGACGGTATTTGGGGCCGGTGCTTTGGCCAAGCGTGAGCGGGTTGTTTGTATCCATGACAATGTTGTTCTAGCACATCGCTGGCGCAAATTGTATCAGTTTTTGTGAAGTGTGCGGGTATTTGTGCAGATTGTGTTGATACAAAGGAGGATGTGATGCGGGTAAGTTTGGACGGTTCGGTCTTGCTTCGGTTGGTCGGATTGCCGGTCAGGCTGCCGGTGAATGTGGCTGCGAAGCTGTGGACATGGGGCCATAATGCGCGGTCTCGTCAGGTCTTGCGCAACCTTCCGCCGTATCTGATGGACGATGTGGGTTTGACGCGGGCGCAAGCCGAGGCGGAAAGTCTTAAACGGTTCTGGATGAAGTAATGGCAGGGGCGCTGCCCCTGCACCCCGGAGTATTTTTCGAACATTGAATGTGCTTTGGGTTTCCGATGGGAAATCGGCGCGGCTTTCAAATTGGAAATTGGGGTGCTTTTTGGGCTTGCGAGTCGGGTTTGCGGCAGATTATGCAACCCGTGGGCACGTCATCGGAATTTGGGTGAGCGGGGACGGGCTCAGCGCACTCACCCTGACGATGGAGCCGCCGATGAGCGTGCTGACAAAACCGCAGGTCAAGTCTGCGCGTCCCGAATTTTCCTCTGGTCCCTGTGTCAAACGCCCCGGCTGGGATGCTGCCGAGATTGTTGCGCGGGCCTATCTGGGCCGCTCGCACCGGGCGGCTGGTCCGAAAGCGCAACTCAAGGCAGCAATTGACCAGACGGCGCGGTTGTTGGGTATACCTGCGGGTTACAGGGTTGGGATTGTGCCCGCCTCGGATACCGGCGCGTTCGAGATGGCAATGTGGTCCATGCTGGGGGCGCGTCCGGTCGATGTGCTGGTCTGGGAAAGTTTTGGCGAGGGTTGGGCAACCGATGTTGTCAAACAATTGAAGCTGGCCGACGCGCGGGTGTTGAAGGCGGCTTATGGGGAATTGCCGGATTTAAGTTCGGTGCGCCCTGACGCCGACATTTGTTTTACCTGGAACGGCACCACGTCCGGGGCAAGAGTGCCCAATGCCGATTGGATTGCGGCAGACCGGGCGGGGCTGACGTTTTGTGACGCGACTTCAGCGGCGTTTTTGCAAGATTTGGATTGGGCCAAACTGGATGTGACGACGTTCTCGTGGCAAAAGGCCTTGGGCGGTGAAGCGGCGCATGGGATGTTGGTTTTGTCGCCGCGTGCGGTGGAGCGTTTGGAATCCTTCCAGCCCAATCGGCCCTTGCCGAAAATCTTCCGCATGACCAAGGGCGGCAAGTTGATCGAGGGGATTTTTGTCGGCGAAACCATCAATACGCCTTCCATGTTGTGCGTCGCCGATGCGATTGACGCGATGGATTGGATCGAGGGCATCGGCGGTCTGCCGTTGGCCCTGGCGCGGACGGATGCGAATTATTCGCTGGTGCAGAATTGGGTCGATCGTGGTGACTGGATCGAGAATATGGTTTCGGTGCGCGAGCACCGTTCGAATGCGTCGGTGTGTTTGAAGGTTGTGAATCCGGCGTTTGTGGCTTTGTCGGAAGACGCGCAGCGGACGTTTATCAAAGCGATGTGCAAGGCGCTGGAAAGCGAAGGTGCTGCGTTTGACATAGCCGGATACAAAGACGCGCCGCCGGGACTGCGGATCTGGTGCGGTTGCACAGTGGAAGCCAGCGATATTGCGGCGTTGCTGCCGTGGTTGGATTGGGCGTTTGCAGGCGCAAAAGCAGGTTTGTGATTTCTATTCATTCGATCCCCGCCTGCGCGGGGATGACAGGAGCATGCGATGCCTAAAGTTTTGATTTCAGACGAATTGTCCGACGCGGCAGTGCAAATATTCCGCGACAACGGGGTCGAGGTGGATTTTCAGCCAAAACTGGGGAAAGACCCGGCGAAACTGGCCGAGATCATTGGCAATTATGATGGGTTGGCGATAAGGTCGGCCACCAAGGTGACGGCGGAGTTGATTGCCAAGGCGACGCGGCTGCGGGTCATTGGGCGGGCCGGGATTGGCGTGGATAACGTCGATATACCGGCGGCTTCGGCCAAAGGCGTGGTGGTGATGAACACGCCGTTTGGCAATTCGATCACCACGGCGGAGCACGCGATTGCGATGATGTTCGCGGTGGCGCGGCAATTGCCGGCGGCGGATGCCTCGACGCAGGCCGGGAAATGGGAAAAGTCGCGCTTCATGGGGGTCGAGATTACCGGCAAGATTTTGGGGCTGGTCGGGGCGGGAAATATCGGGTCGGTGGTGGCGTCACGGGCGATAGGCCTGAAGATGAAAGTTATTGCTTTTGATCCGTTTCTCAGCGCCGAGCGGGCGCAGGAAATGGGGGTCGAGAAGATCGACGATCTGGATGTGCTGCTGGGGCGGGCGGATTTTATTACCCTGCATCTGCCGAAAACCGAGAAGACGGCGAACATCCTGTCGGCGGCGCGGATTGCGAAGATCAAACATGGGGCGCGGTTGATCAACTGTGCCCGTGGCGGGTTGGTGGATGAGGCGGCGGTGGCGGAGGCGTTGAAATCGGGGCAGTTGGCGGGGGCGGCGTTTGACGTGTTCGCGGTGGAGCCTGCTACCGAGAGCGTGTTGTTTGGGCTGCCTAATGTGGTCTGCACGCCGCATTTGGGCGCGTCCACCAACGAGGCGCAGGAGAATGTGGCGTTGCAGGTGGCCGAGCAGATGTCGGATTATCTGATGCGCGGGGCGATTTCCAACGCCCTGAACGCGCCATCGGTGACGGCGGAAGAAGCGCCGATATTGAAGCCTTGGATTGAGCTGTGCGAAGTTTTGGGGTCGTTTGCCGGGCAAGTGACCGAAACGGCAATCAGCGAGATCGAGATCGAGTTTGTCGGCAAAGTTGCGGAGTTGAATTTGAAGCCGCTGGTCTGCGCCCTGACTGCCAAGCTGATGACACCACTGGTGGGTGAAGGCACCGTCAATATGGTCAACGCGCCGATTATCGCCCGGCAAAAGGGCGTGCATATTTCCGAGACAAGGAAGGATGCACAGGGCGCGTTTGGCAGTTATGTGCGGTTGATTGTGACGTGCGGTGAGTTTGTGCGCTCGGTCGCGGGAACGATTTATTCCGACGGCAAGCCGAGGTTCATCCAGATCAAGGGGATCAACCTAGAGGCCGAGCCGATGCCATATATGATTTACACCACCAACAGCGACACGCCGGGGTATATTGGCGCGTTGGGGACGAAGTTGGGGTTGCTGGGGGTGAATATCGCGACGTTTGCGTTGGGTCGGGCGTCGAAGGGTAGCGAGGCGATTGCGTTGTTGGGCGTGGATGAGAAGGTGTCGGCGGAAACTTTGGCCGAGATCGCGGCGTTGCCGCAGGTGAAACAGGCGCGGTTTTTAGCGTTTTGAGGCTTGGCTTCTCATGCAAGGGCCCGAAACAGCGTCCAAGCCCCAAACGCTATCAAGATTGCTCCCGCGAATTGCCCAAATCGGTGTTTCGCGGGAATGAGTTTTTCGGCTGCAACATAAAGTGCCAAAGCGATGATCCATGTCGGCTGCATGACACCGCCGTAAAACAACAGGCCCATCAGCACCCAGCAACAGCCAAGACAATAGATGCCGTGATCAAGGCCCATGCGGAAGGCGCCGGACATGCCATTTCGCCAGTTGCGGGCAAAATAGATCAGCGGTGATTGGCATTGCCTGAGGCACTCATTTTTGAGCGGGGTGAACTGATAGATGCCAGCCGCAAGCATGAGCAGGCCACCGACAAATCCGCTGACCACGGCCATCATGCCGGTGAGCGGGACGACATCGCGGGTGATGATTTGCAGGGTGGTGGCGGCGAGGCTGAACACAGTCCAGATCGCGGCGTAGCCGGCAACAAAGACCAGCAGCGTTGGCTTTTGTTTCGCCTGTGCCGCCAATTTGCGGTTCATCGCGGCGAAAGTGAGGATGGCGGGTGCGGCGGAGGGCAGCATCATGGCCAGCATCATGCTCCACCACATGACGAAAAGCAGCGTGGCTTGGCTGACGCTGTTCGACGGGCCGTTCATGAGAGCATCGCCGCTGCGCAATGTCACCCACAGGCCCAAGGATGCGGCGGCTGCCACGGCGACAAATACAACCAGACGGTCGTTGCGGGTGGCGCGTTTGAAAACGTTGATGCCGCTCAACGAACGATACCTGTGCCGGTTATATGCAGCATCGCCAGATGGGCGTGGCGGTCTTGAGCATTCAGCTCGATCAGTCCGCTGGTGGAACTGTCGCCGCTGGCGCATTCGGCTTCGGTGAATTCAAAGCCATGGCGCAGTGTGATTTTCGCATGATGCGGGCTGCCCGTGATCGGGTTCTTGATGACACAGGTTCGGGCCTCAACTACGCCCGGTACGCGAAAATGGCCCTCGCACGACTCCATGTCGGCCTCAAACTCGATTGGCAGGAACAAGGGCGGATGCACGGTTTCGATCATCGAGGCGAAAACGTCGAAAAACGTTGTCCCCGGTTCGCTGTCTTTGCCGGTCATGATGTTGAGCAAGGCTAGGCGTTGGCCTTCGTCGGCGCGGATGTCGACGATGCGCTGGATCGCGCCGTTGCCCAAGTGAATAGGGCCGGGCCAGGCAGCGAGCGTCGCCCAACGCAGATCGGTGAGGGATATATTGCCGTAGTAGCCCTCGGTGATGTGCATAGCGCCGATGGCGGTGCAGTGGTTGTCCTTGGGTGGGGCATTGAACTGACAGGGGCAGCCATAGTCGCAGTTGCAGGTCACAATTTCTGGCCCGCGGAGCATCCATTGCGTCATTGCCATGACGATTTCCTTTCCCAGTGGAAATGACCTTAATGCAACGCGCCTTTGCCCGATTGCCGCAGGCGGTTGAATTGGCCGTAGCTGTTGGACAGTTGCATGGGAATTGCGCCCTTAATGGTGGATGAAGCGCTGCCGATTTCGGCGATGTCGAATTCGATGCCGCCGGGAATGTCGATGCGCACCCGATGTTCGTCGCCGGTGGCCGGGCTGATGATCGGGCGGCCGGTTGACGTCAGCAAGCCCGGTATGGAGACGTGCGCCTTGCGGGCGGCGACGTCGATTTCAAATGTGATAGGCACCGTCAATGTTGGATGGTGCACCTCGCTCATCGCGGCATAGACCCACCAATGATTGGCACCCTCGACGGTTTCGCCACCGTAAAGAATCTTCGTCAACGCCTCGTGCTGCGCCGGGGTGGCGCTGTCGCTGATGACGGCTTGAATTTCGCCTTTGCCCTCAAAAATAGGACCGGGCCATGCATAGAACAGCGCGGCGGTCAGCCCATCGAGCCGAGTATCGCCAAAGTGGCCCTTGTCGATGTGGAATGCCTCGAATCCCTTGCAGCCGCCGTGGGTTGGCAGGCTTTCAAACTGGCACGGGCAGCCGTAGTCGCAGTTGCAGTTGCCAAACGAGTCGCCTTCGATCAGCCAATCGATTCGTGCCATAACCGCCCCCGCGTTGTGACCTTGATGCCGATGATACACATTTTCTGCGCAGGAGTCATTTTCGGTTTTGCCCGTCAACGGCCTAGTATAAGAGATGGTAACGGCCCTTGCGGGATTCTCGCGGGGGCCGTTTGTGTGACTGAAGGGGATAGCATGGCCAATGTCGCAGTTGTGGGTGCCCAATGGGGCGACGAGGGCAAGGGCAAGATCGTCGATTGGCTAAGCGAGCGGGCCGATGTGATTGTGCGTTTCCAAGGTGGGCACAATGCCGGGCATACGCTGGTGATTGACGGGACGGTTTATAAGCTGTCGCTGCTGCCATCGGGCATCGTGCGGCCGGGCAAGCTGAGCGTGATTGGCAATGGCGTGGTCTTGGACCCTTGGGCTTTTGTGGCGGAAGTTGAAAAGCTGCGCGGGCAGGGCGTGGCGATTTCGCCGGACAATCTGATGATTGCCGAGAATACTCCGCTGATCTTGCCGGTGCATGGCGAGTTGGACCGGGCGCGCGAGCAGAGCAATTCGGTGGCGAAAATTGGCACCACCGGGCGCGGGATTGGGCCAGCTTATGAGGATAAGGTTGGGCGGCGGGTTATTCGGGTGGCTGATTTGGCCGATGAGGCGACGCTGGACGCCCGCTTGGACCGGCTTTTGACGCACCATGATGCGCTGCGACGGGGCTTGGGGTTGGTCGAGATTGATCGGGCGGGGTTGAAGGCCGCGTTGTTGGCAATTGCGCCGCAGATACTGCCCTATGCACAACCGGTTTGGCGGGTGCTGGCGGAAAAGCGCAAAGCGGGGGCGCGGATATTGTTTGAAGGGGCGCAGGGGGCGCTGTTGGATGTGGATTTTGGGACGTATCCGTTTGTAACCTCGTCCAACACCGTGGCGGGTATGGCTGCTGCCGGGTCGGGCATGGGTCCGGGGGCGATTGGGTTCGTGCTGGGAATAGTGAAGGCCTATACGACGCGGGTTGGCGAAGGGCCGTTTCCGGCGGAATTGTTTGATGCTGACGGGGACCGGTTGGGCGAACGCGGGCGCGAATTTGGCACGGTTACCGGGCGCAAACGGCGTTGTGGCTGGTTTGACGCGGTTTTGGTGCGGCAGACCTGCACGACGTCGGGCGTCGCGGGGATTGCGCTGACCAAGCTGGATGTTCTGGACGGGTTTGAGGAATTGAAGATCTGCACCGGCTATATGCTGGACGGTGTATTGATTGATTATCTGCCGACAGCGGCGGCTTTGCAGGCGCGGGTGACGCCGGTTTACGAGACAATGCCGGGGTGGAAAGAAACCACGGCGGGGGCACGGTCTTGGGCGGAATTGCCGGCTGAGGCGATCAAGTATGTTAGGCGGGTTGAGGAGTTGATTGGTTGCCCGGTGGCGATGCTGTCGACCTCGCCCGAGCGGGACGATACGATTTTGGTCACCGACCCGTTTGCCGATTGATGGCGATGTCGTATAAACGCAGGCGCGGGTTGGCGTTGCTGGTGCTGGTCGTCGGGCTGCCGGTTTACATTGTGCTGGTGGTCAGCATGCTGGGTTGGATTGGGCGGTTGCCTGTTGTGTTGGAATTGGCGGTCTATCTGGTGTTGGGCGTGCTTTGGGTGTTGCCGTTGAAGGCGCTGTTCAAGGGGATTGGCAAGGCTGATAGCAGCGACGATGTGTAGGAATAATGGGTGAAATCAAGCCGCGAGGGCGCGAGATGCTTGACGGAATCATTCGCAAGGGCATCGATCCGGTTTTGGACCGGATCAGTCGGAAGTTGGCCGATAGCGGGGTAAGTGCGAACGCGGTGACTTTGGCGGGCGCGGCGCTTGGGCTGCTGGCGGGGGTGTTGATTGCGACGCAGGCGTTCTTGGTCGCCGCGGTCGTCATTTTGCTTAGCCGGTTGTGCGATGGGTTGGATGGCGGTGTCGCCAAGATTAGGGGTAAGACCGACTTTGGCGGCATCCTCGATATTGTCATGGATATGGTGTTCTATGGGGCGATTCCGGTGGGATTTGCCTTTGCCGACCCTGCCAATAACGCCATTCCGACGGTGGTTTTGCTGTTCATCTTTTACCTCAACGCCGCCAGCTTTTTGTCTTATGCGATCATGGCGGAAAAACGGGCGATGACATCGACCGTCAGGGGCGAGAAGTCGTTACATTACACAACCGGTTTGGTTGAAGCGAGCGAGACGATTGTGGTTTATGTGCTCGCGTGCCTGTTGCCGGATTGGTACGCGGTTTTGGCGTGGATATTCAGTGTAGCGTTGGGGCTGACGGCGCTGGGGCGGGTGTTGCAGGCGCGGCGGGTGTTTTGAGGGGTAAGGGGTTACGCCGAGATTTTGACTTCGTAGTTAAATTTGGCCGAATGCGAGATGGCGAATTTGCCGTCTTCGACCCGCAGGATCGAACCGTTGCGCAGCAGTTTGCCGAATGATTTGATCCGGGCTTCCTGGGTATAGGAGCGCTCGTCGCTGAGTTCGTCGACCATGTTCAAGATCGAGGCGCGGCTAAACCGCGGTTGACCGGAGACGATAGTGACATAGGCGGCAGAGGCTTCCAGCAGTTCGGGCAGCGAGGCGGCGCCGACTTTGCGGGCGAAATTGTCCAGCGTAATGCCGTCGGTGATTTCGGCGGCCTCGTCGTCGCTTTCATCGTCTTGCGATTTTTCCGGCGCGTCGCTGGCGAGCGATTGCGGATCATTGCGCTGGGCGGCGTCATAATCAAAATCGCTGGCGGCTGGTCGGGTGCGCACGATCTGGCGGCGTGACGTGCCTTCGCTGGCTGTCTCTACTGTCGCCTCGAGCGGATCTACGTCGTCGAGCACGGCATCGCTGCCGCCAACGACCATTAGTGCCGGGCCAAGCACCAACAGCGGCATGGGTGCTGCGGTGACGACCGGTTCAACCGGCGTGGCTTCGCCATTCCAGTCAAATTCGGCGGGGTCCTGGACTTGGGCAGCACTTTCGATGTCGTGCGGTTCGGCTTTAACGGCGGCTTGCTGACCTTCGGCTTGCTCAAAGTCTTCGCGGAACGAGCGCGGCGGCGTTGGCGCGGAATCTTCGGCGAAAGGCAGAGCCATCGCATCATCGTCGTTCGGCGATAGTTCAACTGGGGTGCCGTGTTCCAACATGGAATCTGTCAGTTCTGCCGGTTCTGCCGGTTCTGCCAGCTCAACGCTGGCTAGCGCGGCAATTTCGATTTCGAATTCGGCTCGTTCCGCTTCATCGTGGGCCACGTCTTCTGGCAGATCATCGAAAGCGTCCACTTCGACGACATCGGCACTGGCTTGGCTGACCAATTGTTCGTCCGCAATTGGTTCGTTGGGGGCGGAAATTTCGGCTTCGACTGGATCCGCTTCATCGGGGGTTACGTCTTCGGGCAGATCAAACTTCGCATCCGCTGCGCCGACATCGATACTGGCTTGGCTGACCAATTGTTCGTCCGACATTGGTTCGTTGGGGGCGGAAATTTCGGTTTGTTCCCCTTGGTCGGTTTCTTCGACTTCAGCTTCGACGGCGTCTTCAAATTCGACCTGCGGCACGGTGCCAAAGCCGATCATTTCGATTTTGGGTTCGGACACGGCGTCATAGACCGTCGGTTCCGCGACCGGCGCAATAAGGTCGGCGATCAGGTCGCTGTCGGGAGTCGCTTGCGAGAGCGGGGCATCTTCAAACAATTGAGCCGGCGAATCTTCTTTCAGCGATTCTTTCAACTGCGTCATCGGATTGGACGAAGCCAGCGTTTCGTCCGCGCCTGAACGCAGTCGGGCGGCACTGAGCAGGCGCTCCAAAGCGCGTTCTTCGCGGTCATAAACGCTTGCAACTTCTTGAGCCGGAGCGCCGTTTCTGTAGGGATCGTCGCGGAATGCCGCTGTCATGGCGGCGGGAAATTCTTGTCGGTCAATCGTGCTGAACATTTCATCAGCGTAATCCGCCGCCATCACCGCTGCTGTATCGTCGCGGTCGCTGCGCGGGACGAGCGAAAGCGTGGCACCACGCAAGGGCGCGACAACATCGGCGGTTTCGGCCATGGTTTCATAGGTCTGCCGCAGAATAACGCCATTGTCTTGGGTTTCAATTTCGACATTGTGGTTGGTGCCGCGCTGAGCCAGGTTGCGCAGGTAATCGGCATCAGGGCGTTCGGGATGCGCGCCAAAAGACGGGTCACGTTCGGCCAGACTTTGGAAATAATCGACAACCATTTTCATCACCGGAAACGGGTCATCGAACCCCTCCAATGTGCAGGAAAATGCACCGTAAGAAACCGTCAGTTTTTTCACCGCTTCAGCCATTTCAGCTCCTTCACCGGGGAAATTGATCCCGGTTATTGTTACGCACTTTACACCCTAGCCCGCTTTTGCCGCCTTGACCTGTGACGCACGAGGCGCAATCAGAGAGCAATGGACAAACTAATCTACACATTCTCGTCGATCGTTACACTGGTTGGTGCAGGGCCGGTTTCGCCTTCTCTTCTTCAACGCGCTCTCGACCTTGCGCCGATCGCGATAGCGGCGGATGGCGGGGCCGATGCCCTTGCCAAACTGGGTCATCCGATCACAGCGATCATTGGTGACTTGGATTCAATAGATATTACTGAAAATTGGCTGAATTCGGGCGTCAAAATTCACCGCATTGACGAGCAGGAAACGACAGATTTTGAGAAATGTCTGTATTCGGTTGATGCGCCGATGTTTTTGGCTGTGGGGTTTCTGGGCGGCGCCACTGATCACGCGCTGGCGGCACTGAATGCGCTGCTGGTCTATGAAAACAAGCGAATTATCTTGATTGGGGAGCAGGATGCGACGTTTCTGTGCCCTGAAGTATTGGCGCTGGAGTTGTCTGTTGGCACGCGGGTTTCGCTGTTTCCGTTGGTAGAAGTGTCGGGACTGGTGTCGCAGGGACTGCGGTGGAATGTGGCGGGATTACGGATGTCGCCGGGTGGAAAAATTGGCGTTTCCAATGAATTGGCAGATTCGCCTTTGCGGTTGGCGTTTGATCGGCGCGGGGTTTTGGTGACGTTGCCTATTGCGGCATTGCCGGAAGTGATACGGGCGCTGCGCTAAGGTTTTCGCGCCAGAGCACGAACAGACCGGAAGCGATGATGATGGCGACGCCCAGAAATGTGAGGGTGTCGGGGAAGTCGTGGAACACCAGCCAGCCAAGGATGGTGGCGGTAACGATCTCAAAATAGCCTAGTGGAGCTAGCACGGCGGCGGGGGCCCAGGTGAAGGCGTAGGATATGAACACGTGCGCGATGGTGGCGGCAAGGCCGGTGCCCAGAAGGTATAGGGTGAAGCGTGGGTCTGGGGTGATTGGGTCAAGCACTGCGTGGCCGCTGCCGTTCATCAGCCACAGGATCGGTAGGATATAGATGAGGGCGGCGAGGCCGGAATAGGCTTGCAGCGTTACCGGATGGCCGCGATTGGCCATTTGGCGGGTCAGGATGACGTAGAAGGCAAAGCAGAAGGCGGTGCCTATTGGCATGGCGGCGATCCAGCCGAAATCGGTGAAGCTGGGTTTGATGACCAGCATCGCGCCGAGGAAACCTATCAGGCAGGCAAGGATGCGCCGCCAGCCGATGGTTTCGCCCAAGATCAGGCTGCTAAGCAGGGTCAGGATGAAGGGTTCGACGAAGAAAATCGCGATGGCGTCGGCGACGGGCATGTATTTGACCGCGCCAAAGAACAGCAGGGTGGCGGTCAGCACCAAGGCGCCGCGCAACAGGTGCAGTGCTGTTTCGGTTTTGTCGGGGCGGTGGAGTTGGCCCAGCAGGGCGGCGAGCGGCAGCAGCAGGGCGGATTGGACGAGGAAACGGGCGGCCGAAACCTGCGCGACAGGGATTTCGGCGGCGGCGAGTTTGGCAAACACGTCGATCACCGGGCCGAAAGCGGCAAAGCCGAACATCATCAGAATGCCGTTGAGGGGGGTTGGTTTCATGACGCCCGCGTTTCGCATCAAGGCTCGGCGCAATAAAAGTGGATGCCAGCGGGTACTCGCATGCCCCGAGCTGTTTCATAGGGGGCAAAGCGTGCGCCAATTTCGGCCTCTATCGCGGCTGCATCTGCGTCGGTGGCGGAAAATTCTGCCATGATCCGCGAGGCGGGGCCGACACGGGTGGCGAAGGCGGTTACCTCGGCTAGGGTGCCTGGGGGCGTTAGGTCGACTGTCTCGGATAGGCAGCGCGGGTTTTTCAAACCTGCTTGGTCCATCAATTTGAGCACCCTTTCGGGGTTTTGGAAGGCCATCGGACCGGGGGCGTTCGGGTCTGTCGGGGTGGGTTTGCCAAGGCGGGCTATGGCGACGTTCACGGGAATGCTGAACCACGGCACTTGTGCGGGGGGTGCCCAAGCGGCGAACACCAGCCGCCCTTTGGGCTTCAGCGCAAGCGCCATGTTGGCGAAAGCTGCGATGGGGTCTTCGAAAAACATGACGCCAAAGCGTGAGATGATGGCATCTACGGATGCGGTTGCGAAGGCATGGGTCTGGGCATCGGCGAGGTGCAGGGTGATGTTACTTGCGCCTGCTTCTGCGGCGCGACTGCGGGCGCGGTCCAGCAGTTGGGCAGCGATATCGACGCCGGTCACATGGCCTTTGGGTCCAACCAGCGCGGCGGCGGCAAGGCAACTGGCCCCGGTACCACAGCCGATGTCGAGGACGTGTTCGCCTTGCTGAAAGCCTGCATGGTGCAAGACGCGGTTCAAAATGCCCGCCATCATCGTATCGAGCGTCGCCTCGCGGAGGATCCACTGCGTGCCAGCGGCGGAGGCCCAAAAATCGGCCTGTGCTGTATTGGCAATTGTCATTTGGTGATCCTGTGTTTTGGCTGAGCTCTGAATCTCACCCTAGCCCGGTTTGGCGGTTTGTGAAGTGCAAGGTCAACAATTCGGCACGTTTACCGCGAGGCCGCCGAGCGAGGTTTCTTTGTAGCGGTGGTCCATGTCGCGGCCGGTTTGGCGCATGGTTTCGATGCAGGCATCCAAGCTGACGAGGTGTTGGCCGTCGCCGCGCAGGGCCAGCGAGGCAGCGGAGACGGCTTTGATGGCTCCCAAGCCGTTGCGCTCGATGCAGGGGGCTTGCACCAGCCCGGCGATGGGGTCGCAGGTCATGCCGAGGTGGTGTTCAAGGGCGATTTTGACTTGTACATTCTATTAGTGCGCCGGACAGAAGGAAACGGGGAACGACTATTTCACCGTAATTGCTTGGCACTTCTTTCTAGAAAATTAGCTGAAAATCATCTAATCTGGCGACGATTGCACTGGTTCTGATTCCAACAGCAGAAATATCAAAATTGCAGACGGTTTGCCGACAGCAAGAGGAGTGTAAGCGAAGGTGCATATTGTTTCAAAAACAACCCTGATCCTCGCAACAGCAATGCTCCTTTCTGCGGGTCCCAGCACAGCGCAGAACGCTGCGCCGGATCTGTCGCGGGTGCACTGGGCACTGGCCGACCTTATCGGCGGGACAATGGAGACCCATTTTGCACTGCCTTTCCAAAACCCGCAGCTCTATGCCCTTGGTTTCGAGTTTCTGGACGAAATAAATGCAAAGTGCCCCGGTATTGTGCCTGATGATACCGCGAGCATCCGCGAGACAATGTTCGGGACCTACACATACTATCACTTCGCCTTCATCCAAGGCGAGAAGCTCCCGAAGGGTACGGATTTCATTACCGGAAGTGCACGGCTTTTGGGGCGATTGGCCGAGGCCGGACTGCCTGTAACTGCCGCTCGGTCCGCTATCAAACAGATGGACCCCGCAGGCATGGCCGCTACGACGATTGCGGCGACAGGCGGTTGCGACAGCGAGACGACAACGCGGTTAACATCCAATATCGCCGCTGTGGCCACTTTCGGACGCATCAAGTATCGGGACAATCCACTCGAACCCCACTTTACACGCGAGGAAATCAGCGCGGACGGCATGGTGCGCGCTTGCTACTACGCTGATGGAGAGGGTGCTACAACCGAGTATTCACAGGGTTATCGCGTAATCAATTTCGAAAACTTCGCTCGTGCTGTGACCCCAATCGAACTCCTTATTCAGAACATTGAACTATCAAGACACCCGGGCATGCTTGGGGATCAGCCTCTGCTCATGCGTCATGAATGCCCTTCAACACCGGATCCCCAATTCGCAATAAACAGTCATTTCGTCATGCCGGATGAGTCGGGTGTAGCGGTGGACTCACTCTCCGGACCAGAACGCATGGCACGCTACTTTGTTGATGATTATGTCCCAAAGATGGGCTTGCAGTCGACGGGCGTGACGCCAGACCTTGATGAAGCCTACAAGAATGAGTTGAAGCAGGAAATTGTCAGATTTGAGTCAATTGAGATTACGATGGCTGATATTGATCGCGAAGTTGACAAGTTTATCCTAGCCGAGCGTGCGCGGGGATATGACGGAGAGCTAGAACCGCAATGGCGCCTGCGTCAGCGATTTGGTTCATGGCTTCGGAGTGAAGCATACAGAGCCGAATTCGGTTCGGCGCTGTTCGATCTGGCTGGCCAGGCGGCCCAAGCAAAAGGTGTGCCAAACTACTTTGCTGCCCGTGATTATCCACCGTTGAGTGACATGATCGGCCAATGACCGGGCTCATTGAATTCGTGCGCGGTGTACACGGCAGGCGCGGTCCGGGATGCTTTGGGCATCCCGTGCGGTCTTGGTGGCAGCCAGCAGGTCCACAGAAAATTTGAGGCAGCGTCGTTTTCAACAGTTCGGCACATTCACCGCCAGACCGCCGAGCGAGGTTTCTTTATAGCGGTGGTCCATGTCGCGGCCGGTTTGGCGCATGGTCTCGATGCAGGCATCTAAGCTGACAAGGTGCTGGCCGTCTCCGCGCAGGGCGAGGGAGGCAGCGGAGACGGCTTTGATGGCACCAAGGCCGTTGCGCTCGATGCAGGGGGCCTGGACGAGGCCGGCGATGGGGTCGCAGGTCATGCCGAGGTGGTGTTCAAGGGCAATTTCGGCGGCGTTTTCGACCTGTTCGGGGGTGCCGCCGAGGATGGCGCAGAGGCCAGCGGCGGCCATTGCGGCGGCGGAGCCGACCTCGCCTTGGCAGCCGACCTCGGCACCGGAGATAGACGCGTTGGTTTTGAGCAGGCCGCCGATGGCCGAGGCAGTGAGCAGGAAATCGGCGATATTGCTGCGCGATGCGCCGGGAACGTGGTCGAGGTAATAGCGGATTGTGGCGGGGACGACTCCGGCGGCGCCGTTGGTGGGGGCGGTGACGACGCGACCACCGGCGGCGTTTTCCTCATTCACCGCCATGGCATAGGTCGAAATCCAGTCGTTGATGATATGCGGGGCTTGCTGGTTGAGGCTGCGTTCGCGTTGCAGGCTGGCGTGGATCGCCATGGCGCGGCGGCGGACTTTGAGACCTCCGGGGAGGATGCCGTCGAGGGCAAGGCCGGTGTCGATGCAGGATTCCATCACCGCCCAAATGTCGGCGATGCCTTGGTCGAGGTTGGGGGTGCCGTGCGCTGCCTCGTTGGCACGTTTCATTTGCGCGATGGACAGGTTTGCGGTTTTGGCCATGCTGAGCATTTCCAAGGCGTTGCGGAATGGGAAGGGGACGTCTTGCGGGGTGGTGTCTTTGGCGGCTTGCGTCAGCTCGCGTTCGGTTTGCACGAAGCCGCCACCGATGGAGTAATAGGTTTCCGACATGGTGAGTTGGTTTCGATCATCATACGCCCGCAGGACCATGCCGTTGGCGTGGCCGGGCAGCGCCTGTTTGCGGTCGAAGATAAGGTCGGTGGTGGGGTCGTAGGTGAGTGCGCCAAGGTCTTTAGCGTGGATCGTGCGGGTGGCATGGATTTGGGCAAGTGCTAAGTCGGCTTTGGCGGCATCGTAGGTGGCGGGGGCAAATCCGGCGAGGCCAAGAGTGACGGCGCGGTCAGTGGCGTGGCCTTTGCCGGTGAAGGCGAGCGAACCGTGCAGGGTGCAGGTTAGATGCGCGGGTTTGCCAGAACCGGGGACTGTATCGCGGCCATCGCGCAATATGTCGAGGAAGCGACCAGCGGCAACCATTGGGCCCATTGTGTGGGATGACGATGGGCCGATGCCGATTTTGAAGATGTCAAAGATGGAAAGAAACATGGATGGCCTTTGAGTTCGTGCCTTGTTTGAGGCATTCATGACCAAAAATCCTGACAAAACCGACGCGATGCGCGGGGTTTTGCGGCAAGGGGTTGCAATCTGCCCCATGTTGGGTGCGGATTGTGGCAGTGATCGGCTAATTGAGAGAGCGATATTGCCAATGCCAAACGAATTGACGCCCTTTGAAGTGGCGAAGAAAGCCGCCGCTGCGCGGGCTTTGGAAATTATCGAACCCGGCATGCGTTTGGGTTTGGGCACCGGGTCAACCGCGGCGTGGTTTGTGCGGCTGTTGGGCGAACAGGTGGCGAAGGAGGGGTTTAAGGTGTCGTGCGTGCCAACGTCGCAGCGGACGGCGGAACAGGCGGAAAAACTGGGAATTCCCTTGGTGACTTTGGGCGATGTCGGTTGGCTGGATATTACGGTGGATGGGGCGGATGAATTTGATCCGCGCTTGAATCTGATCAAGGGTGGTGGCGGGGCGCTGTTGCGCGAGAAGATCGTGGCGAACGCGTCGGATCGGATGATTGTGATCAGCGATGACAGTAAACAGGTTAAGGCTTTGGGGGCGTTTCCCTTGCCGGTTGAGATTATTCAATTTGGTTGGCAAGCGACCAAAAGCATTGTCGAGGAAATGCTGGAAGGATCCGATGTTTTGGGGCGGCATGTGGCTTTGCGGATGAATCGCGACGAACCGTTTGTGACCGACGGCGGCAATTATATTCTGGATTTGCATTTGAAGCGGATCAACAACCCGCCATCGCTGAGTTTGTTGATCAATCAGGTGCCCGGCGTGGTGGAAAACGGGCTGTTCATCGACACGGCGGATATTGTGATTGTCGGCAAGCCGACGGGTGAGACGGTGGTGTTGGATTTGGAAGATGACGCGGCGATTGCGGAAATCGAGACTGGGTTGTTTGACCCGGATGAGGAATGAACGTGGCGTTTGATTTCGATTTGTTCGTGATTGGCGGCGGATCGGGCGGGGTTCGCGCGGCGCGTTTGGCGGCTTTGTCGGGGGCGAAAGTTGGCATCGCCGAGGAAGATCGGTTTGGCGGCACCTGCGTGATCCGTGGCTGTGTGCCGAAAAAACTGATGGTCTATGCGGCGGGATTTCGCGAGATGTTTGCGGATGCCGAGGCGTTTGGTTGGACTGTTGGACCGCAGAGTTTCGATTGGAAGCGGTTCATTGCGGCCAAGGATGTTGAGATTGCCCGGCTGGAAAAGGGCTATCGGGCCAGGTTGGACAAAGCTGGGGTGCGGGTGTTTCATACGCGTGCTAGGTTAGTTGACGCGCATCGCGTACTTTTGGCCACGAGTGAGGAATTTGCCGCCAAACACATTCTGGTGGCGACCGGCGGGCATCCGTTCCGGCCGGAATTTCCCGGCGCTGACTTGGCGATTACCTCGAACGAAATATTCCATTTGCCGGATTTGCCAAATCGGATTTTGATCATGGGCGGCGGTTATATCGCCTGTGAGTTCGCCTGCATCTTGCACGGGATGGGGTCGGCGGTGACGCAGATTTATCGGGGTGGCCAGATATTGCGCGGGTTTGACGGCGATGTGCGGGAATTGGTTGCGGGCGAGATGAAGATCAAGGGGATTGATCTGCGGCACAAAGTCGACGTGGTATCGATCGTCAAGGGTTCCGGCGGTTTGATGGTTGCGTTGACCGATGGCGGGATTGTCGAGGTTGATTGCGTGATGCTGGCGACGGGACGGGTGCCGAACACCAGTGGGATGGGCTTGGCAGAAGCGGGCGTTGTGCTGGGCAAGCGAGGCGAGGTTGTTGTCGATCAATGGGCGCAAAGCAACGTACCCTCAATTTTTGCCGTGGGCGATGTGACCGACCGGCTGGCGTTAACCCCGGTGGCGATACGCGAGGCGATGGCGTTTGTATCGACGGTGTTTGACGGCATGCCGGTGGCGATGGACCATGCTGATGTGCCGACCGCAGTTTTCACTCGGCCGGAGATTGGCACAGTGGGATTGAGCGAGGAAACGGCAAGGGAATTGGGCGAGGTGGTGACCTACAAATCGAGTTTCCGCCCGATGTATTCCGATTTTGCTGGGCGAAAAGACAGGATGCTGATGAAACTGGTGGTGGATAAAAGCTCCCGCCGGGTCTTGGGGTGCCATATCGTTGGGCCAAGTGCGGCGGACATGATTCAGCTGGTGGGGATAGCGGTGAAAATGCGAGCAACGAAAGAGGATTTCGACCGCGTGGTTGCTTTGCATCCGACGGCAGCGGAAGAATTGGTGACGATGCGGGATGCGTTTGCATCTTGAATTTTCGCTGCGAATGCGCAGGTTCATGCACAACAGCGCCTAAAAGGCGATTTGGGAGGAATACAGGCAGATGGCCAATAACAACGGCAGCGGTCCTTGGGGTGGCGGTGGCGACAATGAGGACGACAAGCCAAAGGGTAAGAGCAACCCTTGGGGCGGCAATCAGGGCAACAATCAAGGCAACAATCGACCGGGTTCCAGCGGGCCTGTACCTGATTTGGACAAGATCGTGCGCAAGGGTCAGGAGCAGTTGCGGGTTTTAATGGGTGGTCGCACCCGGTTTGGTGGTGGTGGCGGGCCGGTTGACGGTGGTGGCGGCGTTGGCGGTGGTTTTGGCCGTGGCGCGATTGGACTGGTCGCGCTGGCGGCGGTGGGTTTGTGGGCTTTTGTCTCGTTTTATCAGGTGCAACAGAACGAACGTTCGATCGAGTTATTCTTTGGCCAGTTTTCGTCGATTGGCGATCCGGGCTTGAATTTTGCCCCTTGGCCGGTGATTACCAAGGAAATCATTTTGGTCACCAACGAGAACATTGAGGACATCGGCACGACCGATGGTTCGGGGCTGATGCTGACGCGCGACGAGAATATCGTCGACATTGGTTTTCAGGTGGTCTGGAACATCAGTGACCCGAAACTGTATTTGTTCAATCTGGCTGAACCGCAGGAGACCATTCGCGCCGTGTCGGAATCGGCGATGCGTGAAGTGATTGCACGCTCGGACTTTGCGCCGATCCTGAACAAGGACCGCGATCTGATCAGTCAGGAAGTCGAAGAACTGATCCGAACGACACTGAACGGATATCAATCTGGCGTGAACATCGTGCGGTTGAACCTTGAGGGCATCAACGCGCCCGAAGAGGTGATCGACAGTTTCCGCGACGTGCAAGCGGCGGAACAGGAACGCGATACATTGGAGAAACAGGCCGACGCCTATGCCAACCGGGCACTGGCTGAAGCGCGTGGTCAGGCAGCGCAGTTGTTGCAGGAGGCCGAGGGGTATCGGGCGCAGGTTGTGAACCTTGCCCAAGGCGAGGCGGCGCGGTTCATTTCGGTTTATGACGAATACGCCAAGGCCTCGGCGGTAACGCGCAAGCGGCTGTATCTGGAAACTATGGAACGGGTTTTGGGATCGGTGAACAAGATCATCATTGACGACAGCGTGACCGGATCGGGTCAAGGGATCGTGCCCTACTTGCCGCTGAACGAGTTACAGCGCAGCACAGGAGCAGGCCAATGAGACGTTCACAATTATGGATCGCGCTGGCCGTTGTTGCCTTAGTGTTGATCCGGTCAACGGTGTTTACCGTGGATGAAAGGGAGAAGGCGCTGGTGCTGCAATTTGGTCAGGTGCAACGGGTTATTGCGGATCCGGGTATCGGGTTCAAGATTCCGTTCATCCAGACGGTAGCGAAATATGACGACAGAATATTGTCGTTGGATACGCAGCCCAAAGAGGTAACGCCGCTGGACGACAGACGGTTGGTCGTTGACGCATTCGCGCGGTATCGTATTGCCGATGTGGTGAAATTCCGTGAAGCGATTGGTTCGGGCGGCATCGCACAGGCCGAACAGCGGTTGGATTCGATCCTGATCAAAAGCATGCTGGAAGTGCTGGGTAAGGTAAATTCCAACGCGCTGTTGAGTGAAGGCCGCGAACAACTGATGCTACTTATCCGCGATGAAGCGGTGCAACAGGCGGCGTCGTTGGGTATCCAAGTGATCGACGTGCGGATTCGTCGGGCTGACTTGCCCCAGCAGAATCTTGCCGCGACGTTTGCGAGGATGCAGGCCGAGCGGCAACGTCTGGCCACCGACGAGCGGGCACGCGGCAACGAGGCGGCGCAGAAGGTGCGGGCCTTGGCGGATCGGTCGTCGCTGGAGCTGGTGTCAACCTCGCAACGCGACGCGGATATCATCCGCGGGGAAGCCGATGCGAAGCGGAACGCGATTTTTGCCGAGGCTTTTGGACGCGATCCGGAATTCTTCGCGTTTTATCGCTCGCTGACGGCCTATGAGAAATCGTTGCAAGCGGGGAATTCGACTTTGGTGATTTCGCCCAATAGCGAGTTCTTTGATTTCTTGAGCAGCAGCGACGGGCGACCGGCGGAACCGGCGCTCAATGCTGAATGATTTGCTGCTGGGCCTTGGCCTGACAGCGGTGATCGAGGGGCTGGTGCTTGCACTGGCCCCTTCGAGGTTGGGCGATGTGCTGGAATTGATCAAGCGCACGTCGGCTGATCGGCTGCGGGTATTCGGGTTGCTGGCGGTGGCGTTTGGTGTGGCGCTGATTTGGTTGGCGCGCCATTAGCGGTATCATTTCAGGAGGGCTTGGGACATGGCAGGCAAGGCCGCCAAATTGGACGTCGAGAATGTACTTCAAGCCGGCAAGACTTATCGGGTTGATGCAGCGAAATATCAGGAAATGCGTCGAGCGTTTTTGTCGGTGGTTACAGAAGTCAGGCCGGGCAACACGGTTGCCGAGCTGACCAAACGCATAAAGGCGACGCTTTCGGATGAGATATTTCCGGGCGGTGCGACCGCTGGCTGGTGGCTCAAATGCGTGCAACTGGACCTTGAGGCGAAGAAAATCATCGCCCGCGAGGAAAAGCCGCCAGTCAGGTTGTATTTGTGCTGATGACGGTTTTTACCGCGCCATGACGCGCATGTGTTGCGTATTGGGTTGCCTCAGCGAACGCATGGTTTATCATTCGTTAACCAAATTGCGCTAGAAGGGTCCAGAGCAATCTCCGGACATCGTAGAAGGAACGACCGACGTGAAAATTTCCGTATTGCCAAAAGTGCTTGCCGTGGTTGGTGGCCTGTTTCTGGCCATTCAGCCGGCGCAGGCGCAAATGATGCCGGAAAGTTTTGCAGATTTGGCGGCGCGGGTTTCACCTGCGGTGGTGAATATCACCACAACGATGGCGGTCGAGCAGGATAGTCAACCGGGCCCGATTGTGCCGCCCGGGTCGCCTTTGGAAGATTTCTTCAACGATTTCATGAACCGTCAGGGTCAGAACAACCAACCGCAGCAATCCTCGGCTTTGGGTTCGGGCTTCATCATTTCGGCGGACGGTTTTGTCGTTACCAACAACCATGTCATCGAAGGTGCGGACGCAATTGTCATCGAATTGTTTGAGGGCGGTGAACTGCCCGCAGTTGTTGTTGGCGTCGATCTGAAAACCGATATTGCCTTGTTGAAAGTTGAAAGCGCCAAGCCGCTGCCGTTTGTTTTGTTCGGAAATTCCGACATAGCGCGGGTGGGCGATTGGGTGTTGGCCGTGGGCAACCCACTTGGCCAAGGGTTTTCGGTTTCCTCGGGCATCATTTCGGCCAGAAACCGCGAATTGGAAGGCAATTACGACGATTTCATTCAGACCGATGCGGCGATCAATCGCGGCAATTCCGGCGGGCCGTTGTTCAACATGGCGGGTGAAGTGGTCGGGGTGAATACGGCGATATTATCGCCCAACGGAGGCTCGATTGGCATTGGCTTTTCGATGTCGTCCGCCGTCGTCAGCCCGGTTGTTGGCCAGTTGAAGGAATTTGGCGAAACCCGGCGCGGTTGGTTGGGCGTGCGCATTCAAAACGTCGAGGCCGATTTGGCCGATGCTTTGGGTTTGGTGGAAACGCGCGGCGCTTTGGTGACCGATGTGCCGCCGGGACCAGCATTGGATGCCGGAATGAAATCGCGCGATGTCATATTGTCGTTTAACGGGGTCAAGATCAGAGATACGCGCGAATTGGTGCGGCTGGTCGGTGAAGCCGAAATTGGTATTGCCGTGCCGGTTGAAGTGTTTCGGGACGGTAAAATTGAAACGCTGATGGTGATGTTGGGCCGCTTGGAAGAGGGTGAAACCGCCGTTGCCACGGTTGATGAGACTGCGCCTGTCGTGGCGCAAGTGGCGCTGGGAATGACGCTGTCGCCGCTGACCGAAGAATTGCGCAGCCAATTCAATGTGACCGAAGACATTCGCGGCGTAATTGTGACCGCCGTCGACGGCGCATCCGATGCGGCCGGCAAAGGCGTGGCGGCGGGGGATGTGATCGTCGAGATGGGTCAACAACCAGTGCAAAACCCAAGCGATGTGCTGGATCGACTGAAGGCGGCGCAGGATGCCGGGCGGACGTCGATTCTGCTACTGGTGCGGCGCGAGGGTGAAGGGCGGTTTGTGGCGCTGGATCCGAATCAGTAATCAGTAATCAGTAATCAGTAATCAGGCAGTGCGGCCGCGGGCCAGTTCGTCCAGCATCCAAGATATATCCTCGATCTGGCGGGCGATCACATGCACGACCATGCCGTCGCGCTGGATCGGGCCGGTGACGCGCAGCATGCGGCCCGCCACCACTGCACGGCGGAATTTTTCGTAGGTTTTCGCCCAGACCACAACGTTGGCGACGCCGGTTTCATCTTCCAGTGAAATGAATATCACCCCTTTGGCGGTGCCGGGGCGCTGGCGGACCAACACCAGTCCGGCAACCGTGACAATTGCTCCGGCGGGTGGACGATCCAGCAGGGCATGCGGAATGGCCGAAGGCGGGCGGGGCCAATCTGGTCGGTTCATGCGAACGAAGATAGAACATTTGCGCGGGACAGGCAAATGTTAGGTGTCAGCGCCTTTGGGTTATTGCGCAATCCATCTGGAACAGCGGTGGCGGTTACGCTAGATCATCGCCGTTGAAAGGCAGGCAATGGCGAAAATCACCTATATCGAATTCAATGGGAAGACCCATGTCGTGGACGTGGCCAACGGCATGACCGTGATGGAAGGCGCACGCGACAACAACATTCCGGGAATTGAGGCCGACTGTGGCGGGGCCTGTGCCTGTTCGACCTGCCATGTCTATGTTGATGAAAGCTGGGTCGATAAGTTGCCGGCAAAGGACGATATGGAGCAGGATATGCTCGATTTCGCCTGGAAGCCCGATCCGTTGCGGTCGCGGTTGACGTGCCAGTTGAAAGTCAGCGACGCGCTGGACGGGCTGGTGGTGAACATGCCAGAGAAGCAGATATGAATTTTATCGCTTTTGCAGCCGGATTGTTGGCCGGATTATTGGCCGGTTCGATGGCATTGGCGTGCGAATATCCGCCGCCGCCGGTACATTCGGGCGAGGCGCAGGTGGCGGGTGGCGATATATTGTGGGCCGGCTTTTCGGATGCGACCGACCGCTACCAACATGGGGTCTTTGGCGACCGGTTTGAGGCGGGTGGGTTGCGGGTGGCGACCAAGTCTTTGGGTCCGTGTGAACTGGCGGTTATCTTGCCGCTCGACCGGGTGTTTGAGGATCTGGCGCCGCGCATCGCTGATCTGGACGGCGACGGTATGAATGAAGTGATCGTGGTTGAAACGCAACGTGATACCGGTGCGTCGCTTGCCGTCTATGGGTTGATTGCGGGTCGATTGGAGAAACTGGCGAAGACCGCCAATATCGGCCAGACGCGCCGTTGGCTGTCCCCTGCGGGCATTGCCGATTTCAACGGTGACGGTCGGTTGGACATTGCCTATGTCGAGACGCCGCATATTCGCGGCACTCTGAAGTTTGTCAGCATGCGCGGCGGCAAGCTGGTGGAATGGGCAAGGGCGGGCGGTTTGAGCAACCATCGGCTGGGCGAAAATTACATTTCCAGTTTCGTGCGCCACTGTGACGGCCAACCGGTGTTGATGTTGCCGCATGCTGATTGGGACAGGATCATGGCGGTCAAGTCGGGTGCGAAGGGCTTGGAGTTTGCTGATGTCGGGTCGTTCGGTGGCGCGGAGAGTTTGACCGAGGCGGGATGCTGATGGGTGCAAAGCACCCATGTTACAGCGCCCGCCAGCCGATGTCTTTGCGGTAGAAACCGCCGGGCCAGTTGACTTTGACGATGGTTTCATAGGCGCGTTGGTGGGCCTCTTGCAGGGTGTCGCCGCGGGCAGTGATGTTTAGGACGCGACCGCCGTTTGAGGTGAGAGTGCCGTCAAGCAGCGTGGTTCCGGCGTGGAAGATTTGAATTTTTGGATCTTGGATTTCCGGCAAACCAATCGGTTCGCCTTTGGCGTAGGTGCCGGGATAGCCGTTCGCGGCCATGACCACGGTCAGGGCGTGGTCGTCGGCCCAATTGACGCGGCATTGCGAGATGTCGCCCTGGGCGCAGGCAAGAGCCAAGTCCAACATTTGGCCGCCGAGGCGCATGGCCAGAACCTGTGCCTCGGGGTCGCCGAAACGGGCGTTGTATTCGACAAGGCGCGGTTGGCCGTTCTCGATCATCAGCCCGGCGTAAAGCACGCCTTGATAGGGGGTGCCGCGCCGCGCCATTTCCCTGATAGTCGGGATGACGATGGTGTTGAGGGCGATGGTCTGGATTTCGTCGGTCAGGACGGGGGCGGGGGAAAAGGCGCCCATGCCGCCGGTATTGGGGCCGTGGTCACCGTCAAAGGCGCGTTTGTGATCTTGCGCCGTGCCGATGGGCAAAGCGTTGATGCCGTCGCTGAGGACGAAGAAAGAGGCTTCCTCGCCGGTCATGAATTCTTCGATGATCAACGCGCCATCGGGGAAATCGGTGAATATTGCGTCGATAGCGGTTAGGGCTTCGTGTTCGGTCGTGGCGACGACAACGCCTTTGCCAGCGGCCAGCCCGTCGGCCTTGACCACAATGGGAGCGCCTTGGGATTGGACATAGGCGCGCGCGGGTTCGAGCGCGGTGAAGCGGGCGTAGGCGGCGGTGGGCGCAGCGCATGCGTCGCAGATTTCCTTGGTGAAAGTTTTGGAAGATTCCAATTGGGCGGCGGCTTGCGAGGGGCCGAAGGTGAGGATACCTTTTGCGCGGAGGGCGTCGGAGACACCGGCAGCGAGTGGGGCTTCGGGGCCGATGATGACGAAAGTGATCTTCTCGGCGGCGACGAGGTTCAGCACGGCTCGCGCATCGCAGGGGTCGATGGCGTGGCAGGCGGCGATTTCGGCGATACCGGCGTTGCCGGGGGCGACAATCAGGCGGTCGCATTTGGGGTTTTGCAGAATTGCCCAAGCCAAGGCGTGTTCTCGCCCGCCGCTGCCCAGCAATAGAATGTTCATATTGACGCCCTTGGCCTGAGTGTGGCGACCTTCTAAGGTTGCGGTGAGTGACACACAAGCGAGGCACGATGTCCGACCTATTTGATGACCCCGAACCCGGCGCGAATGCACCCGAATTTACCGTTAGCGATATCGCTGGCGCGGTGAAACGGGTGATCGAGGGCGAGTTCGGCCATGTGCGGGTGCGCGGCGAGATTGGCCGCGTCTCACAACCCGGATCGGGCCACATTTATTTCGATTTGAAAGATGACCGCTCGGTTCTTGCAGCGGTGATGTGGAAGGGTGTGGCTTCGGCTTCGCGGGTGCGACCCGAGGAAGGGATGGAAGTCGTGGCGACCGGCAAGCTGACGACGTTTGGGTCGCAAAGCAAATATCAGTTGGTGGTTGAGTCTCTGGCCCCGGCGGGGCTGGGCGCGTTGATGGTGATGTTGGAGAAGCGGCGCAAGGCGCTGGAGGCAGAGGGGTTGTTTGATGCGGCGCGAAAACGTCCGCTGCCTTATTTGCCGGGGGTGATTGGGGTGGTAACTTCACCAACCGGGGCAGTGATTAAAGATATTTTGCACCGGCTGCGCGAGAGGTTTCCCCGGCAAGTCTTGATTTGGCCGGTGGTGGTGCAGGGCGAAAAATGCGCGGGCGAAGTAGCGGCGGCGATACGCGGGTTCAATTTGCTGGTGCCCGGCGGTGTGGTGCCGAGGCCGGATGTGTTGATCGTGGCTCGGGGCGGCGGCTCGATCGAGGATTTGTGGGGGTTTAACGAGGAAATTGTAGTGCGGGCGGTGGCGGCATCCGAGATTCCGGTGATCTCGGCGGTGGGGCACGAGACGGATACGACGTTGATTGACTATGTGGCGGACCGGCGGGCACCGACACCCACGGCGGCAGCCGAAATGGCGGTGCCGGTGCGGGCGGATTTACTGGCTTTGGTGGCGGGGTTGGAGGCGCGGCGAGTGCGCGGTTTGGCACGGGCATTGGAGATGCGCGGGCAACGCCTGCGCGATTTGGCGCGGGCGATGCCGAGGATTGAGGCGCTGGTGGCGGATAGAGCCCAACGGTTGGATCAGTTGGCGATGCGGCTGCCACGGGCGCTGTTGGGGTTTGTGCAGGGCAAGCGGGTGGAATTGGGTCGCGGTCGAGCGGGCAGTTTTGGCAAGGCCTTGCTCAGCGGCGACCTAGTGCGTAGGCGAGACAGGTTAGCAGACCGGGCCGCGCGGTTGGGTCCGGGATTGCTACGACTGGTCAATGGGTTGCGCGACGTTCCTGCAGTGATTGATCAACGACTTCAGCGGGCAATATTGGGCCGGATGCGCGATATGCGGGCGCGACTGGACGGATTGGAGCGCACGCGCGCGACGCTGGGGACCGATGCGACGTTGAAGCGCGGCTTTGCGATTGTGCGAGGTGGCGGCGGCGTCGTGGCTGGCTTGGCTGAAGCGGCGCGGTTCGCCGAGTTGGAAGTGGAATTCCACGACGGGCTGCTGGAGGTCGTGGCGAAGGAAAAGCAGGGGAAATTGTTGTGAAGGTTCAGTCCCGGCCAATCAGACCCAATCCGCGCAGGTAAATGCCGGTGCCGCTTTCCAGCAGGTCTTCGGCGGAAAAAGGTGAGCGGGTGCCGGGTTCGCCGCGGGCGAACAATTCAACCACACCGTGTGACAATGCCCAGATGTGCTGGGCGACCATGCTGGCGGGTGGGCGTTTGCCGAGGGGCAAGTGGGCGGATAGTTTCTCGGCGGCTTGGGTCAGCACCGCCATGGCGCGGTTGGCGGACATCGCCAGTTCGCGGTTTGAGGCGATGGGGATGCCGCTTTCAAACATGGTGATGTAATAGCCGGGGAATTTGCGGGCGAAAGCCAAATAGGCCCGACCGACCGATTCAAACGCGGTTAAGGTTGAGGGTTGGCCGTTGTTATAGGCCTTTTCCATCAAGGCGCCAAAAATCTCGAAGCCTTGGCGTGCCGCCTCGGAAATGACTTCATCCTTGTTGCGAAAGTGACGATACGGGGCAGCGGGGCTGACACCGGCGGTTTTGGCGGCTTCGGACAGAGTAAAGCCGTGCGGGCCCTTTTCGACGACAAGTTCGAGTGTTGCCTCGACCAAGGCCTGTTTGAGGTTGCCGTGGTGGTAGGATTTTTTGTCGTCTGTGGCTTCGCTGGTTGCCACGGTCAGGCCTTTGTTATCCCAAGCAATTCCGGGCCGCCGCATAGCAGCGGGTCGGGCGGCAGAGCGATTTTCTTGTCTTTGCCGGTGTAATCGAGAGCGCACAGGACCGCACGGATGGAAGTCAGGCGGGCGCGTTTCTGGTCTTCCGATTGGACCACGGTCCAAGGCGTTGTGGCATTGTGGGTGCGCTGCATGGTCTGGGCGATGGCCTTGGTGTAATCGTCCCATTTGGTCAGACCATCGATGTCAATTTGGGACAGTTTCCAGCCTTTCAACGGGTCGGATTCGCGGTCAAGAAAACGGCGCAGTTGTTCGGCGCGGCTGACGGTCAGCCACATTTTCCACAGGCGAATGCCGTCTTTAACCAGCATAGCCTCAAATTCACATACTTGCGCGAAAAAGCGAGCGCGTTGGTCTTTGTCGCAAAAGCCAAACACATGCTCGACAATGGCGCGGTTATACCACGAGCGGTCGAAAAACACGATTTCGCCAGCGCTGGGCAAATGCGCGATGTAGCGTTGAAAATACCATTGGCTGCGTTCGGTATCCGACGGTTTGGCGAGGGCGACATTGCGGGCAAAGCGTGGGTTCAGGTTTTCGCTGAACCGGGCAATCGCCCCACCTTTGCCGGCAGCGTCGCGGCCTTCAAAGACGATAACGATGCGTTGGCCGGTTTCGCGTGCCCAGGACTGCATCTTGACCAGTTCGATCTGGAGTTTTTCCAACTCGTCTTCGTAGTCATCGCCGTCCAGCTCGGTTGGATAGGGATAATTCGGGTCGATCAGGTCGTTTTTGCCGGCCTTGCCGATGACTTTACGAATGTCCTTTGGTGCGTCCTTTAGGAAGAACTGGCTGATTGCGCCGCCGAATGGTTTGTTGGAAATGTTCTTGGCCATGACGTCCTCGTGCCGGTTTGTTTGAGTATGGGGGGTCGAAGGGTTTGGCGCAACTAAACCTGGCCGATCTGGTTCAAATCATAGGGGGTGGATTGATAAATCTCGTTGATCCAGTTGCCATAAAGCAGGTGCGCGTGGCTGCGCCAGTGGTTTTCCGGCGGGCGCGAGGGGTCGTTGTCGGGGTAGTAATTGACCGGCACGTTGATCGGCGTTTTGGCGGCAATATCGCGGTCGTATTCTTCTTTCAGGGTGCCACTGTCATATTCGAAATGGTTGAAAGCGTACAGTGCACGGTGGGCCGGGTCTTCGACCAGACAGGGCCCGGATTTTTGCGCTGTTACAAGGATTTTTAGCCCGGCTTTTTCGATTTCTTCGGCGCGGTTTTCGGTCCAGCGGCTGACGGGAACAACAAAATCATCGGCGAAACCGCGCAGGTACGGGGATGCGGGCGC
Source organism: Oceanomicrobium sp. (assembly GCA_031415055.1). GTDB lineage: Bacteria > Pseudomonadota > Alphaproteobacteria > Rhodobacterales > Rhodobacteraceae > JANMOK01. The sequence goes on along the minus strand of JANOQZ010000006.1, from coordinate 150,787 downwards.
GAGGTTTTGATGCTTGAAACAGCCGAATGCTTTGGCTGGCAAAATATGTTTTGCTACGCCGTGGAAGTGCGACAGCATGGCCATGCCGCCCCAGCAGACGCCGAAAGTTGAATGGACATGGGTTTGGGTCCAGTCCATCACCTCGACCATTTCATCCCAGTAAGATACCTTCTCATAATCGAGGTGTTCGATCGGTGCGCCGGTGATGATAAGGCCGTCGTATTTGTATTTCTTCGCGGTTTTGAACGGTTTGTAAAACGCCTCCATATGTTCGGCAGAGGTGTTGCGGGTCTGATGTTCGGACATACGAATGAGGGTCAGGTCGATTTGCAACGGCGTCGCGCCGATAAGACGGGCGAACTGGGTTTCGGTTTGAGCTTTTTTCGGCATCAGATTGAGCAGGCCGATACGCAGCGGGCGGATGTCCTGGCGGTTGGCGGTGTCTTCGGCCATCACCGACACGCCCTCACGTTTTAGCACGTCATGCGCGGGTAGATTGACGGGTATGCGGATGGGCATGGCGGTTCCTAGGCGGTTTGGCTGGTTTGGTTACTACTGGCTTTGGCTTCACACAAGGCGAACTTGGAACGAATCGATTTAGGGCGTAGGATGGTGGGGTATTTGACGAAGCGATTTTGATTGGGGGGATTGTGATGCGACAAGCATTTGTTGCGGCTTTGGCGTTGAGCGTGTTGGTGGGGTGTACAACGGCTCGCGTTGAACCGGAGATAGCTGTCTTTGCCTCGGCGGTTCGCTCGAATGCCGATAGAATTGCCCCGATGTTGGAAGCTGGACTTGCAGCGGACAGGCAGTTGGCTCTGCGTGAAGCTGCGAGAGCGCGCGACATTTGGACGTTTAGTGACGCCTGTCCCGATGTCCTGCTCGCTCGCAATCTTGATGATGGGCAAAATTGCATCATTGAAAAACTGGCCGTTGATGGGAACCCCCGCAGCATTGGAGCAGCGACAGCAATCAAGCGGCGGTTGGGGGTATTGGCGGATTATGTTGATGCGTTAGCACTGCTGGCGGATGCCGGAAGCGAAGCTGCGGTGACCAATGCCTATGCAGCGGCAGTTGGGTCGTTAGGCTCGCTGGGCGAAGCGTCTGGCAGCGACACATTGACGGAATTTGTTGCTGGGTTGGAAAAGAACCGCGAAAAAGCCGACGCGGTGGTCAGTTTTGCCATTCGAACGTTGCGTTACAACCGGTTGAAATCGGTGGTACTCAAGGGGGACGCGAGTGTTGCGGAGGTCGTGCGAAGTATCCAAACTGGCATGATCAACATGAATTTAGACCCGGAATTTTCGCAACTGGCGGCGAATTTGAATGCCGCCAATGACGCTGTTCTTTTGGCGGCACCTGAGATTGGCGACGATGAATACCGCGATTTGTTGGTGCAGTTAGATGCGGCTCATGCGCAGTTTATGGCTTACCGGCAAAACTCAATTTATGTGCAGGTCGGATTGATCGGGTCGGCGCATGTTTCATTGGCAAAGGCATTGCGCACGCAATCGACCGAAGACGTGATTGCCTATCTGGAATCGCTCAAATCACTTGCAGCAAAATTGGAGGAATAGGTTATGCCGGTTCACTCAGAAATATCGCTTGGACAGATTCAACAGCTTTACAATCGGGTAAATGACTTGTTGCGAAAGAATATGTTGGCACTCAAAGCGAGCGCGTCGGCTGCGGCACAGGCAACGAACGGACAAGTTCGCCAAAGGCATCTGGACGAGCTGGCCGCGCTGAAAAGATCTCGGGTGGTAATCTTGCACCAGCATGCGGCGGTGTCGGAACTTGAATTCGCTTATGAGATGTCGAACCGGGGTGAAAGTCAGGCCGAACTTGACCTCAAGGCGGGGGTGCAATCGGCAAACGCTTTGGTGAAATCGATAAACAACATTGCCGATACTTTGAACAAGGTCAGCGAGTTCGCCGGGATAATTGCTCGGTTGATCAGTTTGTTTAAGTGATCTTGTTGAGCCTATCGGCGACCAAATTTATGAAATCGGCTTGGTTGGAAATTGCGGCGATGTCTTCAGCTTCGACGGTCACGCCCCATTTTTCGGCCATCGCCTGATATATCGGCAAACGGTGGGCGATGAGTTCGCGGAAGCCCCAGCGGATGAAGTCATCGGGGTCGATTTTGCTTTCGGCGATGCGTTTGGATTTGCCGTATTCGGCCCATTTTTCGCGCAGGAATGCCTCGTTGTAATACATTGGTTTAGGGTTCTTGTCGAAGCGGGTGAGCAGTTTTTCGACATGCGCCTCGGTGCCGCGAATCCAGATGGGCAACAGGTGTGACGCGACTTGCGACAGGATCGGATCGGCGGGATCGGCGGGGTCAACAATCTCGCACAGCGAACCGCTGGTATCGGCGACGAAGTGGTCGTAGCCGTAGATCGCTTGCGCCTTGTCGATGAAGCGCAGGGCATCGAGTGTGGCGTTTCTTTCGGCTTCGGCGTGTTGGCGTTGGCGCTGGATATAGTCCTCAAACGGAATGCCGCCCTTGGCGGGGTCGCCGGGTTTGCCGAGATAGGTCGAGAGCGGCGCGAGGTTTTGGAAGCTGATGTTGGAGGCGATGTAGATCGAATCCTGCAGCAGCAGGTCGCGCAGGAACGGGTTGCGCATCGCCTCGCGCTTGAAATTATCGACGATATGTTCGCCCATGTAGCGGGTGCCGATGCGGTAATCGACAGAGTAGTGAAACCACGAGCCGCCGTCACGTAGCAGGTTGGAGACATGGGTTTTACCAAGGCCCGACATGCCAAACAGCGCCACACGTTTGTGCGGGGCGTTCAGCCAGTCTTGGGCGTTGGCATAGATCATGGTGTTCCCCGTGCGTCAGGGCTGCCTAGCGGGAATGCGGCAAAGGTTCAACGAAAACAAGCGGGCGGGGATGATCCCGCCCGCAAAGTTTGTTCCGGTGTGGTATTGTTAGAATGAATAGCCGACTTTGACGCCCAGACCATAGACAGTTCCATCGTCCATCTGCGCCAAAGGACTGCCGCCAATGCCAATTACCGTGCTGCCCGGCGCAACGGCGCGGATACCCGCGGAGATTTTCATCGCGTCTTTGGTATAGGAACCACCGACGCCAAGTGACCAGAAGCCGTCGCTGGGGCTGAGCGGGGACGATAGGCCGCCAGCAGCACCTTCATAGCCAATTTGGATAGCACCCGACCAAGTGTCGCTGAAACGGCGACCGATGCCGATATTGGTGGTGAGATAGTCGCTGGTGTATTCGACGAGCGAACCGCCGCTGATCGCGAGCAAGGTGGCTGGCGTCACATCAAATCCATTCCAGTTGACCCAACGAACCGTGCCAAACAGCAGAGTGTCGGCCATGATGCCGGTCTGGAAATCGAGGTTGACCGATTGCGGTGTGACAATGTTTGTTGAGCTCGCGACACTTCCGAAAAAGCCAGTTTCCGTGGTGTCGACGTCATGGCTGATTTCGGAATTGTAGGTCAGGGCTACACGCAGGGCGATGTCGGGGATTTCATAGGCTCCGCCCGCGACATAGCCAAACGCGGTGCTATTGCTGAATGCCGCCGTGTAACCCGAAAGGATTCCGTACGCGGCACCGCTCAGCGTGACATCCGCAGAAATGGATTGAGCACGCACCCCGCCGTGCAGACTAAAGCGGTCGCTCATTTTATAGCGAAGCAAGCCGGTCACGGCAAAACTATTTGCGACAGCAGAAGTGCCGCCGACAAGGAATGAACCGGTCGTTGGATACAGCACATCGGCACCGTAGGGTTGGTCAAATATGACGGCGTAGGACATTTTGGCGTTGATGTCGTTTTTGAAGCCGCCGCCAAGCGTGATATAGTTCTGCGTCACATTGCCGGTGTTGCTGCCAAAGACGACGGACGTACTGCCGATATTTGGCATGACCAGCGCAATCGATGTTTCAACATAGCCACCAGTTTCGAAAAGCAGGGCAATGGATTGGCCCGAGCGATCCAGACCCCCAGCGTGGGCGGTGGTGGTGGAAAGTAGCGCAGTGCCTGCGAGAAGTATTTTTTTCATTTTGTGCCCCAAGTGGTGCGTGTTGACCAAGCACCCATTTTCCCAATTTGCAAAAAAAGCATATTTCGGCACCGGGATTCGGGCAAGAATTTCTGCTGGGTCAGCGATGGACGGATTTTGGCTATTGCCTGAAAGTAACACATTTTTGCGGCAGGCGCTGAATGGTCATTCAGTAAGTTTGTTGAATTTTCGCTGCAAATGGCGTGAGGATTTGCCCCAAGGCGAGTTCGCGCCGCGTTGTTGGTGGAAATCGTAGGCGGCCTGTTCGATAAATCGTTCCGAGACCCGAAACAGCGTTGGGTCCTTCGCATCTTGGGTGACTTCGAAGAACAGGCAGCCGGGTTCGGCCTTGGTGGCCGCGATATGGGCATCAAGCAACGGCTGCAGGCGGGTTTGTTCGGCGAGCGGGATGTGGAGTTGGCCGGTGAGGACGATGTTGCCTTTGGTCATTGGTGTTTCCGGAGTTGGCAGATGCGGGATTTGAGTATTTGGAGAACCCTGAGAGGGTTTGGTTTGCGCACGAATGGCTAAGGCACGATCAAGACTTTGACCTCGCCGGGGCGCGGCGGACTGGCGACGGCATCGGGGGCTTCGGCGAGGGTGATGCGGCGCGAGATCAGCGGTTCGACTTTGATGGTGCCACTGGCAATCAGATCGGCGGCGCGGCGATGGGTGAAGGGGTTGACAAAGGAACCGAGGATTTTCAGTTCGCGGAACAGAAGGTCGAGGGGTTCGATTTCGACTTTTTCGCCTTTTGGCATGACGCCGACAATCACCACGGTGCCGCCGGATTTAGCGAGTTTAGGGGCTTGCGCCACAGTTTCGGCGACGCCCGCGCACTCAAAGATGACGTCGGCACCATTGGGGATGAGGGTGAGTGGGTCGGTTGCGTTTGGGTCGCAGCTGGCGGTTGCCCCGATGGTTTCTGCGAGGGCGCGGCGCGAGGCTTGGCGGGTGACGAGGATGATTTGGGCGGCACCGGCGAGGCGGGCAAGTTGGACGCAGAGCAGGCCGATGACGCCGCCACCCAGCACGATGACCGATTGGCCAGGTTTGATGGCGGCGATGTCGAGCGCGTGGATGCAGCAAGCCAGCGGTTCGGTGAACGCGCCGTGATGGGGGTGCAGGGTTGTGGGTAGCAGGAAAGCCTGTTTTTGCGGGACCAAAGCGTATTCGGCGAAACCGCCGTCGCGGTGGATGCCAAGGGCGACAAGGTTTTGACACAGATTGACGCGGCCAAGGCGGCACTGCGGACAGGTGCCGCAGGAAATGTTGGGGTCAGCGGTGATGCGCTCGCCAATGGCGAAGCCAGTGACGTTTGCACCTGTGGCCTCGATGATGCCGGAATATTCGTGGCCAAGGGTGACGGGTGGGGTGCAGGGAAACTCGCCTTTGAACAGGTGGCGGTCGGTGCCACAGATGCCGCAAGCCTCGACCCTGATGAGTAGGTCATCGGGGCCGGGGGTGGGTTTGGGTATGTCGCAGAGTGCGATTTTGTTGGTGGCGCGGAGGCGGACGGATTGCATTTTGGTTCCCAGTTTTGGGTCGAGTTTACAGGATAGCGCGGGATTGGGAACGGGGTTTTGGGATTGGGTAGTGTCTCAGTTTGAAATAACTTTCTTTTGATACGGGCCGCGCAGTTTTGGCAGGGGTTGATTGGCTTCAACAAGGCCCGCTAACCATTCCATATCGTGCAGGGTTTGGGTGATGCCAGCGGCCATTGCAGGAGTTGTTCGCAGCGACTTGTGAAGCCGCACGAAATTGTAGTGCACGAAATACAAACTTAGCATGTGCAGGTGATTTTCCAGTTTCTTGCTGAAACCATTGGTCAGGCGCGTGAAGCGACGCATTCCCATGCGCATTGTCAGGTTTTGACGCTCAACATGCGACGTGCTGACCATTTCCTTGACTGGATTACCAGAGATCAATTCCTTGCGGGCACCAGTGCATTCGGCGGGTGAGTATTTGCGTTCATGGCCTTTCTGGCCCGTGGGTTCGCCATACAGCTTGATCAACATCGCATAATCCACATCGCCACCAAAAGCGCCTTCAACGGCTTCCAGATAGGCGCGATGCCCGTCTGTTGTCAGTTGGACGCGGGTTGCAAGCCGTGAACGAAGATCGTCCATGAACTCAATCGCTGTCATGGCAGAGCGGTCACCAACTTCGTAGGATAGGATCATTTTGCTGTCACGGTCGATTGCTGTCCAAGTCCACACGTCGCCAGCGCCTTCTGGGGCTGATTTGGCTTGCGCGACATTGGCTTCTTTGGCGTAGCAGAACGACCAGATTTCATCGCATTGAACTTGAGCGGCTTTGACATTGCGAACCGTATCATCGTGATACGCGGCGCAAGCCGCACCCGCTTCAATCATCAATTTTGTGACGGTGTTGATCGAAACTTCAGCGGTTCGGGAAACCGCCCGCATCGACATGCCCTCAACCAGCATGGTCAGGATTAAAACGCGTTTCTGTAAGGGCAACTTGTTCATGCCCTTAATATAGCATGGTTATTTCATTTATCAAGCATTAAGTTCATTCTAGAATGAGAAGCTGTAGGTTCCGATTCCTTCAATCGCGAGTGAGCCCGTGCTGAGCACATCCATGCCAAGCAGGACGTCAAACCCAGCGCCCTCAAGGTTAAGTTCACCGCCCTGAATTGGGGTTTGGATTAGGTGAAGCGTAATGCGCGCAACACCAGGCTCGATTTCGGGTTCCGACATGGTAAACCCAACATTGAATAGGTAATTATTATGCTCCGACATTCCCCCTACACCCATTACCTGTGCCTTGCCAATCGGCCGCAAAGACAAAGTTTTGGCAACATTGGCGGAAATCATTGTTCCCTGTGCGCCGGTATCTACAAGAGCTTTGAACATGGTTGGCGGCTGAACTTGCTCTTCAAGCACACCGCCAACAAGATCGGCGATCTTGTTCGCATCAATAATTGCTACATTGATGAAGAGTTGCGATTTATTGTGCTGAAGCCACACGCAAGGCATACGAGAAGAATCCTAAATTTCTGGCACCATCACCAATTTTTTGAACAGAAAAAAGACCATCTTCAAAAAAATTGTGGCCGGTTAGTTGGGCGTCCCGAATTGTGTCGTACAAACCAACAACTTTCTCACTTCGAATCAACGCATATTTACCGCGATTCGACGGCAACAATGTCGGCTCAATTGCACGGAAAGCTTTGAAATTTTTCGAAATTTCAAGGTCCAATTTAGACATACTCACCCATCCTTCCAGCGCACGTTGGCGGCGTGCGCTGCGATCAAATGCCGTCGCTCCGGCGAGGTTGCCTCCTGCCGTGCCCTTGCCCCCGCCAAGCCGCTCTTGCGCTTCGCCGGTTGCTTCAAGCTTGTCTCTTCGATTTCGCCCGTCGCTATCCGCGCTATGTGGACGGCGTTGCCTATAACGTCCGCTGGGCGCATTTGGCCCTGTGGTCCCTTTGGCATCCTCCGACACTCCCGTCTTTGGCACAGTTTCCGCGCCTTGCCCGAATCCTACGCCCTTGCCACTAGATTTGGAACTGAATTTTGTTTGAATCAAGGCGGTGCGGCGCAAAGCCGCCATGCGACTACGCCATGAATTGATTAACGAAGCCTTGATGGTGTTTGTCCAGCCCATTTCAATCCTGCCCATTTTCAAACTGAGACACTACCTGGGATTGACATTTTGCGGCCAACTGACTAGTTAGGTGACTAGTCAGTTGAGGGAGGCCGCTGTGAAACCTTGGCCAGTTCAGGATGCAAAAGCGCGGTTCAGCGAATTGCTGGATACCTGCATGAAGAACGGTCCGCAACTAGTGACCAAACGCGGATTGGATGCGGCAGTGCTGGTGTCGATGCGGGAATGGCAAAGGCTAAACCATAATGCCCGCCCGACGTTGAAGGACTTGCTGCTGTCCGATGAGGGGCGGTTTGACATGGAGATTCCACCGCGCGGGCGGCATAAACATCGTCCTCCCATTGATTTTGCTGATTGATGTTTCTGTTAGACACCAATGTGATTTCGGAACTTCGCCGGAAAAAACCGAATGGCGCGGTGTTGCAGTGGTTGGCAACTGCCCAGATTTCAACTTTGAACGCGAGCGTCGTAAGCGTCGGTGAGATTCAGGAAGGAATTGAGTTGACGCGCCGGAACGATCAGGCAAAGGCGGATGAGATCGAAGCTTGGCTTTTGCAGGTCATAGCGACGTTCATGGTTTTGCCGATCGACGCCCAGATTATGCGACTTTGGGCAAAGCTGATGCACCGAAAGTCGGTAAATCTTTCGGAAGACGCGATGATTGCCGCGACGGCGCTGGTGCACAACTTGACCGTTGTCACCCGCAATGTGCGGGATTTCGAGACATTTGGGGTGAACGTGTTCAATCCGTTTGCGGACTGACTGCCGAGGAATTTGGCGGGCAGGAAGCGTTTACGGCCAAGGCCTCAACCGTCCAGCCAAGCGGCGAGGCCGTCTAGAGTCTGCAACCCATATCCCACCGCGCCGAATCCGATGACAACCTGACGCCGCTCGCGGCTGGGGTGGAGTTGGCGCATGGTCAGCACTGTCTTGCCGTCGGCCTGAGCATCGAACGTCACTGTGACGCGGAAACGGTCGGGGTCGTCGGGGTCGGGCGTGCCATAGTCCATCACGATCCGTTCGTTCGGCACGATCTCGAGGAACCGCATGAGGTTCGGGAAGCGCTGCTGTTTGCCCTCAAAAACGCCCACCATGTCGAAGTGCCAGACCCCGCCTTGCCGGATATCGGCCTTGTGGGTCTCGATGCTGAGGCCGACCGGGCCGTACCATACGGCAAGCGCCTTTGGGTCTATCCAGGCGGCAAAGACCTTTTCGCGGGGGTGGTTGAGCAGCTTGACCAGCACGATTTCTCGATCGAGCGACCAGGTTTCAAGCGGGTTTGCCATACTCTTCGTCTTCCTCTTGCGCCCTGTCCAAGTAGACTTCCAGTCGATCCAACCGCTCTGCCCCGCGCCGACGCTCTGTTTCCATCCAGTCTGCAGCCTCTTCAAAGCGCGTTTCCACCCGTCGACACCAGCGGCTGCGCCCACGCTTTTCGCTGGTGATCAGCTTGCAGTCTTCCAACACCTTTAGATGCTGGGCAAAGGAGGGCAGCGCCATGTCGAATGCCTCGGCCAGAACGCTGACCGGTGCCTCTCCCTCGGCCAGTCTTGACACCACCGCGCGGCGGGTCGGGTCGCTGAGAGCGTAAAAGGCAAGGTCGAGGGGGGTCGAATGGTAAGGCATGTGCATGAGTAAAACAGTCGGTGGCGCTGGTCAAGGATAAAAAGGCACTTGCCTTAGTGTCAAGTCTTTGGTTATAAGGTAGTTGCCTTAGTATAGAGTCCACATATTTCGGCGGTTCTGCAACGACTTAAAGGGAGGACTCCAATGGTAGTTCGCGTCGATCTCATGGTCTCACTGGATGGTTTTACGACAACGACGGACCAGACGCCCGAAGTGCCGTTCGGCAAGGATTGGCCGCGTCTCGTCGGCGCATATGCTGCGACACGAACGTTTCGTGAGCGCGTGCTCAAGGATACCACGGGAGCAGGGACTACAGGTGTCGACGACGACCATGCGAAGGCGTACTTTGAGGGTGTGGGTGCCGAGATCATGGGCGCAGGCATGTTTGGACTGCACAACTTTCCCGACGATCGGAACTGGCGTGGCTGGTGGGGCGAAGAGCCGCCGTTTCGGTGTCCGGTGTTCGTGCTGACGCACAAACCGCGGCCCAGCTTAGAGATGGCCGGTGGGACAACATTCCGATTCCTGAAGGCCACTCCTGCTGAGGCGCTTCAGCAGGCCGTTAGTGTGGCGAACGGCAAAGATGTGCAGGTTGGCGGTGGCCCTAGCGTCGTGCGCGATTTCCTCAAGGCAGGCCTTGTCGATCGATTTCATGTTGCGATCACACCGATTCTGCTTGGCCGCGGCATACGCCTGTGGGATGATCTGCGCGGTTTAGAAGCAGTATATAGGGTCACGGCGGAAACGGCAGAGAGTGGGACGATACACGTCACGTTTGAACGGTAGGCGGTTGCCCTCTCACTCCCACTCAATCGTCCCCGGTGGTTTCGAGGTGATGTCGTGGGTGACGCGGTTGATGCCGGGGACTTCGTTAATTATGCGGGTGGCGGTTTCGCCGAGGAAGGTGTGGGTGAAGAAACTCACGCCAAAATTCATTAAAGTAATGGGTTGTCAAGATCGACAACGCAGTCCGCAAGCGAAGTTGATAAACGTGTTTCGTAGAACAAATGTAACCTTGCTTGCCGAGCGCGGTCAACGAAGGCCTTTTCAGCGACCATCAAATCTGCGTAAGGCATGACTGTGGCAAATGAGTCGACATCACGCAGATCATTTTCATCGATTCCCCGATCTTCATATTCGACTTTTGTGGCCAAATTGCATTCGATGTTCAAAGCGGGAACATCGGTAATAATTGCTTTTGCGCGCGACCTGCCCAGTTCAGTAATATTGGTGACCTGAAGGCCAAGTTCCTGTGCGATTTCAAATACGAAGTCGATGTGCTCGATAAGAAGCAGAGCGCTGTAGGCTCGCTTCCGAACTGCAATCGATTGATCGCGCCAGATTTCCCGGCGTCTTTCCATACGTCCAATCGATTCAAGAGACGAGTCGCTATACTTTTGAACGCTTTCCTTCCGAGTTTCTTCTGGAATATCAGTCATGTAACTAAATAGCGCGCGTGCAGGATCGGCGCGAATACGGGCGAGCAGTCTGGCGGGTATTTCGAAACCAAAAATTGTGGGGCTATATTCGGCCGCGGCATCAAAAAAGAACCTTGAGAGGAACCATTCAACCGGTCTCGTTGGCACCGCAAGTGCGAATGCAGTCGACAAATAGTCGGAAATTTGCGTGCGTATCATGTGCCGCCGACTTCGAATGACCCATCCTTGGCTCAATGTTGCCTGAACGCCAGCCAGAAGCGTTCTTTGTTTTGGATTGTTGATCTTTTGCGTTTCGTAAATGTTTGCAAACGTCAAGGGCAACACCAAGCGGTTTTGCCGAACGCCAGCTTCAAGATATTCGAGTGTGGAGTGCATTTTCTGATGGCTTTGTGGTTCGGCCACGCAGCGCGACAGTTCGATCCACTTGTTTTGGTCGAGGTATAGAACGCGCCGCTCGCTCATAGAACCCTGCTCACCGCCGTCATCGCCCTCACTCCCACTCAATCGTCCCCGGCGGCTTGCTGGTGATGTCATAGGTCACCCGATTTATCCCCGGCACTTCGTTGATGATCCGTGTTGCAGTCTCGCCTAGGAACTCGTGGGTGAAGGGGTAGTAGTCGGCGGTCATGCCGTCAACGCTGGTGACGGCGCGCAGGGTGCAGGCGAAGTCGTAGGTGCGGCCGTCGCCCATGACGCCGACGGTGCGCACCGGCAGGATGGCGACGAAGGCTTGCCAGATGTCGTCATAAAGGCCGTGTTTGCGGATCTGGTCGATGTAGACGGCATCGGCCTTGCGGAGGATGTCCAGTTTCTCGCGGGTGATCTCGCCGGGGCAGCGGATGGCGAGGCCGGGGCCGGGGAAGGGGTGGCGGCCAACGAAGGCGGCGGGCAGGCCGAGTTCGCGTCCCAAGGCGCGGACTTCGTCTTTGAACAGCTCGCGCAAAGGTTCGACGAGTTTCAGGCCCATCTTTTCCGGCAGGCCGCCGACATTGTGGTGGCTCTTGATGGTGACCGAGGGGCCGCCGGAGACGCTGACGGATTCGATCACGTCGGGATAGAGCGTGCCTTGGGCGAGGAATTTTGCGCCACCGATAGATTTGGCGTGTTTGTCGAACACGTCGATGAACAGTTTGCCGATGATTTTGCGTTTGGTTTCTGGGTCGGAAACGCCGTCGAGGTTGGACAGGAACAGTTTGGATTCGTCGGCGTGGATCAGCGGGATGTTGTAGGCGTCGCGGAACATGGTGGTGACTTCGGCGGCCTCGCCTTGGCGGAGCAGACCGTGATCGACGAAAACGCAGGTGAGTTGGTCGCCGATGGCTTCGTGGATCAGGATGGCGGCGACGGATGAGTCGACGCCGCCAGAGAGGCCGCAGATGACTTTTTCACTGCCGACCTGCTGGCGGATCGCGGCGATGGCTTGCTCGCGGTAAGTGCCCATGGTCCAGTCGCCGGTGAAGCCTGCGAGTTGGACGAAGTTTTTGTAGAGCTGGGCACCGTTGGGGGTGTGGTGCACTTCGGGGTGGAACTGGACGGCAAAGAAGTTGCGCGATGGGTCGGCGGTGATGGCGAATGGGGCGTTGGGGGAAGTGCCGTAGACTTGGAAGCCGGGGGCGAGTTTGGAAACATGATCGCCGTGCGACATCCAGACTTGTTCGGTTTGGTTTGCGAACCAGCCTTGCAGGAGCGGTGATTTTTCCGGTGTGGGGGTGACGAAAGCGCGACCGAATTCGGCGGTGCCGTGGCCGCGTTCGACTTTGCCGCCGAGCAAGTGCATCATCACTTGTTGGCCGTAGCAGATGCCAAGGATGGGGACGCCGAGAGCGAAGATGGTGGCGGGGGGCATGGGTGCGCCGTCGGTGAAAACCGATGCAGGGCCGCCGGAGAGGATGATGGCTTTCGGGGCGAAATCGCGCAGGAAGGCGTCGGTGACTTTGTTGAACGGGTGGATTTCGCAATAGACGTTCAACTCGCGCAGGCGACGGGCGATGAGTTGGGTGACTTGGGAGCCGAAATCGATGATCAGAAGGCGTTGGTGCTGGGACATGGCGCTTTCGGTAATTCAGGGGGTGCAAAGGTGCAAGGGTGGCAATGAGTATTTGGGCCGATAACAAGGCGATGTCGCTTTCGCCTGTGACCTGACGCAATCGGGACTTTGAACTAAGGGACAGAAAGCTAAGAGCGAAGGACAGGATAGCTGGAGGAATTCGCATGACCGAAATGGAAAGCCCGCGAAGGGCACGAGGCGGCGGTGGCGCGGCACGGCGGGCGGAGCGGACGGCGCCGCAGCATGAATTTACCCGGTATATTGAGCGGAAGATTCCCAATTTCGAGATTTTGAATGCCGAGGCGTTGGAAATTATCGAGTGGAATGCCGATACGGTTTTGGAAGAAATTGGTGTCAAGTTTGTTGATAATCCGGGGGCGCTGGCCTTGTGGCGGGATGCTGGCGCGGATGTGAAGGGCGAGCGGGTGCATATTCCGCGTGGCCTGGCGCGGAAATTATGTGCGACCGCTCCATCAGTTTATACGCAGCACGCGCGCAACCCTGAGCGCAATGTGGTGGTGGGCGGCAAGTCGCTAGTGCTGGCCCCTGTTTACGGTCCGCCGTTCATTCGTGATCTGGAAGGTGGGCGTCGTTATGCGACTATCGCCGATTTCCGCAATCTGGTGAAGCTGGGCTATGCGTCAAAATGGTTGCATCATTCCGGCGGCACGGTGTGTGAGCCGACCGATATTGCGGTGAACAAGCGGCATTTGGACATGCTGTATTCGCATATGACGTTGAGCGACAAGCCGTTCATGGGGTCGGTGACGGAGGCGTCTCGGGCGCAGGATTCGGTGGATATGTGCAAGATATTGTTCGGGGAGCAGTTTGCAACCGACAACACGGTGATGACCAGCCTGATCAACGTCAATTCGCCGCTGGTGTTTGACGGCATCATGATGGGGTCGCTGGAGGTTTATGCGAAGAACAATCAGGCGATTATCCTGTCGCCGTTTATTGTGGGTGGCGCGATGGCACCGGTGACGGTGGCCGGGACATTGACGCAAGTGTTGGCCGAGGCAATGGCGGGGATTGCTTATTCGCAGTTGGTAAGGGCCGGGGCGCCGGTAATTTTTGGCGCGTTTGTGACCTCGATTGACATGAATTCGGGGGCACCGACCTTTGGCACGCCGGAAGCGTCGAAGATTCTCTGGGGTGCCGGGCAGTTGGCGCGGCGGATGAACCTGCCGTTCCGATCTGGCGGGGGGTTGTGTGCCTCGAAATTGCCGGATGCGCAGGCGGCTTACGAATCGGCGAACACTTTGCAAGCTGCTTTGCTGGGCGGGGTGAATTTCATGCTGCACGCCTGCGGTTGGCTAGAGGGTGGGCTGGTGTCGTCGATGGAGAAATTCGTCATGGACGCCGACCAGTTGGGGATTTTGCATTCGATTGCCGAGGGTGTGGACATTTCCGAGAATGGCCAGGCAATGGCGGCGATTCGGGAAGTTGGCCCGGGCGGGCATTATCTGGGCTGCGAGCATACCCAAGCGAACTTTAAGGACGCGTTTTGGCGGACCAATGTGCTGGATTACAAACCGTTCGAAACGTGGTCCGACGAGGGCAGTCGGGACACGATGACATTGGCCAATGCCCGGATGCGACGGACTTTGGCGGAATATCAGCAGCCTGAAATTGACCCCGGCATTGACGAGGCTTTGCAGGCGTTCATGCGGCAACGCAAAGATTCGATGAAGGATGCGTTTGCTTGAAGCCAGCTTGGCGGATGAGCGCGGCCAGAACCATGACGTGTTTGGCAGTCGGGTAAGAAGCATCGCCTAACATACGGCGATCATTGAGGGATTGTTCTTCGGCAGCCAGGGTTTGCGACGATGTTTGCAGGGTAAATCCAGCGCGACCGAGCGCTTGTTGCAGGCTGCGATGTCGTGGCAGAGCCGCTGCGTGCAATGCGGCGCTGACCAGCGATTTGGGTCGGCGCAAATTGAGCAAATGTTCGTGCAAATTCATTGTTTTCGCTTCCCTAAGTTCAGGAAGCCAAACTGACGCTAGTTTTTGCGGTGTTGCGTAAACATTTGAGCAGCGTTCGCACCTTTAAGATTAATGGTTTGTTCATAATACAACTTTAGGTAGATTTTCTCTTAATCTTAATCATCTTCGTGCTCGCCACCCTTCGCTTTGGAAAGCCCCCTTTGATGCAACTGGTTAGCGTAAATTACTCCAAAGGATTGCCGGATTGGATACCGGATTCCACGCGTATCTATTTGGACCACACGATGGCAGGTGTGCCGCTGCGGGCTTTGGCCCGTTCCAACGGCATCCATGCTTCGACCGTTTTGCGACAAATTCGCCGACAAGAGGTTAAGCGGGACGATCCGCTTGTCGAGGAAGCGTTGCGACGTATTGAGAGTGCCTACATTTCCAAACCAGAGGGAGGCCACACATTTCAGGAGCCCCCCCCAATGCTATCTGAACATCATGTTCGTCCAACGGATGAGAACCCGCGAATTGTAAATGAAGCCAAGCGTATTTTGCGTCGCCTGTGTGAAACTGGTGCATTTCTGGCCGTTGCTCCGGGTGTGGAGCAGGCAGTTGTTTTTCGAGAATCTGCCGATAAGAACTTGAGCCGCATTGCGGTTGTTGCCCGCGATGTTGCGCATGCATTTGCCTTGAAAGATTGGATTGCCGGGCATCGCGCCGGAAAAGTTGGCAAATATCTGATTACCGCAGCCGGTCGCGCGGCGTTGAAACGCATTTTGGCGCAAGAGGTGGTGGCCAAACGTGCCAGCGAAGGTTTCGCCGAAGAAGCGCGGCCTTTTGCCGGTCAACACCAGGATATGGGCGAACGCTGGGTGATGCCCGATGATGGTTCGCGTCCGCAAAAAGTCGCGGTAAATATGGCGGAAAGCCCGGTCACCGCCTTGGGTCGGAAGAAGGGATTGGATGGGTCGCCGTTTCTGTCGGCGGAAATGATTCACGCGGGCGAAAGGCTGCGCGAGGATTTTGAAGTGGCGCAATTGGGGCCACGGATCACGCAGAATTGGGACCGGTTTTTAACCGCTTCGGTGCGGCAAAGTTATGAACCTTGCGACATTGACGACCGACCATCTGCTGCCCGCAACCGGGTTGCCGCTGCTTTGGCCGAACTTGGGCCGGGTTTGGCCGATGTGGCGTTTCGCTGCTGCTGCTTTCTGGAAGGGCTGGAAACGGCGGAGAAACGGCTGAACTGGTCGGCAAGGTCAGGCAAGGTTGTGCTGCGGATCGCCTTGAGTCGATTGGCGCTGCACTATGGGATTGGGCCGATGAAGCGGCTGAAGGAAGCGGCGTAACTTAAGCGCTGGCCGCCGCGATTATAGGACCGAAGTCGGCGGCTTTCAGCGAAGCGCCGCCGACGAGGCCGCCGTCTACGTTTGAGACGGCAAAGATTTCGGCGGCGTTGTTGGGTTTGACCGAGCCGCCGTAGAGGATGCGGAACTTATCGCCGTCGCTGAAGCGGGCGATTAGTTTTCCGCGAAGAAAATCATGCACTTCGGCGATTTCGTTAAAAGTTGGTGTGCGACCGGTGCCGATAGCCCAAACCGGTTCGTAGGCGATGATCGTGTTGGCGGCATTTGCTTGATCTGGCATAGAACCGGCAAGTTGTGCGCCGACGACATTTAGAGTCTCGCCACTGTCCCTTTGAGCCTCGCTTTCGCCGACGCAAATGATGACGATGAGGCCGGTGGCAAGGGCGGTTTGCGCTTTGGAACGGATGAGGGCATCGGTTTCGCCATGATCGGCGCGGCGTTCGGAATGGCCAAGGATGACATGGGTTGCCCCAGCGTCTTTCAGCATGGCGGCGGAAATGTCACCGGTGTGAGCGCCGAAAATTTTTGTGTGGCAGTCCTGGCCGCCGATTTTTAAGGTGCTTTTGTTGTGCTGGATACGCCAGTTCAATTGCGCGATGAGCGTGGCCGGCGGGCAGATGACGACGTCGCAATTGGGGCTTTGTTGGGCGGTAATCAGCGCGTCAACTTCGGCCAATGCCGCGCCAAGGCCGTTCATTTTCCAGTTTCCGGCGACAAGTTTGCGGCGTTTCGTCATCAGTCACTCCGGTATTTTGGTGTGTTGGTTTTGGGTCTCGTTATGGGATGGTGGCTAGGTTGTTTCCATCCGCTGGATGTAGATGAACGAACCCAACGCGATGAAAATATGGGCCGCAATGCCGGGCGCAACACCAGCAATCGGCAGTTGGCCGGTTGCGGCTATCCAACTATCGACGCCAAGCGATAGAACGTGGATGGCGACGTTGGTCCAGAGGATCGCCTTGAGCGTGGCGGATGCGGGATGATTGCGGACGAGAAAATTGAGCAAGGCCAGCGGCAGGACGGTTGCGCCGAGCACACGAAATAGAATCGCGGTTTCGTTGTTGCCGGTCATTTTGAAAGCTGACGCCGCCGTCGAAGGTGACAGGAACATCATGCCGCCAAACAGCAAGGCGATGATGGCGACGATAGTCAGGAAGAGGCTTCGGCTCATGGCATTGTCCCCGCGATGCGCGGGTTTTCACATGCCCGCGAATTTGATCGATTCACCGCAGCCACAGGCCTCGGTGACATTGGGGTTATTAAAGCGAAAACCGCTTTCAAGCAAGGAAACTTGGTAGTCGATTTCGGTGCCAAAAAGGAACATTTGCGCCATGGGAGCGATCATCACGCGGGCGGGGCCTTGTTCGACCACTTCGTCCATCGGGTTGATGCTGTCGGCGAATTCCATGGTGTATTCCATGCCCGCGCAGCCGCCCTTTTTGACGCCAATGCGCAGTCCGGTTTTCTGGCCGGATTGCATGAGTTTGGTGATCTGCGCGGCGGCTGCCGGGGTGATGGAGACGGCTTGTTTGCCGGGGATGGAGAACATGGTGCGGCCCTTTGGTGCTGTTAACTACGTAGGGAAGAACGGGGCTGGGATCAAGAGAACGCGGGCTTTGTTGTTGAATTGTTAGGGGAATGGGGTTAAGTTGATAGCACCAACGAGCTAAAACATGTCTTTCTTAAGTGAGGCCCGCAGGTGCTACTGCGGGCCTCGTTCGTTTCTAGCCGGAATTGTGTTCCAAATAGAGCTGGGCCAAAGTCACAATCAGGCCAAAGGCCGTCAAGATTATTGCCAGCAGTCTGTACCAGCGAGCATTCACATGTCTCACCTCCTTTCCGCTTATTTGGCGGAAAAAGGAGGGTAGGATGGATTGGTTAATCGAAGGTGATGGGGGTCACATAAACCCCAGTTCCAACCTAGCCTCATCCGACATCATCTGCATGCCCCACTGGGGTTCCCAGACGATTTCGACGTTGACGGTCTTGACCCCGGGCAGGGGCTCGATGGCCTCTGCCACCCAACCGGGCATTTCGCCGGCGACCGGGCAGCCGGGGGCGGTGAGGGACATGGCGACGGCGACATCGCCTTCGGCGTTGATGTCGATGGTGTAGACGAGACCTAGGTCAAAGATGTTGACCGGAATTTCCGGGTCGTAAACCGAGCGGCAGGCCCCGACGATGCTGTCATACAGCGGGTGGTCGGTGGAGGAAGGCCGGATTAGCGGGGTGCCTTCCATTGGTGGCTCGGATTCGGCGTTCATTTTGGACCCTTGGAATTCCTGACCAAACATATAAGGAATGCGACGGTTTTCGTCCAGAGCGGCAAAATGACAAATAAATTCTCGTTTCAGATTAATGCGCGGGATGGGTTGGCGCGGAGTGGGGTGATTTCGACGGCGCGCGGCGAAATCCGCACGCCAGCATTCATGCCGGTGGGGACTGCTGCGACGGTGAAAGCGATGTTGCCGGAAAGTGTGCTGGAAACGGGCGCGGATATTCTTTTGGGGAACACCTATCATTTGATGCTGCGTCCGGGTGCCGAGCGGATGCAGCGGTTGGGCGGGTTGCATAAGTTCATGAATTGGGACCGACCGATCTTGACAGATTCGGGCGGGTTTCAGGTGATGAGTTTGGCGGATTTGCGCAAGATGTCGGAAGAAGGCGTTCGGTTCAAAAGCCACATTGATGGGTCGGAACACTTTCTGACGCCGGAGCGCAGCATGGAAATCCAAGCCATGCTGGGGTCGGATATTGTGATGGCGTTTGACGAATGCCCGGCGCTGCCTGCGACGGATGAGGCGGTGGCGGCAAGCATGCGGATGTCGATGCGCTGGGCGCAAAGGTCACGCGATGCGTTTGGCGATAGACCGGGGCATGCGTTGCTTGGGATCATGCAGGGCGGGGTCAATCAGGAATTGCGGGGTGAGAGCGCTGAGGCATTGAAAAGCGTCGGTTTCGACGGATATGCCATTGGTGGCCTAGCGGTTGGTGAGGGGCAGGGCGAGATGTTTAGGGTGCTGGATTATGCGCCGGGAATGTTGCCCGAGGATAGACCTCGGTATTTGATGGGGGTGGGTAAACCGGACGATATTGTGGGTGCGGTGCTGCGGGGGGTGGATATGTTTGATTGCGTGCTGCCGACGCGATCTGGGCGGACCGGGCAGGCGTTCACGCGGTTTGGTGTGGTCAATGTGAAGAACGCGCGGCATGCCGAAGATTCGCGACCTTTGGATGCGGAATGTAGTTGTCCAGCCTGTCGGAATTATTCGCGGGCCTATCTGCATCATGTGTTCAAGGCGCAGGAGATTATCGCCTCGATGCTGCTGACCTGGCATAATCTGCATTATTATCAGGAATTGATGGCGGGGTTGCGCGGGGCGATTGCGGCGGGGGATTTGGTGGGGTTTGTGGCGGAGTTTCAGGCGCGGCGGTTGGCGGGGGATTTGGCGGAACTTTGAAGTTTGTTGCGCGAGTAATTGGTCACAACAAATCAGAATTTAACTGTTTGCAGCGATGTTGCCTTGCGGGGGCCAAAATGGCTGCCTAGCATGAGCAGCGTTCGCCGGCCTTGAAAGCCTGTGGATAGGCAATTACCTGTGAATGCCAAACATGGAAACGCGTGTCGGTTGCTGAAAAATCAGGACCCATGCGTTTCGCAGAAAGGATAAAAATGTCGGTCAAGAGCAACGTCACTTATCCCGTATTACCTCTCCGCGACACCGTGGTGTTTCCCCATATGATCGTGCCTTTGTTCGTGGGCCGCGAGAAATCGGTGCGGGCGCTGGAAGAGGTGATGAAGGAAGACAAGCAGATATTGCTGTCGAGCCAACGCGATGCCAGCGAGGACGAGCCGAAGGCGGAAACGATTTATCGGACCGGCGTTTTGGCCAATGTATTGCAGTTGCTGAAGCTGCCCGATGGCACGGTGAAAGTGTTAGTTGAAGGCAAGCAACGGGCGAAGATTACCCGGTTTTTGCCGAACGATGCCTATTTTGAGGCTGAAGCTGAGCTGATTGAAGAAACCCAAAAGGATTCGGATGCGATTGAGGCTTTGAGCCGGTCGATTGCCGAGGAATTTGAGCGTTATGCGAGGCTGAACAAGAACATCCCCGAAGAAGCGATGAGCGCGATTGGCGAAACCAAGGGTGCGGCGAAGCTGTCGGATATGGTCGCCGGGCATTTGGGCATCAAGATCGACGAAAAACAGGCGTTGCTTGAAATCAACGATGTTGGCGAGCGGCTGGAGAAAATCTATGGCCTGATGCAGGGCGAAATGTCGGTGCTGAAAGTCGAGAAAAAGATCAAGACGCGCGTCAAGTCGCAGATGGAACGGACGCAGCGCGAGTATTATCTGAACGAGCAGATGAAGGCTATTCAGCGCGAGTTGGGCGACGGCGAGACCGAACAGAACGAGGTTGCCGAAATTGAAAGCAAGATTGGCAAGACCAAGCTTTCCAAGGAAGCTTTGGACAAAGCATTGGCCGAATTGAAAAAGTTGAAAACCATGTCGCCAATGTCGGCGGAGGCCACGGTGGTGCGCAACTATCTTGACTGGATGTTGTCGATTCCATGGGGGAAGAAAACCAAAGTCAAAAAAGATTTGAACGCGGCGCAGAAGGTGCTGGACGACGATCATTTCGGGCTGGAAAAGGTCAAGGAGCGGATTGTCGAGTATTTGGCAGTGCAAAGCCGCAGCCAGAAACTGCGCGGGCCGATCCTTTGTTTGGTCGGGCCGCCGGGGGTGGGTAAAACTTCGCTGGGTAAATCGGTCGCAAAGGCGACGGGGCGCGAGTTCATTCGCATCTCGTTGGGTGGCGTGCGTGATGAAAGCGAAATTCGCGGGCATCGGCGGACTTATATCGGCTCGATGCCGGGCAAGATCATCCAGTCGATGAAGAAAGCCAAGACCAACAACCCGCTGATCTTGCTGGATGAAATCGACAAGATGGGCCATGATTTCCGCGGCGATCCAGCAAGTGCCATGCTTGAGGTGCTGGACCCGGAACAGAATTCGACCTTTGTCGATCACTACTTGGAGGTCGAATACGACCTTTCCAACGTGATGTTCATCACCACGGCGAACACCTATTCGATGCCACGCCCCTTGCTGGACCGAATGGAGATCATTCCGCTGTCGGGCTATACCGAGCAAGAAAAAGCCGGGATTGCGCGGCACCACCTGATTTCCAAACAGGAAGAAGGTCATGGGCTGCGCAAGGGCGAGTTCGAGCTGACCGACGGCGCTTTGACCGACATCATTCGCTATTACACCCGCGAAGCCGGGGTGCGGAATTTGGAACGCGAGATAGCCAAATTGTGCCGTAAAGCGGTAGCCGAGATTGTGAAGGGCAAAGCCACGAAAGTTGTGGTGACGCCGGAAAATCTGGGCGACATGCTGGGTGTGCAGCGGTTCAACTATGGCTTGGCCGAAGAAAGCGATCAGGTTGGGGTGACGACGGGTCTGGCTTGGACCGAAGTTGGCGGCGATTTGCTGCAGATTGAGGCTTTGCGTTTGCCCGGTAAGGGTCGGATGAAAACCACTGGCAAATTGGGCGATGTGATGAAGGAATCCATCGAGGCGGCGGCGAGCTATGTGCGGTCGAAATCGCCCGAACTGGGGATCAAGCCGCCGCAGTTTGAGACGATTGATATTCACGTTCACGTTCCCGAAGGAGCGACGCCGAAAGACGGGCCGTCGGCGGGCGTGGCCATGGTGACGTCGATTGTGTCGGTGCTGACGCAAATACCGGTGCGCCGCGATGTGGCGATGACCGGAGAGGTAACGTTGCGCGGCAACGTGCTGCCGATTGGTGGCTTGAAAGAGAAGCTGCTGGCGGCGTTGCGTGGTGGCATCAAGACGGTGCTGATCCCGAAAGAGAACGTCAAGGATTTGGCGGAGATTCCGGATAATGTGAAAAACGGGATGGAATTGATCCCGGTTTCCAACGTGTCGGAAGTGCTGGCGATTGCTTTGACGAGAAAGCCGGTGCCGATTGAATGGGATGAAGTTGCCGAGGCGGCGAAGTTGGTTGCCGCCAAGGTTCCCGACGTGCCCGAAGCCGGAACGACGGCGCATTGATTTAGCGAATGGCCCGGTCAGAAATGACCGGGCATTCACGTATTTCCCCTTGCGGCCCGGCCCCGGTGTGCGTTATCAGCCAGCCCGACGGGTGATTAGCTCAGTTGGTAGAGCGCTTCGTTTACACCGAAGATGTCGGCGGTTCGAGCCCGTCATCACCCACCAAATCCCCAACCTTATTTGTTTTTGCGTCCGCTTATCTGCTTGACGGCCCAACAACGCGTGCATAAAACGCGACCACGTTGAAAGGCTTGCCTCGCGACGTTGCACGAAGGGCAGGGCGGTTGTAGCTCAGTCGGTTAGAGTGCCGGCCTGTCACGCCGGAGGTCGCGGGTTCGAGCCCCGTCAACCGCGCCACTGCCTTTCGGATTGACCAATCGTTAAAATTGCAGCAAACGCCCAAAAAGCGTCACATTTGCTGATTATCCCCTGTTTCAACAGAATATCTACCCGCGTGGGGCTGGTGGACCGTGCAAAGGTTTTAGCATGCGGTTCCGAACGCTTCACAAGTATATCATGATTATTATTATCATGGTCCTTACCTCAATATCGTTCATGGGATTTGCCGCAGCACCTGCCAATGCGATGTTGGTCGGCACCAATGGTGTGCAAGGCGCGTCGATCATTGACGCGCCGACCGACATTACGATGTCGGGGCAAACCAACTTATCCATTCAGGCTTTCAACGAAGCCGCCGGCGTGATTTTGGGACACGATCTCGCCGTGGATGGGGGTATCATCGCGGCTGGTCGCATGGTGGCCAGCCATATGATTTTCCTCAACACCCCGACCGGCGTATCCGGATCGGGAGGGTTTAGTGGGCTTGGCCTGATTTCGTTTGAGTTCAGTCGCAAGATTTTGGGTGTGATGTCGGATTCCAGAGGTGCGTTGGAAGCACTTTCGAGTTACCTGCCGGGAACATTGACCCATTTTTTGGGTGCCAGCGACACCTTGTATCAAACTCAATGGGCCTATTCGCGCGGCATGGAAAAAACCGACGTGTATAATTTCGACGGCAAAACGATCAATCTACGCATGGGCGTGACCAACCCCGGCGATTGGATCAGGGTTGTGACGGTTTCGCCGGTGCCACTGCCTTACAGCGTGTGGATGTTGCTCGCGGCAATGTTTGGCTTGGCCGCAGTTCGCTATCGCAAGGTGGAAGCCTTGCGGGTGAAAAGTTAAGCTCGCGCCAGTTTCGATAACACATCTTCGGCACTGATGGTGCCGATGATGCCGCCGGGGCCTTTGACGGTAAGTCGGGTGTTCGGCGATTTGGCGAAAATCGGGATCAGTTTGGTGACGGCGACGTCGTGTTCAACTTCGGCGCCCGACGATGTGTTGCCCGGTTGCATGGCGTCGATGGCGCGCATGACCGGCAACGGGTTCAGATGCGCCACAAATTCGGCGACATAGTCGTTGGATGGTTTCAGCACGATGTCCTCGGGCGTGCCGTGTTGCACGATACGCCCGCCCTCCATGATGGCGATGTGGTCACCGATTTTGACGGCTTCCTCCAGATCGTGGCTGACAAACAGAATGGTGCGTTTGACGCTGGCTTGCAGTTCCAGCAGTTCATCCTGCAATTTGGCGCGGATCAGAGGGTCGAGGGCGGAAAAGGGTTCGTCCATCAACAGGATCGGTGCATCAGTAGCAAAAGCGCGGGCGAGGCCGACACGCTGACGCATGCCGCCTGACAGTTCGGAGACCATGCGGTCGGCCCATTGCGTAAGGTTAACCCGTTCCAGTTCCTGCATGGCGCGGGCGCGGCGTTGAGCGGGGTCTTGGCCGGAAACTTCAAGGCCAAAGGCAACGTTATCCGCGACGGTGCGCCACGGCAAAAGGCCGAAACTTTGGAACACCATCGAAACCCGTTTGGTGCGGATGTCGCGCATGGCGGTTTCACTGACATTGGCGACGTCGATCATGCCGGTGCTATCGCTGACCAGCATCTGGCCACGGGTGACTTTGTTGAGGCCATTGACGGCGCGCAGCAGAGTGGATTTTCCCGAACCCGACAGGCCCATCAGCACCGAAATTTCGCCCTCGGCGACCTTGAGGTTGCAATTGTGCACGCCAAGGATTTGGCCGGTGCGGGTTTTGATGTCTTCGCGCGACAGGCCTGCGTCCATTAGAGGCAAGGCGGTCGTGGGTTTGTCGCCAAAAATGATGGAGACGTTGTCGAACTCGATCATCGTGGTCATGGTCATTCCTGCTTGAAAATGCGGTCGAGCATAATGGCAAGCACGACAATGACTAGGCCCGCTTCAAAACCAAGCGAGGTATTGACTGAGTTCAACGCACGCACGACCGGCACACCAAGCCCCTTCGCCCCGACCAGAGCTGCGATGACGACCATCGACAACGACAGCATGATTGTTTGGGTCAGGCCCGCCATGATTTGCGGCAGGGCATAGGGCAGTTCGACTTTGGTCAGCAACTGGCGGGGGGTGCAGCCGAAAGACTGGCCAGCTTCGATCAGTTCTTTGGGGGCGGCGGAAATACCCAGGTAGGTCAGGCGAATTGGAGCGGGCAGAACGAAAACTGCCGTGGCGATCAGCCCGGGCACCATGCCGATGCCAAAAAAGATGATGGCGGGGATGAGGTAAACGAAGGTGGGCAGGGTTTGCATCAAATCGAGTATCGGGCGAATGACCGCAAAGAACTTGGGGCGATGCGCGGCGTAGATTCCGATGGGAACGCCGACGCCCATACAGACGAAACAGGCGGTCAATACTAGCGTCATGGTTTCGGTGGTTTCTTCCCAATAGCCTTGGTTGATGACGAACATCAGGGCGAGAAAGACGAGACCAGTGGTATAAAGCGAGCGCCTTAAATACCAAATCAGCCCGGTAAAAATGGCAACCATGATGAAAGGATGCGGTGTTTGCAGCAGCCAAAGGACGCCGTTGATGAAGCTTTCCAGAATGTACGATAGGGCGTTGAAGAACCAACGGGCGTGGGCAATCAGCCAATCGACAACGCTTTCGGCCCAGTCACCAACGGGAATCTTGTGGTCGGTCAGCCAGTCCATACGGGCTATCCTTGAAAGTTTTGACAGTTTGGCAGCGTAAGCCCCGGCCTAAAGCCGGGGCGTCTGGATTTACATGCCAAGCGCCGCTTTGACAGCCTCAACAGCATCGCCACCGTCAATTGTGGTAACGCCGTCAAGCCACGCGCCGGTGGCATCGGCATTGGCTGACATCCATTTGGTGGCGGCATCAACCGGGTCGGCCCCATCGTTGAGTATTGCACCCATGATTTCGTTTTCCATCGACAGGCTGAACTTGAGGTTGCTGAGGAATTTGCCGACGTTCGGGCATTCGGCAACATAACCTGCCCGCGTGTTGGTCATGACCGTGGCACCACCGAAGTTGGGGCCAAAGAAATCATCGCCGCCAGTTAGGTAGGTCATTTTGAAATTGGCGTTCATTGGATGCGGTTCCCAGCCAAGAAATACCACGCCTTCACCGTTTTCGTCGGCACGGGCGACTTGGGCCAGCATGCCCTGTTCGGAACTTTCGACGACTTCAAATCCATCAAGCCCGAACGAATTGGCGGCGATCATGTCGATGATGATGCGGTTGCCATCGTTGCCGGGTTCGATGCCGTATATCTCGCCGTTGATCTGATCTTTGAACTTGGCGATGTCAGCGAAATCTTTCAGTCCGGCATCTGCGAGCACGGAATTGACTGCGAGTGTGTATTTAGCGCCTTCGAGGTTTTCGCGGACAGTATCGACAGTTTTGGCATTACGGTAGGGGGCGAGGTCGGCTTCCATTGTTGGCATCCAATTGCCAAGGAACACGTCGATGTCGCCTTCAGCAAGCGCCACATAAGTGACCGGAACCGATAGAACCTGAATGTCCGTCTCATAGCCCAAGGCTTGCAGGATTGTCGTTGTCGCCGCCGTCGTCGCGGTGATGTCGGTCCAGCCAACGTCGGAAAATCGCACATTTTTGCAAGATTCCGGATCGGCGGCAAAGGCACCGCTGGTCATAATCAAAGTCAGCGCCGAAGCACCAAGCAGGTATTTCATGTAGTCCTCCCATATTTTGTTTCCATCATCATAGTGACAGATTGACGAAGGCCAAGCGCCTTTCTAGGGTGGAAATTGATATTGATTGACTGGTCAGTCAAGAAAAACTTTGAAGGATGCGTTTCGTGCCGAAACTTGGGATGGAGCCGATACGCCGTCGTGCGCTGATAGGGGCAGCGATTGAGCAGATCCACGCGACCGGATCGCTGGATGTGACCGTCGGGCAAATAGCCCGACGAGCCGGAGTATCCAGCGCTTTGGCGCACCATTATTTTGGTGGCAAAGAAGATTTGATCATCGCAGCGATGCGGCATTTGTTGCGCGAGTTGGGGCATAAGGTGAAGCGGGATTTGGTGGGTGTTGCCGATGGCCGTTGCCGAGTCTCGGCGATCATCGCAGCCAACTTTTCGCCCGAGCAATT
Source organism: Oceanomicrobium sp. (assembly GCA_031415055.1). Taxonomy (GTDB): domain Bacteria; phylum Pseudomonadota; class Alphaproteobacteria; order Rhodobacterales; family Rhodobacteraceae; genus JANMOK01. Next base: position 124,163 of record JANOQZ010000006.1, on the reverse strand, counting down.
TGGCGCGGAGACGATTTCGGCTTGGTTGAATTTTTATGTCAAAGCGCAGGGTTCGGTTGAGGCGGCACGGTTGTTACGGGTTTACGCGCGACGTCTGCACAGCAATTTGACGCATGCGTTGGGGTCGCTTCTGTCGAAAAACGAGGCGCGACGCGTGGCCGAAGGGATCGGCGCGATGATTGACGGGGTTTATTTGCGGCATGCCTTGCGCACGACCGTGCCCAACGCGGCGCAGGCGATTGCGATTGTTGAAGATTTTGTGAATGTTCAAGTGGGGCGAAAATGATGCGGGCGCAACCCAAAGGATCGCATTTCATCGATGGTGAATATGTCGAGGATGCCGCTGGCAAGTTGATTGAATGCGTTTATCCAGCAGCGGGCGAAATCATCGCGCGGTTGCACTCGGCGACGCCGCAGATTGTTGAGCAGGCAATGGCGGCAGCAAAACGGGCGCAAGGCGAATGGGCCGCGTTGAAACCGGTGGAGCGCGGTCGAGTTTTGCGGCGGGCGGCCGATATTATCCGCGCACGCAACCGCGAATTATCGGTTCTGGAGACGTTGGACACTGGCAAACCGTTGCAGGAAACTTTGGTTGCCGATGCAGCATCGGGGGCGGATGCGTTCGAGTTCTTTGGCGGTTTGGCTGGCACCTTAGGCGGCACCCACATTCCTTTGGGCAGTGATTTTGCCTATACGATTCGCGAGCCGCTAGGGGTTTGCGTGGGGATAGGTGCTTGGAACTATCCAACCCAGATTGCCTGTTGGAAATCGGCGCCTGCGTTGGTTTGTGGCAATGCGATGGTGTTCAAACCGTCCGAAATGACACCGCTGTGTGCGCTGAAGATTGCGGAAATTCTGATCGAGGCAGGATTGCCGAAGGGCTGCTTCAATGTCGTTCAAGGCTATGGCGATATTGGCGCCGCTTTGGCGACCCATCCAGACGTGGCCAAAGTGTCGCTGACGGGATCGGTTCCAACCGGGCGCAAGGTTGCAGCGATGGCGGCGGGTGGGATGAAACATGTGACGATGGAATTGGGCGGCAAGTCGCCGTTGATCATTTTTGATGATGCCGATGTGGAAGACGCGGTCGGCGGGGCGATGCTGGGTAATTTCTATTCGGCGGGACAGGTTTGTTCGAACGGAACCCGCGTATTTGTGCAGGCGGGCATTCGGGAACGGTTTCTGCAGCGATTGGTGGCGCGGACCAAGGCGATCACTATAGGCGACCCGATGGACGAAAGCGTGCAGATGGGGCCGATGGTTTCCGCGACACAACGCGACAAGGTGATGGCCTATCTGGAGATTGGGAAAGCTGAGGGCGCAAAGGTGTTGGCGGGCGGCTCGGTTGCCCGTCTGCAGGGGATGGAAGCGGGGTGCTTTATTGAACCGACGATTTTCGCAAGTGTCAAAGATCACATGCGGATCGCGCGGGAAGAGATTTTCGGTCCGGTGATGTGTGTGTTGGATTTTGTGTCCGAGGACGAGGTTATTGCGCGGGCCAATGACACGCAATTCGGTCTTTCGGCGGGGGTGTTCACGCGGGATATTACGCGGGCGCACCGAGTGGTCAGCAAACTGCAGGCGGGCACGTGCTGGATCAATGCTTATAATTTGGCTCCAGTTGAAGTGCCGTTTGGCGGGGTCAAGGCATCGGGCATGGGCCGCGAGAATTCGGCGGCGGCGATTGAGCATTATTCGCAGATCAAGTCGGTCTATGTCAGTATGGGGGCGGTGGCGAGCCCGTATTGATGGAAGCAGATTTCGTTATCATCGGCTCTGGCTCAGCTGGAGCGGCACTGGCGTATCGGCTGTCAGAAGACGGGCGTAACTCGGTGCTGGTATTGGAATATGGCGGGTCGGATTGGGGGCCGTTCATTCAGATGCCAGCAGCGTTGTCCTATCCCATGGGCATGAAACGGTATGACTGGGGTTTCCAAACCGAGCCGGAGCCGCATTTGGGGGGCCGTGTTTTGGCGACGCCGCGTGGCAAGGTTTTGGGCGGGTCATCCTCGATCAACGGTATGGTCTATGTGCGCGGGCATGCGCGGGATTTTGATACTTGGGAAGCTATGGGTGCCGAGGGTTGGGCTTACCGCGATGTCTTGCCCTATTTCAAGCGGATGGAGCAGTGGCACGGGCGCGGAGATGCCGCTTGGAGAGGTGTTGACGGGCCGCTGCATGTGACACGCGGCAAGCGTGAAAACCCGCTGTATCAGGCGTTTATCGAGGCTGGCAAGCAGGCAGGGTTTGAGGAGACGCGCGACTATAACGGGGCCAAGCAGGAAGGCTTTGGTCCGATGGAACAGACGGTCTGGCAGGGGCGACGGTGGTCAACCGCGAATGCCTATTTGCGACCAGCATTGAAGCGGGAAAATTGCGATTTGTTGCGGTGTTTTGCCCGGAAAATTGTGATTGAGGATGGCCGTGCCGTTGGGGTTGAAATTGAGCGTGGTGGCGGTCGGGTGGAGTTGGTGAAAGCGCGGCGGGAGGTCGTTGTCGCGGCGTCATCGATCAATTCGCCGAAGCTGCTGATGTTGTCGGGGATTGGACCGGCGGCGCATTTGGCGGAACATGGGATTTCGGTGATCGCGGATCGGCCTGGCGTTGGCGCGAATTTGCAGGACCATCTGGAAGTCTATGTGCAACAAGTCAGTTTGCAGCCGATCACCTTGTTCAAACATTGGAACCTTTGGTCGAAAGCGCGAATTGGAGCGGAATGGTTGTTTTTGAAGCGTGGAATTGGCACTTCAAACCAGTTTGAATCGGCGGGGTTTGTGCGATCGGCTGCAGGCGTGGACTATCCGGATATTGAATTTCATTTTCTGCCGATGGCGATACGTTACGATGGAAAGGCGGCGGCGGAAGGGCACGGATATCAGGCGCATGTCGGACCGATGCGATCGAAATCGCGCGGGTCCGTCCGGTTGCGGTCGGCAAGCCCGGACGACAAGCCGTTGATCAAGTTCAATTATATGTCCCATGCTGACGATTGGGGCGAGTTTCGCCATTGCGTGCGGCTGGCGCGAGAGGTTTTTGCGCAAAAAGCGTTTGCGGCCTATGCCGGGAAAGAAATTCAACCAGGTTCGACCGTGCAGAGCGATGCGGAACTGGATGCGTTTTTGCGCGAACATGTGGAAAGCGCCTATCACCCTTGTGGCACGGCGCGGATGGGGCGGCGCGACGATGCGATGGCTGTAGTCGATGCCCAATGCCGGGTGATTGGGGTTGAGGGGCTAAGGGTGGCGGATTCCTCGATATTTCCGCAGATCACCAATGGCAATCTGAATGCACCCTCAATCATGGTTGGGGAGAAGGCGGCGGATCACATTTTGGGCAAGGTGGCTTTGGCACCAATTGACAACGCGCCTTGGATCAACCCGCGATGGCGGGAGTCTGATCGGTAACCTAAGCCCGTTCCACATACTCCATCGTTTCGGTCGAGACGATGATCGCTTCGCCTTCGCCAACGAAGGGGGGGATCATGACGCGGACGCCGTTGTCGAGGATGGCGGGTTTGAACGAGTTGGCGGCGGTCTGGCCTTTGACCACGGGTTCGGTCTCGACGATCTTGCAGGTGACGCGGTCGGGCATGGTGCAGGACAGGGCTTCGGATTCGTAATATTCGATCTTGATGGTCATGCCGTCTTGCAGGAACGGGCGGCGGTCGCCCAGCAGGTCGGCGTCGAGTTCGATTTGTTCGTAGGTCTCACTGTCCATGAACACCAGCTTGCCGTCGGATTCGTAGAGAAACTGCTGGTCTTTCTGGTCGAGGCGGACCTGTTCGACCTTGTCGGCGGAGCGGAAGCGTTCGTTGAGTTTCGAGCCGTTGCGCAGGTTTTTCATTTCGACCTGGGCGAAAGCGCCGCCTTTTCCCGGTTTGACATGCGCGGTTTTGACCGCAACCCAAAGGCCGCCGTCGTGTTCGAGGATGTTGCCGGGGCGGATTTCGTTGCCATTGATTTTGGCCATAGTGCGCTCGCTCATCGAAAGGGTCGCGGCTCTGTAGCTGAAGGCTGGTTGGCTGGCAAGGTGGGGTCACCTCGCGTGATTTCGCCGATGCGACGCATTGTGCTTGCGCGAAGCGGGCAAGATGGATTTGTTAGTTGGGTGTGAGGAAAGGCCCCCAATGCGTTATTCGGCGCTTGCGATACTGAAGAACGGATTGACCGGTCAGAAAGGCTGGACGCCGGTCTGGCGCGACCCTGATCCGAAACCTGCCTACGACGTGATCATCATTGGTGGCGGCGGGCATGGGTTGGCTACCGCATATTATCTGGCGAAGAACCACGGCATCACCAATGTGGCGGTGCTGGAGCGCGGTTGGTTGGCGGGCGGCAATGTGGCGAGGAACACCACGATTGTGCGGGCGAATTACTTTCTACCGGGCAATTCCGAGTTTTATTCCCATTCGCTGAAATTGTGGGAGGGGATGGAGCGGGATTTGAATTACAACGCCATGCATTCGCAGCGCGGGCATATGATCCTGTTCCATTCCGATGCCCAGCGCGATGCAGCGGCGAGGCGGGGAAATGCGATGCATTTTCAAGGCGACGACGCCGAACTGATGGACCGCGAAGGGGTGCGTCGCTTGCTGCCGTATCTGGACTACGACAATGCGCGGTTCCCAGTTCGGGGCGGCCTGATGCATTGGCGCGGCGGCACCGCGCGGCACGACGCGGTGGCTTGGGGTTATGCTCGCGGGGCGGATACGCGGGGGGTCGATTTGATCCAGAACTGCGAGGTGACGGGGTTTCGGATTGAGGCCGGGGTGGTGAAGGGGGTAGAGACGACGCGCGGTTTTATTGGCGCGGGCAAGGTGGCGATGGCGGTGGCGGGGCGGACGTCGCAGGTGGGGCAGATGGCGGGGTTAAGGTTGCCGATTGAGAGCCATGTTTTGCAGGCGTTTGTTACTGAAGGTTTGAAGCCATGTATTAACCACGTCGTTTCGTTTGGCATGGGGCATTTCTATATCAGCCAGTCCGACAAGGGAGGGTTGGTGTTTGGTGGCGATCTGGATTTCTACAATTCCTATGCGCAGCGCGGCAATTTGCCGACGGTGGAGCATGTGATGGAAGCGGGCATGGCGCTGATGCCGATGATCGGGCGGGCGCGGGTGGTAAGGTCTTGGGGCGGGATCATGGACATGAGCATGGACGGGTCGCCGATTATCGATAAGACCCATATCGAGGGCTTGTTTCTGAACTGTGGCTGGAATTATGGCGGCTTCAAAGCGACTCCGGCTTCGGGGTGGTGTTATGCGCATTTGGTTGCGACGGGGGAGTATTCCGAGCATGCGACGCGGTTCCGGCTTGGGCGGTTTGAAAGCGGCCATGTGATTGATGAGGAGGGGACGGGTGCGCAGCCGAATAAGCATTAGGTCGATGGCCCCCGTCCCGACCTTCCCCCGAGAATGGGGGAAGGAGTCCGGTGGCGTTTGGTGTTGGCGTCCCCTCCCACGCTTGCGGGTCAGGGTGGGGGCTTTTTTGTCATGCGCCTGACCTGCCCGCAATGCGGTGAGCGCGACAGGCGCGAGTTTACCTATTTGGGGGCGGCAAAGTTGTTGGACCGGCCAAAGGGTGATGCAGGACAAGCGGCGTTTCATGATTATGTTCACATCCGCGACAATCCGGCCGGTCCTTTGCGCGAGTTGTGGCAGCACGAATTTGGCTGCCGCGCTTGGCTGGTGGTGACAAGGAATACCGTAACACACGAAATTTCGGCGGTGGCTTTGGCGCAGGACGTGAAGGCGGGCAAGAAATGAGATTGCCGGTCGGTGGGATGGTCGATCGGGACAAGGCGGTTTCGTTCCGCTTTGACGGTCGGGTGTTCAGCGGGTTTCAAGGCGATACTTTGGCCTCGGCTTTGTTGGCCAATGACGTGCGGTTGATGGGGCGGTCGTTCAAATATCACCGGCCTCGCGGTGTTTTGACGGCGGGATCGGAAGAACCGAACGCGCTGGTGGGCGTCGGCGAGGGCGCACGGCACCTGCCCAATACGCGGGCAACGATGCAAGAGATTTACGACGGGTTGGTGGCGGTCAGCCAGAACCGTTGGCCGTCGTTAAAGTTTGACGCGATGGCGGTGAATGATGCGTTGTCACCGTTTCTGAGTGCGGGGTTTTACTACAAGACATTCATGTGGCCGAGGTCGTTTTGGGAACGGGTCTATGAGCCGCTGATACGGCGGGCCGCTGGTTTGGGTCGATTGTCGGGGCTGCCCGATCCCGAGGTCTATGACAAGGCTTGGGCGTTTTGTGATGTTTTCGTGATCGGCGCGGGTCCGGCGGGCCTATCGGCGGCTCTGACGGCGGCGCGATGGGGCGCGAAAGTGATATTGGCCGAGGAAGATTTTACCGTCGGCGGGCGGCTAAACGGCGAGATATTGGAAATCGGCGACCAATCCGGGTTGGATTGGGGGAAGTCGGCAATTGCCGAGTTGGAAGCGATGCCCAACGTTCGCGTCATGCGCCGCACTTGCGTGACCGGGGCCTATGACGGCGGCAGCTATGGGGCTTTACAGCGGGTTTCCGACCATTTGGCGGATCGGGCGGGACGACCCGACCAGACGTTTTGGCGCATTGTGGCGAAACGGGCGATTTTGGCTGGTGGGTCGCATGAGCGGATGATTGCCTTTCCCGGCAATGACAGACCGGGCGTCATGCTTGCGGGCGCGGTGCGCACCTATTTGCATCGCTTTGGCGTAGCTGCCGGCAGCAAGGTGGCGGTGTTCACCAACAACGATGACGGGCACAAGACGGCGCGGGATTTGCGCGCTGCGGGCGTGCGTGTGACGGCGTTGATAGATACGCGCCCAGATGTTGTGGTGAATATTGATTGCCCCGTCTATGCGGGGGGGCAAGTGATCTCTACCAGTGGGCGGCTAGGTTTGACCGCGATTTCGGTGCGCAAGGCTGAGGGTGGAATAGCGCGGATAGATTGCGATTGTTTGGCGGTTTCCGGTGGCTGGAATCCGGCGGTGCATCTGGCGTGTCATATGAATGGCAAACCGGTGTGGCGCGAGGATATCGCCGCTTTTATGCCGGTGGCGGGAATGGTGCCGGGGATGCAGGTTGCGGGGGCGGCGAATGGGGCGTTCTCGACTCATGCGGCTTTGGCGGAAGGTGAAGCGGCGGCGCGGGCGGCACTGGAGTTTTTGGGGCGCAAGGTGGCGAAAAGCGAATTGCCCAAGGCCGAAGATGCTCCGGTTGCCGTGCAGGCGTTCTGGCAGGTTAAGGGCGCTCGCGGGCGGGCTTGGCTGGATTTCCAGAACGATGTGACCACCAAAGACCTCGAACTGGCGCATCGGGAAAATTTCCGCTCGGTCGAGCATATGAAACGATACACCACGCTTGGCATGTCCACCGATCAGGGCAAGATTGCCAATGTGACCGGGCTGGCGGTGATGGCCGAATTGACCGGGCGCACGATTGCCGAAACGGGGACAACGACCTATCGCCCGCCTTATACTTCTACCCAGATTGGCGCTTTCGCCGGGCGTGCCGTTGGCAAGGATTTCGCGCCGGAACGATTTACACCGGCGCATGGGTTTGCCGTGGAGCGCAACGCGCTGATGCTGGAAGCGGGGCTTTGGTATCGCGCCGCCTATTTTCCACGGGTGAACGAGGCGCATTGGCGCGAAAGTTGCGATCGGGAAGTGGGATTTGTCCGCAATGCGGTCGGAGTTTGTGATGTTACCACCTTGGGCAAGATCGACCTTCAAGGGCCGGATGCGGCAGAATTTTTGGACCGAGTCTATTCCAACATGTTTTCGACGCTGAAGGTTGGCAGGGTACGTTATGGGCTGATGCTGCGCGAAGACGGGTTTGTTATGGATGACGGCACCTCGGCGCGGCTGGGTGAGAACCATTTTCTGATGACCACAACGACGGCGGCCGCCGGGCCGGTGATGAGCCATCTGGAGTTTTGTGCACAATGCCTGTGGCCGGAATTGGACGTGCAGTTCATCTCGGTCACCGAGCAATGGGCGCAGTTTTCCATTGCTGGGCCGAAGGCGCGGGATTTGGTGCAGGGGATTTGCCGCGAAGTGATTTCGAACGTCACTTTTCCCTATATGGGTTGCGGGAAGGTGAGCGTTGGCGGGGTTGCGGGGCGGTTGTTTCGTATCTCATTTTCCGGCGAGCACGCCTATGAAATTGCGGTTCCAGCACGGTATGGCGACGCGCTGATGCGCGAATTGGTGACACGGGCCGAGGCGATGGGTGGTGGGGCCTATGGGCTGGAGGCGCTGAACGTGCTGCGCATTGAAAAGGGGCATATCACGCATGCCGAAATTCACGGGCGGACTACGGCAGTAGATTGTGGGTTGGCCAAGATGGTGTCGGACAAAAAGGATTGCATCGGCAAAGCGATGAGTTCGCGGGTGGCGATGGTCGAACCGGGGCGCGATCAACTGGTCGGATTGAAGCCAGTTGCTTCAAACGCGCGGCTGCATGCCGGGGCGCATTTTGCCGGTGAAGGCGTGGTGGCCAATCGGCTGAACGATCAGGGGTATATGACCTCGGTTTGCTATTCGCCGACTTTGGGCCAGATGATTGGTTTGGGGTTCGTCAAAGACGGGCATTTGCGGATGGGTCAGCGCATCCGCGCCTGTGATCCGCTGCGCGGGATCGAGACGTTGTGCGAGATTACCCCAGTTTGTTTTATTGATCCGGAAGGGGAGCGGGTGCGTGGCTGAATTGGTTTTGCACGCTGTATCGGCAATTGTGGGCCTGCCTTTTTCGGCGGGTGGTACAAAGCTGCTGGCGGCACAACCTGCGGCAATTGTGTCGGTCGTGCCATTCAAAGGACAATTCGAAACGGTATCCGCGAGTGTCAAGACGCGCATCGGGGTTGGCTTGCCGGTTGCTGGTCGTTACGCCGATGGCGAAGAGGGCCGCGTTTTGTGGGCGGGCTTGGGCCAGTGGTTTGTCGCCGGAAGTGACGGGCTGGCTGGCGAATTATCGGGGTTGTTGACAGGAAATGCAGCGGTGAGCGACCAATCCGACGGATGGTCGCTTTTGGCATTGATAGGGACCGGTTCGCGCGACGTCATGGCGCGGTTGTGCCCGTTGGATGTGTCGGGCGAAGTATTTCCCGAGGGCAGCGCTGCTCGCACCGAATTTGCCCATATGATGGCTTTGATCACCGCCATTCCAGGCGGGTTCGGTATTATGGTGATGCGCTCGTTTACTACGACGGCGGTGCATCACCTGAAGGACGCGATGGAAAGCGTGGCGGCGCAGGTTTGAACGTAATCGAGAGTCTCGCTCGACAAATGTCGTGTTAACGCACGCCAGTGTATGGACGGTGAAGGCAATCGCCACAACAATTCACCCCTTGTCAAGTCGCAAACCCTGACCTATAGCCCCCCAATCGAAAACCACAGGCGGGGTTCGGGCTGGTTGGGGGAGAAATCCTCAGCGGTCCTCCGGTTGGGCACATGCCCTTCTCCCTGCCGAGGATGAAACCGGAAAGGGTTACAAACATGGCTTTGCCAGAATTCACGTTGCGTCAGCTTTTGGAAGCGGGCGTTCACTTCGGCCACCAGACACATCGCTGGAACCCGCGCATGGAGCGTTACATCTATGGCGCGCGCAACGGTATCCATATCATGGACCTGACGCAGACCGTGCCGATGCTCGACGCGGCTTTGGTTGCGGTGCAAACGATTGTCGCCAAGGGCGGGCGTGTGCTGTTCGTGGGCACCAAGCGGCAGGCGCAAAAAGCGGTGGCGGATGCGGCGGAAAAGTCGGCGCAGTTCTATATGAACCATCGCTGGTTGGGCGGCACATTGACCAATTGGAAAACCGTGTCCAATTCGATTGCTCGGCTGAAGAACGTGGACGAGTTGCTGGCGACCGGCGCGGCCGGTTTGACCAAGAAGGAACGGCTGAACATCGAGCGCGAGCAGGGCAAGTTGCAGGCGTCATTGGGTGGCATCCGCGAAATGGGCGGCACGCCGGACATCATTTTCGTGATCGACACCAACAAAGAGGCCTTGGCGATTCTGGAAGCGCGTAAACTTGGCATTCCGGTGATTGCGGTGCTGGATACCAATTCGGCACCCGAGGGGATCGACTATCCGATTCCGGGCAACGACGACGCGGCACGGGCGATTTCGCTGTATTGCGATTTGATCGCGCGGGCAGCTTTGGACGGGATGGCAGCGCATTTGGGGTCGTCTGGCGTTGATATTGGTGCCCTTGCGGAAGCGCCGGTTGAAGAGGTTTTGGCCGAAGAAGAAACTGTTTCCGCCGAATCCGACGCCTGATTTCTCGCCCGCGAAATTGCGGGCGCATTCCCCAGAATTTCGGCGGGCAATCGTGCCCGCCATAGCTGTTTTCAAAGGAGAGCGATGATGGAAATCACCGCAGCACGAGTTAAGGAACTGCGCGATTCAACCGGCGTTGGCATGATGGATGCCAAACGCGCCCTGACCGAGGTCAGTGGCGATATGGAGGCGGCGGTTGACTGGTTGCGCACCAAGGGTTTGGCGAAAGCTGCCAAGAAATCGGGTCGCACGGCGGCTGAGGGCTTGGTTGGCGTGGCCGTGCGTGGTGGCGTCGGCGTAGCGGTCGAAGTGAACTGCGAGACCGATTTTGCGGCGCTGAACGCCGATTTTCAGGCTTTAGTGGCGAAGGTTACCGAGGCGGCTTTGGGTGTGAAGACGCTGGATGCTTTGTTGGCCTCGCATGCGGGTGACAATACGATTGCCGATCTGGTGACGGCGGCGGTAGTGACCATTGGCGAGAATATTTCGGTGCGGCGCATGGCGCGGGTCGAGGGTGTTGCCGTGGCCAGTTATGTGCATAACTCGGTTGCGCCCGGCTTGGGTAAAATTGGCGTCTTGGTGGCGTTAGATGCAGCGGATAACGGCATCGGCAAGCAGATTGCCATGCATGTGGCGGCGGCGGCTCCGGTTGCTTTGACCGAAGGCGAGATCGACCCTGCTCTGATCGAGCGTGAGGGTCAGATTATTGCCGCCAAGGCGCGTGAGAATGGCAAGCCTGAAGCGATAATCGAGAAGATCGTTGCCAGTGCGCTGAAGACTTATTTCGCCGAAGTATCGCTCGTCAATCAGAAGTTCGTGATGAACACCGATGTGACGGTCGCCCAAGCCGCCAAAGAAGCAGGGGCGAGCGTGACGGCGTTTGCTCGGTTGCAAGTTGGCGAAGGCATCGAGAAAGAAGTCGAAGATTTCGCAGCGGAAGTGGCGAAGACTCGCGGCAACTGATTTTCAGCGGTTCAGGCGAAGGTTTTCGCCTGAACCGAATTTGTTTTGATCCACTATCTGGAAACCCGCAGCCGGCGTTCGAGGATTCTTGACCCATAGGTCAGTGGGTAGCACATGGCAAAATAGATCAGCGCCACCAGACCGTAGACGATCAGCGGTTTGAAGGTGGCGTTGGCGACGATTTGGCCGGTGCGGGTCAGTTCGTCAAAGCCGATGATCGAGGCAAGCGCGGTGCTTTTGAGCAGTTGCACGAGAAAGCCAACGGTTGGCGGAATGGCGATTTTCAAGGCTTGTGGCAGGATCACCAAGCGCATTTGTTTGAGGAAGCTCATACCCAAGCTGGCGCTGGCGTCCCATTGCCCGCGCGGGATGGCGTCAACGCAGCCGCGCCAGATTTCAGCGAGGAAAGCTGTTGCATAAAGCGTCAAAGCGACGCTAGCAGCCAGCCATTGCGATACTTCAACCCCGATTAGCGGTAGTCCAAAAAATACCAAGAAAAGCTGCATCAACAAGGGCGTGCCTTGCAACACTTGCACATAGAGCGACATGGCGTGACGACCAGACTTGGGCGCACCGTAGCGCCAGAGCAACAATAAAATCGCGCCCATGCCGCCGCCCGCGAAGGCAATGAGCGACAACAGTAATGTCCAGCGTGCGGCCAGCAGCAGGAAGGGCAAAATGTCGGTGACGGGCAGGTTGATCATTGCTGCTGGCCTTTGAACAGGCGCTGACCGGCAAAGTTGAAGCCCCAACGCAGCAGCAAAGCCAGAGCGAGATAGATCAGCGTGACGATGGCATAGGTCTCAAACGCGCGATAGCTGCGCGATTGGATGAAATCGGCGGCGTGCGTCAAATCGGCGACAGCGATTTGCGAGACGACGGCGGATTCCAGCATGGTGATGACGATTTGGCTGACCAGTGCGGGATAGACCACGGCGATGGCTTGGGGCAGCACGATGAGGGCGAAAACCGGAATTGGCTTTAGCCCGGTTGCAATGCCAGCCTCACGCTGGCCCGGAGGCACGGCTTCGATACCGGCGCGGACGATTTCGATGCAATAGGCGGTCATGTTAATGGTCATGGCCAAAACCGCCGCCGTGAGTGCGGTCAGGTGCAGGCCAAGCGAAGGCAGGCCAAAAAAGATGAAGAAAAGTTGCACAATGAAGGGTGTGTTGCGGATGATTTCGACATAGACCGCCACCAACCTGCGGGCCCAACCCAAACCCCAGCGCGAGGTTGCCGCCCCTGCGATGCTCAGCGTGATGCCGATGGTCGCAGTCAGGGCGGTCAACAACAGGGTCAGGCCTGCTCCACTTGCGAGCAGGCCGATTTGTTCAGCGATGGCGCTGAAATCGAATTCATACCCCATGCGGGGTCAGAATCCTTCGACAAGCGGCTGTTTCAGCCATTTCAACGCCAGATCGTTCAGGCTGCCGTCGGCTTTCATGGCGATCAGGGCGTCGTTGATGGCTACTTGCAGCCGATCCTCGCCCTTTTTCACCGCCATTTGTGAGGGCGAAGACAGGAGCAAGAATTTCTCGACCGGTTCAATGGCAGGGTTCTGTGCCAGAATAGTCGCGCCAACGTCGTTGCCCACGACCATCAGTTGCGCTTGCCCCGACAGGAAGGCGGCAATGACGCCACTGTAATCGTTGTAACGCTGGATGTCGGTGCCTTCGGGGGCGACTTTGGTCGCTTCGGTATCTTCCAAAGTGCCACGGTTCACCGCCACGCTTTTGCCAGCTAGATCGGCTGGACCGGCCACGGCAAGGTCTTTGGGCCCCATGACGGCGATATAATAGGGCGCATAGGCGTCGGTGAAGGCAACGACTTCGGCGCGTTCGTCGCTATAGCCGATGCTGAGCAACAGATCGACTTTGCTTTCGGTCAGGAAGGGAATGCGGTTTTGCCCGGTAATGCCGACAAGTTCGGCTTTAACGCCAAGGGCTGCGGCAAGTTTGTCGGCGACTTCGGTATCATAGCCCTCGATTTTCAAGTCGGTGTTTAGGGATGCGAAAGGCGGAAAATCTTCGAATATGCCGATTTTGAGTGTGCCCGAAGCGATGATGTCATCAAGGGCATCGGCTTGGGCGGTTGAAGTTGTCAGCAAGGCCAAAGCCAAAGCTAGACCTCCAGCTAGACCGGTGCGGCGGGAAACTGGGAAATTCATGGGTTCCTCCTTTTATGATTGTTTATTGGGTTGACCATAGTTCAACGCGGCCTTGGCACAACAAAGATTTTGCGGCGCAATACTGTAGGCTCAATTATTAGAACGATATGATGTGGGTGATTTTGAAAACCGGCTGGCGTTGGACTTTCCGGCTCTGTCAACGCGCGGCCCCCATATTCTTGCAACACCTGTGCAGGCGGTAACAATTCATCGTGCAAGCCGGGCAATCGTGCTGCTTTGGCCATTGAATAACACCTCGATTTCCGACATTTTGGCCGAAATTCGAGCAGCGGGGACGCATTTTATGCCGTCGGGCAAGATAAAAACGAAATACAAGCGCGTGCTGTTGAAATTGTCGGGCGAGGCGTTGATGGGGGATAGCGTGCATGCGCTGCACCCGCCAACGGTTCAGCGGATTGCCAGCGAGATCAAGAAAGTCCACGATTTGGGGGTGGAGATTTGTGTTGTCATTGGTGGCGGCAACATCTTTCGCGGGCTGCAAGGGTCGGCCCAGGGAATGGAGCGCACAACCGCCGATTACATGGGCATGTTGGCGACAGTGATGAACGCCTTGGCCATGCAATCGGCACTGGAGGGAATGGGGGTGTTCACCCGCGTGATCAGCGCCATTCCTATGGATCAGGTGTGTGAACCTTACATCCGCCGTCGCGCGGTGCGGCATTTGGAGAAGGGTCGCGTTTGTATTTTTGCCGCGGGCACCGGCAACCCGTATTTCACCACCGATACTGCGGCGACTTTGCGGGCGTCGGAAATGTCGTGCGAAGTGATTTTCAAGGGCACGCAGGTGGATGGGGTTTATGACAGCGACCCCAAGAAGAATCCGAACGCGAAAAGATATGACCGGGTATCCTACGACACTGTGTTGCAAAAGCACCTCGCGGTGATGGATGCCTCAGCAATTGCATTGGCACGCGACAATAGCTTGCCGATTGTCGTATTCTCGTTAGAGCAGCCCGACGCATTGGTCGAAGTGTTGCAGGGGCGTGGCAAGTTCACCATAGTTGAACAGGGCGCACCGTGAGAGCCGTTTGGGGAGGGGGCCATGTCTGAGGACATCACCATCGACATCGACGCTATAGAGCGGCGGATGGAGGGGGCTTTGCATGCGATGCGCAACGAGTTTCATTCGCTGCGCACCGGTCGCGCCTCGGCCAGCATGTTGGACCCGGTGATGGTTGACGCTTATGGATCGTCGATGCCGCTGAACCAAGTGGGGACGATAACTGTGCCGGAAAGCCGGATGGTTTTGGTCAATGTCTGGGACAAGGGACTGGTGCAAGCGGTGGATAAGGCGATCCGCAATTCGGGGCTTGGGTTGAACCCGGTGATGGACGGCACGATCTTGCGGTTGCCGATACCGGAATTGAACGAAGAGCGGCGCCGCGAATTGGCCAAACTTGCCGGGCAATACGCCGAACATGCGCGGGTTGCCGTGCGCAATGTGCGGCGCGACGGGATGGATCAGATCAAGAAGGCCAAGGGCGAGGGCATGGCAGAAGACGACCAGAAATTTTGGCACGACGAAATTCAGGAATTGACCAACAACGAGATTGCCAAGGTCGATTTGGCTTTGGAAAGCAAACAGGCAGAGATAATGCAGGTCTGACGTCTAGGCGTCAGCGCAGCGAGACAGGATTGACAGTTTTTGAGTGAAATTTTTATCGACGAGCAGGCCAGCCCCGAGCATGTGGCCATTATTATGGATGGCAACGGGCGTTGGGCAACGCGACGGGGCCTTTCGCGGCTTGCCGGGCACAAGCGCGGCGTCGAGCGGGTGCGCGAGATTGTGAAAGCTTGCCCCGATTTGGGCGTGAAATATCTGACGTTGTTTGCCTTTTCGACCGAGAATTGGAAGCGATCCGAGGCGGAAGTTACCGGTTTGATGCGCCTGTTCAAGCGTTATATCCGCAAGGAATCGGCCAAATTGGTCGAAGAAGGCGTGCGAGTGCGCTTTATTGGTGGGCGCGAGCGCTTGGACAGTGATTTGCGGGCATTGATGGCTTCGCTGGAAGCGGCAACCGCGTGCAACGAACGGTTTCATTTAACTGTGGCGATCAATTACGGCGGGCGCGATGAATTGGCGCGGGCGGCTCAGAGATTGGCTGTGGA
This sequence comes from Oceanomicrobium sp., assembly GCA_031415055.1. Taxonomy (GTDB): domain Bacteria; phylum Pseudomonadota; class Alphaproteobacteria; order Rhodobacterales; family Rhodobacteraceae; genus JANMOK01. The sequence goes on along the minus strand of JANOQZ010000006.1, from coordinate 108,631 downwards.
TGTGGCTGCCGGACGCATTGAAGCAAGCGCGATTGACGAAGCGGCGTTGGAAGCGCGGTTGGATACGGTTGACTTGCCCGAACCGGATTTGGTGATCCGAACATCGGGTGAATACCGGGTGTCAAATTTCCTGCTCTGGCAATCGGCCTATGCCGAGTTTGCTTTTGAAGACAAATGCTGGCCGGATTTTACCGTCGATGATTTTGCCGCTTGTCTGTCGCGCTTTGGTCAACGCGAGCGTCGGTTCGGGGCGGTGGCATTGTGAACGACGCGCCTCTCAAAACGTCGATGTTTAGCGACTTGGCCACGCGCACCTTGTCGGCTGTGGTGCTGAGCATTGTCGGCGTGACGGCGCTGTGGCTGGGTGACTATGCTTGGACGGCTTTGGTGATTGTCGCGGCCGGAATCATGGCGTGGGAATTGCATTCGATGGTGCCGGGCAAAGCCGAGCGCGCCGACGCGGGTTTGGCGATTTCGGTAATTACCGCTGGTTCGAGCGTGATTTTGACCCATGCGCTGGGTTTGGTGACAGGGCTGATGGCTCCGCTGGCGGGCGTATTGATGTTGGGCGTGATCGATTCCAAACGGTACCTGAGGCTTGCACTGGGGGTTTACTATGTTGCCATGGCCTCGGTCGGGCTGGTGGCGATGCGCGATGGACCGAGCGGGTTTTCGATCGTGTTGTGGCTGATACTGGTGGTGGTGGCGACCGACATTGGTGGCTATTTTGCCGGGCGTTATATCGGCGGACCAAAACTGTGGGTGAAGATCAGTCCGAAAAAGACATGGTCCGGCACGATTGGTGGCTGGGTCTTGGCGGTCGCGGTTTCTGGTGCATTCGCAGTTTGGATGGGCTGGAACCCGCCGTTGCTGGCGATGTTGGCGCTGGTGTTGTCGCTCGCCTCGCAGGCGGGGGATTTGGCGGAATCGGCGGTGAAACGCGCGGTTGGTATCAAGGATGCGGGTTTTCTCATTCCCGGTCATGGTGGGCTGCTGGACCGGTTTGACGGTTTGATGGGTGCCTCGATGGTGGCAACAATTTTCGGCTTGACCGGTTACATCCACTGATGAAGGGCGTGGCTTCCCGCCGCCGGGTCAGCGTGTTTGGCGCGACCGGATCGATCGGTTGTAACACGATTGACCTGTTGACCCGCCAAGGTGGGGCGGAGACCTATGACGTGGTCGCGCTGAGCGGGGCCAGCAATGTGGCGTTGTTGGCCGAGCAGGCGATTAGGCTGCGGGCCAAGATTGCGGTGACGGCATTGCCGGAATGCTATGGGCCGTTGAAGCAATTGCTGGCGGGATCGGGCATCGAAATTGCCGCCGGGGCGCAGGCATTGGTCGATGCTGCCAGCGAGCAAGCGGACTGGACGATGGCGGCGATTGTGGGGGTGGCAGGGCTGGCACCGACATTGGCGGCGGCAAAGCATGGGGGTGTTTTGGCGCTGGCCAACAAGGAAAGTCTGGTGGCCGCGGGTGGTTTGCTGATGGCACGTTGCGCGGAATATGGCACCCAATTACTGCCCACCGATAGCGAGCATTCGGCGATTTACCAAACGCTGCAAGGGCGTGACATAGCCGAAGTTGAGCGGATTGTGCTGACGGCTTCGGGCGGGCCGTTTCGCAATTGGACGCGTGCGGCGATGGCTGATGTCACGCCGGAACTGGCGAAAGCGCATCCGAAATGGAATATGGGCGAACGGATTTCGATAGATTCCGCGACCATGTTCAACAAAGCGTTGGAAATGATCGAGGCACAGCATTTGTTCGGGGTTAAGCCCGAGCAGATTGAGGTGATTATTCATCCCCAATCCATCGTGCATTCGCTGGTCGGCTTTGTCGATGGCGCGATGCTGGCGCATCTGGGGCCGCCCGATATGCGCGGGGCGATTGGATTCGCCTTGAACTGGCCCAAACGGTGCGACTTGCCGGTTGCTAGGTTGGATTTGGCGGCTTTGGCGCGTCTGGAATTCGAAGCGCCGGATTTAGAGCGGTTCCCGGCTTTGGCTTTGGCACAGAATGTGCTGCGCGATGGTGGCTTGAGCGGGGCAGTGTTTAACGCGGCGAAAGAGCAGGCGCTTGATTTGTTTTTGGCGGGGCGTTTGGGATTTTTGGCCATGGCAGATTTGGTCACTGCGACGATGGAAAGGCTTGCAGCGTATTCCAAATATGGCCACACTTCCTATGTATTGGATGACGTAACTGAAATTGACGCCGAAACACGGCGGGTCGCGCAAGGTTTGAGCGCGGGTTAATGGGCGGAAAATGGACCTGATTTCACAGATTCCTTTGATTGGTGGCACATTGGGGGTATTGATCCCCTTCGTGATTGTGCTGGGGATCGTCGTCTCCATCCATGAATATGGCCACTATATCGTCGGTCGATGGTGCGGCATTCACGCCGAAGTGTTTTCGCTGGGATTTGGCAAAACTCTGTGGTCGCGCGTCGATAAGCGCGGCACCAGGTGGCAAATCGCATTGCTGCCTTTGGGCGGCTATGTCAAATTTCTGGGCGATGCCGACGCCTCGTCGAAAACGGATACTGCCGCAGTGGCGCAGATGGACGCGGCGACCAAGGCGCGGTCGTTCCCCGGGGCGAGTCTTGGGCGGCGATTTCTGACGGTTTTGGCTGGGCCGGTGGCGAATTTCATCCTCGCAACCATTGTTTTTGCCGGGCTTTTGATGTGGCAGGGCCAAGCCGTGCGCCCGGTGATTGGCGAGATCTCGCAAGTGCCGGGGATGACATTGCCGTTTCAAAGCGGCGACGTGATCACTGCGATCAACGGCACGGCGATTGGGTCTTTCATCGACATTCACGATGTAACCGAGACTGCCGACCGAGCCAAACCAATGACCATCGAATTGCGCCGAGGCGATCAGGAATTGACGGTGCAGTCACCGTATCTATTGCTGCCAATCGTTGGCGGAATGATACCGCTGTCACCTGCGGCAAAGGCAGGATTGATGCGCGGCGATTATATCGTCTCGACCAATGACGTGCCGATGCATACGTTTTACGATTTGATGAATGTGATGAAAGATTACAAATCCGGGCCGGTGCATCTGAAAGTTTGGCGCGATGGCGCGATGCTGGATCTGGAGATGACGCCGGAAAAATCGGTCGTCCCGCGTGCCGATGGCTTTGAAGAAAAAGTCATGATTGGCGTTCTTGCCGGTTTCGCCTTTCGACCGCAAACCGAATTTATCGCGCCTTGGACAGCGCTGTATTATGGCGGCCAAGAAGTTGTTAGCGTGATCACCGGTTCGTTGAGCATGCTTCAACACATTGCCACCGGAAAAATCGGTGCCAGCGGTCTGGCGGGGCCGATTGGTATTGCGCAGGTTTCCAGCGAAATGGCGACCAACGGCTTGGTGGATTTCATCGGGCTGATCGCAATGGTTTCTGCCGCGATTGGCATGATGAACCTGTTCCCGATTCCGGTGCTTGATGGCGGGCATTTGGTTGTCTTTACCTATGAGGCTGTCCGCGGGCGGCCGCCGAGTGCGCGGGCGCTGGAAATTGGCATGTCTATTGGTTTGGCAATGGTATTGTTGCTCATGCTGTTTACAACGTATAACGACATTATGCGATTGTGACTCGTATCTGATGCCCGCCGGGGGATTCGGGCGGGCTTAATGTCGAAGGTGGGCTTCAGCATGGTTCTAAAAAGCGCGGCAGCGAAGGTGCGTGGTGTTGTCTGCGCTTTAATCATCTCTTGTATGGCAATCGCCACTGGTTCTTTTACGCTTCAAGGGGCGGCTTTCGCCCAAGGCGCGTTTTCGTTTTCGAGTATCAGCGTAACGGGCAATCAACGAATCGAAAGCGATACGATCCGGGTAATTGCCAATATCCCGACCGGCACCAGCGTTTCTGCCGATGACGTCAATGCCGGGTTAGAGCGCTTGTTGGCGACCGGCCTGTTTGCCGACGCCAGCCTGACACCGCAGGGGTCAACTTTGGTGATCGAAGTTGTGGAAAATCCGACGATCAACCGGATCAACTTTGAGGGCAATAACAAAATTCCCGATGATGTCTTGGCGGGGGCGATTTCGCTGCGTTCGCGGGCGGCCTATACGGCGCAGGCCGCCGAGATTGACGCGCAGACCATCAGCCAAGTGTATTTGCAAGAGGGCCGATTCAACGCCCAAGTGCGGCCCGTCATCATCAAACAGACCGACAATCGGGTGGATTTGGTGTTTGAGATTGCTGAGGGTTCGGTAACTGGAGTCAGTCGCGTCAGTTTTGTTGGCAACAAAGTCTATTCCGACCGCAGGTTGTTGCGCACGATTGAAACGACCGAAAGCGGTTTGCTGAGTTTTCTGTTTTCCTCCGACACGTTTGACCGCGACCGGATGCAGCGCGACGAGGGGCTGTTGCGCGATTTCTATATGGAACGCGGCTATGCCGATTTTGAGGTGCAATCCTCGGTCGCCGAACTGGCACGCGAGCGCGACAATTTCTTTATCACCTTCAATATTTTTGAAGGCCCGGCCTATCGGTTTGGCAATGTTTCGGTTTCCTCGTCGATCCTCGGATTAGATTCAACCGGTTTCACCGGGCAGAATTGGGTCAGAAGCGGCAAGTTGTATTCGGCAAAAGCGATTGAACGCGCCGTGCAGGAGCTGGAAGACCAAGCGGCACGACGCAAAGTATCGTTCGTGGCGGTGCGTCCAATTCTGACCCGCAACGACGTGGCGAAGACGATCGACATTGAATTTGTTTTGGAACAGGGTCCGCGTGTGTTCATCGAACGCATCGACATCACCGGCAATTCGGCGACCTTGGATCGGGTCATCCGGCGGCAGTTTGATGTCGCCGAAGGTGACCCGTTCAACGCACGCGAAGTGAAGGAGGCCGAAGAACGAATCCGCAATCTGCGCTATTTTTCCGATGTGCAGGTCGGTGTGCACGAAGGTTCTAGCCCCAATCAGGTTGTGGTCGCGGTGGATGCGCAAGATACATCGACGGGCTCCTTGTCTTTTGGCGTCAACTTCGCTTCTGACACCGGGTTTGGCGGCTCGATTTCGGTCAACGAACGCAACTTTCTCGGCCGTGGACAGTCGTTGAATTTCGAACTGGGCATTGCGGAGACTTCCAATACCTTGGTGTTCAGTTTCACCGAGCCGCAGTTGCTCGACCGTGATTTGCTGGCCGGGTTTGATTTATATTATCGCGCGGCGGAACGGGCAGAATCCTCTTTCCAGACCACCAACATCGGTTTTGAGCCCCGCGTTGCATTTCCCTTGTCAGAAAACGGACGATTGGAATTGCGCTATCGGGTTTCCAGCGACGAAATCCGCGATTTTGGCACTGATGTCTCGCCCATCATCATCGGCGAAGAGGGCACGATATTAACGTCTTCGCTGGGGTTCACTTACAGCTATGATCGGCGGAACTCAAAAATCGATCCAACCAAAGGTTTCATTTTCTCGCTGAGCGAAGATTTTGCCGGTTTGGGGGGGGATGCTAATTATTCGAAAACCACTGCCAAGATCAAAGGCTTTACCAGTCTGTTTGAGGAAGACGTTATCTTGTCGGCGGAATTGGAGGGCGGGATTTTGGCCTCTACTTCGGGCAGTTCGCGTATCACGGATCGGTTTTTCTTGGGCGGCGATTCGTTTCGCGGCTTTGCCTATGGCGGCATTGGGCCTCGCGATACTGCGGGAGCGATCGACGACGCATTGGGCGGCAATTTGTATGGCGTGGCGCGGTTGCAAGCCAGTTTCCCGCTGGGATTTCCGCCGCAATACGGCATCTACGGCGGCGTATTCCTTGATGCGGGCACGTTGTGGGATTTGGACGTAGTAACCGGCGGCGCGTCGGGCACGATTGACGATTCACCCAAACTGCGTGCGGCGGCGGGCGTCAGCCTGTTCTGGGAAACTCCGATTGGGCCGTTGCGGTTCAATTTCTCGCGGCCGTTGGTCAAGGAACCGGGCGATATTGCCGAAAATTTCCGCTTCACCATCGGCACCCGTTTCTGAGGGTATAATGAAACTTGCTTTCATGGCGCTGGTTTTGGCGGCGGTTTTGGGTATCGCGGTCGCGCAGGCGCAACAGGCCGATGCGCCACCAGCTTCGGCAATATTGGTGATCAACCAAGACCGAATGCTTTCAGGCAGCGCCTTGGGTCGGTTGATCGGTGCAGCGGATGAGGCAGCAAAAAAGAGCATGGCCGAAGAGGGCGAGGCTTTGAGCCTGTCGTTGGAGGCCGAAGAGCGCGACCTGACCGAAAAGCGCAAGACTTTGCCGCCCGAAGAATTTCGCAAACTCGCCGATGAATTTGACAAAAAGGTCGTGGCCATTCGGGCCGATCAAGATGTGAAAGCGCAGGCTTTGCTGGCCGCCATAGATGGACGGCGGCGGCAGTTTTACACCCAAGTGGCCCCTGTGCTGTTGGACGTGATGCAACGACACTCTGCCGCCGTCATTTTGGACCAGCGATCTGTACTGCTGTCGGTGCGCGGGGTGAACGTAACCGAAGAGGTGATTGCCCAGATCGATGCAACCTTCAAGACGCTTGCCGATATTGGCATCAACGACTAGACGAAACCAAATAGTTTCGCGGCAGGGTAATATGACCGAACCATTCAAAGACAGCGCCGATATTTCTGAGATCAAGCGGATGATTCCGCACCGCTATCCGTTTCTGTTCATTGATGCAGTGCGCGATATTAAGCCGAATGAAAGCGCCGTGGGCATCAAGAATGTGACGATCAACGAACCGCATTTCCAAGGGCATTTTCCCGCCAAACCGATTATGCCCGGCGTGACGATTATCGAGGCGATGGCGCAGACATCGGCGGTTCTGGTGGTCAAGACTTTGGATTTGATCGATCAGGATTTGCTGGTTTATTTCATGACTTTGGATAAGTGCCGGTTTCGTCAATTGGTGCAGCCGGGCGACGTGCTGGAGTTGCATGTGCGCGTGCTGCGCGGGCGCGGCAAGATCTGGAAGTTCTGGGGCGAAGGCAAGGTCGGTGGCAAGGTTGTGGCCGAAGCCGAATTCGCCGCAATGATTGTGAAACCCGACGAGGCCAATGCGTGACGTCGATCCACCCAAGTTCGGTCATTGAAGCCGGTGCGGTGATTGGGGCCGGTTGCACGATTGGGCCGTTTTGTCACGTGGGTGCGCAGGTGGTTTTGGCGGCGAATGTCGAACTGAAAAGCCATGTGGTTGTGGCGGGCAACACTGAGGTGGGTGAGGGCACGGTGATCTGGCCCTTTGCCTCGATCGGGCATCAGCCGCAGGATTTGAAATACGACGGCGAGCCGACGCGTTTGCTGATTGGCAAAAATAACCGGATTCGCGAACATGCCACGATGAACCCCGGCACCAAAGGCGGTGGCGGCATCACGCGGGTGGGCGATGGCAATCTGTTCATGATGTCCATTCACGTAGGGCACGATTGCATTTTGGGCAACAACATCGTCATGGCCAACAATGCCACTTTGGGCGGGCATGTGGTGGTGGAGGATAATGTGATTATTGGTGGCTTAGCTGGCGTGCACCAGTTTTGCCGGATCGGCCAAGGCGCGATGATTGGGTTTCTGGCCGCGGTTTCCGCCGATGTGGTGCCCTATGGCACCGTGACAGGTGAGCGTGCGACTTTGGGCGGCTTGAATTTGGTTGGGCTGAAGCGGCGCGGTGTGGAGCGCGAGGCGGTCAATGATTTGCGGGCGGTGTTTCGCGACATTTTTGAGAGCGAAACTGGCGAGTTGATGGAGCGGGTGAGTGCGGCGCACGCGGCATATGCTGGCAATGTTCATGTGCAGGAATTGACCGGCTTCATGTTGGCGCAATCGTCGCGGTCTTTCACCCTGCCGAACCGGGCCTGACATTGGCCGGGTTAGCAATCATCGCTGGGTCTGGCGAGTTGCCGAAATTATTGGCCGAGGATTGTGCGCGGTCGCGTCGTGCCTATCGCGTGGTTGTATTTTCTGGCGTCCGGTTGGCTTGGCCGCAGGAGCATCCGGTGATTTCGGCAGCCTTTGAAAAGATCGGCGCATTGCTGGCGGACTTGCGCTCGGCAGGGTGCAGCGACGTGACCTTTGCCGGAGCAATGGTGCGTCCGACCTTGGACTTGGTGCGGCTTGACGCCAAAGCAATGGAAATGGCCGCCAGTTTGACGCTGGGCGACGCTGCGACGCTGCGCAGCGTCTCGGCGTTTTTTGAACGCGAAGGCTTTCGCGTTGTGGGGGCGCATGAGGCTTTGGCAGGGCTGTTGATGCCACTTGGCGTATTGGGGAAGGTTTCGCCTGCGGCGGTCGATCAGGACGACGCGGCGCGTGGAATGGCGATTGTCGCGGCGATTGGCGCGATTGATGTGGGCCAAAGTGCGGTCGTGGCGCAGGGGATTTGCTTGGGCGTGGAAAGCGTGCAGGGGAGCGACGCTTTGTTGGATTTTGTGGCGTTGAACGGCAGACGCTTTCTTCCGGACCCCAATGGTTCGAAAGGCGTGCTCTGTAAGGCACCAAAACCGGGGCAGGACTGGCGAATGGATTTGCCGGCAATAGGGCCGCAGACCGTGGCTAAAGCCGCTACAGCGGGCCTTGCAGGCGTCGTAGTGCAAGCTGGCGGCGTATTGGTGCTCGGTTTGGCCGAAACAATCGCCGAGGCCGACCGTTTGGGCCTGTTCCTTTGGGGGCGAAAGGGCGGGTGATGCGGCTGTTCCTGATCGCGGGCGAAGCGTCGGGTGATCGGTTGGGGGCCGATTTGATGCGCGGATTGCAGGCATTTCGGCCCGATGTGGCATTCAGCGGAATTGGCGGACCGATGATGGCGGCGGAAGGGCTGGTCAGCCTGTTTCCAATGGAAGAATTGTCGGTCATGGGATTGACTGAAATTGTCCGGCATATTCCGCACCTGTTGCGCCGGGTGAAAGAGACCGTGGCGGCGATTGACGCGGATGCGTTGATCACGATTGATTCGCCGGGGTTTTGTTTTCGGGTGGCTAAGGCGGCAAAGTTGGCGAATCCGTCGCTGCGCACGATTCACTATGTGGCGCCATCGGTTTGGGCCTGGCGACCGGGGCGGGCGGCGCATATGGCGGCGTTCATCGATCACGTGTTGGCTCTGTTGCCGTTCGAACCACCGTATATGCGGGCGGCGGGAATGACCTGTGATTTTGTCGGGCATCCGGTGGTGAGCGAAGTGCAGGCATCGGCGGCGGAGGTTGCGGCGTTTCGGGCTAAGTTGGGGGTGAATGCCGGGCAGAAGCTGTTGACGGTTTTGCCGGGGTCGCGGCATTCGGAATTGGATCGCATGTTGCCGGTGTTTGCCGAGGTGCTGTGGGAATTGCAGGTTTTGGGGGTTTGCGTGGTTATACCTGCCGCAGCGGGGATGGCGGATAGGATTGGTGCGTATTTTTCTGCCTTGGGGTTGGTTGTTACGGTTTTGGACCCGGATGTTGCAAGTGTGACGGCCGGTGAGGTACGCAAGCGGGCGTGTTTTGCCGCGTCGGACGCGGCTTTGGCCTGTTCGGGGACGGTGTCACTGGAACTGGCGGCGGCGGGGACGCCGATGGTGATCGCCTATCGTGCCTCGGCTTTGACCGGGTTCTTGATGCAGCGGATGGCTTTGATTGATACGGCGACTTTGGTTAATATCGTGCTTGGGCGCAAAGTCGTGCCGGAATTCTTGTTTGGCCGATGCCGTGTTGGGGCGATTGTTCCGGTTTTGCGCGGGTTGTTGATTGGCGAGGGTGTGGACGCGCAGAAGTTGGCGTTTGTCGAGACGATGAAGGCGCTGGATACTGGCGAACCGACGGGGTTGAAGGCCGCGCGGTCAGTGCTGGAGGTTGTAGGGTAGTTTGGAGGGGCGGAGTAGGCCGGTATTTTTCCGGCACCAAGTGTAGATCAATAAAACTTTATCAATATTTGCCCTTTAAGAAAATTGTTCCCACGCAGTTGCCAATCATGTCACACCGTAAAATCGGCCAATGTCGGGCCAAGCGCCGCTCGCAATGCCCGCGGGTCGACCGAAAATACGTGGTTGGGCGTTCCAGCTGCCGCCCAGATCATCGCGAAATCCAAAATATGTGGGTCCATCCATGTGCGAATGGGTTGGATGTGGCCAAGCGGCGCGACACCGCCAATAACAAATCCGGTTGCGGCGCGTATCGAATCTGCATCGGCTTTTTCCAGTGGCACGCCGCAGAGGAATGCGGCCTTCGCTGCATCGACTTGATTGTTGCCGGCGGTCAAAAACAGAAAATGCTCGCCGCCGCCCTTGCCACGAAACACAATCGATTTGATGATTTGATCGACCAGACATCCCACGGCTATTGCCGCGTCAGCCGCGGTTCGAGTGCCGTGGGCGCGTTCGACAATCTCAATCGCTATGCCCAGTCGCGCAGCTTCGGCCCGAACCCGCGCGACGCTTTTGCTCAACGGTTTTGAGTACTTCGCATTTCCGAGTCGCAAAACCGGTTTCCACTTTTGCTTGAAATGCTCAACGATCTTCCACCTCGACATAGTCCCTATGCGTCGGACCGGTGTAGAGCTGCCGCGGGCGCCCGATTTTCAAATGCGGGTCGTCCAGCATTTCTTTCCACTGCGCGATCCAGCCAACCGTGCGGGCTAGGGCGAAAATCGGGGTGAACATAGCGGTGGGGAAACCCATCGCTTCAAGAATGATGCCGGAATAGAAATCAACATTGGGATAGAGCTTTTTGTCGATGAAATAGGGATCGGAAAGCGCAACGCGTTCCAGTTCTTGCGCCACTTGCAGCAACGGGCTGTTGCCAGTGCCAAGCAGGCCCAACACTTCTTTCGCGGTTTGTTGCATCACTTTCGCGCGGGGATCAAAATTCTTGTAAACCCGATGGCCGAAGCCCATCAGACGAATGCCGGAATTCTTGTCTTTGACCTTGGCGATAAAGGCCGGGATGTTTTCAACGCTGCCAATTTCGCGCAATTGCTCCAGCGCTGCCTGATTGGCACCGCCATGCGCCGGGCCCCAAAGGCAGGCGACACCGGCGGCGATGCAGGCAAACGGATTGGCACCGGACGAACCCGCCAAACGCACCGTCGATGTTGAGGCATTCTGTTCGTGATCGGCATGCAGGGTGAATATCCGGTCCATCGCGCGCGATAGGATCGGGTTGACGATATAGGTTTCGGACGGCACCGAGAAACACATGAACAGGAAGTTCGAAGCGTAATCGAGGTCGTTTCTTGGGTAAACGAACGGTTGGCCTACGCAATATTTGTAGGCCCAGGCGCAGATCGTGGGCATTTTGGCAATCAGGCGGATGGTTGCGACTTCGCGCTGCCAGGCGTCGTTGATGTCGGTGGAGTCGTGATAAAAGGCTGACATCGCCCCGACCACGCCGCAGACCACCGCCATCGGATGGGCGTCGCGGCGGAAACCGCGAAAGAAAAAGCTCATTTGCTCGTGGAGCATCGTATGTTGGGTGACCCGATTTTCAAAGTCTTCCAGTTGCGGCGCAGTCGGCAATTCTCCGTTCAGGAGCAGGTAGCAGACTTCGAGGAAATGCGAATTCTGCGCCAATTGTTCGATTGGAAAGCCGCGATAAAGCAACTCGCCCTTTTCACCGTCGACGTAAGTGATGGCGCTTTCGCAAGCCGCGGTCGAGGTAAAGCCCGGGTCGTAGGTGAACACATCGGCGTCGGTATAAAGTTTGCGGATGTCCAATACATCGGGGCCGAGCGTGGGGCTGAGCACGGGAAGTTCCAAATTAAGGCCGTTCACCTTGAGGCTGGCGGTGCGGTTTACTTTGCTATCCATCGTCGTGCTCCCAATGCGATCCGCGAAAACGCCAGCGGATGAGGCCGTTATCGCGGCCTTTCGTGAAGATCAGGTAACGATTTTTACGCTAATTGCGTGCAATCGCGTCGTTGAGCCGTGCAAGCGTTTCTTCGCGTCCTATTGTCAGCATGATGTCAAACACGCTGGGTGAGATTGTCCGACCCGTCAAGGCCGCACGCAGGGGCTGTGCAACTGCGCCGAGTTTAAGGGCCTCGCTTTCAGCGAATTCCCGGACAACTTCGCCCAGATTATGCGCGTCCCAATCCGTCGCTTGCAAGCGTAAAATGATGCGCTGCAACAAAGGACGGTCGAGCTGCGGGGCGGCTTTTTCATCGGGAGTGAAAGGGCGTTGGCCAAGGAAATAATGGGCCATATCAATGACTTCTGGCAGTGTGCGCGAACGTTCTTTGAGACTGTGCATGACATTCAAAAACGTTACCCGCTGCGGCGCGGTCAAAGCAGGTTTGCCTTGCGATGCAATATAGGCTTCGATTTCAGCCAATAATTTGGCATTATCCATCGAGCGGATGTGTTGGCCCGACAGGTTTTCCAGACGTTTGAAATCAAACCGCGAAGCCGACCTGCCAACGGCGGCAAGGTCGAACCATTTGACCGCCTGCGCGGTGGTGAAAAATTCGTCGTCGCCGTGGCTCCAGCCGAGGCGGGCCAAATAGTTGCGCATGGCTTCGGCCGGATAGCCCATGGCCTGATATTCCTCGACGCCCAAGGCGCCGTGGCGTTTGGACAGTTTGGCCCCATCGGGCCCGTGGATCAGCGGGATATGGGCGAATTCGGGAATGTCCCAATCCATCGCGCGGTAAATCAGGCTTTGGCGGGCGGCGTTGGTCAAATGATCGTCGCCGCGGATGACGTGGGTGACGTCCATGTCGTGGTCGTCGACCACAACCGCGTGCATGTAGGTGGGAACACCGTCGGAGCGCAGCAGGATCAGGTCGTCAAGGGTTTCGTTCTTGAAGGTGATTGTGCCCTGAACGTGGTCCTGGACAATGGTTTCACCGGTGCGGGCGGCTTTCAGGCGGATGACATGGGGTGCATTGGGGGTTTTGGCGGTGCTGTCGCGCCAAGGTGAGATGAACAAGGGTGGTTTACCGGCGGCCTTGGCGGCGGCGCGGAAGGCGTCAATTTCTTCGCGGGTGGAATAGCAACGGTAAGCCGTGCCGCGTTCGACCATTTCCATGGCAACTTCGGCGTGGCGGGCAATGCGGGAGAATTGGCTGACAACTTCGCCGTCCCAATCCAGCCCCAGCCATTTCAGGCCCGCGTAAATCGCCTCAGTCGCCTGCGGCGTATAGCGCTCGCGGTCGGTGTCTTCGATGCGCAGCAGGAACGTGCCTTGGTGGTGGTGGCGGGCGACCAGCCAGTTGAACAAGGCGGTACGTGCGCCGCCGATATGTAGATAGCCGGTGGGTGATGGGGCGAAACGGGTGATGACGGGTTTGGACATGCGGGCTACCTTTGGTGCGCTTTCGCTTTAGGCAATTGGGTGAAGGGAAACAAGGGTTTGCGGGGTTGCTTTTACAGTTGGATTTGAGTTCGTATGCATAAGTTTATTGGTTTAGGGGTTCGGTCGATGACGTTACAACAAACAGCCCAAATCCTAGGTGGCATCGGCGTGATTGCCTCGCTGATTTATGTCGCCATCCAGATCCGCAACAATGCGCGGGCGGTGCGAGCCGCCACTTATCACCAGGTGTCCAACTCGTTCATCAGCTATTGGGATGGATTGGCAAATAATCCAGAAACATTATCTGTGTTGCTGCGCGGCGCAAAAGACTTTGCAAGCCTTGACGATAATGTTGAACTGTCGCGCTACTATTTAGCTACAATGGCGATAATGCGTCGATTTGAAAATGCGTGGTTCCAATACAAGGTTGGCGTGTTGAAAGAATCCGACTGGCAAGCCATCGCTTACGATTTGGATTCGCTTTGTGCCTATCCCGGCACGCGCACGGCATGGGAAGGAATCAAGAACCGCTCAAGCGTAGAGTTTCGCAAATATGTCGACGAAGTTTGCAAACGCCAAGCGGCAGTGGCCCCGCCACCACCTCCCGTCATTGCGGTGAAAGCAAAAAGAAAAAAATCATGACTCTGCAAGAAACAGCGCAAATCCTTGGCGGCATCGGGGTGATTGCCTCGTTGATCTATGTGGCGATTCAGATACGCAACAATGCGCGGGCGACGCGGGCGGCGACGTATCAGCAGGTTTCGGGGGCGCCTGTGGCGTTGTGGGGTTCGCTGGCGGCTAACGCGGAAATGATGGAGCTGGTGCTGAAATCCGGCGATGATTTCGCCAGCCTCGACCGGGTGGGCAAGGCTCGAATGCGCATGGCGACCATGGCCTATATGCGGCGTTACGAGAATGCATGGTTCCAGCGCAAGGTTGGCACATTGCGCGAGCAGGATTGGCAAGCGGTGTTGGGCGACCTGGAAGCGCTCATGTCGGTGCCGGGGACACGAGAGATATGGGCTTTGGTGAAAAACCGATCCGGCGCGGAATTTCGGACCTTCGTGGATGCGATGGCGGCACGGCATGCGGCGAAGGCGGGGGAATGAAGTGATCCGAAAATTGCGGTTGACACGGGAATTGGTGGATCGGTTGCCGGCGCGGGTGGACGAGCGCGGTCCGGTGCGGTGGGAGGAGGATCAGGGGTATTACGACAAGACGGTGGCGCAGGTTATGGCGAAGCTGCCCGAAGATGGGCAGCTTTGGGTGTTTGCGATTGGGTCCTTGATCTGGAAGCCGAGGTTTCCGGTTGCCGAAAAGCGTCCGGCACTGGTGCGCGGCTGGCATCGGGACTTTTGTATTGGGCCCGATGCCCGGTTTCGCGGCAATCCGGCGGCGCCGGGGCTGATGCTGTCGCTGGATCGTGGCGGCATGTGCCAAGGCGTGGCGATGCGGATGGAACCGGGCAATCTGGCGGCGTCGCTGGAGGCTTTGCTGCGCGAGGAGCCGCCGACACCGCCAAGCTGGGTGACAGCGCAGACGGCAAACGGTGTGGTGAAGGCGATTGCGTTTACGATTTATCGCCAGCATTTCGTCTATCAGGGCGGGCTTTCGGAGGCCGAGGTAGCCGACACATTGGCGCGTGCTGTGGGGCATGTCGGGTCGATGGCGGATTATTTGCTGAATACGGTTACGCATCTGGAAGAAAACGGCATCCACGACCGCAAGTTGTGGCGGATGCAGGAATTGGTGGCGGAAAGGTTAGAGGGGATGACATGAGTGACTTGATCAAGGCTTTGGCCGAGGCTTACACAGCGGCGTGGAATTCGGGGTCGGCCGAGGCTGTAGCCAGCCATTATGCGGCGGATGGGCAGATCAGCATTAACCGGGGTGAGGCTTGGGTTGGGCGTGCGCGGGTAGCCGAGATGGCATCGGGGGTTTTCGCCGATGTGCCGGATTTGCACCTGACCTGCGACGGGTTACGGATTGCTGGCGACCATTTGGCGTATTTGTGGACGTTCACTGGGCATCATGCGGGGACGAAGAATTCGCTGCGGATTTCTGGGCTAGAGGAATGGGATCTGGACGGGGATTGCAGGGTCAAAGCCAGTCGCGGGTGGTATGACGCGGCGGATTATGCGCGGTAAGTGGCGGGCGGTGGCGCGGCTGGTTAACCGACTGTCAACCATTTCCTGCTAGGGATTGCGGGCGCGATTTTGCGCTATCCCCATAGGAGCACTCGTTTTGCTGGCAAATGCCGTGTCAAACGCATTTGAGAATCAGCGCGGCCGCCTATTGCTGTGGTGGCCGGTGTTCATGGCTGTGGGCATTGGTATTTATTTTGCTTTGATGCACGAGCCGGATTTGCGGCAAATTTTGCTGACCTGTGCATTGGGTGCTGCTGGCGCTGCGCTGTTTTGGTTTCAATCGGCCTCGGTTCGGTTTTTGGCGACGGCACTGGCATTGGTTTGCGCCGGGTTCGTGTTGATTTGTCTGCGTTCGGCTTTTGTGGCGGCTCCGATTTTGGAGCGGCCGTATTATGGTGGGGTTGAGGGCCGGATTATCGGGCTGGATCGTTCGGCCGGCGACGCGCCGCGGGTGCTGTTGGATGAGGTGGTATTGTTTGGCATGACGCCCGACAAAACGCCTGAACGGGTGCGCGTGTCGCTGCAGGGCTGGATCGCACCGGGGATTTTGCAGGCGGGCAACCGGGTTGTGGTGACGGCGCGGGTTTCGGCACCGTCGGCTCCGGTGGAGCCGGGTGGTTTTGATTTTCGCCAGATGGCGTGGTTTGAGCGTTTGGGCGGCGTTGGCTATTCGCGCGACCCGGCCTTGCTGGCGGCTCCGCGCGAAACTTTGGGGTTTTGGCTGTGGTTGCTGGATTTGCGCCAAACCATGACCAAGGCGATTTTGGAGGTTATTCCCGGGCGCAATGGCGCCTTTGCCACGGCAATTACCACGGGCGATTTGTCGGAGTTGGACAAGGAAACCCTGATCTCGCTGCGGGCGTCGTCTTTGGCGCATATGTATTCGATTTCTGGTCTGCACATGAGCCTGTTGACCGCCTTTGTGTTTGGCGTCATCCGGTATGGGCTGGCATTGGTGCCCGCCTTGGCCTTGCGAGTGCAGGCCAAGAAAATTGCTGCGGTGCTGGCTTTGGGCGCGGCGCTGTTTTATTTGCTGCTGTCGGGCGTCAATGTGGCGACGCAACGGTCCTTCATCATGATTGCCGTGGTTTTGGTAGCGGTGATGCTGGATCGGGCGGCGCTTTCCATGCGCTCGATCGCCATATCCGCAATAATCGTTTTGGCGCTGTTTCCCGAAAGCCTGACCGAGGCTGGGTTTCAGATGTCTTACGCGGCGACGATTGCCTTGATCGCCGGGTTTGAGGGCTTGAACCGGCTGGATTGGTGGCGGGCGCTGAACCAAGGGCGCTGGCGCTGGCTGGCACCGGTTTGGGTGCTGGTGATTACCTCGATTCTGGCCGGTGCGGCAACCGGGCCGATTGGGGCTTTTCATTTCAATCGGATCACCCAATTTGGCCTGATCGCCAACGTGCTGGCGGTGCCCTTGATGGGGATGTGGGTGATGCCGGCGGCAGTGGTGGCAGCGTTTGCGGCGCTGTTTGGTCTGCAGGCTTTGCCTTTGACAGTGATGGGCTGGGGTATTGGCTGGATTCTGGCGATTTCCGACTGGGTTGCCGGATTGGGGGGATCGGTGCGGATGGTGCCTGCAGGGCCGAATGCGACGTTGGTTTTACTGGCTTTGGGCGCGTGTTTCGCTTTGCTGTGGCGTGGGCGGGTTCGTTTTGTGGGTTTCGTTCCCATAGCCTTGGGTTTTCTGCTGTGGGCGATGCATCCACGACCCGATTTATTGGTGGCCGAAGATGGTCGACTTGTTGGGGTGCAGTTGGGCGCGGGCCGGGTTTTGAGCGCGGAAAAAGGCAATGGTTTTTCGGCGGAAAACTGGTTGGCCAATGATGGCGATGGTGCCGATCAACCAGCGGCGTTTCAACGCGTCGGGTTTGACTTTGGCGGTGAGGCTGTCAGTTTGCCGGGGGCGGGGATGACTTTGTGGTTCAACCGCACTGCCGAGGTCGTGCCGGTGTCAGCCTGCGGGCAAAATCAGGTGGTCATTGCGCCGAAAGTGGCGCGTTTGCCGCTGGGTGATTGCCTGTTTTTGGGGCAAAAACACCTGATCGCCAATGGGGCAACGGCGATTTGGCGGTTGCGTGATGGCGCTTTGCTCTGGCAAGGGGCGAAGACGGCAAGCGGGATGAGGCCGTGGACGCAATAGCGGGTTGCGGAGAAGCCCCATCCGGCGCATTCGCGCCGCCTTCTCCGTGAAATGGCGAAGGGAAGTTGTGGGTCAGTAAGTGCGGATGAGGCCGACGAGTTTACCTTGGATGCGCACCTGATCTTCGCGGTAGACGCGGGTTTCGTAATTGGAATTGGCCGCTTCCAGTGCAATCGCCGAACCACGACGACGCAGGCGTTTCAGAGTGGCTTCTTCGTCTTCGATCAAGGCGACGATGATATCACCATTATCGGCGCTGGGCTGTTCGCGGATGACCACGATGTCACCGGAATTTATGCCCGCATCAATCATTGAATCGCCTTTGACTTCCAGCGCGTAGTGGCGGCCGGAGCTGGCCAGCATCGAGGACGGCACCGAGATGTTGTGAGAAACTTCGCTAATCGCCGCAATCGGCGTGCCCGCCGCGATGCGGCCCATCACCGGCAATTCGAGCACGGCGCTTTCAATCGGCAAAGCGCGGGCGGGGCGGTCGGCGATGCCGCCTTTGATAAGTTTTGGTGAAAACCCGGTGTTTTCAAAGGCTTCTGGCAGTTTGATGATCTCTATCGCGCGCGCACGGTGGGCGAGGCGGCGGATGAAGCCGCGTTCTTCCAGCGCCGTGATCAACCGGTGAATGCCGGATTTGGAACGCAGATCGAGCGCGTCCTTCATTTCGTCAAACGAGGGCGGAACCCCGTCTTTTTGCAGGTTTTTGTGGATGAACGTCAGCAGATCGAGTTGTTTGCGCGTCAGCATTCGCAGAACCTTTCGTTGAATGTGGCCGTTTTGTTCGACACAGTTCTACTGATGTTCTTGGTTTGTGTCAATTCGCTAAGAGTTTACCGAAATTTGACTAAAGAAGGATGAATTCCACGGCGGCGCCGATGGGGAGGGCGGGCTGGTTTGGCGGCGCGACTATCAGGGCGTTGGATTGTGCGAGCACGGAGATTTGCGACGAATCCTGACTGTCATGCGCGGCCAGCAGCCAGCCGGTTGCCGAGGCTGCGGCGATGCCGCGCATGTAATGCTCGCGCTTGCCGTTGGCGGGCAGGGGCTTGCTCAGCGTGCCCAAACTGCGCTGTAGGGGTAGTGCCGGAAGGCCGAGCATGGCGTCAAGCGCCGGGCGTAAGAAGATATGGGCGCAAACCAGAGCCGAAACTGGGTTGCCGGGCAGACCGATGAGCGGGGTGTTGTTAAGGCGGCCGACAATAAGCGGTTTGCCGGGGCGCAGGTTCACTTTCCAGAATTCGAGCACCAAGCCGCGTGATGTGGCGACTTTTTGCACCAGGTCATGGTCGCCGACCGAAGCTCCGCCAAGGGTAACGATGAGGTCGGCGTCGCTGGCGAGGTCAAAGGCGGCATTCAAGCTGGCGTCGCTGTCGCGCGCGATGGGCAGGACGCACGGATCGGCCCCGTATTGACCGAGCAACGCCGCGAGCGCGAAGCCGTTGGAGGAGTAAATCTGGTCAGGATTTGCGACGTCGCCGGGCATCACCAGTTCGTCGCCGGTGACAATGAGGGCGATTGTCGGTTTGCGGTGCACTTGGACGTTTGCTGCGTTCATTGCCGCGAGAAGGGCGATGTCGGCGGGGGTTAGGCGTTTGGGGCCGGGATAGGTGAATCCGGCGCGAAAATCGCCACCGGCGGCGCGGATGTAGGAAGCGGAATCCCTTGCCGCCTTGGGTTTCAGCGTGTCGCCGGTAATTTCGGCATCTTCCTGGATGAGGATGTAATCCGCACCGTCGGGCACCGGTGCGCCGGTGAAAATGCGTACGGCTTGGCTTGCGCCCAGTTTACCGGCGAAGCCTTGGCCGGCTTTGGATTGGCCAATCACAATCAGGGGTTTGCCGTCGGCAAGATCGGCTCGGCGCAGTGCGTATCCGTCCATTGCCGAGGCGGGGAAAGGTGGTTGATCGCGGGTTGCGACAACGGGGGTGGCCAAGACGCGGCCACGGGCGTTTTGCAGGGGGATAGTTTCGATCGACGTTGGCAGCATCAGCGCCAGAATGCGGGCGAGCGCTTGTGCAGCTGTTAGCATCACTGCGCCTCGTAAAGCCCTGAATTACCACCATCTTTATGGGTCAGGCGGATGTCGGAAATGACCATGCTTTTGTCGATGGCTTTGAGCATGTCGTAGATGGTCAGGGCGGCGATACTGACGGCGGTCAGCGCTTCCATCTCGACACCGGTCTGGCCAAGGGTAGCGACGTTGGTTTCGATATCGACGCCCGTCGCAGTGGGGGTGAGATCGACGGTAATCTTGGACAGCCGCAACGGGTGGCACAGCGGAATGAGGTCGTGGGTTTTCTTCGCCGCCATGATGCCTGCTAATCGCGCCACGCCCAAGACGTCGCCCTTTTTGGCGGTGCCTTGGGTGATATGGGTCAGCGTTGCGGGCTGCATGCTGATATGACCTTTGGCCGAAGCGGTGCGCAGGGTGACGCCTTTGTCGGACACGTCGACCATATGGGCCGAACCATGTTCGTCAAAATGGGTGAGTTTGGCCATTACGATACCTTGGCGGGTTGCGGGGTAAGCAGAAGGCGCGTGGCTTTTTCCACGTTGGCTTGGCGCATCAGACTTTCGCCGATCAGGAATGTGCGGACGCCGGATTCGGCCATACTGGCGAGATCAGCTGGGGTGAACAGGCCGGATTCGGAAATGACAAGTCGATCGCCGGGCACATGCTTGGCAAGGTCGCGCGTTACATCAAGCGAGGTTTCGAAGGTCTTGAGATTGCGGTTGTTTATGCCGATGAGTTTGGAGTTTAATCGAAGAGCGCGGTCGAGTTCGATGCGGTTGTGGACCTCGATCAAGCTATCCATGCCGTATTGATTGGCGGTGGCTTCCAATTCGGCAGCTTGGGTATCGCCGAGGCTGGCCATGATGATGAGGATGCAATCGGCATGCAGGGCCCGTGCCTCGACCACTTGGTAGGGATCATAAAAGAAATCTTTGCGCAGTGCGGGCAGGTTGGTAGCCGCGCGGGCAAGGGCGAGGAAGGCATCCGCGCCCTGAAACGAGGGGCCATCGGTCAGCACCGACAGGCAGGTGGCACCGCCTTTTTCATATGCCTTGGCCAGCGCGACCGGGTCAAAATCGGCGCGGATCAGGCCGCGCGATGGGCTGGCTTTCTTGATTTCGGCGATCAGCGCGTAGCCGGATTTGTTGGCGGATTGCAGCGCAGCGGCAAAGTTGCGCACGGGCGGGGCGTTTTGGGCCGCAGCTTCGATTTGGGCCAGAGGACGGGCGGCTTTGCAGAGAGCGATATGATCCAGCTTATAGGCTTTGATCCGGGAAAGGATATCGCTCATCAGACCACCTGCGTGGCTTTGACCAAAGCGGCGAGCTTGGCTCTGGCGGCACCGGAATCGATACTTTCGCGGGCGATTTCGACGCCTTCTGTGAGAGTATTCGCTTTTTCCGCGATGACATAGGCGGCGGCGGCGTTCAGTAGAACAGCGTCGCGATAGGCGTCTTTGCGGCCGTCAAGCAGGGCGCGGAATGCGACAGCGTTTTCTTCGGGCGTACCACCCATGATGTCGGCAAAGGGATGAATTGGCAGACCGGCCTGTTCGGGGTGGATTTCCGAGTCTGTCACAATGCCGTTCTCTAATTTGGCGACGTAACTTGTGCCACAAATCGAGATTTCGTCGGTGCCGTCCGAGCCATGTACCAGCCAAGCGCGTTCGCTGCCCAAAGCTTGCAAAGTTTCGGCCATTGGTCGGATCATGGCGCGAGAAAACGCGCCTGTTAGTTGGCGTTTGACGCCTGCGGGGTTGGTAAGCGGCCCGAGGATATTGAACAGGGTGCGGGTGCCAAGTTCTTGGCGCACCGGCATAACATGTTTGGTTGCCGGGTGGTGCATCGGGGCCATCATGAAGGCGATGCCGACGGTTTTGAGGGCTTTTTCAACGACTTCCGGCCCGACCATCACGTTGATGCCAAGCTGGGTAAGAGCGTCGGCAGCGCCGGATTTGGAGGAAAGGTTGCGGTTGCCGTGTTTGGCGACGATGACGCCGGCACCGGCAACAACGAACGCTGTGGCGGTGGAAATATTGAGGGTGCCTTTGCCGTCGCCGCCGGTGCCGACAATATCCATTGCGCCGTCTGGTGCCTGCACCTTCAGGCATTTCGCCCGCATCACGGCTGCCGCAGCGGCGAATTCGTCGACGGTTTCGCCCCGCGCCCGCATTGCCATCAGTAAGCCACCGATTTGGGCAGGTGTAGCCTCGCCTTCCATGATAACATTGAAGGCTTCCTCGGCCTGTGCCCGCGTCAACGGGCCATCAGCGGCGCGGGCGATAAGGGGTTTCAGGCGTTCGCTCATGCGGCGACCAAGGTCATGTCGAGGAAGTTTTTCAGCAATTTGTGGCCGTGTTGCGAGGCAATGGATTCCGGGTGGAACTGCACGCCGTGGATCGGCAGGCTGCGGTGTTGCACCGCCATGATGGTGCCGTCGTCGATTTCGGCGGTGATTTCAAGTTCGGCCGGGAAAGTTTCGCGGTCGATCACCAAGGAATGGTAGCGTGTCGCCTCGAAAGGCGTTGGAATATCACGGAAAATGCCTTGGCCCTTGTGCTGCACCAAGCCCATTTTGCCGTGCACGATTTCGCGGGCACGGACGATTTTGCCGCCAAAAACCTGGCCAATGGCTTGGTGACCAAGGCAAACGCCGATCAAAGGTGTGCGGGTTTCGGCGGCGGCTTGTGTTAGGGCCAAGCAAATACCGGCCCGATCTGGGTCACAGGGGCCGGGGGAAAGCATGATCGCGGAAGGGTGCAGAGCCATGGCGGCTTGCACGTCGATTTCGTCGTTGCGGCGCACGATGGTTTCGGCACCCAATTCGCCCAGATAATGCACCAGATTATACGTAAAAGAGTCATAATTGTCGATCAGAAGCAACATGGGATAACCTAGGTCAGTCGGGTTCAAACGGCCGTATGGGGCTGGTTTTTAGGGACCAGAACGGTATACATGCTCTGCATAGAACCGCATGGTCAAGAGGCGGCGAGACGGAAACTATCGGGAAGGGCCGAGCAGATGAGTGATGGGCAACCAATTCGGGGCGGATTCTTTCGCGGTTTTCTGGTTGGAACGCTGTTATCGGTGCTTGTGGCGATTGGCTTGAGTATCGGGTTTCAGATACCCGGCCAGTCGATGATTGCGCCGACAACGCCGCCCGAAGTGGCGCTGGACGTGCCGACCGCAAGTTCGACATTGGGCGCGGAAACCAGCGGCGTGGAGACGCCTGTGGCTGTTGAGCCCGATGTCGTGCCTGTCGTGCCGGAAGCAGCGCCGATCACCCCTGAGGTGGTGGCTGAGCCGGAACAGGTGACGGAAGTGGCACCTGCGGCGGTTGATACCCAAGCGGCGGAAAGCCCGGCGGTTGAAGCTGCGGTGACACCGGAAGCTGCGGAAAAACCAGAACTGCAAGGATTTTCCGCCGATGTGACGACGCCCAGCGCCGGTGTTGCCAATACGACGACCCCGCGGTCTGCCCAGTCGGATTTGCAGGCCGCCGAATTGAACGCGATGCTGGACAGCCCCGATGTTTCTATCGAGCCGATGATTCCGCTGGAACCCTTGGGCGGTGATCTGGACGGCGAAGGGTTCATGGCCGATGAGTCTGCCGATGCTGTCAATCTTGAACCGATGATTCCGTTGCCGGATTCGCTGGAGCCCCTGGTTGATATTTCGCCGGACCCGGAATTGTCGATGGCGATGGAACCGGCGCCAACCGGGGCGGATTTGGCGGAAGAGGGCATCATCCCAGCGGGCGATGCGCCCGCCGATGCACCGGTTGTTGAGGGTGAGGATGGTGTGGTTGCAGAAGCTGTTCCCGCCGCTGAAGGCGAGGCAGTTGCCGGTGAACCGGTGCCCGGCGATGCGGCGAGTGCAGAAGCCGCGCCCGCGACGGATGCGGCAGATGTAGCCAAACCGACCGGCGCGATGGTGCAATTTGCTTTGGCGTTTGAGGATAAGGGCGACCGGCCTTTGTTAGCGGTGGTTTTGGTGGATGCGGGGGCATCGGGGCAGGATATTGCCAAACTGGCCGAA
Source organism: Oceanomicrobium sp. (assembly GCA_031415055.1). Lineage (GTDB taxonomy): Bacteria > Pseudomonadota > Alphaproteobacteria > Rhodobacterales > Rhodobacteraceae > JANMOK01. Next base: position 85,036 of record JANOQZ010000006.1, on the reverse strand, counting down.
TTGGGCATGCCCCTGACGATTGGTATTTTGTCGGATGTGCCCGGCGCGATTGAGCGCAGTGCCGAATATCGTGCCGCCGGGTTTGAAGTGGTGGCGATTGCCCCCAAAGCTGGGGTTGGCGCGTTTCGACGCGGGCAGAATACCGAAGAAATTCCGTTGCAGTTGGAGGCAATTTTCAGTGCCGTGCCGCAAGCCGTGGCGGTGATGGACCCGCCGGGGGGTGAATTGCCGAAAGACAATCAGCTTGTGCGTGCCGTCTTGGCTGGGTTGCAGCCGTCGGGCCACGCTTTGCTGACGCAGGCGGGCGGATTCAATTCGGTGGGTGATTTAGCGGTAGAGGCGGGGATTTTTAGCCAGACGGTGATGCGGCAGATCGAGGGCGTTGATGCGGTCAATTTTGCCATGAGCCGTGCGGCTTTGCAGGCGGGTAAAACCGGGGCTGCGATAATAATGGCGGACACCAGCCCAGAGATGGTGCAGGCGGTGGTGCAGTGGTTGCTAAGCCCATCGGCGCGGTCGGTTGCTCTGGCCCCGGTTTCAGCGACGGCGATGAAGTAGGGGGATTTATTGCAGGATCGAACTAAATTTTAATCCCCTACCTCTCACCCCGCGAATTGACCCGTGGCAATTCGCGGCCACAACGGTTCCAAAGAATACCGGACGAGCGGCCCCGCCGGTCGTCCAGCGCCCGACCGCCCCATCGGCGGGCGCTTCGCACCCACCGGCGGTCAGGCACTGGCCTTGCGAAAAGTCACGTCAGGCACAACGGCTTGGCGGGCGTCGCGTGGAAGGCGCTGTCGAATGTCCCCCGGACATTCTCCCCGGTGCTGCGCGCCGTCGCGCCTTTCCGGGCGTTGGATGGCGCGGTTTTTTCGAAATGTTTTTGTCTGATCTGATCCTGCATTAGTTGCCTTTGCGGGCAACGAACAACCCAGCATCCTTTGCCGCTTGCTTCAAAGCGCGGGCCTTGTTGACGGTTTCTTGGAACTCGGCTTCGGGGTCGCTGTCATAAACCACGCCGCCACCGGCTTGAGTGTAGAGCACTTGGTCTTTGACCACGCCGGTGCGCAGCGCAATGCAAATATCCATGTCGCCATTGGCCGAGAAATAGCCGACGCCACCGCCATAAACGCCGCGTTTTTCGTGCTCCAACTCGTCGATGATCTGCATGGCGCGGACTTTCGGGGCGCCCGAGACCGTGCCTGCGGGCAGGCCGGCCAGCAGCGCCGCCAGTGCGTCGGTGTCTTTGCGGAGCATGCCATCGACGTTGGAGACGATGTGCATGACGTGGGAATAGCGTTCGATGATGAATTGCTCGTTCGGGTCGACCGAGCCGATTTCGGCGACCCGGCCGACGTCGTTGCGACCGAGATCGAGCAGCATCAGATGTTCGGCGCGTTCTTTCGGATCGGCTAGGAGGTCGCGTTCAAAGGCGAGGTCTTCCACCGTCGTCGCCCCGCGCGGACGGGTGCCAGCGATGGGGCGGATGGTGACTTTGTTGCCAACCACGCGTACCAGAATTTCGGGGCTGGCCCCGATAACCTGAAATCCCCCGAAATTGAAATAGAACATATAGGGCGAAGGATTGGTGCGTCTTAGGGCACGGTAGAGCGCGAAGGGCGGCAGCTCGAATTTTTGCGACCAGCGTTGGCTGGGGACGACTTGGAAAATGTCACCGGCGCGGATGTAGTCTTTGGCCTTTTCGACAATGGCCAGATATTCGGGCTTACTGGTGTTGGATGTTGCCTCGTCCAGCGCCGGGGCTTCGCCCAGATCGCGGGTTTCTTCGGGTGGCTGACGGTCGAGGTCGCGCACGGCGTCCATCACCCGTTCGGCAGCTTGGGCAAATGCAGCCCGGGCGGGTTGGCTTTGGCCGGCCCAAACCGGGCTGACGACGGTCACTTCGCCTTTCACCCCATCGACGACAACGACAATGGTCGGTCGCATGAGAATGGCATCGGGCAGGTTCAAAGGGTCGGGGTTGACGTCTGGCAGGTGTTCGACAAGGCGGATCATGTCATAGCCGAGATAGCCAAACAGACCGGCGCAAATGGCAGGCAGGCCATCGGGCAGGGTGATGCGGCTTTCGGCGATGATTGCCCTTAAGGACGTGAGCGGGTCGGCGGCGATGTCGGTGAAGGCGTCGGGGTTAAAGCGGGCTTCGCGGTTTATACGGGCCGCGTTGCCATGGCATTGCCAGATCAGGTCGGGACGCATGCCGATGACCGAATAGCGACCGCGCACCTCGCCGCCGGTCACCGATTCCAAAAGAAAACTGTCCTTGCGGGCTTGGGCAAGTTTCAGCATCAGCGAGACCGGGGTGTCGAGATCGGCGACCAGCCGCGTCCAGACGACTTGGTTTTGCCCGGCGTCATAGGCGCGGGCGAAATCTTCCGGGCTGGGGGAAAGCTGCATTTGCGCAGAGGTTACTGGAAGCGGTCGAGCAAGGCTTGGACGACCGGCGCGTTGATCGAGACACCCGCTTCGGTCTGCGCTTGGGCCGCGAAAACGGCGAACAGATCGTTGCCAATCTGTTCGGAAAGTTGGCGGTTCGCCTCGGCAACCAAAGCGCTGTTTTCTTCGGCAATCGGGTCGAATGCAGCGATTTCATTCAGTTGAACAAGGTCGGCGCGACCGGGGCCAGAGATGACGGCGGTTTCGCCTGCACCCAGTTTGAAAAGCTCGACGATCAGGCTGGCGGGTGCTTCAGCGATGGTGCCACCTCGGGCGACTGGCGCGGCGGGGTTTAGCGCGAGGGATTTCTCAATGGCAAGTTGGGCCAGCGTCTTGTTGGCGGATATTTGGGTTTTCATCATCGCGGCAAATTCGGCGATTTGGGCGGTCTCGGTTTCGGCATGCAACGCGGCAATGGCTTGCGTCGAAACATCGGCAAAAGGTCGCAATGCCGGGGCGGTGATGCTGTCTAAGCGTACGACGGCGACACCGCCGTCGATCAGGTTGATTGGGTCTCGATCTTCGCCTTCAACCGCTTCTGCGGCTTCAGACTGGAACGCCGGGTCGGCGGCGATGCCATCGGTGAGGGTTTCGTACCAAGCAATGCTGGCCAGCTTGAAATTGGTTTGGGTGGCGATTTCTTCGAAAGTCGCGCCACCCGCCAGCAGGTCATCAAGTTTGACCGCATCATCTCCAAGCAAAATCGCGGCATCCTCCAAAGCCAGTTCGTTTTTCAACTGCGGCGTTGCTTGTTCCAGCGATGTCGATTGCGCATTGAATATGCCGTTCACGCGAAAAATGGCGGGTCCAAGCAAAGTAACGGCGGGGCCATAGATGCCGGGACTGGTAGGGTCAAACACCGTCGCTTGCGCTTCTGGATCAAGGTCTTTGCGCTTGATGATGCCAAGATCGAGATCTTTGAGTAACAAGTCGCGTTCCGCAACAATTGCTTCAAAAGTTGCCGTGCCCGATGTGATACGAGCAAGGGCGGCGGCTGCATCGGCTTCGGTGGCAAAGGCAAGGCGTTCGACGGCGCGGGTTTCGGGTATGTTGAATTCGTCGATGCGCGCGTCATAGGCTTCCTTTAGTTGTTCGTCGGTGACAGTGACTTGGTCGGTCAGATCCGACGGGCGCAGCGCGAGATACGTGATGTCACGCGTTTCCGGCGACATGAATTGGTCATTGTGAGTGTCATAATAAGCCTGTGCCTGCGGCACCGTTGGTTGCGCCACAACGTCGGGAAGGTCGGCGGCTTGCAGCGTTATCCAATCAAAACTGCGTTTTTCACCGGAATAGGCCAAGAGGGTGGCGGCAGCCGATGCAGGCATCGACGTGCCAGCGGAAATGCCGGTGCGGATAAGGTCGCGGGCGGTGCCTTTGCGAACTGTCGTTTCGTATTCCGCCGGTGTCATGTTGAGACGTTCCAGCGCGAAATTATACGCGTCTTGATCAAATTTTCCGTCAACGCCTTGGAAGGCTTGGGTGCGCAGAAGGCTGTCGCGCACATTGGTATCACCGATGGAAATGCCCAATTCGCGGGCTTTGCTATCGAGCGCCGCATTGGTCACCAAACTGTTCAAGACCTCGCGATCCACGCCAAACAGTGCGATGGCCTGTTGCAGGGAAATTTCCTGCCCGACCTGCTGGGAAATATTGCGCAGCGCATTTTGCATCGCGCGTACGTAATCATCGGTGGTGATCGATTCACTGCCAACTGCCGCTACACCCGAGGCGCTGACCCCAGTACCAACGCGGCCGCCAAAACCAATGAGGCCGACAATTAGGATGGCAAGTGTGGCAAAAACCAAGGGGTTGGAACCGGATTTGCGGAAAGACTTGAGCATTGAACAGGATTCCTTGGCAGGCGTTGGCTGGCCCGTGTTTTAGGCGGTGAGATGTTTGGTTACAAGGGGCGGTTACGGGCGAAATGCCCGCAAACGCTCGAACAATGTTGAAAGGCCGTTGGCATCGGCATTGGCGAAAGCGATGCGCAATTGCTGTTCGGCTGACCCATCGCCGCCCTTTGCCTTGGTAACGCCAAACATGGTGCCGGGAAGGGTAAGGAGCGATTGCTCGGTGACGAGGCGTTGGGCCAGATGGTCGGATGGAATGTCAAACGGATGGCGGACATAGGCGAAATAGGCACCGCAGCCGAGCAATTGCCAGTCGTTGAGGCCGGAAAAGCCGGATTCGAGCAAGGCGCGGCGGTGCAGGATTTCGGCACGCTCGCCCGCGACCCATTCTTTCAAATGTTTCAGGCCGAAAAGGGCGGCCTTTTGGCCGATTTGTGGGGCGCAGATGGCGATGGAATCGAGGAACTTCTCGGCTTCGGCAAGGCGTTCGGGGGATGTTATCATCGCGCCAATTCGGTGGCCGGTAAGGCGGAATACTTTGGAAAAGGAATAGAGATGCACCAGATTTTCGCGCCACATCGGGTCGGCGAATAGATGGTTCGGGGCGGATGGGCTGGAATGGAAATCGCGGTAGGTTTCATCGAGGATGAGTAAAAGGCCATGCCGACGGGCGAGGGTGAGGAAATCGCGGATCAATTCGGGCGGGTATTCGGCGCCGGTTGGGTTGTTCGGGGTGACAAGAACGATGGCTTTGACGCGGGCGTCGATCAGCGCCTCGGCCTGATCGAGGTCGGGGAGCATACCGGGGCCGCAACGCAGGGCGCGGGTTTCGATACCGTTGGTATCGAGCCACATTTTATGGTTGAAATACCACGGAACCGGCAGGATCACAGCGTCGCCAGGGGCGGCGGCAGTAGCGAGGGCGGCGCAGAATGCTTGGTTGCAACCTGCTGTAATTGCTACATCTTTTGATTGGATGTCGCCAGCGTAGGCTGTTGACCACTGCTTGGCGATTTCTTCGCGCAGGGCAGGGTTGCCCAAGACGGGGCCGTAGATATGGCTGTCAGCTTCTTCGATGATCGCGCGGGCCATTTCGTCGCGCAAGAGTTGCGGCGGTGGGTCGATGGGGGCGGCTTGGCTGAGGTTCAACAGCGGACGGTCGGCGGGGAAGGTTGCGGCACTCAGCCAACGTCGCGCCTCCATAACCGGCGGGGCAAAGGTGGCGCGGATATTGGGGCTGTAGGGGGCTTGCGTCATGGGCGGCTCCTGCAATTGCTTGCAAGATACAGGCTTGGTTCATCGGTGCAAGTGCGCTTGACGACGACCTTGGCGCAGTGGATAGAGACGCCATGCCAGCCATTTTGACTTTATCCGACATCAGCCTGACTTTCGGCGGTAATCCGTTGCTGGATCGGGTGGATTTGACCATTCATCAGGGCGAGCGGCATTGTCTGGTCGGGCGCAATGGCTCGGGCAAATCGACTTTGTTGAAGATCGTCGCCGGTTTGGTGGAACCCGATGGCGGCCAGCGGATTTTGAACGCCGGGTTTCACGTTGGTTACATGGACCAAGACCCTGATTTTGCAGGGTTTTCTACATTAGGTGACTATGCAGGTGCGGGGTTGGCCGAGGAGCATCGCTATCGCATTGCGCAAGTCATGGAGGGGGTGCATCTGAACGTGGATATGCACCCGGCGCAGGCTTCGGGCGGGGAACGTCGTCGCGCGTCGCTGGCGCGGTTGCTGGCATCGGACGTCGATTTGCTGTTGCTGGACGAGCCGACCAACCATTTGGATATTCAAGTCATTGGTTGGTTAGAAGAATATCTGTCACAAACCGCGCAGGCTTTTGTATTGATTTCGCACGACCGGGCGTTTTTGCGGCATATGACCGACAGCACCTTATGGGTCGATCGTGGGACTTTGCGGCAGAACAACAAGGGATTCGCCGCGTTTGAGGAATGGCGCGACCGGGTGTTTGAGCAAGAGGATTTGGCACGGCACAAGCTGGACCGGTTGTTGAAAGAGGAAGGCCGCTGGGCGGTTGAGGGGATTTCGGCGCGGCGCAAACGCAACATGGGGCGGGTGCGGCGACTGGCAGAGATGCGGCAAGACCGTGCCGAGGAAATTCGCCGCAGCGGCACGGCGAAACTGGATTTGTCGGTGGGGCAAAAGTCGGGGCGGATGGTGATCGAGGCGCATCATCTGGCCAAGGCGTTTGGTGAACCGGTGGTGCAGGATTTCTCCATCAAGGTGACGCGGGGCGAGCGGGTGGCTTTGGTCGGGCCAAATGGGTCGGGCAAGACGACGTTGCTGAAAATGTTGACCGGGCAGTTGAAGCCGGATTCGGGCACAATCAAGCTGGGCACCAATTTGCATATGGCAGTGTTTGACCAGAACCGCGAGGCGCTGGACCCAAAGCAAAGCCTGTGGGATTCGCTGGCGGGGGATCGGGCCTTGGGGGTTTCGGGGTCCAACGATCAGGTGATGGTGCGCGGGAAACCGCGGCATATCGTGGCCTATCTGAAGGATTTTCTATTTGGCGAAGCACAAGCCCGGGGGCCGGTCTCGGCTTTGTCGGGGGGCGAAAAGGCGCGGTTGTTGCTGGCGCGGATATTGGCGCGGGAGAGTAATTTGTTGGTGTTGGACGAGCCGACCAACGATCTGGACGTTGAAACCTTGGATTTGTTGCAGGAATTGATCGACGACTATGATGGCACAGTGCTGCTGGTTAGCCATGACCGCGATTTTCTGGATCGGGTGGCGACAACGACAATTGCCATGGAAGGCGATGGTCGCGCCGTCGCCTATGCCGGGGGTTGGTCGGATTATCAAGCGCAAAAGGCGCAAGATTTGAATGTGGCGGCGCCAGTGGCCAAGGCGAAGACGGTGGCGCAAAAGGCGGAAAAGCCGGTGATTGCGAGTTTGAGTTTCACCCAAGCGCATCGGTTGCGGGCACTGCCGGGGGCGATTGAGCGGCTGGAAGCCGAGATCGCCAAGCTGGAAGCGGCGCTGGGGCAAGCCGATTTATACGCGCAACACCCGGAGAAATTCGCCAAAATCAGCGCCGGACTGGCGGACCGTCAGGCTGCTTTGGCGCAAGCGGAGGCCGAATGGCTGGACTTGGCGGCTTTGGCGGAGGGTTAAATCGACGAAAAAAGCCCGCACCGATGAGGGCGCGGGGAGATTTCGCACAAGCTGCCGGAAAGTTTGGCCTACGATCTTGGTGGTTATCGTTCTGGTACCGCTTGCACAGCCTTGGAAGGTTGCACCGATGCAATCCTGACCAAACCACGCATCGCAATATCGGGTGGTGCGCGAGTTCGGTTCGTAGAACTGCACATGCGCATTATAGGTCGAGGACATCGTCGGGTGGTTGGTGCCCGTTGTTGTAATGGTGATGTCGTTACCGGCAGGCACTTGCGCGCCTCAGAACTTTGGTGTTGGCGCACCTGAAGTGAAGTTGAAGGTGTTGTCATTTTGCGCTGTCAACACCGAACCATTCACTTCCGAGTTTTTGCTAAAGCTTACCGAACCGGCGGCGACAACCTGTGAGTCACCACGTTGCGAAATGGCGTTGATATAGCCGCCCTAACGTTGCCGCTAACATTCGCGACAGTTACATCAAGGGTTGTGTTGCCGAACGCAGACTCGGCGGTTACCCGCGTATCCGCCTGCCCCATTGTCATTGAATTTACCGAAACACGGCGCGCTGTCCAAGACTGAAATGAAAACAATTGCGCCAATTACACGTGTCAGAAACTTATTTCCGCCCTTAATCCGGGGCCGTTGTCGCTGAGACGCAAGGCGCCACCGTGCATGCGGGCCACGGCGCCGACCAGCGACAGACCAAGGCCGGTGCCGGGGCCGGAACGGCTGGGATCAAGGCGCACGAAGCGCTGCACGGCGCGGGCGAGGTCGTCGGTCGAAATGCCAGGGCCGTGGTCGGAGATTGCCAAAAGCGGAGCTGCGACGCCCGAATCCAGCACGATTTCACTGCCGTCTGGTGCATGTCGTATGGCGTTTTCGATCAGGTTCGAGGCGGCTTGCGCCAAAAGTTGTTGATGACCGTTCACCAGCGAGCCGTTTCCATGTCGACGCAGAGTGATGTTTTTCTCGTCCGCGACGGGTGCATAAAGTTCGGCGGCATCATCCAACAGTTTGCCAAGATCAACTGGGGCGAATTGGTCGCGCCCCATGCCTGCCTCTGTGCGGGCGATGGCGAGCAGGGCGGTGAAGGCCTTTAGCACGCCTTCGGCTTCGGCCATGGCGCGCTGGATCAGGTTTGCCCGTTCATCATTCGGTTGGGTTTCGTCTGTGGCGCTTTCCAGATGCGACACGAGGCGGGTCAGCGGGCTGCGCAGGTCATGCGCCACGCTGTCGGTGACCATGCGCATGTCGCCCACCAGCGCTTCGATACGATCAAGCATTGCGTTCAATGTGCTGCCCAACCGGTCAAATTCGTCACCATTGCCGCGCAACGGAACCCTGCGGGTTAAGCCACCGGCGACGATTTCATCTGCCGTATCGGTGATTTCGCCGATGCGGCGATTGACAAAGCGCGACAACAGCCAGCCCGAAAGCGCGGCAAGAAGCGCGGTCAGGCCAAGGGCGGTGATTAGGGCGCGGATCAGGGTGCTATCAAAGGCAACGCGGGCCTGGGCATCGCGGCCGACCAAAAGGCGTTCGCCGCCGGGCAAGAGAAAGGTTGCGGCGGAAAGTTTGCTTTGCTTGTTGGTGTCGGCCCGGAACAGATCGAGGTCTATCCAGCCGGTACCGGGCGATACATTAGGCGGCCATGATGACAGGTTTCCCGCCAACATGCGGCCTTGCGCGTCGGTCAACAGGTATATCGCGTCGCGTTGGTCGATGTCACGCACGCGCCGGTCTATCGCTCGCACCAAACCAAGGATGCCCATTGTCGTATAGTTTTCAGACAGGCCAGCGATTTCGGCCTGCACCACTTGGCGGACTTCGCCGTCAATCACGCGGGTGGTCGACCAATAGACGAAAGCCAGCACCAGCAGCGACGACAGTGCCGCCAATAGGAAATGAAAGGCGACAAAGCGGGCTGTGGTGTTGCGCAACATCTTTTAGGCGTCGCCAGAGATCATATAGCCCGAACCCCGCACGGTGCGGATCAAGGGAAATGCCCCTTCGGGATCAATTTTCTTGCGCAATCGGCTGATATGCACGTCGATGACATTGGTTTGCGGGTCGAAATGATATTCCCACATGCCTTCCAGCATCATGGTGCGGGTAACGACGCGGCCTTTGCGGCGCAAGAGGTATTCGAGCATCTGGTATTCGCGCGGTAACAGGTCGATCATCCGCTCGCCGCGGCGTGCCGAGCGGGCAATGAGATCGAGTTCTAGATCGGCACAGTTGAGCTGGGTTTCTTCGCGGGTGATGGCGGGGCGGCGCAGCAGGGTTTCGATGCGGGCATTCAATTCGTCAAACGAGAAGGGCTTGATCAGGTAATCGTCAGCCCCGGCTTTCAAGCCGCGCACGCGTTCGTCAACTGCGCTCATCGCCGTCAGCATCATCACAGGTGTGGCGATTCCGGCGGCGCGGATGGATTTGAGTATCGAGAGGCCGTCGAGTTCGGGCAGCATGCGGTCAAGGATTATCGCGTCAAAACCGCTGCCGGTTGCTAGGAACAAACCCTCGCGCCCATTGGGGCTGGTTTCTATGGCGAATCCGGCCTCGCCCAAGCCTTTGCTCAGATAGGCAGAGGTTTCGGGATCGTCTTCGATAATGAGGATACGGCGGCTCATTTTGGTTCTCTCTTACCCAATATACGTAGGTTTTTTGGGTTAAGTTTCAACATTGGCTAGGATCACGGTTCTGTTTCCGGCGGAAACGATCGTCATTGCGGGCGAAGCGCGGCAATCCATCAACCGACGTGGCAGATGGATTGCTTCGTCACTTTGCTCCGTGCAATGACGATCTACAACGACACGCCGACAAAGAACGGATTGCCTTGGCGGTTGACCAAGAGCAGGGCTTTGTCACCGTCGAGATCGGCGAGCACGGCGTTCAGTTCCTCGGGCGAGGTGATGTTGGTCGTACCGGCTTTTACGATGACGTCGCCAACTTGCAGGCCGGCTTGCTCGGCTGGACCGCCCGATTGCAGTGACGTTATGACCGCACCGGTAACACCTTCGGGCAATTCCAAACCTTGGATGATTTCAGGTGTGAGCGAGCTGAGCGTGGCGCCAAGTTTGGTTGAAGCGCTTTCATCGCTTGGCGTTGTGTTCGTGGTGTTCAGCACAACTTGCTCAACCGGCAGTTTGCCGATGGTGATGGGCAGGTCGATGGTTTTGCCGTCGCGCATGACGCTGATGGTTGACGTGGTGCCGGGGTTAGTGGCAGCCACGATTGTTGGCAGATCGCGGCTTTCGCCGACTTTTGCGCCGTCCAGCGACAAGATCACGTCACCGGCCTGCAGAACGCCCTCTGACGGGCTTTCAGGCAGAACACCTGCAACCAGTGCGCCTTGGGCGTCAGCCAGTCCTAGGGCCGCCGCAATGGCCGGGGTGACCTGTTGGATCGAAACGCCGAGCCAACCCCGATCCACCGTGCCATCGGCCTGCAATTGGGCAACAACGTTGGTGACGATGTTGGAAGGCACAGCAAAGCCAATGCCAACCGAACCGCCGGAGGGCGAGAAGATCGAGGTATTCACGCCGATGACTTCGCCTTCCATGTTGAACAGGGGGCCACCGGAGTTGCCGCGGTTGATGGCGGCATCGGTTTGCAGATAATCAACGTAAGGTCCGGAATTGATGTCGCGGCCTTTGGCCGAGATGATGCCAGCGGTAACAGTACCGCCAAGGCCAAAGGGGTTGCCGACCGCCATGACGTCATCGCCGACGCGCATGGCATCGGAATTGCCGATGGGCAGGGCAGTCAGCCCAGCGGCGTCGATGTGCAGCAGGGCGAGGTCGGATTGGGCGTCGGTGCCGATGATTTCGGCGGAAAACTCGCGGTCGTCGCCGAGGCGGACGGTGATTTCATCGGCACCTTCAACGACGTGGTTGTTGGTGACAATGTAACCATCGGCGGCGAAGACGAAGCCTGAACCCATGCCTTGGGTGGGCCGGTCGCCGCGTTCAAAGCGCGGCATGCCTTCGGGGCCTTCGAAGCGGCGGAAAAATTCCTCGAACGGGGTGCCTTCGGGGACTTGCATTTCACGCTCGACGCGGGCGTTTTGACTGGCGAGGATGGTGACGACCGAAGGGCTGACCTGATCGACAAGATCAGCCAGCGGGCCTGCATTGGCGGCCCCGGCGAGAAGGGTTGAGCCGAGCAGAGCGGCAGTTATGGTCCTGTAGGTTGTTGTTCGCATGATTTCACCTCAATTGCGGTTCGGGTGAGTGCTATCTGGCCGTTCAGAGTGGATTGCGCGTGAAGGCCAGATTACATCGGTGACAGGATTGGGTTATTCGGCGGGCTGGACGCTGGGCGTGCGGCGGCGGCGGTTCCAGAACGCCATCCAGCCGAACAGTCGAGCGAAGATGCTGCGCTGACCTTTGACCGGGTTCTTGCGGGTGAACACCATCAATGCCGCTGGTGTGACCACCAGTGTCAGGATGGTCGAGAACGACAGGCCAAAGACGATCGCGGAGGAGAGGGCGATCCACCACTGGGTCGAGGGCGCGCCGTTGGTGACTTCGTGGCTGAGCAGTTCGAGGTTCAGGCCAAAGGCAATCGGGAAGACGCCAAGGATGGCGGTGGCGGCGGTCAGAACCACGGGGCGGGCGCGTTCGCGGCAGGTCTGGATGACGGCTTCGCGTTTATCCATGCCTTCGTTGCGATGATGATGATAGGCGTCGATCAGCACGATGTTGTTGTTGACCACAATGCCGGCGAGGGCAATGACACCGATACCTGACATGACGATGCTGAACGGCTGTCCGGTGATCAAAAGGCCAAGGAACACGCCGATGGTGGACATCAGCGCGGCAGACAGCACCAATGCGACCGAGATGAAGCGGTTGAACTGGGCCAAAAGCACGACAAAAATTAGGAAAATCGCGGCGCCGAAAGCTTTGCCAAGGAAGGCTTGTGCGGCGGCGCTTTCCTCATCAGAGCCACCCATTTTCCAAGAGATCGATTCCGGAATGTCGAGTTTGTCGACGCCTTCGGTGACAATCGCTTGAATATCAGCAACTTGCGCACCTTCTTTCACCGCCGCAGAAACGGTGATCGTGCGTTTGCCGTCAGTCCGGTTGAGGTTGCCAACGCTGGCGGTGGGCACCAGTTTGACGAAGTTTGAGATCGGCACCGATCCGGCCTGGGTTTGCACGCGCAAATCGTCCAATGCCGCCAAAGTGCGGCGGTCTTCGGGCATGCGCAGGCGGATATCAACCGCGTTGTCAGCCCCGGCGGGGCGATAGTCGGTCAGTTTCAAACCGGTTGTGATGAGCTGCACAACCGTGCCGATGGAGCCAGCGCCAACGCCCGCTTTGGCGGCTTCGGCGCGGTCGATCTGCAATTCCCAGTCGATGCCAGGTAGCGGCAAGCCATCCGACAAATCCTGAATTTCCGGGATGGTGCGCAGATAGTTGGCGATCATCGTCGCCGTTGCGTTCAATTCTGCGGGGTCAGCGGCCGAAAGGATCACTTGGATCGCCGCACCGGTGGGCGGACCTGCTTCGGGCACATCGACGGAAATGTCGATACCGGCGAAATCCTTCAATTCGGCCCGCAGGTCGGTAAGGATTTCAAATGCCGGTTTGCGTTCTTTCCAATTGACGAATTCGAATTGCAGCGAGCCGATTTCGTCGGCACCGCCACCAACACCAAAAAAGCCGCCGCCGCCACCGCCACCAACGCGGGTGTAGATGGTTTCGATGCCAGGCCAACCCAGAACACGGGCTTCAACTTCGCGCACCAGACGGTCTTTTTCCTGCAGGGACAGGTTTCCGCGCGCAGCGATGCTCATCTGGCCGTAATCGGGTTCGACATTGGGGAAGAATTCGACACCCGCGCCCTTTTTGCTATAGCCATAGATGACGCCACCCAGAATGAGCGCGGCCAACAACAGAACGACAATTGGAACGCGCACGACTTGCTGCACGATGGCCATATACCATCCGTCTTTGCGCGGGCCGGTATGGGCGGCTTTACCGAACATTGAGCCGAGCGTGGGGGCAAAGATCAGCGAATACATCAGCGAGGCTGACAAGGTGACAATCAAAGTGATCGGCATGTATTTCATGAACTCGCCAACGATGCCGGGCCAGAACAGCAGGGGCGAGAAAGCGGCGACGCGCGTCATGGTCGAGGCGATGACTGGCCCGGCCATGCGGTGGCTGGCCTCGGTGAAGGCAGAAGTGCGATCCAACCCTTCGCTCATCCGACGTTCGGCATATTCGGTGACAATGATTGCGTCATCAACCAGCATGCCGACGGCGAGAATGAGGCTGAACAGCACAACCAGATTGACGGTCAGCCCCATCATTTGCAGGCCGAGAATGCCGACGAGGAACGACACCGGTATCGCCATACCGATGATGATTGAGGAGCGCACCGACAGTGCCCAAAGGATGATGATGAAGACCAAGATCACCGCGGTCAGCACCGAATTTTGCAGGTCGGACAGCAACTGGCGGATCGAGGTTGATTTGTCTTGGCTGTAGCTGATCTGGATGCCTTCGGGCACGGATTTGGCGAATTCGTCGGCGACAAATTTGGCGGCATCAACGGTCTGGATCAGGTTGGCACCGGAGCGTTTGGATACTTCGATGGCAATGGCGGGTTTACCGTCGAGCCGGGTGATGCTGACCGGATCGGAGAAGGTCGGGCGGATCGTGGCAAGGTCGCGGGCGCGCACGACGGCGTTGCCAGAGGCGACGATGGGCAGGTCGGCCACGTCATTGAGGTTTTCCAGCAACGAGGGCACTTTTATGGCGTATTTGCCTTCGGCGCCCTCCAGCGTACCTGCGGCGATAAGCTGGTTGTTGGCACCGACGATGGCACCGAGCGTATCAACATTGATACCATAGGCCGTCAGTTTGGTCGGGTCGATGATGGCTTCGACCAGATCGTCGCGTGCGCCTTGCAGGTTCGCTTCCAAGACGCCGGGAACGTTGTCTTCGATGGCATCGCGCAGGCCACGGGCACTGGCCGTCAGCACCGGCTCGGGCAAATCGCCCGATAGAGTGATGACCAGCACCGGAAATTCGGAAATGTTGATCTCAAATATCCCCGGCTCATCCGCGCCTTGGGGCAGGTCACGTTTGGCGTCGGAGACTTTGGAGCGCATGTCTTGCAAGGCGGTTTCAAGGTCGCTACCGGCTTGGAATTCGACGATCACATTGCCGCCGCCCTGATAGGCGGTCGAGGTGATTTGCTTGACGTTCTTGACGTTTTTCAGCGCGGTTTCCATAGGGCGCAGCAACAAGCGTTCGCTATCTTCCGGCGAAATGCCGGCGTAGCCGAGGCTGACATAAATGGTCGGTATCTGGATGTCGGGCTCGGCTTCTTTGGGGATGGAGATGTAGGACAGTGCCCCAGCTACCAACAGGAACACCAAAATCGAAATTGTCAGACGTGCCTTGCTGATGGCAAATTCGACGATCCTCATTTCAGGGTTCCCGCGGCGGCGAGTTCGGTCAGAACCGGATCGACCTCATCGCCGTCTTGCACGAAATTTTGGCCAAGAACGATGATCTTAGCACCTTCGGGCACGCCTTCCAGCACCAGACCGGCTTGGGTATCGTCCAAGATCGTGACTTCGTGAAACTCGACTTTATTGTCAGCGCCGACGGTGCGGATGCCCAGCAATCCCTCGGTATTCAACAAAACAACCGAGCGTGGCAGGATGGTTGCGGTTTCGGCCGGGCCCATGAATTCGAGTTCAGCGCTCATGCCCGATGGGATGCGGTTGTCGGGGTTGGGCAGTTCAACTTCGACTTTGTAGGTGCGGGTTTGGTCTGATGCATCGCGGCTGATGAAGCGGATGGTGCCTTCGATCACTTCTTCGGTGGCAAGAGTAATTTTGGCCTTGTCACCGACACGTACCGAACCAAGCGAGTTTTCGTTGATTTCGACGATGGCGATCACAGGGTCGAGTTGCAGCAGCGTGGCAACCGGCGTGCCTTGGGAAACCCAAGTGCCGACTTCGGCGTCAACCGCGTCCAACACGCCGGCAAAGGGTGCGGAAACGCGGGTGCGATCAAGTTCTATCTTGGCCATTTCGACTTGGCCTTCGGCATCGCGTAGGGCGGTAACGGCAGCGTTCACCTGCAATTCCGGAATGTCGCCGGTAGCAAGCAGGCGTTTGTAGGCAGCAGCATCGGCCCGACGTTGGGTCAACAATTGTTCGGCAGTCATCAGCGCAAGGTCGCGGCCCTCGATGTCAAGTTGCATCAATACCGCGCCGTCGGCGACAACGTCGCCTTCGGTTACCGCCATCGAGCGGACCATTCCGTTGGAAAGCGCCGCCAGGACAACGCGTTTGTTGGCTTCGGTGCTGCCGGAAATACGGATGGTTCGTTGGTATTGGGTTGAGGGAACCAAAGCGATGCGCACTTTGCGCAGGGACTCAACCACGGGCGCGGTTGTTTCGGCAGATGTCGCTTCAACATTGGCTACTACGGCGGGTTCGGCGGTCGTTTCGGTTTCAGCACCGGGGATTTCGCTGCCAACCGATGAAAATTCGCCGGTCAACACCCAAGCGGCGGCGAGGGCGAACACGAGAACAGCGAAAATCTTGTGAATTCTGGGCATGGCGCGACGTTCCATTGGTCCGGCTTAGACCTGCTGGCATTTGAATAAGACTTAGGAGGCGATTTTTCCAGAGGAACGGGCCAAAATTTGCGCGACAAATTGACCTTAAGGTCAGTTATTCTGGTAATTCCCCGAGGGATTTTGGTTGGCTGCACGTTACCTAGGGTCACGTCATCGAGCAATTGTCATTGCAAAAATACATTCGCCCGGGCCGCATTGCCTTGGGCATCGACGACTGAAATTTGCACAAAGCCCCTACCCAAGTTTGCCCACAAGGCGCTGCGATCCAGCGGGTTGGGCGGCAAGGGTTGGCCATTGACGATCCACGTTAGCGGTAATTGGCCATTGCGGGCTTTCAGCGGCAGTTGGGTTTCTTTGCCCATGTCCAGCTTGGCCCCATCGGGGGGAAAGGCGATTTGCAAGTTTTTTGCGCTGAGCGCCGCGCCGCGCGAGATGAAATGTTGCAGATGTCGCGGCAGTTCGGCGTAGGTGAGCGTGAGAACGGATTTCGGCGGCGCGGGAAGCGGGACAGTTTTGGGTTTGAGGCGCGAGAAGGCCTCAAAAAGCAGTGGCGCGGCCAATTCGGCCCCCATGGCACCGGGCATGGCTGAACCATCGGCCCGGCCCAGCCAGGCGCCAATCACATGCTGGCCGTCAAAGCCAATCGCCCAAGAGTCGCGGTGGCCATAGGAGGTGCCGGTTTTATAGGCGAGTTGGCCGGTTGATGCGTTTGGCGGCGGTTGCACATCGGAAAGGATGTCGGCGACATGCCAAGCGGCGTTTTCGTGCAGCAGCGTTTCGCCGGTTTCGTTTGGCGTGGGCCGATCGTGCAAGTCGACTTTCCGGCCGCCGTTGGCGATTGAAGCATAAAGCGTCACCAGATCGTGCAGCGACATGCCGAGTCCGCCAAGGCCAATGGCCAGGCCGGGGGCGCGGTTATCGGGCAGTTCCGGCGTGATGCCGACGCGTTTGAGGCGGGCCAAAAGTTGGGCCGGACCGACGGCATCCAGCAGGGCGACGGCGGGGATATTGACCGACAATTGCAGCGCCTCTCGCGCGGTGATGGTGCCGCGATAGGTGCGGTCGAAGTTTTGCGGTGTGTAGGTGCCAAAAGCGGTGGGCCGGTCGTCTACCAGCGTTTCGGGATGCGCAATGCCCGCTTCAAAGGCCAGTCCATAGATCAATGGTTTGAGGGTGGAGCCGGGCGAGCGAATGGCGCGGGTCATGTCGACAAAGCCAAGCCGGGCGGTGCTGGTGTAATCGGGTGAACCGATTTCGGCGAGAACATCGCCGGTTGTATAATCGGTGACGATGAAGGCGGCGCTGAGGTGGGGGTCGAGGTGATTGATTGTATCGCGGACCAAGGTTTCGAGGTCGGATTGCAGTTGGGCGTCAAGCGTAGTGGCGATGGTGTTTGTTTGGGACTGTGCCGCTAAGCGGTCGGCCAGATGCGGCGCGAGGATCGGGAATGGGTGACGGTTGGGCGAGATGGTTTCGTTGAGGGCGGCAAGGGCTTCGTCTTTGGCAAGGACACCGGAGTGGACGCTGCGGTTGAGAACGTGGTTTCGCGCCAGAATCGCGTTGTCGAGATACCGGTCGGGGCGGCGGGTTTCAGGGGATTGCGGCAGGGCCACCAAAAGCGCCGCTTCGGCGGGGGTCAGGCGGCGGGGTTCCTTGCCAAACCAAGTGAGACTGGCAGAGCGGACGCCTTCGATATTGCCCCCGAATGGGGCGAGTTGCAGGTAGAGGGTGAGGATTTGGTCTTTGTTAAGATGCCGTTCCAGTGCCAAAGCAACGCGGATTTGGCGAAGTTTGCCGGTGATTGTGCCGGTCTCGCCCTGCTCCACCAGACGTGCCGTTTGCATGGTCAGGGTGGAGCCGCCGGAGATGATGCGACCATTCAAGATGGCCTGGGCGGTGGCGCGAAGCATAGCCAGTGGGTCGATGCCGGGGTGCGAGTAGAAACGTTTATCCTCAAAGGCGATCAGTTGGGCGATGTAGTTTGGGTCGGTTTGGCTTAGGTCGATGGGCAGGCGCCAGCGGCCATCGGCGACGGGGTAGGCGCGAAGCAGGATGCCATCACGGTCGAGCACAGAACGCGAGGTTTCGGGGTGCAGCGGGGGCAGGACTGCAGCATCGATCCAGCGATCGAGCGCAAGGGTTGTGACCCCTACGATTAGGGCGAAGGTCAGGAATAGGCGCGGTAGCCAGCTTTTCACTGTGGCGGACCGATGACCACGGTGCCGGCATCAGTTCGGGCGCGGTAGGCGGGGCGATACATGTCTTCGACCGAGGCCGCCGGTTGGTGGAAACTGCCCGGCGAAATGGCACGAACGACATATGCCAGTGTGAAGGGACTGGTGCCCGACCAATCTACGGCGGCGAGGAAGCGGTCGGAACGGAATTCGGTATGGGACGCCACATCGTCAGCCGACAGCCACTCCAGCCCCGCTACAGCGCCGCTGGAGAGCAGGTTGGGGTTGTCGATCTCTAGCCCAGCCGCAAGCGGGTCATTGACCATCAGGCGGGCCTGTACGTCGCGCTCGGGCGTGATGGTGATAGTCGCCACCAGCCGCTGGTTTTGCGTGACCGTGGCAGGGTCAACGGGGGTGCCTTCCATCGTGTAAAGGGCGCGGGTGAGGCGATAACCGTTGCCGCTGGCGGGTTCGGCTTGGGTGGGGATGCCGAAGGTTGTCAGCACTGCATCGACCGGTTGTTGGCCGTTGTTTTGGAAGGTGAATGTTTCGTTGTTGAGCAAGGCTTCTTCAAACAGCCGCACCAAGGGTCCGTTGGGGATTGCGCCGTTGACGGTGATGTCGCCTGAGGTTGCTTTTTCGACAAGCGCGCTGGCGGCCAGTAGCGTCCACATATTCTCTTGCGTCGAGCGCCATTCGCCACTGCCGAAGGTGCCGATCTGGCGGGCGAGGGCTTGGATATCGATGGCGGTGGATCCGGCTTCGACGGCGAGGGTCAGAACGGCGGCTTTATCGCGGTAATCTGTGCCGTAATCGACGCGGTAGAGCGACAGGTCTTCGGCGACGTTGGTGGCTTCATAAGCGAGACGGAACATGGCGTCGGCGCGTTGCTGGTCGCCGTAATAGGCCAGTGCGGCACCAAGCTGGGCCTTGGCGAGTGGGGTGGCAAAGTCAAGTCCTTTGATATCGGCATAGTAGCGCAGATCGCCGATTGAGGCTTGGCCCTCGCGGGCTAGAACCATCAGGGCATAGGCGAGGGCTTCGCCCGCATTCTCAAAATCCTGCGCATAGTTCACCGAATTACGCAGATTGTTGATGGCGGATTTGAAGGCGTTTTCCGGCACTTCATGGCCCAAGGCGCGGGCGCGGGACAGGAAGTCGGTGACATAGGCATCGAGCCAAAGGTCGCCTTCGCCGGGTTGCCAGAGGCCGAAGGAACCGGCGCTGGATTGGTTGGCGAGAACCGAGGTTATTGCTTGCTCGATGCGCAGTTTCACTTTGTCACCATCGGCCATACCCATCGCCTGCGCCACTTGGTCGAAATACAGCAGAGGCAGGGCTTTGGAAGTGATCTGCTCGGTGCAGCCATAGGGATAGGCGTCGAGCGCGGTCAACAGGCCGGGCGCATCGAAGCGGGCGAGCGGACCGATGGAGAGCGAGGCGCGACCGGTGCCTTCGGCGAGGCCCGCAAAGATGTTTTGGTCGATCACCAGTCTTCCGCCATTGGCGGCCAGTGGTACGCGCGATTGGCGAGCGATTTCGGGGTCGTTGGCGCGGATTTGCAGGGTCAATTCTTTGTGCAGGAACGTGCCATCGGGGGTTTTCATTTGCACGGAAATGGTTTGATCACCGGAGTCTCCGGCGGTGATCGGGATTTCCAGATTGGCAGTGCCGAGTTCCGACAAGGTGACCTTCAGCGGGCCCTTATTGGCAAGAGTGAGTTGGCTGGTGGTCAGAAACGAGACTTCTACTTCGCCCGCTGGGCCGGTGGCATGGGCGAGGTTTAGCAGTAGGCGCGAGGTATCGCCGGGGGCAAGGAAGCGCGGCAGGCCGGCGGTGAGGACGATAGGATCACGTACCAGCACGTCTTTTTCGGCACTACCCACCGCATCCTTGCTCCAAGCAATCGCCATGATTTTGACGGTGCCGTTGAAATCGGGGATGTCAAAGGCGGCTTGGGCGGTGCCGTCAGCACCGACCTTGATGGGGCCAGAGAAAAAGGCGACCAGTTTTTCGGTTGGCGGTGGAGCGGTGCGTGTTGTGGCACCATCGCCGCCGGAGCGGATTGAACCGCGAGTGCCCGATAGACCGTCGATCAGGCGGCCATAAACGTCGCGGATTTCCATGCCGAGTTTGCGTTGGCCGAAATAGTGATCTTCCGGGTCAGGTGCCGCGAAGCCGGTCATGTTGAGAATGCCGACATCGACCGCGGCGAGGGTGACATAGGCCTCGGCATTTGGTTGCATATTGGCGATTTTGATGGCGGCTGACATGGGGCTGCGCGGGTCAACTGCATCGGGCGTGGTGATTTGCACGTCGAGGTCGCCGTTGCCGGGGTCAACCGGTGCCCAAGCCAGACCGATGGCGCGGGCGGGGTTGTGACCAGCGGCATCATCCATCGGACGGATCAGGGTGGCGGTGACATAGGCACCCGGTCCCCAATCGGCGGTGACGGGAATGGGAATTGTGGTTTCACCCTCTCGCACATCAATGGCTTGCATGGCAATCAGATGATCGGACATGACATTGACCAAGACTTTGCCGGGATAGCGGGCGGTCAGTCGCAATTGTGCAGTCTCGCCAATGGCATAGCGGTCTTTGTTCAAGCCGACATCCAGCACGTCGGGCGTGGTGGAGGAACCTTCGGCGGCGTACCAACCGGCGGAAAATGCGAAGGAACTGGCGGTTTGCGTTGTGCCAAGGGCGGTAACTTGCAGTTCGTATTGGCCCCATTGGACTGGGGTTTCGACGTGGGTGATTGCGGTTGGGTTGAGGTCGATTGTGCCGTTAGACACCCTTTCCCGGCGGGTGGTTGGCTCGTAGTTCCAATAGCCGTCAAGTTCGTACCATTGATAGCTGGTTTCAATGCGCGACAGGGTCCATTCGGCTTGGGTGGTGACCGAGCGTGTCAGGTCGCTGCCGATGGCGATGATGTCAAATGCGGCATTGGAACCTTCGGCGGCAACGCCGTCAAACAGTGGTTTGATACCAATGCGCGGGCCGTTGGGGGCGATGGGGCGGGTTAGCTCGCGTTCCACCGGGCGACCAGAGCCGTCAATCAGGCGCAAAGTTGCCGTCATTTCAACCGGTTGCGTGATGGTGTTCATTTCCGGGATGGTCAGGGGGATTGCGACGATACCGCTGGTGTCGGTTACGTAGCCCGTTTCGATGGATTGATAACCAGAGTCGAAGGGTTCGTCGTAAAGGCCGAAGGAATAGCCGTCAAAACCGGGGTAATTGGCGGCGAGAGCGACCGTGACTTCGCCTTCGACCGCCAGATTGCCTGCCGGTGCGCCGTAGAGGTAATCGGCGTCAACCGAGATGATCGGGGCGTCACCGGCGAAGATTGGGCCTTCGGCAAGGGCGAGGGTGAAGTCGATTTTCTCGGGGATGAAGTCTTCGACGAGGAAAGTTGTGGTTGTCAAAGCCGTCGCTTCAGGGTCGGCGTGGATGCGCAGTTTCCAGGCACCGCGCTGGGCGGTGGCGGTCAAGGCCAAGTCAAGGGTGCGGCCGCCGGCACCTTGGTCGTTCAGCAGATGGCGCGAATGTTCCACCCCATCTGGGCGCAGGATGATGGCGGTGAGCGGCAGATCGGCAATTGCGTTGGCCGCGCTGTCACGGGCGAGAATTGTGGCGTGGACGGTTTCGGCGGGGCGATAGATGCCCCGTTCGGTGCTGACAAAAACGTCAACCGGCGGTGGCGAGGAGCGGCCTTCGACGCCGCGGTCGGACAGATCGAACCCCGCTTCGGTGAGGCTGAGGAAGGCGAAATCGTCATTGGCACCGGTGACGTTGAGCAAGGCGGGGGCATTGCCGCCGGTGCCGCGCATCAGGCCCGCGTCGAAGCGCGCATAGCCGTTGGCATCGGTAGTGGCGGTGCCAAGTACGTCGTTGTTCAAGGCGACCAGTTCGGCACGCGCGTTGGCGATGGGATTGGCACTGGCAAGCGAGCGGGCGAAGACATGCAAGCCGTCGTTGCCGCTGAGGGTGGCAAGGCCGATGTCGGTGACGATGAACCATTGGGTGGCGGATTGCGCGTAATAATCGGCCCCGGCGATATTGGCGGTCAGGGCGTAGACGCCGGGTTCAAAGCTGGCAATCGCATCGCCCAAGGGCAGGGCTGTGGTGACGTCTTGGTTGAGTTCGGTTTGCAGTTGGCCGGTGCCAGTCCAGATCGCTTCGCCCAAACTGCCTTTGATCGTGTCGCGGTCGTAACCTGCGATGAATTCGCCAAACAAACCGTCGCGCATCAAGGTGCGGATGTTGCGTTCGGGAACGCGGAAGATCGCCAGCTCGGCCTCGGTTGCATTGACGCCTATGATTGGAATTGCCGCATCATCGCTTTTGGGCAGAACATAGGCGCGACCGGCGAAACGCACCGATGGTTCGCGGTCGCGGACATAGATTTCAAGATCGGCGGAAGATTGCAGGGTTTCACCGCTAAGCGAGGGCACGCCTTCGCGGATGGTCATATTGACGGTTTGGCCGTGCTGCACGCCGTCAACACAAAGCTGCGCGTCTTTGACCTCTACCGGCAAATCGGCCCCTTCAACGCGCACAAAATCGCCGTATTCGACGCCTTTTTGCACCAGAGTCTCGCTGAAATTGATGCAAATGCGTGGTTGGGCGGCGTTGGAATCAACGGTGTTATCGACAATGTGAAAGCCAAACAGGCCGATCACCCTTTCCAGCGCAGCGGCGGTTTCGCTGCTGGGGGACAGGTTTTGGGATAGGCGCAAGGCAGGAATCGCGGCGCTGCCTTCGCCCAAAAGTTCCATCAGGGAAGCGATTTGGTTGAGAGCTTCGGCCTGCATGAACGGATCTTCGGTGCGCAAGTAAGAATTGATGGCGGCGGAACGGGCTTGCCATTGGTAATCCGATGCATATTCGGGTTTCTGTGTTGCGGCTTGTACCAGCAGGTAGGACGCATCGAGCCAGTCACGGGCGGTATCGGTCATGTTGGCGACGGTGATGATGTTCCAGAAAGCTTGTTCGTAATTGCCCTCGGACTTGTAGGTTTCCGCACCCGAAAGCAGATCTTCAACGGTGAAATTATTGACCGGATAGGTGAAGGCGATGGATTTGGCATAGTCGCGGGAAGACGGCAGATAAGAATTGGCGAAGGACAAGTCGGCGGCGCGTTGGATGGCTTGTTCGGTCAAAGTGGCTTCGGGGCGAATGAGTTCTGCGGATTGTGCCCCTTCGAACGGCGATTCCGCGCCATGTTCGGATTTCAGGAAGCAGGCGCTGGCGTTGGCGTTAAAGGTGAAAGCGCGGCAGGAAAGGTCGCCCTCGCAGGCGTCACGGCAGATTTCGATGCTGGTGTCATAAATCGAGCGGATGTCGCCGCCGTAAAAATCGACGCCTTGCTTGAGGATGGCGCGGGCGGGGGGGATGAAACTTTCTTGCGCTTGGGCGGGTGCAAAAGTGGCGAAAAGGGCGGATAAAATGAAGGGAAGCGCAAGGCGCATGGTCAAATTCCTTTGTGCCGGAAATTACCGTGAAGCTGGCATGCGCCACCGAGTCGGGGCAAGGGGCATGGCGCGAATTTGTCGCTTTACTTGGGCCAGCGTTTGCGTTGCTTTGGATTGGGACTTGGCAGGAGGATTCGTGTGAGCCGGAACTTGGTGGCGATTTTGCGTGGCGTGAAACCCGATGAAGCTGTTGGTATCGCCGAGGCCTTGATTGAGGCCGGGATTACCAAGATCGAAGTGCCGCTGAATTCGCCCGATCCTTTGGACAGTATCGCGCGGATGGTGCGGGCTTGTGGGGCGCGGGCAGTTTTTGGGGCGGGCACGGTGTGGAGCGTGCAGGACGTGCGCAATGTCGCGGCGACCGGGGCGGGGATGATTGTGTCGCCCAATTGCAATGTCGCCGTGATTTCGGCGACTAAGGCAGCGGGGATGCTGTCTTATCCGGGAGTGTTGACGCCTTCGGAATGCTTTGCCGCGCTGGAAGCCGGGGCGGATGGGTTGAAAGTGTTTCCCGCGATGATGATGGGTATTGGGGGGTTGCAGGCACTGCGGGCGGTTTTGCCGGTGGGTTGTGATGTTTTCATGGTTGGCGGGGTTGGGGCGGCGAATTTCGCTAGTTGGATTGCGGCAGGGGCGACGGGGTTTGGGCTGGGATCGTCGCTGTATAGGCCGGGCTGGGACGCGGCGCAGGTTGGCGAAAAGGCGGCAGAGGCGGTGGCAGCGTTTGATGCGGCGGTTGGAGGAATCCGATGAAAAAGGCGTTGATATTCTGGGGCGGCTGGGACGGGCACCAACCGGAATTGGTGGCTGGGCTGTTTCGCGGCATGTTGGAGGCGGAGGGGTTTTCGGTCATGGTGTCGCCGTCGCAGGATGTTTTGGCCGACCGCGCGGCGTTGGAGGCGCTGGAATTGATCGTGCCGATCTGGACGATGGGGACGATTGAAAAGGAATTCGCCGTCAACGTGGCCGAAGCGGTGGCGGTTGGTGTCGGACTGGCGGGCTGTCATGGCGGCATGTGTGATGCCTTCCGTGACAATGTGTTGTGGCAGTTCATGACGGGAGCGAATTGGGTGGCACATCCCGGTGGCGATGGGCTGGAATACCGGGTGCACATCGTGCCGGATTCGGGGCCGCTGACAGATGGCATTGCCGATTTTGACGTGAAAACCGAGCAGTATTATTTGCACGTTGACCCGGCGAATGTGGTGTTGGCGACGACGCGGTTTCCGACGGTGAATTGGTATCACTCGGCCAATGCTCCGGTCGATATTCCGGTGGCTTGGACGCGAAAATGGGGTGTTGGCCGGGTGTATTTCAATGCTTTGGGGCATCATGCCGATGTGATTGATCACGGACCGGCAAAGGAAATGCTTCGCCGGGGCATGGTTTGGGCGTCGGAAGGTAGGGCTGCGGCGAAGGCTGCGGGGCAAACCAAGGCGATGTTTGAAGGGGCGACGAAGAATTATTGAAGCGGGTTGGCCGAGGCTTTTTGCCGCGCTTTGGCCGAGTCAACGTCGGAAACGCCCAGCAGATTGACCACCATGCGCAGGAAGGCGTTTTCGTGGTCATCGCGATGGTCGTCGGCCAGCACGACCCGCCACAGAGCCTCGGCCACGGCATTGCGATCGATATAGGGCACGGCGTCTTTGATCAGCCGGGTGAAACGCACCGTGTCGGGGGCTTGGGCTTCCAGCTTTTCGGCCTGATCACGCAGCGTGGTCGCATCGGCGGTTGCGAGCGCATAGCGGGCGGTCAGCACGCGGTCGATCATCGACATTTCAACCGAGGCATAGCTGTCATCGGCGCGGGCAACGCGCACCATCAAGGCGGCCATTGCCAGCCGGCAATCTTCGGACGGCAGTTGCTCGGCAGTCGGTTCGCCTTTGAGGCGGCGGAGAAGGGTGGCGATCATGCGAGTGGGGTATAGGGGGAATGGGAGGTAAGGGGAAGGGTGTCTGTTGCTGTGGGGTGACGCGATTGTGTGCTTCTGGCGTTGATTTATAAGGAACCGGGGATTGTGCGGCGGGTGTTGGGGTGAGGGGGTTAACCGGACCTAACTGCTTCTTAACCACAATATGGAATGTCTAATCTCTGGTTTGACACCATAGCGGTTAAGGTATATAGCGAATATGCGATGGAAAGTTGAATTGTTGGCGGTCGCGCGCGAAGAAATCAGGGCTTTGCCGCCCGGGCTGCGGTCAAGGATG
Source organism: Oceanomicrobium sp. (assembly GCA_031415055.1). Lineage (GTDB taxonomy): Bacteria > Pseudomonadota > Alphaproteobacteria > Rhodobacterales > Rhodobacteraceae > JANMOK01. The sequence goes on along the minus strand of JANOQZ010000006.1, from coordinate 59,115 downwards.
ACACGTTTGCTTGAGACTATCGCGGAATATGGCTTGGACCAATTGCGCGAACCGCATGTCAAGCATCTTGATGGCAAGCTGTGGGAACTGCGGGCCAAGGCCCAAGAGGGTATTGCGCGCGGGCTGTATGTGGCTGTTACCGGACGTCGTGTGGTGGTGCTGCATGTCTTCACGAAGAAATCGGAAAAAACACTGCCACGGGCCATTGCCCTGGCGCGGTTGCGAATGAAGGAGATCGGGGAATGAGCAAGCTGGTTTCTTTGCAGAATATGAAGACCGACTTCATGCAGGACCCGGAATTTGCCGCTGCCTATGCCGAAGCGGATGCGGAATATTCGGTCATCGAACAAATGCTCCGCGCCCGTGCTGCGGCTGGGCTGACGCAAGAAGCTTTGGCCGAGCGGCTGGGCACAACGCAATCGGCGATTGCCCGACTGGAAGGTGGCAGGGTGTCGCCCTCGGTCGAGACCTTGCGGAAATACGCGGCGGCGACAGGGAAAAGGTTGAGGGTGGAGATGGTGTGAATGTATGCCATTGACATATACGCCAGTGGCGGCTATGGTGAAACTGGAAACAGTCGTGGAAATGCCGGATTTCCAGCGCCGTGCAAAAGCCGCGATGACGGATGCCGAGCGGATGGCGTTGATCGACTATCTGGCCGCCAATCCTTGGGCGGGCGTCCAATTGGGTGGCGGATTGCACAAGGTTCGGTTCGCGCGAGAGGGCAGTGGCAAGAGCGGCGGGTTTCGGACGATTCATTACTACAAGGCGGATAGCGGTCCGGTGTTTCTGTTGACCATGTTTGCGAAGAACGAAAAAGATAATCTGTCGGCGAAGGAAACGAAAATGTTGGTGGAACTCGGCGAAGCACTCGTCGCCGAATATAGGACGCTGTGATGACCAGCGAAGCATTCAAGCGGATCGAACAAGGCCTTAAAGAGGCGCGCGCCTATCTGGAAGGTGCGCGTGAAGGTTACGTTGTCCATGTGATCGAAGTGCCCGACCCCGACGTGCCCGCAATCCGCGCTCGCACCGGGCTGTCGCAGGCGGCGTTTGCGCGGTCGATTGGGGTGAAGAAGGCGACTTTGTTGAATTGGGAGCATAAGCGGCGGTCGCCCGATGGACCGGCGCGGGTGCTGCTGGCGTTGATTGATAAGGAACCGGGGATTGTGCGGAGGGTTTTGGGGTGAGGGGTAGGGTGCGTGCTCGCACGCACCACTTTGCGCCGACAATTCGGAAGCGGTGCGTGAAATCACGCACCCTACGGTTGCTCTCGATAGGTCACATCAAGCCCAACGGCTTGGCGGGCGTTGTGCGAGATGTCGCTGAGGTGGTTCCTCCGGAACCCCCTCCCGGTGCTGCGCCCCGTCGCGGTTTTGCGGGGTGGTTGGGGGGATTGGCCCCACCATTGCAAATGGTTACGCGGGAATTGGGGGGGTGAACCCCGCCCTACGCTTGCTAATATTGAATCGTGCAGCATAAATCACAAAACCGAAGCGGCAATTTCGAAAGAAAGAAACCAAATGTTAATAATCAGTGCGACACGTGCTGCGGCGAACCTTTTCTGCCTTTCGCTGTTTCCAGAATCCGACAAACGACGCCAACTCTCGAACCGGGAATTGAAACTGACGGAAAAAGCAATTTTGGGTAGCAAGGCCGCCGGTACGGCAGGATTTATCCCAAGCAGCGTATCGGCTGGTGGCGTCGAAAGTGAATTCATTGCGCTGCATTACGAAGATTGCGTTACCCATATCAAAGACTATCAGAAAGAACATTGGGTAGTCGCGTCGTGGATATTCGCCGGTCAGATTGCGGTAACATATGGGCTCACCGCAGTTGCATCGTTTAGTGGAAACAAGACGTTTTTGAACTTCTGGCTATTTTTGGTTCCCATATTCATCGGGCTTTTTGGTCTAGTCCTTTTAAACGAATTAAGTGTCGCGCTCGAACGAAATCGAAAACACTTGGATACACTGAGGATTTTGATGGGCGGCTTAGTCGCGGAAATCTACCTAGATTGCGACTTCGACAAACTAGTTATTAATAGTCGCCATGACAACAAGCGTCAGCTAGAACTGGTCACCCATTTGGCCGTCATATTGTTGGCAGTATTTTGTGCGTCGTATGTTGGTTTTCATCACTACTCAGTTCAAGCTGAACGCAGTATCTCATTGTTTCAAATTTCGTGGTAGGCGGCCGCAACGGTCCCGCACGAGTGCTGTTTTCGTTGATTGACAAGGAAACGAGGATTGTGCGGAGTGTTGGGGCGTGGGGCGAGTTTTATCCCACCATTCCAGATAGTTGCGTGGGAATTGGTGGGGTGAACCCCACCCTATGGCTCACTATTTTCGGGGCCAGCCGGAAAACAAAGCTCGACGCATAGTGCGAATTGAGTCCGCAATCATGCCGACCCGTTGGCTTGGCGTGATCCGAAATCCAACGCCGACTGATTGATCTAGGCCTGCCACGACAAATTCAAATTTGTACACGCGGCCAATAGTATCCGCTACATCAAGCCTGAACCACCGCCGCGTTCGGTCAAAGACAGCCGGTGTTGGATGCCACTTTTCTCGGGCTGAGGGGGCCGTGTGGATAAAGTATTCATTGGCGTACCGCAACTTTGCAAACAAATTAACGGTAGCCGTCTTACCAGTTTCAATTTCAACGGCATTGGCGAGACCGGATTCTTCTGAGTTTGAATTCCACTGAAGTACCGGTCCTACGTACTGGTGGGCCGCCATGTCAAAAAGGCGAGCGTGGGCAATTTTTGCCGTTCCACGATCAAATCGAATACCCAAGAATGAAGGCTCGTTCCAAATGTTGACGTAAGTCAACATAATGTCTTCGCCATCGGGTCTTTTCGACGAACTTCCGGAGCCAGATACCCGCAGTTTTGGTTTCTGAATTCTATAACGCAGCCAAAACAACAAAACGGAAAATGCTGCCCCCACCAAGAACCAAATCAAGCTGTCCCAAATGCTGTTCAAATTAACGTCCAATCTTTTATTGCCCACGCCCCCCTCAAACCATCCTCTCCCCCTCCTTCGCCGCCCGGATAAAATCGGCAAACAACGGGTGCGGGGCGAAGGGTTTGCTTTTCAACTCGGGGTGGAATTGCACGCCGATGAACCACGGGTGGTCGGACCATTCGGCGATTTCGGGCAGGCGGTTGTCGGGCGACATGCCGGAGAAGATCAGCCCGGCTTTTTCCAGTGGCTCCCGATACTTGCTGTCCACTTCGTAGCGGTGCCGGTGGCGTTCCTCGATTGTCGTTGCCCCGTAAGCCTGCGCCACCCGCGAGCCGTCTTTCAGCAGCGCGGTATAGGCGCCCAGCCGCATGGTGCCGCCTTTGGCGTCATCCAGCCGACGGGTGGTGGTGTAGTTGCCCTGCACCCATTCTTTCAGGTGGTAGACGACGGGGGTAAAGCGTTTGCGGCCGGCTTCGTGGTCAAATTCCTCGGAGCCGGCATCGGTGATGCCGATCACGTTGCGGCAGGCCTCGATCACCGCCATTTGCAGGCCGAGGCAGATGCCGAGATAGGGGATTTTGCGCAGCCTAGCGAATTGCGCGGCCTTGATCATGCCCTCGGTGCCGCGTTCGCCAAAGCCGCCGGGCACGAGGATGGCGTTGAAGCCTTCGAGGTAGGGGGCCGGGTCTTCGCGTTCGAAGATTTCCGAGCCGATCCATTGGGTTGTCACCCGCACCCGGTTGGCCATGCCGCCGTGGGTGAGGGCTTCGGCGAGGCTTTTATAGGCGTCCTCGTGGTCGGTATATTTGCCGACCACGGCGATTTTGACTTCGCCTTCGGGGTTGAAGATACGGTCTTGCACGTCGTGCCATTTCGCCAGATTGGGTTTGGGTGCGGGGGAAATGCCGAAAGCGTCGAGAACGGCTTGGTCGAGGCCTTCCTTGTGATAGGCGAGCGGGGCTTCGTAGATGCTCTTCAGGTCATAGGCGGCGACCACCGCTTCCTTGCGGACGTTGCAGAACAGCGCGATCTTCTCGCGTTCGCGTTCCGGGATCGGGTGTTCGGAGCGGCAGACGAGGATGTCGGGGGCGATGCCGATGCTCTGCAGTTCTTTTACGCTGTGCTGGGTCGGTTTGGTTTTTAATTCGCCCGCCGCCGCCAGATAGGGCAGCAGCGTCAGATGCATGAAAATGCATTGGCCGCGCGGGCGTTCGTGGGCGAACTGGCGGATGGCCTCAAAAAATGGCAGGCCCTCGATATCGCCGACGGTGCCGCCGATTTCGCACAGCATGAAGTCAACCTCTGTCTCACCAATCTTCAGGAAGTCCTTGATTTCATTGGTGACATGCGGAATGACCTGGATGGTCTTGCCAAGGTAGTCGCCCCGCCGTTCCTTTTCCAGCACGTTGGAATAGATGCGGCCCGAGGAAACGCTGTCGGTCTTGCGGGCGGAAACACCGGTGAAGCGTTCGTAATGGCCAAGGTCGAGGTCGGTTTCGGCCCCGTCATCGGTAACGAAAACCTCGCCATGCTCGAACGGCGACATCGTGCCGGGATCGACGTTGAGATAGGGGTCGAGCTTGCGCAGCCGCACCGAATAGCCGCGGGCCTGCAGCAGGGCACCGAGGGCCGCCGAGGCAAGGCCTTTGCCAAGCGAGGAAACCACACCACCGGTGATGAATACGTAACGCGCCATGCCCAGACAACCCCGTGTTTTATCGAATACTTGGCCGCTATATCACGCGGCAATTCACTGCTTCACGGGATTTGAGCCATAGCGCAAATTTGCAGCGGCGACAAGGGCGCAACCGCAAGATGATGTGGAATATTCCGGACTGCTACGCAAAGACTAGGTAGCTGGGGCGCTATCGGTTGCTGGCACTGCTGCAGGCGGGGTGGCCGGGCCGTCTGTCAAAACGCCGGGTGTCAAATCCCCCTCAAGTGCCGGAAGCGTTGTCGCCGGTGCGTCAACAGTCTCGCTGCCCAGACGTTCGATAACGCTGGCATCGACGGCATTGCGGCTGGCCAAAATTGTCAGCGTCATGCTGGTGGCAAAAAATCCGATGGCCAAAATCCAAGTTGCTTTGGTCAGGGCAGTGGCCGCCGAACGTCCGCTCATCGCGCCGCCACCGCCCATGCCCAAGCCACCGCCTTCCGAGCGCTGCATGAGCACAATGCCAATCAGCATGAGGGCGAGGATCATGTGGACGATAAGGACAATATTTTCCATTGGGTCGCGGCGGCCTTTGGTTTTAGTGAAATCGGGCGTGTTCTAGCGGCTGACATAAGGCTTGTCGATTGGAAAGCCAAGGTGCGTTGGTTAGAAGTCAGGGCCACCGTATTTCAGGATGATCGGGACGACGATTTCTTCTTCATCCGACAAGTGGCGGTCGAGGAATTGGCCGAATCGACCGAGCGATTTCAGGTATTTATCGGCGTTGGCGGCAAAGTCTTGCTGGTCCGAGATATTGCGCAGCAGGGCGTTGGCGTGGGTGGTCAGATCATCCAGCGTGGCGTCGATAGCGTGATGGTCCTTGTCGAGGGTTTCAAACCCACGTTGCAGCCGTTTGTCTTTGGCCAAAAGCAGTGGAAAATAATGCAGGTCTTCGATTTGGTGGTGACCGTGCAGGTGCTCGATCATCGTGCCCGCCAGCCTTGCCATTTTGCCACCAAATCGCTTTGGATCCTCGTTCTTTTCTAATAGCGCCTGAACGTCGGCGTTCAGCAGGGCATGCATCTGGCGAAAGCCAAGGTGGCGTTCCAGCCAGAACCGGGTGAGGCCGTCAAAATTATGGTGAGTTTCCCATGTTTCACGGGGATAAAGGTCGGCCAAAACGCGCAAATGTTCGGGCCAACCCTGTCGATTGGCCAGCGCCAGATCGTCAATCATCGGTATTGTCCACATCGGATTGGCCGGTCAATTCGCGGCTGGCGATGCTCCAGGTAATGCCGATGCCAAGGATCAGGCTGATGCCAACCAGAACAACCCAGGTTAGCGGACCGGGTTCGGTGATGGAAATGAGGCCCCAGTCGGTGAGAACCCACAGCGCGGCGCCGAGAAGAGCGGTGACAAGCGCGATGCCAAAGATGCCGATGGAACGGTACGTGGCCGACAAGAATACGGCATAAGCGGCCAGCAGGACTAGGCCCGCGAGGGCTACCATTGGCAGGCTGGTGGTGTAGTTCGCCAGCGCCCAGCGGATGTAGTTCCATTGCGTCGGGTTATAGGTTGCAAGGACAAGCGCAAGGGCGGCGAGCCAGCGGAGGAGGAAGATGGTCATGGGCGGTATTCCGTCAATTGCGCGATAATGATTTGAGAGAAAGTTTCATGCTAAGGCAAGTCGTCGCCTTCAAATCGATCGGCGAAGTCCAGTGCTGCGAGATTGCGTTTTTCATGGATTATTCGGACGATGGCCAGACCCATCGGCTCAATCAAATAGAACACAACGTAGCCTCGATGCAGAATTGAACGTAGGCCGACATGAATGGCATCGCGCGGCCTTCCCATTTGCGGATGCGCTGCCAAGCGCTCAATGGCCGCAAACATGCCGTCGAGAAAATCATTGGTGCGTCCTGCGCCCCAGGTAATTTCCCCCCACGACTTTATCGCCGCGATGTCACTGATCGCTGGTTGGCGGAGCCTGACCAACAAATTCAATCCTGTTTGTTCAGAAACATTGCCCGCAGGTCAACTTCGACAGTCGGTGCCGCAATCGCGGCTTCGATGTCGCGTCGCAGGGCGTAAAAGGCTGCTGCTCCGTCTTCTTCCATCAGTTTGCGAATACCGGCACGGGCGACTTCGGAGATATTTGCGTAAATGCCGGCCGCCACCTGCTTTTCGGCATAGTCTTGTATCGCTTCGGGGAAAAGTATATTTGGCATGAGACTTCCGATGGCTAACTTCGCTATAATATGGCGAAGTTAGCGAATTTTCAAGTGGTCGTCTCTTTAATTCCGCGCCCGATCCACCATTTTCCCCTTGGCAATCCACGGCATCATCGCCCGCAGTTTCTCGCCGACTTTTTCGATCTGGTGTTCGTCGTTGCGGCGGCGGGTGGCTTTGAAGAAGGGTTGGCCGACGGCGTTTTCGGTCATGAACTGTTGGACGAACTTGCCGGACTGGATGTCTTCCAGCACCGCTTTCATCCGCGCCTTGGTTTCGGCATAGGGCAGAATCCGGGGGCCGGAGACATATTCGCCATATTCGGCGGTGTTCGAGATCGAATAGTTCATGTTGGCGATTCCGCCTTCGTAGATCAGATCGACGATCAGTTTGACCTCGTGCAGGCATTCGAAATAGGCCATTTCGGGCTCATAGCCCGCCTCGACCAGCGTCTCGAAGCCCATGCGGATCAGTTCGACTAGGCCCCCACAAAGGACCGCTTGCTCGCCGAACAGGTCGGTTTCGCATTCCTGGCGGAAATTGGTCTCGATGATGCCGGAGCGGCCGCCGCCGATGCCCGAGCAATAAGACAGGCCGAGTTCCATCGCTTTGCCCGAGGCATCCTGATGCACCGCCACCAGACAGGGCACGCCGCCGCCTTTGACGAATTCGCCGCGCACGGTATGGCCGGGGCCTTTGGGGGCCATCATGATGACGTCGACGCCTTTTTTCGGCTCGATCAGGCCGAAATGCACGTTGAGGCCGTGGGCAAAGGCGATGGCGGAACCATCGCGCAGGTTGTCATGTACGTATTTCTTGTAGGTCGCGGCCTGTAATTCGTCGGGCATCGTGAACATGATCAGGTCGCACCATTTGGCGGCCTCGGCGATGTCCATAACCTTCAGGCCTTCGGCCTCGCATTTCTTGGCCGATGCCGAACCGGGCCGCAGCGCCACGACGACATTCTTGGCACCCGAATCGCGCAAGTTCAGGGCGTGCGCATGGCCTTGCGAGCCATAGCCGAGGATGGCGACTTTTTTGTCTTTGATCAGGTTGATGTCGCAGTCACGGTCATAATAAACGCGCATGATGATCCTCTGGCTTGGCTATGGTTTTTTCAGCTTCGCTGCCTAATCGCCCAAGGCGCGAAGGGCAAGGGAAAACCGGCCTCTTCGCGGCCATCGTCCGCGCTGTGGCGGCTGGAATTCGGTCCGGACCCCAACAGGTGAATATGGTATGGTCACAATCCTTTGAATGAACGGCGTAGACTATGACGGGCGGCGAGCTTAAACTTTGTCTGCGTCTGCGGGGCGTTGAACCGCAGCGCGACTGACCAACGCAAACAGGTGGGAGCACAATCATGACGAAACCAGACCCCGTCGTCCATTTTGAAATGCCGGCCCGGGACCGCCAACGCATGGCGAATTTCTACAACGCGGCTTTTGCCTGGCAGTCCCAGATGCTGGGTGAGGAAATGGGCAACTACGTTGTGGCCATCACTACTGACACCGTTGACGACCTCTCTACCGTACCCGGCACCATCAATGGCGGGTTTTTTCCGGTGACGCCGGAAATGCCGACGATGCATCCCTCAGTGGTGATTTCGGTCGACGACATCGCGGCGTCGATAGGAAAGGTGAAGCAGGCGGGTGGTGCCGTTCTGGACGAACCGATGGACATTCCGGGCATCGGACGTTTCGTCGCCTTCACCGACACCGAAGGCAACCGGGTCAGCATGCTGCAGCCACTGCCTCGCGGCAACTAGCCAGAACCGGGGGGCCGGCGACCGAGCGACCGGTAACCGCAGGTCCGCGCGGGGCCTAGCCCAAGCCAAGTCGCATTGCGGCTTTGCGCAAAGGTTGGATGTTGAACAGGGCGCTGAGCCCGGCACGGCGCAAATCGCGCAATAGCGGCGAGGATGTCATGGCGGCGCGGTTGAGAACATCGATGCCGGTGACGCGGGCCGTTATTACTGGCAGGCGTTGGCGATTGTAGCGTGCCAACAATTCTGCGCTAGCAATATCTTCGCCTGACGCGCGGGCGTCGGTGACAAGGTCCAAAAGTACGGCAATGTCGGATAAGCTCATATTCAGACCCTGTGCGCCGACGGGGGGCACGACATGCGCCGCTTCGGCAACCAGCGCCGTGCGCGGGGCATTCAGGCGGGACGCCAATTGGGCGACGATGGGCCAGATAGCGCGCGGGCTGCACAGGCTGAGCGGGCCAAGCACGTGGCAGCAACGAATGCTGGCGGCTTGGGCGAATTCGGCGTCGGACAAGGCCATAAGGAAAGCGGCTTTGTCGGCGCGTTCCATCCAGACGACTGCCGATTGATAGGGGTCAGCGAGCGGCACCAGGGTGAAGGGGCCGCCCGCGTGGTGCACTTCGGTCGAGATATTTTGGTGCGGCATGGGATGAGTGACGGCGAACACAATTGCCCGTTGCCCGTAACGCCAAGTTCTGACCGCAATGCCCAGTTGGTCGCGCACCGCAGACTTACGTCCATCGGCAGCGATGACCAGTTTGGCTTGGATCGTTCGACCATCCCTAAGTCGCACAAGGGCATTGTCCGTGCGGGATGTCAGGTGTTCGAAACTTGCCGCTGCTTCAAGGCGGGCGCTGGATAGCAAGCCCAAATGCGCGGCGATTTCGCTTCGTAACACGGCGTTGGGCAGGTTAAAGCCGAATTGCGCCCGGTTGATGTCGGCGGCGTCAAAATCGGCGGATTCGCGAATGGTTTGGGTGTCCGGATCGGCGTCGATGATGCGCATGATCTTGAGCGGTGCGGCGAAGGGTTGAAGGCGATGCCACAGGTCGGCACGCTCTAACAACGCGACCGAGGGCATGAGAAAGGCGGTCGAACGCTGGTCGGGTTTGGCGGCTGGGCTTTCAGAGTCGACACAGAGCGTTTGGAAACCGGCGTGCGCAAAGGCGGCTGTCGCCACAAGGCCAGCAATACCGCCGCCAACGATCAAGATTTCGGTATCAATCCGAGGCATGGTGCCAGACTAGGCAAGCTTCAGGCTTGCCGGAAGCCCTGTTAGACCAATTGCGTCAGAAAGTCCGTCAGATCGAGCGTGCGGTGCAGAATGTGGTCGCCACCTTGCTCGGGCCCAACCAGTACCGTTTGCAGACCAAGCTGGAACGGCACCAACAAATTTATTGGGTCGTCTTCAAACATTGCAGAATTGCGCGGTTTTAGCCCTTCGATGGCAAATACCTTTTCGAATGCGGGTGCACGAGGTTTGGGTACATAGGCGGCATCCTCGATGCCATAAATGCAGTCAAAACAATTGCCAAGCCCGCAAGCAGCACTAGCCTTTTCGCCATGAAGACGCGGGCCGTTGGTGAAGATGATTTTGCGACCAGGCAGATTGTCTATTGCGGCTTGTAACTGCGGATCGGGTGCCAAAACCGAATAGTCGATGTCGTGAACTTCGACCAAATAGGGTTCGGGTTCGATCCCGTGTTCCTGCATCAGACCGGCCAAAGTGGTGCCATGTGTGCGCCAATAGGTATTGCGCAGGGCAACTGCCTCCTGTCGCGGAAGTTGAAGTTCGCGCTCGACAAAATCGTTCATCTTGTTCTCGATTTGGCGAAACAGGTGCGAACCACGCGGATAGAGCGTGTTGTCGAGGTCAAAGACCCAGTGATCGACATGGGCGAAAGCTGATTTCACCATGTGCAAGCAGAGGGGAATGTGATCGACATCGCCGTGAGATGCATGCTTCGACCGGCCTTGTCGAGGTCAATTTTGGTGATTGGATTGCGAAAGCGGCAGTTATTTAGTCGGATTGGCCAGATGTTTGCCATGCTCGGTCTTGGCCCAGTAATAGGGCGCAACGAAACTTTCAGCCAAGGCCCGCCACGAGGCAATCGCACCAAGCGGCCAATAGAGCGGCATGGTCAGAGCAATGAAAATGAGGTGGCGGTGGGTCTTGGGCAAAAGAGCGCGCAAGGCCACCAGAACCAAGGCACCCAGGCCGACCAAATGCGAGGTTTTCAGCCAATACCACGCGCTCGGCGGTATGAAATTTAGGAACGACAAGTCCAATCCGGCAAAATTGGCCCAGAGCAAAGCATGTAAGGGAAAGGCCAAATACCCGGCCAATGTGCCCAAAAACAGCAGTTGAAAGGTGATAAAGGCCAACAGCCCCATGTCGTCGATCAATCGCAATGGGTGGCGCATATGGCTGGCCCAAGTGATGGCATAACCCTTGAGCCAGCGCGACCGCTGCCGCACCCATGCGCGACCGCTCGACGTCGCTTCTTCAAACGTGGTTGAATCGAGGATCCCACAGACATAACCGCGCCGCGCCAGTCGCATGCCCAAATCGGCATCTTCCGTTACATTATGGGCGTCCCAACCGCCTAGGTGCTCAAGGATGGTTCGGCGAAAGAACACGCTGGTGCCACCAAGCGGGATCGGTGCCCCCAAACGGTGTAGGCCGGGCAGCAACACGCGAAACCATTGCGCATATTCCACCGCAAAGCAGCGGGTGATCCAATTGCGTTTGGAATTGTAAAAATCGAGTGCCCCCTGCACGCAGGCCAACTTGGCAGGAGCGCCGACAAAAGCCTGTGCCACTTTCTGCAACTGGTCGCGTTCGGGGCGGTCTTCGGCGTCATAAATACCAATGATCTCGCCTTTGCACAGCGGCAAAGCAAAATTCATCGCCCGTGGTTTGGTGCGAATGCGGCCATTAGGGACCAAGACAATTTCGATCCAACTTGGCAAGTTGACTTGCATCAATTGCACTGCGGTGGCGCTGTCTTCTTCCTCGAGAATAAGTTTGATGTCCAACAGCGAGCGCGGATAATCCAACGCTTCCAACGCCGTAAGCAATCCAGCCAGAATGCGGGTTTCGTTGAACAGCGGCACCAGAACCGAGATGCGCGGCAGATCGGCGCTGCGGCCAAGCGACAGGTCGGGTTTTGCAGAGCGTCGGTGCGGGAACACCATGGCGCAAAACGCCAGCACGCGCAAAAGCGCGGTGCCAAAATTGGTGAGCGTAAAAAAGCCCAGCAGCACCGTTACGGAAGCCACCGGGAACTGCCACGAAACCAGCCCTAATCCAGTGGCGAAAAGCGCGAACTTTGGCACTTTCCAGCGCGATTGCAGCGAACGACAGGAAAATTCCGGCGGGCAAAGTTCGCCAGCGCGACGGGTTAATCCATCGGAATGCAGACGCAGAATTGCCAGTCGAATTTGCGATTCCTCGGCCAAAGCGAAGGCAAGTTCGCTGACACGATATTGTGGCATGGCGCGGATTCGCGCGGCATCTGCGGGGTCGGCAATTGCCATGACCAGAACATTGCCAATTCTGCGCCAAGGAACGTAGCCAATTTCCAAACTAAGCAGCGGGTCAATGAATGAAGCAAGTTCGGCGTCCGGCGGCGCCAAATTGAGGTCGATGCGACCAATGCCGCTTTGGCGCGACAAGGCTTTGACGATTGAATCTGCATCGACCATTCCATCAGCCAGCAAAATGTCACCGAGTTTGGAACGCGAATGCAGTTGAATTTGCGTATCCAACGCGGCGCTCAATGTATCGTGGTCAACATCGCCGGCGTCGAGCAAAAACTGGCCAAGCCGCGTGCGCGGTTCCGCTACCGGTTGGAACTGCTGCAATTTACTCGACATGGCCAAAGCTGCTCCCGACAGAAACTTGGGGCTAGAATCCGCGCGGACGGTTAAGATGCCGTTAAGTTTTGTTGGACATTGCCGAGACAAATCGCTCGAACAAATAAAACGAATCCTGCGGGCCGGGGCTGGCCTCGGGATGGTATTGCACCGAAAATATCGGGCGGTTTTTCATGCGTATGCCGCAGTTAGAGCCATCAAAGAGCGAAATATGGGTTTCGATCACGTCCTCTGGCAAACTTTGGCTGTCAACGGCGAAACCATGGTTCATCGAGGTGATCTCGACCTTGCCGGTCTCGACGTCCTTGACCGGGTGGTTGGCGCCGTGATGGCCGTGGTTCATCTTGACGGTCTTGCCGCCGAGGGCGAGCGCCAGCATCTGGTGGCCAAGGCAGATGCCAAAGATCGGCATCGCAGAGTTTTCCATCACGCCCTGGATCATCGGCACCGCGTATTTGCCGGTCGCTGCCGGGTCGCCGGGACCGTTGGATAGAAATAGACCATCTGGGTTTTGTGCGAGGATTTCTTCGGCCGTGGTCGAGGCCGGCATCACCAAAACCTCACAGCCCGCCGAAGCGAGACAGCGAAGAATGTTGCGTTTGGCACCATAGTCGATAGCGATAACCTTGTGCCCCGGCTTGGTGCGTTTTTGGTGGCCGTCGGGCCAGGCCCAACGCATCTCGTCCCATTTATAAGACTGGGCACAGGTTACATCTTTCGCCAGATCGGCGCCGGTCAAGCCGGGAAATGCACGGGCCTGTTTCCACAAATCGTCGATGTCAAAATCGCCTGTCGCCGAATGCTGTATGGCCACATGCGGTGCGCCTTGCAGGCGGATGGCGCGGGTCAGCCTGCGTGTATCAACCCCGCCGATGCCGATACGATGGCGGGTGCTCAACCATTTTGCCAGTTTTGCCGTGGACCGCCAGCTTGAGGGTTCGGTCGGATCCCATTTCACAATCATGCCTTCGGCGACCGGATCGGCGGTTTCATCGTCATCCGCATTGACACCGACATTGCCGATATGGGGGAAAGTGAAGGTGACAACCTGACCAGCATAAGACGGGTCGGTCATGATTTCCTGATAACCGGTCATCGCGGTATTGAAGCATAGTTCGGCTGTTGCGGTGCCTTCCGCTCCAAAACCGATGCCATAAAACACCTGGCCGTCGTTCAAGACGATACAGGCGGTTGGCTTGGAAAACGGGCTGGGAGACAGGGCTTCGGCTTGTTCGGAACGGGTCATGTCGTGGCGATTCCCCCTGCGCTGTCGGGGCGGGTGATAGGGGTGGACATTGGTGGCGTCAAGGTGAGGGCGCTATTTGGCGGCATCCAGCAAAGGTTTGATCCGCTCTTCATATACCCGTTCGGTCACCGGGCCGGGGTACCGCAGCAGAATTTTGCCATCACCGTCGATGACAAAGGTTTCCGGCACGCCATAGAGGCCCCAGTCCAAAGCGGTGCGGTTGGCATCGGCACCGATTTTGGTGAAGGGGTTGCCGAGTTGGTCGAGAAAGCGCAGGGCATTTTGCGGCTGGTCTTTGTAATTGATGCCATAAACCGGCACGCCTGATGCCGAGATTTTTGTGATCGTCGGATGTTCCGCACGGCAAGGGCCGCACCATGATGCCCAGAAGTTGACCAGCTTGATACCGGGGGCGAGCAAATCTTCGTTGGTAGGAATTGGGTCGCCCTCGGTAAGGGGTGTCAGCGTCAAAGGCGGGGCGATTTGGCCAATAAGGGCTGAGGGCAGTTCGTCACGGTTAGGGTTGTGCATAGCGACCCAAGCCAACAGGCCGAAACCAGCGAAGACGACAAGAGGCAGCAGTAAAAGCGGGTTAAAGGCGCGTTTGGGTTCATCCATCAGATTTGCTCAGGCGACGGTTTTCTAGGCGTTCAAGGTCGCGGCCAAGGCGATATGAGCGCAGCACGGAAGCGGCGATGAGGGCCGCTAGCAAGATCACCGTCGCGCTGTAGGCGGCAATGACGTGCAGCGCGTAATCTCCCAAATCGGGCATTGTCAACTGGCCGCCATTTGCAAGGCGCGAAGGCGACGTGCGCGAATTTCGCTGCGGGTGCGGAAAAGAATGAGGGTGACGAACAGCAGGATAAAACCGGCAATGGATAGTAGCAAAGGTTGATAAAACACATCGGCGACGTGCTGTTCGTTGTCCAGCGATAGTGACGCGCCTTGGTGCAGGCCTTGGCTCCAGAACAAGACGGCATAACGCGACAGCAGGGCGAAGACCGAACCGATGAGGCAGAGAATGGCTGTAAGATCGGCGGCTTTGTCGGGGTCGTCAATGGCTTGCCAAAGCGCGATATAGCCGAGGTAGAACAGGAACAGGATCAGAAACGAAGTCAGACGCGGGTCCCATTCCCACCAGCTTCCCCACATCGGCTCGCCCCAGATTGCGCCGGTTATCAGAGCGATAAGGGTGAAGGTTGCCCCAATGGGTGCGGCGGCTTTGGCGGCAAGCGCCGAGATGTGGTGACGTCGGATCAGCCAGATGAGTGAGGCGACAAACATCATGCCCCAAACGTTGATCGCCATCATGGCGGCGGGCACGTGGACATAAAGGATTTTGGCGGTGGACCCCATGCGGTAATCGTCGGGCGTGTCGAAAAATCCGGAAGCAAGGCCGCCGATCAGGCAGAATGCTGTGATACCTGTCAGGAATGGCAGTACGCGGCCCGAAAGGCGCATGAACTTGACCGGATTTGCATATTCCCAAAGCGACATGGAGATTTGTTACCTTTGGTGGGTTCAAGCCGCAATGGGCGGGATTGTCACGTTTAGGTCAGATGCACGCGGATGATTGCGGCGGCAGTGAAGGGCGCGAGGGCGAGGATGAACAGCGAGGTTCCCGCCAACAGCAGAAGCGCGGTTAGCGGTGATTGGTTTTCGGCGGCAAGGGTAACAGCGCGGGCACCGAAGATGAGGGTGGGAACGTAGAGCGGCAGGACCAGCAGCGACAGCAGCAGTCCACCGCGTTTGATGCCGATGGTCAGCGCCGCGCCGATTGCGCCCAGAAAGCTGAGCGCGGGGGTGCCGATGAGCAGGCTGAGGATGAGGGTGAGGTAGGTTTGGCTTGGCAGGTGCAGGGTAAGCGCAAGGATTGGGGCGGCGATAACCAAGGGTAGGCCAGTGGTCAGCCAGTGGGCGAAGGATTTGGTGGCCGCGATGGCTTCCAACGGCAGGGGTGAGAGCGCGAGAAGGTCGAGGGTGCCATCCTCAAAATCCGGTTGAAACAAGCGGTCGAGGGATAGCAAGCATGCGAGGAGGGAACCGATCCACAGGGTGCCGGGGGCGATTTTGGCGAGGATTGCGGTATCAGGGCCGACGCCAAAGGGGACAAGCACGGTGACGATCAGGAAGAACGCGAGGCCAAGCCCCGCGCCGCCGCCGTTGCGCAGGGCGAGGGTGAGTTCGCGTTTGAGCAGGGCGATCATGACGCACCGTTGAGTGGGAGGGTTTCGTGCGGAATGTTGAGCGGTTGGTGGGTGGCGATGATAGCGATGCCACCAGTGGCGAGGTGGGTTTTTACTATTGTTTCCAAGGTGACTTGCGAGTCTTTGTCGAGGGAGGCTAGCGGTTCGTCGAGGAGCCAGAGACGGCGGTTGGCCAAGAGCAGACGTGCGAGGGCGAGGCGTTTCTTTTGGCCTGCCGAGGCGATTTGGGCGGGTTGGTCGGCAAGGTGGGTTAGGTTCAAAGCGGCGAGGGCTTTGGTCAGGTCGCCTTGGCCGTAGAGGTCGGCCCAGAAACGCAGGTTTTGCGCGAAAGTTAGCTGGGGTTTGACGGCATCGAGATGGCCTAGATAGGCGATTTGTGCGGGCCAATCATCGGGGTTGGTCAGGGAGGTTGCGCCAAGGGCAACGGTACCATTTTCTGGTTGGGTGAGACCAGCCAAGACCCGCAACAACGTCGATTTGCCCACGCCATTGGGGCCTTGGACCAGCAAGGCTCGACCGGGTTCGACGCTGAACGTCAAGTCTGACAGGATCAAACGGTCTGATCGGCGGCAGAAAAGATTGGTGACGTTAAGGGTCATATGGTGGAAGTAGCGGATTGGTGGGTGTTGGGAAAGGGGCGGATGATCGGCCAAAAGATCGGCCAAATTTTCAGAATTTTTGCCCTTTGGTGATCCAAATCAATAGTTTATTGGGAAGAATGATCGGCCAAATCCTTTGAAAATTCGGTTGGTCCGCAAAATACTTCATCGAAAAGCTGACGTGTTCCGCCTTGACTTGCCCCCCTCCACATAGGAAACCGCACATTAACCAATTGCCGTCATTTATGGGCGGCAAATGTGCGATATTCCGACCCTTAGCGGAGGCAAAAATGACCATCATCACCGGACAGGACAAAGGCAAAACGCGGCGCGAATTGGCGGTGGGTGGGGCGAAGTATTCTTATTACTCGATCCCGGCGGCGGAAGCGGCGGGGTTGGGGGCGTTTGCCAATTTGCCGGCAGCGTTAAAGGTGGTGTTGGAGAATATGCTGCGCTTTGAGGATGGGAAAACCGTCACGCTCGATGACATCCGGGCGTTTTCCGATTGGGGCAAGGCGGGTGGAAAGAACCCGCGCGAGATTGCCTATCGTCCGGCACGGGTGCTGATGCAGGATTTCACCGGGGTGCCGGCGGTGGTTGATCTGGCGGCGATGCGCGATGCCATGGTGGCGCTGGGTGGCAATCCGGAAAAGATCAACCCCTTGAACCCGGTCGATCTGGTGATCGACCATTCGGTGATGATCGACGAATTCGGCAACCCGCGCGCCTTCCAGATGAACGTCGACCGCGAATACGAGCGCAACATGGAGCGCTACGAATTCCTCAAATGGGGTCAGGGCGCGTTCAACAATTTCCGGGTGGTGCCTCCGGGCACCGGGATTTGCCATCAGGTCAACCTTGAATATCTGGCGCAGACGGTGTGGACGGATAAAGACCAAACGGGGGCCAATGTGGCTTATCCTGATACATTGGTCGGCACCGACAGCCATACCACGATGATCAACGGCCTCGCCGTGTTGGGCTGGGGTGTCGGCGGGATCGAGGCCGAGGCGGCGATGTTGGGGCAACCGGTTTCCATGCTGATACCCGAAGTGGTTGGGTTCAAACTGACAGGCCGGATGGTGGAAGGCACTACGGCGACCGATCTGGTGCTGAAAGTGGTGCAGATGCTGCGCAAACACGGCGTGGTCAGCAAGTTTGTCGAGTTTTTTGGGCAAGGTCTGGATCATTTGCCTTTGGCTGACCGGGCGACGATTGCCAATATGGCACCGGAATATGGCGCGACCTGCGGCTTTTTCCCGGTCGATGACGAAACTTTGCGCTATTTGCGCCAAACCGGGCGTGACGAGGCACGCTTGGCACTGGTCGAGGCTTATGCCAAGGCGCAGGGCATGTGGCGTGGGGCAGATTATGCGCCGGTTTATACCAGCACGCTGGAGTTGAACATGGGCGAGATTGTGCCAGCGATTTCCGGCCCGAAACGGCCGCAAGATTATACGCCGTTGACCCAATCGGCGATGGCGTTTCTCAACGTGGTACAGGAATATCGCGGCATGGCGGCGAATGCAGCGACCGCCGAGATGAATTCCGAAGGTCCGGCACCGGCAATTCCGGCGGATTTGCGCAAAACCGTCGGGGTCGAGGGCGAAGATTATACGTTGCGCGACGGGTCGGTGGTGATTGCCTCGATCACGTCGTGCACAAATACGTCAAACCCCTATGTGATGATCGGGGCGGGATTGGTGGCGCGCAAGGCGCGAGCGTTGGGATTGAACCGCAAACCTTGGGTGAAAACGTCGCTGGCGCCGGGGTCGCAGGTGGTGTCGGAGTATTTGAACGCGGCGGGTTTGCAGGAGGATCTGGACGCAATCGGTTTTAATCTGGTCGGTTACGGCTGCACCACGTGTATCGGCAATTCGGGACCACTGCAGCCAGAAATTTCGAAAGCTATCGCGCAAAGCGACCTGATTGCAGTGTCGGTTTTGTCGGGCAACCGAAATTTTGAGGGGCGGATTTCGCCGGATGTGCGGGCGAATTACTTGGCATCACCGCCGCTGGTGGTGGCCTATGCTTTGGCGGGGGATATGAACGTCGATCTCGTGACCCAGCCTTTGGGCGTGGGGTCGGATGGGCAAGATGTGTATTTGAAGGACATCTGGCCAACGACGCGCGAGATTGCCGATTTGGTGGAAAAAACGGTCACCCGTGAGGCGTTTTTGTCGAAATACGCCGACGTGTTCAATGGTGATGACAAGTGGCGGGCGGTGAAGGTTTCCGATGCTTTGACCTATGACTGGCCGGGTGGGTCGACCTATGTGCAAAACCCGCCGTATTTTAAGGGGATGGCCCGCGAAAAAGGTGCCATTCACGACATTTCGGGGGCGAAATTGCTGGCGATTTTGGGCGATATGGTGACGACCGACCATATTTCGCCCGCTGGATCGTTCAAGGCGACCTCGCCTGCGGGGATTTATCTGACCGAAAGGCAGGTGCCGGTTTCGGAGTTCAACTCTTATGGTTCTCGACGCGGTAACCACGAGATCATGATGCGCGGCACGTTCGCCAATATCCGCATCAGGAACGAGATGCTTGACGGGGTCGAGGGTGGGTACACGCGCGGACCGGATGGGGGGCAGACCTCGATTTACGATGCGGCGATGGAATATGTGGCCGACGGCACGCCGTTGGTGGTGATTGGCGGCATCGAATATGGCGCTGGCTCCAGCCGCGATTGGGCCGCCAAAGGGGCGGCTTTGTTGGGGGTCAAGGCGGTGATTGCCGAGAGTTTCGAGCGGATACACCGGTCGAACTTGGTGGGCATGGGGGTAATTCCGTTTGAGTTTACCGGCGGGGATTCGCGGAAAACGCTGGGGTTGAAGGGGGATGAAACGCTGTCAATTTCAGGGCTGGCAGGGGCGTTGAAACCGCTTTCGGAAGTGCCGTGCGAGATTGTGTATGGGGATGGGACCGTCAAGGTGATTCAGTTGAAATGCCGGATCGATACCGCGATCGAGATTGAATATGTCGAGAATGGTGGGGTGTTGCATTACGTGCTGAGGAATTTGGCGAAGGCGGGGTAGGGTGCGCTTTTAGCGCACCAATTGTTAACCGTGGAAATGTAGACGGTGCGCAAAATGCGCACCCTACGGTTCGTTGAAACGAGGCGGCCGTTATTTCAGATTGGCACCACCGCCGCGCGATAGAGGTGCCAAGTGGCGTGGCCGAGGATGGGCATGACCACGATCAGGCCAAGGAACAGCGGGATCGAGCCAAGCACCAGCATGGCGGCGACAATCAGCCCCCACAAGGCGACAGTTCCGGGGTTTTGACGGGTGACGCGCAGCGAGGTGACAACGGCCACCGGTAGGCCGACGTTGCGGTCGAGCAGCAATGGGAACGAAACCAGCGTTACGCTCAGCACGGCGGCGGCAAAGACAAAACCAACACCCATGCCCAGAACGATCATCCAGCGCCCGCCCGTCGTGCCTAGGACGTCGCGCACGAAAGCCATTGCCGATAGGGGAACCTCTGGCCCCATTGTCTGGCTATAGATCACCTGTGCGGTGATCAGCCATAAAACAAACAGACCAAACAGCAGCAAGCCCAAAACAAAGATCGCGCCAAAGGCGGGGGCACGGACAACGCCCAGCGCGTCGGCCCACGAAGGTTTCTGGCCGAGCTCGTGTTTTCGGCTGAGTTCGTACATGCCTACCGCCGCCACTGGGCCGACCAAGGCAAAACCCGAAGCCATCGGGAAGAGGAGCGGCAACAAGTTGCGGTCAAATGCAACCCAGACCAACAAAGCGCCGATAATCGGGTAGAAAACGCACAACACGGCCACATCGGTGCGGAACAGGGCAAAATCCGCCACGCCTTTGCGCAGTGAGGTCTTCAAATCGTCGACAGTAATACGGCGCACTTGCGGCTCGGCATCGGCACCCGCGACGTTTTCGCCAACATGAACAAGATGCGTGCCCGCAGCGGCGGCGCGACGCACGCCCCAAGTCAGCGGATTGCCAATGGTATTGACCACAATGACTCCTCCAGTTTGGAGCGCCGGTCGCAGGACCGTAGCCCATTGCCGCATTCTATCGCAGGTTTGCGGTGCAATGTCTGGCAAATTCGCGCAATTCACACAGATTTGTGGCCGGTTTCATTTTGAATCCGAGGCGACTAGTCTGCATTTGCCTTTGCTTTTGGAGCCATACATGCGCGTCGCTTCGTTCAACTTGCTGCAATATCTGGCCCCGGGAAATTATTGGTATGGGATGGGCGAGGAAAACACCTATTCGCCCGGTGAATGGCAGCAAAAGCAGAGCTTTGTTGGCGAGCAATTGCTGGCGATGGATGCCGATGTGGTAGGCTTTCAAGAGCTGTTTGATCCGGCAGCGTTGCAGGCGCAATGCGCGGCGGTTGGCTATGCGCATTTCGCCGTCGTGGAAACGCCGATGGCGCAGCCGAATTCGAAGATTTTCGACAGGCCGGTTGTGGCGATCGCCTCACGGTTTCCGATCAAGGAAACGGTGGCGTTGGCACCGGATGCTTCGGTTATCAGCAACCTAAATTTGCCCGCCGATTTTCATTTCGCCCGCAAACCGGTTTGTGCCGATGTGGTGACACCGGAATTTGGCGAAGTGACGTTTGTTGTAGCGCATTTGAAATCAAAACGCCCCGGCTTTGACCATGTGAAATATGCGCCTGATGTGCCGTGGTCGGACTGGATATTGGACGCGATGCGATTGTCGGCGCAGGGGCAGGTGGAATCTTTGTTGCGAAGGGGTGCCGAGGCGGCGGCGTTGTATTTCGGGATCACCGCGATATTGGCGGCGAGGAACAACCACCCGGTTATCGTCTTGGGCGATTTGAACGATGCGGAGGGGTCGCAACCGATGGAGGTTTTGACCATGCGCGACGGGACTGTTGAGGCAGGTGGCACACATATCAAAAATTGGCCAGATGGGGCGAAAACCAATGTGTTTCGCTATCAGATGGCGGATGCGTGGAATCTGGCGGCTAACCCCAGCGGCATGGCGCGACCCTTGACGCATTTTCATCGCGGACAGGGCGGAGTTTTGGACTATGTTTTGGTGTCCAATGCCTTCAACGAACGCAATCGGCAAGCGATTGGCCGGGTGCAGTTTTACGATGTGTTGAACCGGCATTTGTTTGACGACGGAATGTTCAACAAGTGTCAATCCGACCACGGGCAAGTGGTGGCGGAAGTGGTGAAAATATGACCGCCTCTGTGGTGCCCTAGGGGGGCGCTGGAAGGCCCGTTAACGGTTGCACTAGGGTGGTAGCGGGATGGGTCTGGAGGGGCACTAGGCGGCCTTCTGGGTGGTGTAGAGCGACACTGGTTTAGTAGCCGCTCGGAAAACCCGATCCGGCGCGATGGTGAAACGCGGCGAGGTGGCGATGCGAACGGATCAGGGCGACAATCGAGCGTATTAGACGATGCCATGCAGGGCCAAATTGCTGTATGTGTCAAACCCTTGGCGCAGCCGGGTTGGGGTACCGGACGATTTGATGCCCGCGCCGTGGTGAGCCACTGAAACGCTGGCCGCACTAGAATGTAAATTTGGTTAATCGGGCAACGACACTTGCCAAAATTGGCTATTTGTCAGCAAACTCCGCCAACAATTGGAGGACTTTAAGATGGCTTATGTCGATGGCTATGTTGCATCGGTTAAACCGGGGCGGTTTGCGGAATACAAGGTGATGGCCGAGCTTGGTGCCAAGGTATGGATGGAACACGGGGCGCTGGGGTATCTGGAAGCGCTCGGCGATGACGTGCCTTACGGCAAGGTAACTTCGTTCCCGCGCGCCGTTGAAGCGGCAGAGGGGGCGCAGGTGATATTCGCTTTCATACTTTACCGCGACCGGGCGCACCGCGATGAAGTGAACGGCAAAGTCATGGTCGATACGCGGATGCAAGGATATGATTATGCGCAAGCGCCCATCGATATGGGACGCATGATCTTTGGCGGGTTTGTGCCATTCGTAGAGGCGGGAATAGTGGCGTCTGCCTAGACGTCGGATGTTAATTGCGCGTAGGTGAGAAAACTAACGTGTCGGCTTAAAGAATAATCAACTCTGCGGCGTGGCAATTGCCGCGGGCTTTGTATAGACTTTTATCGCCAGTGATCTTTGGGAAAGGTCGCGCTGGCCCAGCAAGGAATCCAAGAAAATGAACCAATTTCCCGACTTGCCGCCGGTTTGGGCGATTGGCTGTATATTGCTATCGGCCCTAATGACCTGGCTGGTGCCGCTGTTTCCGGTACCGTTGCCCGACTGGTTGGGATGGCTGATTATCATTGCCGGTTTTGCCCTGATGATTTGGACTCGAAATTGGTTCATGCGAAAATCAACCCCGATGATGCCGCGTCAAACGCCCAGCGCATTGATTATCGAGGGACCGTTTCGGATCAACCGAAACCCGATTTATACCGGCATGGCCTTGGTCATTTTGGGGGCGGCGATCTGGTTTGGCTCGCTGTCCGGGTTTTTGCCGCTCTTGGCGTTTCCTCTCATCATCACGCAGCGGTTCATTTTGGGCGAAGAAACTGGTTTGCGCTTGGTCTTTGGCACGCAGGCCGAGGAATATTTCAGCAAGACGCGGCGCTGGTGACGCGGCTGTGATTTGGGCTGACACGAAACTCGCAAAGGCTTGACTGGCCAGAATTGACGAATTGACGTAGAACGGACCGGTTCAATTCGAGGAATTCTTATGCGTTTGGCCTTGGTAGCAGCACTGATTTGGGGAGTGGCGATGCCCGTTACGGCGCAGTCTGGCCCGGTGGTGGTGGAACTTTTCACCTCGCAGGGGTGCAATTCCTGCCCGCCAGCGGACAAGCTGTTTGGCATGTTGACCGAGCGCAACGATGTCATCGCCTTATCTTATCACGTTGATTATTGGGACTATTTGGGTTGGAAAGACGAACTTGGCTCACCGCTGAACACCAAACGTCAGCGTGCCTATGCACGCGCTTTGGGAGAGCGCACGATCTACACGCCGCAGATGATTGTTCAGGGCGAAGCCTCGATTGTGGGCACGCATGAGCGCGAATTGGAACGGCAAATCCGTGCTTCGTTGGGTGGTGCCGAAGTTGTCAATCTTTCGGCGGACCGCGATGCCGATAGTGTGGTGGTTTCACTAAGTGCAGTTGGCGCTGGCAGCGGCGCTTCGGTGGTTTATTGCGTCGAATATTCGCCGCTGGAAACGGTGGACATCGAGCGCGGCGAGAATGCCGGTAAGCGCATTGACTATGCCAATGTGGTGACAGCGATGCGTAAAATGGGCGACTGGGACGGGCGTTCCAATGTAACTTTCAAAGCCGATCTTGTCGGTGGAATGCCGGTTGTGGTGATTGTGCAGCGGGCAAATGCCGGACCGATATTGGCTGCGGCGAAGGTGCGCTAGTTCCGTTTCGCCGGGACGCGCTGATAAAACGAATTTTGCCGCGAGCGACCTTGCAGCACATAGCCATGACGTGCGAATGCAGCGCTGCACGCTGGGTAATCGCCGTCTTGGAAGCGCTCAATGACGATGCACTTGGGCAACAGCGCGTCGAGCGCGGAGTCCAGAAATGGCGGCAGGGCCTTGTCTTCATAGCCTTCGATGTCGATCTTGAGGGCGTCAACTTTGGTGACGCCCGTTTCGGTTAGGATGGCCAACAGCGGGAGCAAGCGGATTTCGCCAGAGGGTGACTCCGAAACGCTGACAATAGCCACATCGTCTTTGCGGATATTCAAATCGACCAACCCCTCGGCATCGCCAACGGCGCAGTTGACGACGGTGAGGTTTGATAGGTGGGTAGCCTGTGCATGCCAAAGCAATTGTGCCGCCATCGCCGGGTTGGCGTCGATGGAAATGACCTGGCCCATCGGACCGGCGGCGACGGCGAGGGGCAGGGTGTAGAGGCCGATATTGCAGCCGATATCGACGAAAGTGCCGCCGTCGGCGACGGCTTGCAGCAAAAAGTCGATGTCGGCTTTGTTGTAAGTTGGATGCAGCATCAGGCCATATTCGATTAGGTTATTCTCGGCCTTGATGCGAAAATTGCCGCCGCGAAAGGTGATGTCGATGGGTTTGCCGCCGCCCAGGGCGACGATCAGGCGCGAGATTCGATGACGAAACAAGCCACGATGCAGAATGGTCGCGCGGGCAAGGGCGATGACGGCGCGCTGGGCAAAGTTGGGTGCGAAAGTGCCAAACGGCGGCGCGTCAGCTTGGGTGAGGATGGCCGTTTCATCGGCGGTCAGCGAGCGGGTCTGGCGGGGCATGGCGCGTTCCGGTTTTGATGGACGAAGGCTAGCCAGTTTCTTGAGGAATGCCAACCTGCGACGATTGCGCGGGCTTCCATCTGACACTTAGGGGCATTAGGTGGGGACTGCTTAACCTTGGAATTGGCATGTCGTTTTTCTCAAAACTCAAAGACCGGATGTTCAAGTCGTCATCGAAATTGGACTCTGGGTTGGAGGCAATTGTCGATGAGGCCGCAGTCGAGGTGGAAATTGCGGCTGAAGTTGTTGAGGAACCAGCGCCCAAGCCGGGGCTGTTGGCGCGGGTTTTGCGGCGCGAAGAAGCGCCGGTTGCCCGTCGAGTGTTGGACGATGCGATGTTGGAAAGCTTGGAGGAGCTGCTGATTTCCGCCGATATGGGGGTGGATACGGCGTTGAAAGTGACTGCGCGAATGGCCGAGGGGCGGTTTGGCAAGAGGCTTGCCGTTAGCGAAATCAAGGAAGCTTTGGCGCGCGAGATTGCGGCGATACTTGCCCCGGTGGCTGTCGCCATGCCGATCTATGCCAAGCGCCCGCAAGTGGTTCTGGTGGCGGGGGTTAACGGCTCGGGCAAGACGACGACGATTGGCAAGCTGGCCAGTCAGTTTCGTGCTTCGGGTAAAACCGTTGTGATCGCCGCTTGCGATACGTTTCGCGCTGCGGCGGTGGAGCAGTTGAAAATCTGGGGCGAACGCGCGGGGGTGCCGGTTCTGACTGCGCCCGATGGGTCCGACCCGGCGTCGCTGGCTTATGAGGCGATGGTGAAGGCTGAAGCGGATGGAGCGGATTTGTTGATGATCGACACCGCCGGGCGGTTGCAGAACCGCGCCGATCTGATGGAGGAACTGGCCAAGATCGTGCGGGTGATCCGCAAGCGCGACGAAACAGCGCCGCACAATACTATTTTGGTTTTAGATGCAACGACGGGGCAGAATGCTTTGTCGCAGGTCGAGATTTTCAGCAAAATCGCCGATGTGACCGGGCTGGTGATGACCAAGCTGGACGGCACCGCCAAGGGCGGCGTGCTGGTGGCATTGGCCGATAAATTCGGCCTGCCGATCCATGCGATTGGGGTAGGCGAGGCGATTGACGATTTGCAGGCGTTTGACCCGGATGAGTTTGCGCGGGCGCTGACGGGGGTTTGATTCCCACCTTCGCGGGAATGACGGGGGCACAGTGCTTTAGTTGTGCCTTTTCGGTGCTCTTGAAATCAGATGGATTTCGTCGGCGCGAAGGGTGATTGCCGCTCTGAAATGATTTTACTTGTTGCCTTGCCGGGCGTAACATTCGAGCGCGCTTTTTTGCGCAATTAACAAACAAATGGTGGAAGCAATGGAAGGCATGAATCGTCGAACTGCTATGGCAGTCGGTGTTGTCGCGGTCGCAGCACCCCTGTTCGTTTCACCCGCGTCAGCGGAAATTCCGGCATACGGCCCCGAAGATGGCAAGGAACTTGTGCCGGGCGTCAGGCTGGTGGAGATCGGCGAGTTTCATTCCGATATCCCAGCCTACAAGAGCATTACGATGGTCGATATCGTGTACCAGCCAGGAGCGGTGTTTCCGGAAACCGTGATGGACAATGACATGGTTTGCTTCATCCTGGCCGGCGAGTTCAAAATCAAAAAGGTGGACCAGGAATTTATCGTCAAGGAAGGCGAGACCTACACTTGCGCATTGGGCAAAACCGACCAAAATGAAAACATCAGCTCGGTGGTTGGCATCCATCGCGTGTCGATAATGATCCCTGCCTGAGCGATCCTGTGTGACCACGGCTGGACGTTGACAGGCTTGTTCGCCGGTCAAAAGTCCAGCCTGCGACCGCCGCCAATTGAGTCCGGCAATATCAGAACTCACGTCACCGGCGTTTGATTCGGAGGAGTTCGCACCGGCGTAGACGGGGGTTTGATTGCCGCCGTCGAGGGGGTGACAGCAGTGTGCGCGTCGATACGTTGCATTACCCCCAGCGCAGCCACATGAACAAGCCCATCAGAGCCACACCGAAACCGGCGATGAACACCGCGCCGAAGATGCTTTTGCGCTGCAATTCGGCGTGTTTACCGGGTTCGGTGGTGGAAATCAGATATGGGCTGCTGGGCGGTTTGGCGATGGAGAATTTACCTTTGCCGGATTCGCTGATTTCGCCCAAGATAAAGATTGGGTCGCCGTCGTAGATGCGTTCTTCAAAATAGCGGTATTTGCTGTTTGGTCCGCCGGAAACGGTAACTTGAAAACCCTCGCCATAGGGGTTCTCGCCCGGTTTGAACCTGCGCGGATTAAGGTCATCGGGGGTGTCGCTGGCACCTTGCCATTGGCTTTTGTCGGTGGGGATAATTTCGGCAAAAGCAGGGTCAACCTCGATTGTCGCGCCGTCCCATTGCACGCGAAAATTCCGTTCACTTTCCTCGCTGCGAAGTGTCGTCCAGTTGCTGTCATTGCTGTTGTTGCCCGAGCCGGAGCGGTACGCGTATTTCTCAACCCTGATTTTATGCCAAAGGCAGGGCGCACCGGTTAGGGGTGCCAGTAATTTGCCAGATCCATGCGCTGTGCCATCAACGCGAAAATAGCCGGGCCGTGCGTCGGCGGGATAGATGTGCACGGCGTTTTTCAAAGCGTTGAGTTGGCGCAGCGTGCGCAGGGCCACGAACGCGCCTATGCCAATGATTGCCCCGGCAAAGGCCAGCATGAATAGGAAAAATAGTGTTGGAATGGTGCTCATTCTCGCCCCGCTGGAAGGTCACCCTTCGGCATGATAGGGGTTTTCGCGAGTTTGGCAAAATGGAATGGGCAGCATGGCTGAGAAGAAAATAAATCCGATACTCAAGCTGGTGTTGGAAATTGGCCCGATCATGGTGTTTTTCCTGTCGTTTCGCTGGGCCAATGTGCCTGAGGGCGCGGACGATGCCGCCAAGCAATTGGCGCAAGTTATTTTTGCCACCAAGGTTTTTGTGCCGGTGACTTTGGCGGCTCTGGTTGTTTCGTGGTTTTTGACCGGGCATTTGCCGAAAATGGTGCTGATAACCGCCTGCGTGGTGTTGGTGTTTGGTGGCCTGACGATTTGGCTGAAGGATGCCACGTTTATCAAAATGAAGCCGACGATCATTTATTTGACCTTCGCCGCGATTTTGGGGTTCGGTTTGCTGCGTGGGCAATCCTATCTGAAATATCTGATGGGTGAGGTGTTGCCGCTTCAGGAAGCAGGCTGGATGAAATTCACCGCGCGTTTCGCGCTGTTTTTTCTGGTGCTGGCGGTGGTGAACGAAGGGGTTTGGCGGAACTTTGACACGGCAACTTGGGTCAGTTTCAAGACGTTCTTTTTGCCAGTTTCCTCGTTTGCTTTCGTCTTTAGCCAGATGGGCTTGTTCAAGAAATACGCGGTGGAAGACGAGGCGAATTAGGACGTTCAATATCGCAAAGGCCCGGCGGGTCTGTTCTGCAGGATGTCTTCTATTTTGGCTTTCAGGGCGTCGTCCATCACGTCGCGCTTGTCTAGAGCGGAGAGATTGTCGGTGAGTTGGCTGAGTTTTGACGCCCCCAGAATGACGCTGGACACATGCGGATTGGACAGGCACCACAGTAGCGCCATGTGGTGGATCGGCAGGCCGGCTTTGGCCGCCAATTTCGCCAGCAAAGCCACCTTGGCAAGCTTGTCTTGGCCGGTCGCGCTGGCCCATTCAGCCTTGAGCCATTCATAGCCCGGAAGATTGAGGCGGGAATCCTGGGGCACGCCATCGTTGTATTTTCCAGTCAATACGCCCGATGCTAGGGGCGAAAAGATCGTGGTGCCAAGGCCCGTCAGATCATATAGCGGCAGGAATTCGTTTTCGATCTTGTGGCGGTCAAAAAAGTTGTATTGCGGCTGTTCCATCACTGGCGGGCTGATTTTCAAATCTTTCGCCACTGCCCAGGCTTCGGTGATTTGCTGCGCCGTCCATTGCGACGTGCCCCAGTACATCACCTTGCCCTGCGAAATCAGGTCGTGCATGGCGCGAACGGTTTCTTCGATTGGCGTGTCAAGATCGGGACGGTGGCAAAAGAACAGATCGAGGTATTCGACCTGCAACCGCTTCAAGGCGGCATGGCAGCCGTCGGTGACATGTTTGCGTGATAAGCCGCGTTGTGTGGGTTTGGAACCGCCCCAGAACACTTTGGACGAGACAATGAACGAATCCCGGCTCCACCCCAGTTTGGTTAGAGCTTGCCCCATCAATGCTTCGGAAGCGCCCGCTTCGTAACCCTCGGCATTGTCGAAAAAGTTGATGCCGCTATCATAGGCCTTGGTCATCAGTTTCAGCGCGTCGCTGTCGTGCACTTGCTTGCCGAATGTCACCCATGACCCAAGCGAGAATTCGCTGACTTGCAGGCCGGTTCGTCCTAGGCGGCGATAGCGCATGGCGTTTCTCCATTGAAATATATTGGGTTGCAGGATTGGGTTGCTGGCCAGCCTAGGCCTGCAAGCGAACGCGGGCAAGCACGTTGCGCCAGCGCGAATAATGTTGGTCGCGCCAGTTTTGGTTCGACTGCGGGTCGAAGCGACGCAGTTGTCCGGGCTGCGTGGTGAACAGTGGTGTGATGCTGAGCGCCTCAAATGCCATTGCCGCAACACCCAACGCGCCGACTTCGGGAGCTTCACCGCGCAGGATTGTTCGGCCCAGAATATCGGCTTGCAATTGCAGCAAAAAATCATTGCTCGAGGCGCCACCATCGGCTTTCAAAGCCGAAAGCTCTTGCCCCAGATCGCGCTCCATGGCGAAAAACACATCGGCAATCTGGAACGCGATTGCTTCAAAAGTGGCCCGAGCAAGATGGGCGGGCGTGCTGGCGTGGGTCAGGCCTTCGATAGTTCCGGTTGCGGCGTCGTGCCAGTGCGGTGCGCCAAGGCCGGCAAGCGCGGGGACAAAGGTGACGCCGTTTGAAGTTGTAACGGTTTGTGCCAAAGCTGAAAGCGCCGCCGCGTCTGGCAGCGCCAGAATTTGCGCCATATAAGACGCGGCCTGCGCTGAAACGGTGATATTGCCTTCCAACGCATAGGCGACGCCGTGTTGGTTTGACCAAGCAATCGTGCCCGATAGACCGTTTTGCGAGGTGACGCGATTTGGCGTTAACGTCATCAGCGACGAACCGGTGCCGTAGGTGGCCTTGACCGTGCCTGCTTCGCGCACGCCGTGGCCATAAAGCGCGGCGTGGCTGTCACCCATCATGGCGAGAATGGGAATGCCTGCCGGTAGGGCCGTGGCGCCTGCACTGGTTTTGCCAAACCGGCTGTCCGATGGCATGGGCTGCGGCAAGGCGTTGATTGGTGCGCCAAAAAGGGTGCAGAGGTCTTGGCTCCACACCATTCGGCCCGTGTCAAACAGTTGTGTGCGCGAGGCGTTGGAATGGTCGGTGGCGAAAGATTTTCCTCCGGTCAGATTCCAAAGTAACCAACTATCCACCGTTCCCGCGCGCAGGTGAGCTTTGTGCGCTAAGTCCTTGGCGACGAGCACATTTTCCATGATCCAGCCGAGTTTTGCGGCGGGGAATAATGGGTTGATGGCGAGGCCGGTTACGGATTCGACTTGGGCGTTTTTGCCTTCCGCATGCAGCGTTGCGCAGATATCTGCGGTGCGGCGACATTGCCACAGGATTGCGGGCGCGATCGGTTGGCTAGTGCTTGCGTCCCATGACACCAAGGTTTCGCGTTGGTTGGCGATGGCGATGCCCGCGATATTATCGGAACCGACCTCGTCGATGATCTGGGCGATAACGCTTTGCACGCTAGCCCAGATATCCAGCGCCGATTGTTCGGCCCAACCGGGGTGCGGGTAATGAGAGAGCAGGGGTGCGGCAGCTTGCGCGATGATTTTGCCCGATGCTTCGACCAGCAGGGCTTTGGTTGTGCTGGTGCCTTGGTCGATGGCAAGGATGCGCGGGGCCATATTCAGCGTTTTCGGGCCAAAGCGCGGTGCGCGGCAGCGGCGATGCCCTGCGGTGTCAGGCCGAAATGGTCAAACAACCAATCGACCGAGCCGGTGGGGACAAAGCCGGGGAAACCGACACGCTCTATGGGTACTGGAGTGTGGGAACTGGTAAGTTCCGCAATTGCGCCACCCAGACCGCCGCGAATGGAGGCTTCTTCAACGGTGACAATTGCCCCGGTTTGCGCGGCGTTCAGCACGGCGGTTTCGTCCAGCGGGTTGATCGTCGCCATGTTCAAAACGCGGGCTTGGATACCCTCGCTTGCCAATGATTGCGCAGCGGCGAGGGCCAAATGCACGGTGGTGCCGCAGGCGATGATTGCCAAGTCTTGCCCTTCGCGGACCAGTTCGGCTTTGCCGGCGCGAAACACGCGGTTGGGCAACTCCAGTTCGGGCACCGGCATGCGGCTGATGCGGATGAAAACCGGGCCTTCATGCGCCGCGGCCCAGCGGATGGCGGCTTCGGTTTCCCAAGGGTCGGATGGCACGATTATCGTCAGGTTGGTGAGGGGGCGCAGCCACGCCAAATCTTCGATGGAATGATGGGTAGGGCCCAGTTCGCCATAGGCGACGCCCGAGGATTGGCCGATCAATTTGACGCTGAAATTGGCATAGGCGATGTCGGCTTTGATTTGTTCAAGGGCGCGTCCGGTCAAGAAACATGCGGCGGCAGAGACAAACGGGATGCAGCCGCCATTGGCCAAGCCAGCCCCGACGCCGACCATTGTTTGTTCCGCGATGCCGACGTTGATCAAACGGTCGGGAAATTTTTTCTGGAAGCCGCCGAGTTTGGACGAGCCAACTGAATCGTTGACCACGGCGACAATCCGCGGGTCATCCGCTGCGAGCGATTCAAGCGTTGCCGCCCAAGCATTTCGGCAATCGAATAATCCAGCAGTCTGCGTCGCGTGGCTGGTCAAACCAGTTCCTCCATCGCTTGGGCGAATTGCGCGGCGTTGGGCACGCCGTGGTGCCAATTTGCTTGGTTTTCCATGAAGGATACGCCTTTTCCCTTGGTCGTGTAGGCGATGATGCAGAGCGGATTTTGGGCATGTTTGGTGGCCAGCGCGTTCAGAAGCGCGGCAGGATCGTGCCCATCGACTGTTTCCACTTGCCAGCCGAAGGCGCGAAATTTGTCATCCAAGGGGTCAAGGCCGTTGGTTTCTTCGGTGCCCGCACCTTGCTGCAGTCGGTTGCGGTCAATGATCAGGGTCAGGTTGGCCAATTTGCGGTTGCCAGCGGTCATTGCGGCTTCCCAATTGGAACCTTCCTGCAACTCACCATCGCCAGTCAGAACAAAAGTGCGATAATCCGCATTGGTTATTTTCCCGGCAATGGCGATGCCAAGGGCGACGGGCAGGCCGTGACCCAAGGGCCCGGTGTTGGTTTCGACGCCCGGCAAATACATCCGGTTCGGGTGGCCGTTGAGTTTGGAATTTGGTTGCATATAGGTGTCGAGCCAGCTTTCGGGGAAGTAACCTGCCGCGGCCAATGCCGTGTAAAGCGCCCCGGTCGCGTGGCCTTTGGACATGATGAAGCGGTCGCGGTTGGCCATGTTTGGCCGCTTTGGATCAAAGCGCAGGACGCCGAAATACAGCGTAGAAATCACGTCGATTGCCGAGAAATCGCCGCCGGGATGGCCCAATTGCGCATCGTAGACCATCTTGAATGCGCGGCGGCGCATCCACAGGGCTTTTTCGCGGATCAGCGGAATTGGATCGTTTGCAAGGTTCACAGATCAAAACTTTCGCGGATAGGTTAGTGTCGGTTCCGGCGTGGCGCCATGGTGATAGATCGGCCAGCCGAGATAGCGAGTGACGGCCTCATTCACCACATCGGCATGATTGCCGCGCACCATGGCGACGTGGTGTTCGAAGCCGTTTTGGGTGACAAAGCGCAACAATTGGCGCAGTTGCGCGACTTTCGTCACCGCGATGCCGCCGTCCATCGGGAAAGGGTCATCGGTGAATTCACCCTCGCCCAAGTAGCATTTGAGACTGCCCGCGCGGTCATCCGAGGACAGACGGAAATAGGTCATTGGCCCCGGTTTGACCTTGCCTTTGACCGCACCAAAGCACTTGGAACGGCCAATGACTTCACCCAGAACATCCAATTCGCTAATTTCCGGCGTGTCGCCGATGAAAGATTTGGGGAAGTTGCCGCAATGGGTGCAGACGCATTTGTCGACCTCCGCGCCATAGTTGTTGTTCCAGTCGAGGATTGCTGGCGGTGCGCCACTTGCCAAGGCAAGGGCATACATCGACACCGCCCCCATGATGTCTACTTCGCATGCCGAGGGCATCAGTTCCTCACCCATCATGCTCATCGTCACGCAGGTGGCGCAGCCGAAGTTGTCTTGCAGCGAGCGCCAGCATTGGATGGCGGAAGCGTCGCATTCGTTGGCCTCGATCCAGCGGTTTACGGCGAGGGTCCATTTCGCCTGTTTGACGATTTGTTCGGTTTTGATATGGGCCGGAATTGTGCCGTAGGCGCGGATTCGGTCCATTTTCTCTAGCAACGCAGGTTCGTCGTCGCGGATTGCGCCTGCGGCACCCATCATTTCGGAGAGGTCCACCGTTACCACCGTCATACCCGCCGATTGCAGCAGTTTTTCGGAATAGCGCATGGTCTGGAACGCGCCGGTGCGGGCACCAATCGCCCCCAGTCTTGCGCCGCGCAGACCGCGCACGGTGCGGCAGACCCGGGCGAAATGTTCAAGATCGGCCCCGAATTCGAGGCTGTCGGTGTCACAGGTATGGCCTGTGGTTTCGCTAAAGGGCACGCCGTATTGCCAAAAGTTGTTGGTGACAGAGATTTTGCCACAGAACGCGTCGCGGCGTTGGTGGACGGAAACTTTGTCCACCTCGTCATTGCTGGCTTGCAACAGGATTGGCACGTCCAGTTTGGCGCGGTTGATTAGTTCGGCGATGGCAATTTCATCACCAAAATTGGGCAGGCAAATCACCAGACCGTCGATGGCATCGCGGTGGGCTTTGAAGAACGCGGCATAGAGTTCGGCATCGGCGATGTTTTGCACCGCACCGTTGGCGGTGGCATCAAAAGGCAGGGTCAGCGCGGTGATACCCAGCTTTTCCAGTTGTGCCAAAACGTCGTTGCGGGCAGTCAGGCAGGGGGCGGGGCCGAAAAAAGCGCGACTGCCAATGACGACGCCAAGCGTGACTTTTCGCCGAATTGTGAGTGTCATTGCCGACTTCCCCCGAATCTGGTTGGTGTCTTTCGATTACTTTCGTTTTATAACACTTGTTTTCGAATACAATCAATGCAAATGTGAATTATCGCGAAATATGCTGTAAACGAAAGAAACACCTTGAGCCAGTTTCCGTTGAAAACGCTCGAATCGCCGGTCGGTTTGTTGGCCGAACCGCGTCGACGCAAAATTTTGGAGTGGGTGCAAGAAGAAGGTTCCGCGCGTGTTCGCGATTTGTCCGCGGCGTTTGACGTGTCGGAACCGACGATCCGGCAAGATTTGGAGCGGTTGGAAAACGAAGGTTTCATCACCCGCGAACATGGCGGGGCGTTTCTGAATTCGGTTCCTGCGCAGGTTGGCACGATGACCTTGCACCATCAGGACAATATGGAAAAAAAGCGCAAGATCGGGGCTTTGGCGGCCAGTTTGGTCAGCGATGGCGAAACTTTGATCCTAGATGCGGGGACGACCACAACTGAAGTGGCGATGCGACTGGTGGACAGACACGGCCTGACGATCATCACCAACGCTCTGAACATCGCGATTATTTTGGGGGCCGTGCCGGGGTTTGCGGTGCATATGCCCGGTGGGCAGTTCAAAGCGCCGACATTGTCGTTAAGCGGTGACAAATCGGTTGAATATTTCCGCAACATTTTTGCCGGAAAGCTGTTTCTGGCGACCGCCGGAGTGGCACTGGAAACTGGGCTGACTTACCCCAGTTTTGCCGATTTGCAGTTGAAAGAAGCGATGATAATGGCCGCCGCGCATGTCTATCTGGTGGCGGATTCAACCAAGATTAACAAATCGTCATTCACGAGGTTGGCCTCGCTGGAAGTGATCCAATCGTTCATCACCGATGATGGAATTTCCAACAGTGATGCCAAGGAATTTGAGCGTCGCGGCATCGAAGTGCTGATTGCCCGATAAATTGGTGTGAATCCAAGTCCCAAAATGCGAGAAGCCCTGCATTTTCAGCAGGGCTTTCCGCGACACGGGGATCTTTTGGGGGAAAAGATCAGCCGCGCCAAGTCCGTATCGGGCCACAATCCATGTGGACGAAATTTGATCGGCCATAGGTGCCTACGCCGCCAGAATTACAGGCAAGCGCCGCATGGGCCATTTGTTTGATCGAGCGGGATTTGAGCCGAAGATCGGCGGCCATACCCTTCATATGATAGGAATTTGAGGCAACGGCGCGACTGCGGTTGCGCAGCACGGCGTTGGTATGCGGGGTGCGATAGCCCGAGAGCAGCAAATACGGCTCATCGGTTTCAAGCAGGTTTTGTGTGGCGGCGATGATGTCGAGGTTGCGCACATCGTATTTCACAACGGCGTTCTCGCGCCAATCGCGCATGAAATAGTTAACTTCCTTCATTGCCTCGGGGATGTAATCGCCATCAACCCAATAGATCGTGTCGATGAATTCACCGGTGCGGCCAGAATACATTTTGACCCGGCGAATGTCGCCGGCGCCGCGAAGCAATGAGAAAATACCAGCGTGACTGGGGGCCGCGGCAACCATAGCGATGCCAGCAAAAGCGCCCAAGACTCCACGTCGTGTGGTTGTCACGTTACTCGACATAAATGAACCGACCTCAAATTGTCCCGTAGATCCGCTTTGCGCGGTTATTCGTTAAAACACGTGCTCGTTACCGGCACAGTAATTGCATAAAACGAATCTGTCACCAAGTGTTAGTTTTATCTCACTTTTTTCCTCGGCGGGTCTTCGCCGATGGCCGGCAGGAAGCGGGTTTTTGGCGCAGAATTTATCAAAACGTGGCCTTTTTCCCATGCCTGAACTAAATTTTCAGGTCAAAAAGGGGGGAATGGCGACATCCCCGACGCAAATGTATATGATTTCGACAATCTTCTTGTGCGTGGTTATGGGGCAACGATGTTTGTTTTGAGCAACATTCTAAAGCGGTTGTTGGTGTTAGGTGCGATGGTCGTGGGGGCGGGTCATGCGTCCTATTCGCTGGCCCAGAGCACGGGGGCAACGGTTACTTTGTCGGTTGACGGTCAGGCATTGGCCGACCAATTGGCCTTGGCTGGTCCGGATCTGGCGGAAGTCGCGGCGTTTTATGCGGCGCGAAACTACCATCCTTTGTTTTCCGGCGCAGATCGGGTGGGATTTGCGCAAGCTTTGAACCAAGCTTTGGCCGATGCGCCTTTGCACGGATTGCCTGCCGCCCGGTATCACGCTTTGGCAGTCAGTCAGGCTTTTGGCGATGCACACGATCCAGTGTCGGCCGCGATGGCCGAAGTATCGGCGGTCGGTACTTATCTGAAATATGCGCAGGACTTGCATGCGGGAATTCTGTTGCCCAAATCGGTGGACCCGGAACTGGCGGTCCGCAGCCCGCGCGAAAACACCACAGATTTGCTGGCGCGGGTGGTTGCCGCGTCAAGTGGGGCCGATTTGTTCGCCGGTCTGGAACCATTGAACCCGCGCTATAAAATGCTGCTTGGCGAAAAGGCCCGCATCGAAGCGATGCTGAATGTCGGGCAAGAAGTTGGCTTGGTCGAAGAGGGCGCAATATTGCGTCCGGGGATGAGCGGGCCGCGTGTCGCACAAATGCGGGCGCGACTGGGGGCGGTGGGGTTTTCGCAGGGATTAGGCACATCAGAGTTTTATGACGACGCGTTGTTGACAATGGTGAAGCTGTTCCAAGCAGCCAATGGTCTGTCAGATGACGGTGCAGTCGGCCCGCGTACCGTGGCGATGTTGAACCGGTCCGACCGTGATTTGCTGCAGCAAGTGCTGGTCAATTTGGAGCGTGAACGTTGGCTGAACATCCCGCGCGGCAACCGCCACATACAAGTGAATATCCCGGCCTTCGTCGTGCAGGTCTATGACGATGGTGTGATAGTTTTTGAGAGCAAAACCGTCGTTGGCAAGGTTGGCAAAACCCAAACGCCGGAATTTTCCGACGTGATGACCCATATGATGATCAATCCGTCGTGGCACGTGCCGGTTTCCATTATCACCAAGGAATATCTGCCGCAGTTGCAGGCCAACAATAATGCGATGAACCGGCAGGGCATTCAGATATTCTACAGGGGTAAACAAATTGACCCGACGCGAGTCGATTTCAGTCAGTTCAATCAAAGTTGGTTTCCCGTGACCATGCGCCAGCCGCCGGGGGACGGTAATGCTTTGGGAAAGGTAAAATTCCTGTTCCCCAATCAGTTCGACATTTACCTGCATGATACGCCTTCCAAGAGCTTGTTTGACAAGATTGCCCGGGCGTTCAGCCACGGTTGCGTGCGCGTGGCGCGACCGCGCGATTTGGCCTTTCTGTTGCTGTCGCGGCAAACGGACGACGCGGAAGGCCTGTTTCAAAGGTTGCTGGACACTGGTCGGGAAACACCCGTTTATCTGGATCAGCCGGTACCGGTGCATTTGACCTATCTGACGGTTTGGCAGAATGACGCCGGGCAGATTGAGTATCTGGACGATGTTTACGGGCGGGACGCCACGGTTTTCGCGGCACTGGAAGCGGCGGGCGTGACGATAGACCTGCCGGAAAGCTGAACGCGTCATGGTCTATAGCATTGCAGAAATCGCGGCGGCTTTGGGGGCTGAAGCCGAAGGCGACGTGACACTGCGAATCTTGCGACCAGCCGAACCTGCCAGTGCCGGTCCTAACGACTTGGCTTTGGCGATGGACAAAGCGTTTGGCGACGGCATTGCCTTTGGCAAAGCACGGGCTGCAATCGTGTGGCCGGGTGCAGATTGGCGGGCATTGGGGTTGAAAGCAGCGATATTCGCACCACGTTCGCGTTATGTGATGGCAGGTGTGACGCGGGTATTTGCACTGCCGCCGGAAATTGACGAGGGCGTGCACGATTTGGCTGTCATTCACCCCTCGGCAGTTATTGGCAAAGCTGCCCGCATCGGGGCGTTTGTGGTGATCGGGGCGGGGG
Organism: Oceanomicrobium sp.; assembly: GCA_031415055.1. Classification (GTDB taxonomy): domain Bacteria; phylum Pseudomonadota; class Alphaproteobacteria; order Rhodobacterales; family Rhodobacteraceae; genus JANMOK01. The sequence continues at coordinate 21,237 of JANOQZ010000006.1, read as the reverse complement.
TTCGCTTGCGTGAAAACTGCACGATTTTGTCGCATTGTTCGGTGGCGGAGAATGCCACGATTGGGGCCAATGCGCTGATCCATAGCGGCGTGCGTATCGGCGCGCGGGTGGTGATCGGGGCGAATTTCACGGCCCAAGCCAATGCGGTGATCGGCGGGGACGGGTTTTCCTATGTGACGCCAAAACCGGGAGCTTTGGAGGAGGTCAAAGCGACCGGCCAGATCACCGGGGCCAGTCAAACAGAAGGCTTTGTGCGGATCAACTCGCTAGGCTCGGTTGTGATTGGCGATGATGTCGAGGTTGGTGCAGGGGCAACGATTGACAGGGGAACGATTGCCAATACGGTGATTGGGGACGGCACAAAAATCGACAATTTGGTGATGATTGGGCACAATGTGCTGGTAGGCAAAAACTGTTTGCTTTGCGCCCAAGTTGGGATTGGAGGCAGTTCGGTGATTGGTGCCAGGGTGATATTGGGTGGTCAGGTAGGCGTGGCCGATCATATCAATATCGGGTCGGATGTGATTGCCGCAGGAAAGTCGGGAATTTCCTCACATGTGCCTTCAAACCGCATGGTGATGGGCAATCCGGCGGTTAAGATGCAAACCAATATCGAAAGCTACAAAGCACTGCGGCGCTTGCCACGACTGGCAGCGAAAGTTGACGAAATCGAAAAACGGCTGACAAAAACCAAAGCCGAACAATAATTAAGAGCAAACGTTTAACATGGAGAGGCCCATGTCAGATAATGTGAAAAACCGGGTAATCGAAATTATCGCGGAACAGGCGGTGATTGACCCATCGGAAATCAGCCCTGCGACGACGCTGGAGGAATTGGGGATTGATTCCCTCGGCTTGGTGGAGTCGATTTTCTCGATTGAGGAAGCGTTTGATATTTCGGTACCCTTCAACGCGAATGCGCCGGAACAATCGGATTTTGATATTTCCTCGGTTGGGGCGATTATCAGTTCGGTTGAGGGGTTGGTTGCCGATTCCGGCCATGCCTAGTCGATGAAGCGCGTCGTCATCACCGGCCAAGGTGCTGTTAGCGCTTTGGGTATGTCGGCTGCTGCGACGATGGAAGGAATGCGCGAGGGTCGTTGCGGGATTGGGCCATTGGACATTGTCGATGTCGAGCGGCTGTCGATTCAGATCGGCGGGCAGATCAAGGGATATGATCCGGCAGCGCAGTTTTCGAGGCAGGAATTGGTGTTGTATGACCGATTCACCCAGTTTGCTTTACTGGCTGGCCGCGAGGCGATGTTTTCGTCGGGCTTGGTAGTGTCTGAGGAATTGGCACCCGACTGCGGTGTGATTTTGGGAACGGCAGGCGGTGGCTTGCAGACGCAAGACGAGAATTACCGCACGGTTTATGCCGAGGGTAAAAACCGCGTGCACCCCTTTGTCGTGCCAAAATTGATGAATTCGGCGGCGGCCAGCCATTTGTCGATGGCGTTCGATTTTCGCGGGGCCTGTTATACCGTGGCGTCGGCCTGCGCTTCATCCAACCATGCAATGGGACAGGCGTTTCATTTGATCCGGTCGGGAGCTTCAACGGTGATGCTAACGGGTGGAAGCGAAAGCATGCTGGTTTTTGGCGGCATCAAGGCTTGGGAGGGCTTGCGCGTGATGTCAAACGACGGCTGCCGTCCGTTTTGTGCGACGCGCAATGGCATGGTGCAGGGCGAGGGTGCGGCGGTGTTTGTGTTTGAGGAGTTCGAACATGCGCGGGCTCGGGGTGCGCAGATTTTGGCGGAAGTGATTGGCTTCGCGATGACATCGGACGCCAGTGATATTGTGACGCCGAATATGGATGGCGCAAGGCGGGCGATGCTGGGGGCGTTACGCGATGCGCGAATTGCGCCGTCCGACGTCGGCTATATCAATGCCCATGGCACCGGGACGGTGGTGAATGATCGGACCGAATGCGCAGCGGTGCGGGCGGCGTTTGGAGCGCTTGCAGATGAATTGTTGATTTCATCGACCAAATCGATGCACGGGCATTTGATTGGTGGAACCGGCGCGGTGGAATTGTTGGCCTGCATCATGGCAGTGAAAGACGGCGTGATCGCGCCGACCATCGGCTATGAAAAGCCCGATCCGGAGTGCAATCTGGATGTGGTGCCGAATGCGGCGCGTGCGGCCAAGGTTAAGGTGGCGTTGAGCAACGCGTTTGCGTTTGGCGGCTTGAATGCGGTGATTGCGGTGAGGGCGGTTTGAACTATTGCCCGGTCACCGGCGAGTCTACCACGGGCGCTGGCTCGGCGGGTTCCGCCGCAGCGTTGGGGGCGACGGTGAGTTCGGTGAAGCCGGCAGTGAAGCCGTTGAGCGACAGTTTCAGGCGGATCGGCTCTTTCGGTTGACCGAGCGAGAACAGGGCGACAACGCCGTCGCTGCCGGTTTTCATCATGGCAATGCCCGATGCATCCAGGCCAAAGCGCGAGAAACAGCCGTTGGGGGTGCACCAATTGTAGGGGTATTGCCGCGCCGGGTTCTCATCAACTTGAAAGGCAAAACCGGTGGTCAGAACGGTGCCAAGCGGGGTGACGGCGGTTACTCCGGCGATGGCTTGGCCGCCTTCGGGCAGTTTGACCATGGTGATTTCAACGACGGGGACTCCTGCTTCGTCTTTGATCAGTTGATACAGCACGCAATGTTCGATGGCCGCCGTGGTGCAGCGAATTTGCCAATCGCCATGGGTGGCCTTGGTATATTCGCTGGGCGCGGCATCGGTTGCGGGGGCGACGGGGAATTGATCGTCGGCGGTTGGCGTGGTGGCTTCTTGCGCGAAGGCCACGCTGGACAAAGACAGGGCCAAAGCGAAGGCAGCGCAGGATTTCAGCAAAGTCATATCAGATCCCCGTGGGTTGGTGCTTGGCCGCGACAGGTGTCAGGAAGGCGCGGCGCTGTCAATTGGCGCAAGTCAAAATCGGCGTGATGCTGCGCATGGAATTTGGGGGTTTATGGCCGCGAGTTGTTTGGGTATTGGGGTTGAGGGCTTAGCCGGAGGCAATATCAAGATGGAAGCGGATCGCATTTTTGTGGGCGGAGGCGGCGAGAAATATGCCGAGGCGCAGAACCTGCTGCTAAAATATGGCAACCGGCACGGATTGATTGCCGGGGCGACCGGTACGGGCAAGACCATCACCTTGCAGATTCTAGCGGAATCGTTTTCCAGGCAGGGCGTGCCGGTGTTTCTGGCCGATGTGAAGGGCGATGTCGCAGGCATGGCCAAAGCCGGGTCGGAGTTGCATCCGTTACATGTCAAGTTGACCGAGCGGGCGGCGCAAATTGGTTTGTCCGACTATACCTATCAGAAGTGTCCGGTGGTGTTTTGGGACATGTTCGGCAAGCAAGGGCATCCGGTTCGAACCACGATTTCCGAAATGGGCCCATTGTTGTTATCGCGGCTCATGGAACTGACCGAGCCGCAGGAAGGCGTGTTGAATATCGCGTTCCGCCTAGCGGACGAGCAGGGTCTTTTGCTGTTGGATTTGAAAGACTTGCAGGCCGTTCTTGTTTGGGTAGGTGAGAATTCGTCGGACTTGTCCTTGCGTTATGGCAATGTGGCGGAGGCAACGGTCGGCTCGATTCAGCGGCGATTGCTGGTGTTGGAAAACCAAGGGGCCGACAAGTTTTTTGGCGAACCGGCGCTGAAATTGGCAGACATGATCCGCGTTGACGCCAATGGTCAGGGCCAAGTGAACATTCTGGCGGCGGATACGTTGATGCAGTCGCCGGGCCTGTACGCCACGTTCCTGTTGTGGTTGCTGTCGGAATTGTTTGAGCAACTGCCCGAAGTCGGCGATCCGGACAAGCCGAAGTTCATGTTCTTTTTCGACGAGGCGCATCTGTTGTTTGCCGACGCACCCAAAGCCATGGTCGATAAGGTGGAACAGGTCGCCAGGTTGATCCGCTCCAAAGGGGTTGGCGTGTTTTTCATCAGCCAGAACCCGGACGATGTGCCGGAGGTTATTCTGGGGCAGTTGGGCAATCGGGTGCAGCACGCTTTGCGGGCGTTCACGCCGCGTGACCAGAAGGCTTTGAAATTGGCAGCGGAGACATTTCGGCCCAATCCGGCGTTTGAAACCGAAGTGGCAATTCGGGAAGTTGGCACTGGCGAGGCGGTAGTTTCCTTGTTGGAAAACAAAGGGATACCGTCGATTGTTCAACGAACTTTGATCCGGCCACCGTCGTCACAGATGGGGCCGATTACGGTCGAAGAACGCGCGGCGATCATGGCAGCGTCGCCGATTGGGGCGACCTATGACGCGACCGTGGACCGCGAGTCGGCTTATGAGAAGCTGGCGGCCAAGGCGCGAAAAAGTGATCCAATAGCGATGGAGCCAGCGCTGAATTCGGCACACCGCTATGAGCCCGAAGCGGAAAAGCCAGCGCCAAAATCGCGCGGCGATTCGGTGGGCACGGCATTTGCCAAATCATTCGCCCGCGCCATTGGCAGCCGGGCCGGGCAGCAAATTGTGCGCGGGGTTTTGGGTGGGTTGTTTGGGAAAAGGTGAGGCTGCCCCGATCCCAACCTTCCCCCGCAAGCGAGGGAAGGAGCGCTTTGCGGGTCTGGTTAGGCCACCTTCCGCAGTCGCAGACGGGTTAAGCGATTGCGGTCGCGTTCCAGCACTTCGATGCGAAAGCCGTGGAAGGTGAAAATCTGACCGAGGTTGGGGATGGTTTGGGCTTCGTGAATGACAAGGCCCGCGACAGTATTGGCTTCTTCGTCGGGCAGGTTCCACTCACAAGCGCGGTTCAAATCACGGATCGTCATCGCACCGTCAACTTCGACCGAGCCGTCGGGGTTGGGTTGGACCACTTCCTCTTCCACATCATGTTCGTCGGCGATTTCACCAACGATTTCTTCGAGAATGTCCTCCAAAGTGATCAGGCCTTGCAGCGAGCCGTATTCGTCAACCACCAGCGCGAAATGGCTTTTTCTTTTGAGAAATTCGCGCATTTGATCGTCAAGCGAAGTTGAATTCGGGATGAAATAGGGCGGCATTGCAACCTCGAGTATGTTGAATTTATCAAGGTTAGCGATGCCGCCTTTCTTGCCACGCACTTGTTTATCGACAGCGCGAAGCAAGTCTTTGGCATGGATGACGCCGACGATATTGTCGGGATCGTCGCGAAAGATCGGCAAGCGCGTGTAGGCCGATTGCAGGCATTGTGACAGGATTTTCGCCGGGTCATCGGCGGCATCGACCATTTCGATGGAGGAGCGGTGCAGCATGATTTCCTCAACCTCGCGGTGTCGCAAGTCGAGTGCACCGAGCAGGCGGTCGCGGTCGGCTTTCTCGACCGTACCTTCAGAGTGGTGCAGCGAAATGGCACCGGCGATTTCTTCATGTGCTGCCATTATATTGGCGTCGGGATCGGTCTGAACGCCTAACAGGCGCAACAGGAAACGCACGACGGCGCGCACCAATGTGACAATGGGCGACAGAAGGGCGACAAAGAATTTGACGAAAGGCGCAAGTCGGATGGCGGCGCGTTCGGCGTTGGTGATGGCGTAGGTTTTGGGCATGACTTCGGAAAAGACGACAATCAGCACCGTCATGATCGCGGTGGAAATCAGCACGCCCGATTTGCCGCCGCCAATTGAGGCGATAAGATTGGTGGCCAATGAGGCCGACAAGATGTTGACGACGTTGTTGCCAAACAGAACCGAACCGATCATGCGTTCGCTATCGTCAATCAGGTCAAGCGCGGTTTGGGCGCGTTTGGAGCCACGATCAGCGATGGCGTGAAGCTTGGCGCGGCTGGCGGCTGTCAGCGCGGTTTCGGCACCGGAAAAAAACGCGGAGAATGCCAGTAACAGGACAATGGCAATCACGCTGCCCCAGATGCTCCAGTCAATGGAGGCGAGGGCATCAATCACGCTTTGCATTTCAGGGACTTTCTGCGGGTCAGGACTAGCCGATTGTTATGCGGCTTTTTGCGCGAATAAACAAGTTTCACGCCAAGGGATGCTTGGTCAGCACCAATTCGCGCAGGCGTTCATCCAACACATGCGTGTAAATTTCGGTAGTCGCTACATCGGCGTGACCCAGCAGGGTTTGGATCACCCGAAGGTCGGCACCATGAGCCAAAAGGTGGGTGGCGAAAGCGTGACGCAGGGTGTGGGGCGAGACCAGCGCCGGCGAAATTCCGGCGCAAACTGCCATGTCTTTGACGATGAGGAAGAATCGTTCGCGGGTCAGGTGGCCGGTTTTGCCGGCTGCGGGGAAAAGACGTGGATTGGGCTTCGCGCCTTGGGCCTGGCCAAGTTCTTGGTTGCGGTCCCGCAAAATGAGCCAGTCTTTCAGGGCGGATTTGGCGGGAGTTGACAGCGGCACCATCCGTTCGCGTCCGCCTTTGCCGCGCACCAAGATCATGTCGGGGTTGCCGCGCATTTGGCTTGCCTGCAGCGATACAAGTTCGCTGACCCGCATGCCAGTAGCATAAAGCAGCTCCATCAGGCAGGTGTTGCGGATACGGTTCTTGACCGAGCTGCCTAAGGTGCGCGCGGCGTTGAGGAGGGCATCAACTTGTGTCTCGCTGAGGGATTGCGGCAAGCTGCGGCTTTTGCGCGGGCCAGACAGACGCGCTGCCGGGTTGCGGGTAATCCAGCCTTCTTCGGTGGCAAAGCGATAGAGTTGACGGATGGCGGATAGGCGCCGAGCGCGGGTTGCTGGGGAAAGTTGGCCAAGGCCGATGAGGTAATCGGAAATGTCGGTTTGGCTGGCATCGGCGAGGGTTTTTCGGTGTCGGTACAAGAAGGATCCAAAGTCTGTCAAGTCGCGCGTGTAGGCAGCCACGGTGTTATTGGCGGCACCACGTTCGGCGATGATTGAGGTTACGAACAGTGGCAACCAGTTGGCGGCGTCCATTACAAGGTGCCCGCCTGCAGCAGTGTTTCGATGGCGATTTTGCGGGCGTGCTTTTCCAGACCGGCTTTGACAAGCACATGCAGGGCCGCGGCCGTTTCGCGCGGGTCGCTCGAATCTTGCGTGAGGATTGCCAACGCGCCGAGGATGGCCTCGCCGCTGCGACCCTGATCGAGAAGTTGCAGCAAGGCGGTGCCGTGTTCGGAAACGCCGACCGTTTCTTCGAAAGCGGTCAATATTGTGGATTGGAAGGGGTCGGTGGGGGTTTGTGCGCCCGTAAGTTCGGATTCGAGAAATTTTGCCAGCAAAATGGAGGAAGTTGGATTTTTAACAGGCGCCCATGCCAAAGCTGAGGCAACGTCGCCGCTTACCAGAAAGGCGCGAAACATATCCGGGCTGTCGCTGCCGGGCTGGACGCGGGCTAGGGCGGACGAATATTCTTCGGCAATGGCGACAATCAGATCGAAACTTGGTGCCGATTGGTTGAGCGCCGTGAACGCTGCGATTATTTGGCTGCGATCCCCCAGCGACAAAGCTTTGTCGAGCGTTTGGGTGGCGGCGGCGCGGTCCCAAACGCCCCCAGACGCTGCGGGTTTGCCGGCGCGATAGGCAGCGAACAATTGGACGTGGCTTATGGCCCCGCTACGCACCAGTTTTTCAGCCGCTTCGATGCGGATTCGCATCGGCGTGTCGCGCACCATATCGACTTGCAGGAAAGCGGCGGGCAGGTTTTCGGCAGGACGCGGCAACGCGAGCGATTCACGAATAACGAAGTCAAAGGCCGAAAGATTGGCAGGCAGTGGCAGTTCGGTATCTTCCTCAAACAAATGCGGGTCGAGAAACATGGTCAGCAATTCGCCCTGATCGGCGGGAATTGCGCCGATTTCGATGCCAAGTGACAGCGTAAGGGCGGCGGCATTCCAGTCGGCGGCACGCGCAAGGCAGAAAACCCGGATCGGCAGCGTTGGGGCGATATTGGGACTTTGGGCGAATTTGGAGCAGACCGGATCGGCGCGACCGGTCAACAGGCCAATATCAACCATGCGGCGGTAGGATTCTTGGTCGCTGACGCCGGCAAGGGTTAGCAAAGCCTCGGCATCATCGAGGGCGCCGATTTCCAACAGTCCGTCGATACGGGCGAGAAGCAGGTTTCTGGAACCGGTTGCCGCGTTTGGCGAAGTTGTGCTGGCAAGCAGAATTTGGTGATACAGCGCCCGCGTCGCTGGAACACCACCTTGCGGGTGAGATAAGATAAGTTCGGCAATACGATCCTTGGTTGAGTTGCCCCAAAGGTCGGGCGGCAAGTTCGCAGTCACGGGGGCAATCAGCCCAAGGGCGTCGCGGTCAATGGCGTTGAGCGAGGAAGCGGTGATTTGGTCGGTGTTTGCGGGTGCCTTCAGGTTGACGGAATCGAGCACGACGGGATTGCGCACGCTCTCGGACAACCATGGAATGGCGCTGCGTGGTTCCGCTGAATTCACGCTGTTGGCGCAGAAAAGGGCTAAGGCACCAAGGGCCGCAAGTTTAGTCATCGCCAATCTCTACCGCGATTGAAATGTCCCGCGTCGGTGCGGGCAGGTCGAAAAAGACCGCGTAGCCGACCACTATGAGGGCAGCAAGAACGACCAAAGCCAATATCAGTTTGAATAATTTACCCAACAATTCCTGCTCCAACCACTCCCGCTGCCTGACGGGCCTTGCGCCGCAACTTTGCCGTGGTATCACCGCAAGGCCTTGGCTTTGCACGATTTGCAGGTGGATTTTCCAACTTCTTGCCCGTCGCGCCGAATGTAAGCTAGCGCGAAATGAAATTTGCTTCAATTGCTGGCTGAGGAAGAAGTGGTGACTGCTGAAATCTTGCACAGATCGGCGGGATTGCGCCTGAATCGGACAATTGTTCTGGTTGGATTGATGGGGGCTGGAAAAACCAGTGTCGGCAAACGGTTGGCCGCCATGTTGCATGTGCCGTTTGTTGACAGTGACCACGAGATCGAGACGGCGGCGAATATGCCGATCAGCGAGATATTCGCCCGGTTTGGCGAACAATATTTCCGCGACGGCGAGCAACGGGTGATTGCCCGGTTGGTTGCGGGCAGTCCGTGTGTATTGGCGACCGGCGGTGGGGCGTTTGTGTCGGAAGTCAACCGGGCTGCCATTGGTGCCCATGCGGTTTCGGTATGGCTTAAGGCGGATGTCGAGACGTTGTATGACCGGGTAAAGAACAAATCCGGCCGACCTTTGTTGCAATCGAGTGACCCGAAGGGAGTGTTGGAGCGATTATCGGTGGAGCGGGCACCGACCTATGAAATGGCCGAAGTGATCGTTGAAAGCCCGCCCGGGATTGCCCAAGAGGTGATGGCGGGCCGAATTGTTGCAGCGATTATCGCTCTGGAATTGACGCAAGATCGACGGCCAAAGACATTGCAGGAGGGGACTTTGTGACGGTTGAGGTCTTACGCGTCGATTTGGCGTCGCGCGCCTATGATATTGTCATTGGGCCGGGGTTGTTGGCGCAAGCGGGGGCAAGGATTGCACCGCTGTTGCAGCGCAAGCGGGTAGTGATTTTGACCGACAGTAATGTCGCGCCGCTGCATTTGGCAGGCCTGCAAGCGGGGTTGGTTCAGGCAGGGATTGTGTCTGAAGCATTGGCCCTGCCAGCAGGTGAAAAGACCAAAGGCTGGAAAGGGCTGGAAACAGCGGTGGAATGGCTGGTCGCACAAAAAGTCGAGCGCGACGATCTGGTTTTGGCTTTGGGCGGTGGGGTTATCGGCGATTTGGCCGGCTTTGCAGCGGCAATTTTGCGGCGCGGGGTTGGCTTTGTGCAACTGCCAACCTCGCTGTTGGCGCAGGTGGATTCCTCGGTCGGGGGCAAGACCGGGATCAATTCGGTGCTGGGGAAAAATTTGATTGGGGCGTTCCATCAGCCCCGATTGGTATTGGCCGATGTCGACGTTTTGGCAACCTTGCCTGAGCGCGAGTTTTTGTCGGGCTATGGCGAGGTAGTGAAATATGGGCTGTTGGGGGACGCAGGGTTTTTCGACTGGCTGGAGAAAAATGGGTCTTTGATAGTGGCAGGTGATGTCATGGCACAGTCGCATGCGATTGGCCGCTCTTGCGCCATGAAAGCGGACATTGTGGCGCGCGATGAGACCGAGCAGGGGGAGCGGGCGCTGCTCAATTTGGGCCACACATTTGGCCACGCATTGGAAGCGGCGACCGGATACTCAACGCGGCTGTTGCATGGCGAAGCGGTGGCGATTGGCTGCGTTCTGGCGTTCGAAGTGTCGCAGAGACTGGGCCTGTGCTCGCAAGAAGCCGCCAGTCGGCTGCGGGCACATTTGGGCAGCATGGGGATGAAAAAAGATTTGCGCGACATCGCCGGTGATTTGCCGGATGCTGAGGGGTTGATTGGCTTGATGGGGCAAGACAAGAAAGTAAAAGACGGCGTGCTGACCTTTATTCTGGCGCGCGGAATTGGCGAAGCCTTTGTGGCCAAGAACGTGGATATGAGCGTCGTTGGACAAGTCTTGAAAGCCGGTTTGGCGCGTTAAGGGTGCAAGCACAGCGGATGTGAACGTCGAGCACTTTTGCTTTGCAAATAAACTGGTTAGACCACCGCAATGTTCCTTGTTCTTAAAAACTCTTGGGCTTTGCTGCTGGGTGTCATGCTGCTGATGATCGGCAACGGCATGCAGGGCACCCTGCTGGGTATTCGCGGCGCGATTGAGGGGTTTGATGCAGGCACGATGGCTTGGGTCATGTCGGGGTATTTCGCCGGGTTTCTGTTCGGCTCACGTCTGACGCCGTGGATGATTCGGCAAGTCGGGCATGTGCGGGTATTCGCGGCGCTGGGATCGTTGATTTCGGCGGTGTTTATTCTGTATGCCGCCGTGCCCGACCCTTGGGTTTGGTTTTTCATGCGGCTGATTGCCGGGTTTTGCTTTTCTGGCGTCTATGTGGTGTCGGAAAGCTGGCTGAATGATGCTTCGACCAACGAAACGCGGGGGCAGGCGATGTCGGCCTATCTGATTGTGCAGATGGTCGGGATCATTGCCAGTCAGTATTTGATGAACTTTGCCGATGCGAGCGGCTATGAGTTGTTTGTCATCATGTCGGTTCTGGTGTCGTTGTCGTTCCTCCCGATCTTGTTGAGCGCGGCACCGGCGCCGCATTATCAGGCGACCGCACCGATGTCACTGGCGCGGTTGTTCCGCACCTCGCCTTTGGGCTGTGTTGGCGCGTTCTTGTTGGGTGGGATATTCGCCGCGATATTCGCCATGGCCCCGGTCTATGGCACCCAAAAAGGCATGTCGGTGGCGGATATCACGCTTTTTGTGGCGGTGATCTATACCGGCGGGTTGCTGCTGCAATATCCGCTGGGCTGGGCATCGGACCGGATGGACCGGCGGATATTGATTGTGGGGATGACTGGGATTTGCGCTTTTGTCATGTTGATCGGCTATTTCTTGGCCAATAGTTATTCTGTTTTGCTGGTTTTGGGGTTTGTCGTCGGCGGCACGGCCAACCCGCTGTATTCGCTGCTGATCGCCTATACCAACGACTATTTGGAGCCGCAGGACATGGCTTCGGCATCGGGCGGGTTGATCTTCATTGACGGGCTTGGCGCTTTGGGCGGACCGTTTATCGTCGGCTGGATGATGACGCATTGGGGGGCGGACAGTTTTCTGCTTTACGTGGCCGTGCTGATGGCGTTGATTTCGGGCTATGGTGGCTATCGTATGACGCGTCGAAAGCGCCATTCGGTGGGCGGTGCTTCGCTGGTGCCCGTCGGGCCGCAAGCGACGCCGGCCGCGGTGGAAGCAGGATTGGGACAAAGATGATCGCGCCGCAGGACATTCTGGATTTTTGGCTGGTCGAGGCGGGCGAGAAGGCTTGGTACGACGGGGCACATTTGGATGCGAAAATTGCCATTCGGTTTGAACCGGTCTGGCAGGCGGCACGAGTGGGCAAGCTGGACCATTGGCTGGCGACGCCGGAGGGTGCTTTGGCTTTGATCATTCTGGTCGATCAATTTCCGCGCAATATGTTTCGCGGCACGGCGCTGTCGTTTGCGTCCGACGCTGTGGCCCGCAGTGCGGCCAAACAGGCAATCCGCATGGGGCATGATTTGAAGACCAATGCACCCGAGCGGCAGTTTTTCTATATGCCGTTGATGCATTCGGAGAGCCAAGCCGACCAAGACCAATCCGTGCGGATGTTTCTGTTGAACCTGCCGGGTGAACATGTGTTGCACGCGCGGGCGCATCGGGCGCAGATTCGCGATTTCGGTCGGTTTCCGAGTCGGAACGAGCCACTTGGTCGGCTGCCGAGTGCCGCCGAACAAGCGTTTCTTGCAACGGGAGGCTATCCCGCTTTGGTTAAGAAGCTGCGAGCCGAACTCACACCGGCTATGTGATTGCTGCAATTCCCATAACCTTTGCTATCGGCTAGAACGGGGTGAAGTTGACCTAGGGAGATAGCTATGGCTGCGCAAACGTTCGATGTGGTGGTGATTGGTGCGGGGCCGGGTGGCTATGTTGCGGCGATACGGGCGGCGCAATTGGGGATGAAGGTCGCCATTGTCGAGCGCGAGAATCTGGGGGGCATTTGCCTGAATTGGGGCTGTATCCCGACCAAAGCGCTGCTTAGGTCATCGGAAGTATTTCATCTGATGCATAGGGCGAAAGAGTTTGGGTTGTCGGCGAGCGGGGTCGGGTTTGATTTGGCCGCCGTGGTGGCGCGGTCGCGCGGCGTTGCCAAGCAATTGTCGGGCGGCATCGGTCATTTGATGAAAAAGAACAAGATCACCGTGTTCATGGGTGTGGCGACGCTAGCGGGCAAGGGCGTGGTGTCGGTCAAGACCGATAAAGGTTCGGATGAATTGACTGGCAAAGCGATTATTGTTGCCACCGGGGCGCGGGCGCGGGAGTTGCCGGGACTGGAGGCGGATGGCGATTTGGTCTGGTCGTATCGCCACGCTTTGGTGCCGCCGCGAATGCCAAAGAAGTTGTTGGTGATCGGCTCGGGCGCAATTGGCATCGAATTTGCCAGTTTTTACAACACGTTGGGGGCCGAAACGACTGTGGTTGAGGTGCTGGATCGGATCTTGCCGGTCGAAGATGCCGAGATTTCGGCTTTTGCGAAGAAGGCGTTTGTGAAGCAGGGCATGAAGATTTTTGAAAAGGCGACAGTGAAAAAACTGGACCGTTCGGCGGGTAAAGTGGTGGCGCATATCGAAATTGGCGGCAAAGTCGAAACGCAGGAGTTCGACACGGTGATTTCGGCAGTCGGCATTGTTGGCAACGTTGAAGGGCTGGGGCTGGAGGCTTTGGGGGTAAAGATCGACCGTACACATGTAGTGACGGACGAGTATTGTCGCACCGGCATTGAAGGTGTCTATGCGATTGGTGACATCGCTGGCGCGCCGTGGCTGGCGCATAAGGCCAGCCATGAGGGGGTGATGGTGGCGGAATTGATTGCGGGCAAACACGCGCACGCGGTCAAGCCAGAAAGCATTGCCGGTTGCACCTATTGCATGCCGCAAGTGGCGTCGGTCGGGTTGACCGAGGCGAAGGCGAAAGAGAAGGGTTACGCTGTGAAAGTGGGCCGGTTCCCGTTTATCGGCAACGGCAAAGCAATTGCGCTGGGCGAGGCCGAAGGGATGATCAAGACGATTTTCAACGCCAAAACCGGCGAAATGTTGGGCGCGCATATGATAGGCGCGGAAGTGACCGAACTGATCCAGGGCTATGTGGTGGCGCGACAGTTGGAGACGACGGAAGAGGATTTGATGGCGACGGTATTCCCGCATCCGACGCTAAGCGAAATGATGCACGAGAGCGTGTTGGATGCCTATGGTAGGGCGATCCATTTTTAGGGTGGTTTACGTGAACTGGCGCCGTGTCGCCATCGTCCTGTCCATCTGGTTTGCCGGGCTTGGGGCCGCCGCGCAGTTCGGCAAAGTCGCTGTCCTGTATCCGAGTTTGGCGGAACATTATTCGGCAGATACGGCCATCGCGTTCATGGTGTCTCTTGTAGGCGCGGCGGGGTTGGTGTTTGGCACCACGGCGGGGTTGTTGGTGCAAGGCTGAGGCTATCGGCGAGTGATCGTGACCGCCCTTTGGGTCGGGGCGGCCATTTCACTGTTGCAGGCGATATTGCCGCCCATGCCGGTGATGTTGGCCAGCCGTTTGATCGAAGGATTTGCGCATCTGGTGATTGTCGTCGCGGCACCGGTGCTGATCGCGCAGGCCGGTGGGGTGCGTTACCAAGGACTTGTGATGACGCTATGGGGCACGATATTTGGCGTATCGTTTGCGATATTGGGCTGGTTTGGGCCGGGAATGGCCGCGCGGTGGGGGGGTGCCGACGCAATTTGTTGGCCATGCGATCTTTTTGGCGGTGGTAGCGGTAATTTTGGCGCTATTGTTGTCGCCAGAAGCTGTTGGCAAGCGGGCGCGTGTGTTTGACGGGCTTTGGGCACGGCATCGGGCAATTTATGCCTCACCCTACATTTCGGCGGCGGCTGTCGGGTTTGTGTTTTACACACTTTGCTATGTTGCGGTGCTAACTCTTATCCCGCCGAAGATGCCCGGCGGTTTCAAGCCGATGTTGGCAACATTGATGCCACTGACCAGCATTGTGGTGTCGATGACATTGGGTGTTTGGGCGTTGCGGGTGATGTCGGCAGTTGCGCTGGTGCAGAGCGGTTTTGCACTGGGACTGCTGGCTGCTCTGGTATTGTGGGTCGTGCAGGGCAACGCCGTGGCGACGGTTGGTGCAGTTTTGGTTTTAGCCGGAGCATTGGGGCTGGTGCAGGGTGCGTCGTTCAACGCAATCCCGCAACTCAACGCTTTGGCAAGAGAGCGAGCACAGGCAGCGGGGGCGTTGGCGCAATTGGGTAATCTGGGCAGCACCAGTGGCACGCCGATATTGGCGAGTCTGATTGGGTTATGGGGCATGGGTGGCGTAGCGATTTTTGTTGCACCGCTGTGTCTGGCGGGAATTGGCGTGCACGCTTGGCTGACGGTCAGGCGCAGGCGGTTGAATTGAGAGTTGCAACCGCCTGCGATTGTTGACTTATTACTCTTCCATAACGATGTGCCAGACGCCGCCAAGACCGTCGCCGGTCATGTCGCCAGCCTTGGTGTCTTCAAAATAAAAATAGAGCGGCTTGCCATCATAAGTCCATTGCATGGTGCCGTCAGTGCGCGGGGATAAGGCCCAGTCAGCCTCCATAGGATCGCCTTCTTTGCCAAGGAATGGCGGCCATTTCACCGCGCAGTCATCGTAACAGACCGACGTGCTGCCTG
The DNA here is from genome assembly GCA_031415055.1 of Oceanomicrobium sp. GTDB lineage: Bacteria > Pseudomonadota > Alphaproteobacteria > Rhodobacterales > Rhodobacteraceae > JANMOK01. The sequence goes on along the minus strand of JANOQZ010000006.1, from coordinate 6,047 downwards.
TGTCTTTGTCGAAAATATAGAGAGTCATTTCGACCGGCGCCGTGAGCATTTCGGCAGCTCCGGCAGTAATTGCCGAGCCAGTCAAAGCTGCGAATGCGAGAGCGGTGCTTTTCAGAATATTTTTCATGTTGATGTCTCCTTGCGGCCAGAACCCGGACGCGGGGCAGACTAGGACGCGGCCATGGCCGTTGGATTCGTCCTGCCACACGGAGTCAACGCTTGGACTTGGTGGATATATTCCCCGCTCGCGAAAAGTTGAAAAATTGTCGATGCATCAAAAAGAACGCCCGAAACGGCAACGAATTGGCGACAACCTGTGGCATTAAGACACTAGAAGCCGCCACAGTCTGTGACATTATCGCGCCCATTGCCCGCAAGGGTTGAAAAACACGGGGATAACTTATGAAGAAACTAGTGGCAGAGTTTATCGGCACCTTCACGCTGGTCTTTCTGGGCTGTGCGTCGGTGGTGATTGCGGGTGCGGATGGCACTACAGGTGTCGGGTTGACGGGTATCGCCTTGACGTTTGGTTTGGCGCTGATTGGCATGGCTTATGGCATTGGCCCGATTTCGGGCTGCCATATCAATCCGGCGGTGTCGGTTGGTGCGGTCGTGGCTGGTCGGATGCCGGCGAGTGATCTGGTGGGTTATGTTGTGGCACAGGTTGCCGGTGCGATTGTGGCAGCGGTTGCGCTGATGATAATCGCCAAGGGAAACCCAGCGTATGATGGGTCGCTTGGTGTGACCGGGTGGAGCACCTATGGCACGACTTCGGCGTTTCTGTTCGAGTTGATTGCAACGTTCCTGTTTGTGGTCGTCATACTGGGCGCGACCCAGAAAGCAGCAGCTGGGGCGCAGGCGGGGCTGGCCATTGGTCTGGCTTTGGTTGCAATCCACTTGGCTGGCATTCCGATTTCGGGTGCATCGGTGAACCCGGCGCGGTCGATTGGCCCCGCACTGTTCAGCGGCGGTGCGGCGATTGGCCAATTGTGGCTGTATATCGTCGCGCCGATCTTGGGTGCGGCTGCAGCCGGATTCCTGTTCCGCAACAAGATGCTGGAAGTGGAGTGATTTGAGAATTCGCCCGGCCGAAGGTCACTTTGGCCGGGTGATTTCTATACCGATTTCACGGTAAGTTTCGATCACGTCGGGCGGCATGTTGCGTGCGCCTTTTTCGTGGGTGCCGTCAATGCTGACCCAAGTATAACCAAGGATCGCTGCAACATCGTTGCGGCTTTGGGCGAGGTTTAGGTAAGCCTTGGCGACTTCGCCCATATCGGCGGGTTTCAGGCCGTAATATTCATGCACATCGGTGTAGTTTGAATCCAGCACCAGAACGAGCTTTTGGTGCGGCTGCAGTTTCGCGACGGCCTTTTGAAGCTGAAACATATAGCCAAGGTCTTTGGCGGGATCGTGCAGAAAATAATGATCAAACCCCCAAAGATCGATTTCCGGGATGATTTCGATTGGTTTGGATTGATCAAACGCCTCGATCATCATCAGGCGGCTTTCCGGGAAATCGGCGCGAATTTCTTGCGAGGCGATGGAGACGTTGGTAAGCGGAAGGCTGCGCAAGGTGGGTTCGTCGACCAGGTAGAAGACGATGCGCTCGGGGTCGATATGCGCCGCACGAATGGCGTCGCGGTAGATCGGCCACAGCGTGGCGCGTTCGGGCAGAAGGCTGCCCACTGTTTCGGAGAAGGAAAAGAACAAGGGCTCGACGGCAATCAGCGGGTCGTAGAGTTTTGCAACCCGCGCCAGTTTCGCAGTAAAGTCGTCGGTGTTTTCGAGTAGGCACACTTGGTTGAGATTGGTGAAAGCGGCGACTTCATCGGAATAGTCGGCTTTCGTCGTGTCATCGTGCGGGTCGTCGATCTCGCAGGCGACGCCGGTGAAGCCAAAGTATTGCAGGGCGGAGTCTTGTGCGAAGGCGGCATGTGGAAGGTTTTGTGCCGACGCCAAAACAACGGCCAAGAAAAGTGAGCGAACCATGATTTCACCGCCTGTTAACATGACCAATGTATCGACACTTGCTTGGAACGCAAAGCTGGTCTGAACGGATCGGGGAAGACAGGCCTAATGCGGGTTGCTATGGTGCGGGGATGGAAGAACGAAATTTGAGCAACCGCGCCGAGCGGCACCCCGAAAAGGCACATCGCCTTGACACGCCGATATTGCGCAAGCCCGATTGGATTCGGGTGAAAGCGCCGAACTCAGAAGGCTATCGGCGGACGCGGGATATTCTGCGCGAGAACCGGCTGTCGACGGTCTGCGAGCAGGCGGGCTGTCCTAATGTCGGCGAATGCTGGTCGCAGGGCCATGCGACGATGATGATCATGGGCGAGATCTGCACCCGGGGATGCACGTTTTGCAACGTGGCGACGGGCAAGCCGAATGCGCTGGATGCGTTCGAGCCGGGGCGGGTGGCTGTGGCGGTGGCGAAGTTGGGGTTATCGCATGTTGTCGTCACATCCGTCGACCGCGACGATCTGGAAGACGGCGGGGCCGAGCATATTGCGCAGACGATAAGGGCGATTAGGCGGAAGGCACCGGGCACGACGATCGAGGTTTTGGTGCCCGATTTCCTGAAATGCCCGGATTCGGCTTTGGAAGCGGTGGTTGCGGCGCGGCCCGATGTGTTCAACCACAACCTCGAAACGGTGCCGGGGCTGTATGGTGAAGTGCGGCCGGGGGCACGGTATTTCCATTCGTTGCGGATATTGCAGCGGGTCAAGGAGATTGATCCGTCGATGTTCACCAAGTCGGGCCTGATGGTCGGTCTGGGCGAGGAAAAGTCGGCCGTGCATCAGGTGATGGACGACATGCGGGCCGCCGATGTCGATTTCCTGACTATTGGCCAGTATCTGCAGCCGACACCGAAGCACCATGTGGTGGCGCGGTTCGTGACCCCCGACGAGTTCGCCGCCTATGCGCGGGCGGCCTGGGGCAAAGGGTTCCTGATGGTCTCGGCGACGCCCTTGACCCGGTCAAGCTACCACGCGGGCGATGATTTCGCCCGGTTGCGGGCCGAGCGAGCCAAGCGCGGGTGAGGGAATTTCTGGCCACGCGCTGGCGCGGGGTGGCTTTGGCGCTGGTGGTTGCGGCCTGTGCGACGTTTTTGTCGGAGCATTACGGCGCGCCGGTGATGTTGTTCGCGCTGCTGATCGGGCTGGCGTTTCATTTCTTGGCTGAAGATACGCGGCTGGAGCCGGGGATTTCGTTTACTTCCAAGGGGTTGCTGCAGGCTGGGGTCGCCTTGCTGGCCTTGCGGATGTCGGTGGGCGATCTGGCGGCGCTGGGCTGGCGGCCCTTGGTGGCGATTGTTGCGATGGTCGTGGCCACCATCGGGTTCGGGATTTTGGTCGCGCCGTTACTGGGCCGTCGCTGGCGCTTTGGCTTGCTGACCGGCGGGGCAGTGGCGATTTGCGGGGCCTCGGCGGCGCTGGCGATTGCCTCGGTGCTGCCCAAGCGCGACGAGCTGGAGCGCGATACGGTGTTTACCGTGGTGGCGGTGACGGCGCTGTCAACTTTGGCGATGATCCTCTATCCGATCCTGTTCGCCTGGCTGGGGATGGGTGAGGCGAAGATCGGGTTCCTGATCGGGGCGACGATCCACGATGTGGCCCAGGTGGCGGGGGCGGGCTATTCGGTCAGCGAAAGCGCGGGCGATGTGGCGATATTGGTCAAGCTGGAGCGGGTGGCATTGCTGCCGGTTGTGTTGCTGGCGGTGATCCTGTTGGGTCGGGGTCAGGGGTCCGGGCAGGTGCGGCTGCCGTGGTTTCTGGTCGCCTTCATGGTGCTGCTGGCGGTGAATTCACTTGGCGTGGTGCCGGTTGTGGTGCAGGAGTTCGCCGCGCAAGTATCGCGCTGGCTGCTGGTGACGGCGATTGCGGCTTTGGGGCTGAAAACCTCTTTGCAGGCATTGTTTGAATTGGGGCCGAGGCATGTCGGCGTCATCGCGGCGGAGACGGTATTTTTGCTGGTCGCTGCGGTGGGTGTGGCGGAGGTTTGGTTGGGGTGAGGGGGGCCAAATGAGGCTATTTTACCCCGAAAATGCGGTCCAACGACAACGGCCCGCCGCCTTTGAGGACGAGAGCGGTGAGCAATAACAGCCAGAATAGCCGCTGATCGGCGATGACGCTGCCCGCGCCGCCGTCAAACCAAGCGCCGATGGTTGCGGGCTCGACTTTGTGGCCATAGATGTCCACCAGTGAAAGTACGGCGACAAAGGCGATCATCGCCAGCGACGCGGCGCGGGTGAATAGGCCAAGGATGATCAGCAAAGGCAGGGCGAATTCGGTCCACATGCCAAGCAGTACGATGGCGGTGTCGAGGAAAGTGTATTGCGAGGGGTCATAGCCAACTGCCTCGGCACGCCAAGGCAGGACGCCAGCGTAAGCGCCTGCGGTTGGATTGAGGAACCCGAAAATCCCATCGCCGATTTTGGTCAGGGCAGAATACCAGAAGAATAACAGCAGCGTCGCGGCAAAGGTGAAGCGCGCGAGTGTGGGGATGATCCAATCTTCGGTGCGCGGGACTATCAGTCCGAAAACTGTGTTGTAGAGGTTTCGCATAACGGTTCCTAAACGATTCTGACGATGAGGTTGGCGTTGAGCAGGCCAGTGAGCTGCGCGACTGGATCAAAATCGGGCGCAGTTTTTGTGGCAGTTTCGATGCTTTTTTCGAGGTTTTCGCCCCTTGCAAGGGCGTTTAGAAAAGCGATAGCTCCGGGGGGTAGCTTGCGCATTTCAACCTGATCAAATGGCCTGGCGATTAGCACGTCCTCGCCTTGGGCTGGCAATGGCGACTTATCCTCGGTCGAATTGTAACGCCAGATTGAAAAGATGGGGTAAGGCGACGAAATCAGGCGCATCGAAGGATGAAGGAGCATCCGCGCTTTGGGAAGGTCGGACTGCGGTATATTCGCCAGCGCTGCAGTGGCAATGGGCGTGGCATCGGCGGAATGGAAAGATTCGCGGCGCACCTGTTCAAGTCGCGCGGTATCGGCAAGGTAGGGCAGGTGTGCGAGCGGTTGGAAATTGCCCAGAAAGGCTGGGAATTCGGTTCCATAGAACATCATCAGCGGCGTTTTCGGCGGGTGCGCGCGGACATAGATATTGGCGAGGCTGCGAAAGTTTTGCTCTCCCAGCAGTTTGCAAATAACCGGAAAAGATTCAGCGAGTGCGTTGGTCAGGCCAAGCACCACGTTGTTGCGGTAGACATTGAAACGGCTACCAACCGGGCGATTGTGCGGTCCCAACAGGTAAGCGGGAGCGGGTTTTGCGGGGTCAAGGACCGCTTGGCCGAAGTCAGCGAGAAGGTCAGGCATTTACAGCGGCAAGTATTGTTGCGGCCAGTTTTGCCTCGTGCGCTAGAATATTCCATTCCGGCACGTCGTTATCCCATTCGATCAAGGTTGGTCTTGGGCCGATTTTGGCGATGATCTGTTCATAAAGCGCCCAAACCGGGTCGGCAACGGCAGCGGAGTGGGAATCGATGAGAAGGATGTCGCCTTGGTCGTCGGTTTCCGCCACATGGCCGCCGAGGTGGATTTCGCCGATCAGATTCAAGGGGAAGGCATCGATGTAAGAAAGCGCGTCAAACTGTTGATTTACCGATGAAATATGCACGTTGTTGACATCAAGCAGCAGGCCACAGCCGGTTTTGGCGGCGATTTCGCGCAAGAAATCGGTTTCCGACATCGTGGTTTGCTTGAATGCCAGATAAGCTGACGGATTTTCCAGCAGCATGGCCCGGCCCAAGGCGGTTTGCACTTGGTCGATATGATCGGCGACACGCCGCAAGGTTTTTGCCGTATAGGGAACCGGAAGCAGGTCGTTCAGGTAGCCCGCTTCGTGGGTAGACCAGGCAAGATGTTCGGAAAACTGCGCCGGTTGCAGCCAGCTGATCAGGGTTTTGAGGCGGGCGAGATGATCGAGGTCCAGCGGCAATTCGCCGCCGATGGACAGGCCAACGCCGTGGCAGGAAATGGGGAACAGGTCGCGCAGACGGCGCAGTTGTGCATGCGGCGGGCCGCCCGCGCCCAT
>JANOQZ010000005.1:0-57687 GCA_031415055.1 Oceanomicrobium sp. | reverse complement strand
GGGGGAAGCGGCGTTCAATTTCCATTCCATCCTGAAGAACGACACCGTGCCGCTGTCGTTGGCGCATCCGTCGAACACGGTTCTGCAAGGTGACCGGCGGCGCACGACCTGGCTGTTGTCGATTTATCCGGCGTTGTTGATTACGCTAACGCCGGGGTATTTCTGGTATCTGTGCCTGCACCCCGATGGGCCGGATCATGTAAGCGTTTTGTATGGCGGCGGGCTGTCGCCGGAATTTGTCGCCGACCCGGATGTTGACCAGCATTTTTCGGCAGTGAAAAAGCTGCTGGATGAGGTGAACGAAGAGGATAAAGGCTGCACCGAAAAAGTGTATCGCGGCCTGTGTTCTGATCTGGCGGTGCCGGGGCATCTGTCGCATCTGGAGCGGCCCAATTACGATTTTGCGTGTTATCTGGCGAGCAAGGTGGCTTGATGGTCGGTGGTTCAGGTAGGACGCCGGTTGAAAAGGTCGAAGTGCTGGTGGTTGGTGGCGGGCAGGCTGGCATCGCCATGAGCGAGCACCTCAGCGCCGCTACTGTGCCGCATTTGGTCTTGGAGAGGTCCCGGATTGCTGAACGCTGGCGCTCGGAACGGTGGGATTCACTGGTTGCCAATGGTCCGGCTTGGCATGATCGGTTTCCGGGGCTAGAGTTTGCGGATACCCCGGCTGACGCCTTTGCCGCGAAGGAACAGGTTGCGGATTATTTTGTGGCTTATGCAAAGAAGTTCGCGGCCCCTATTCGCTGCGGGGTGGAAGTAACGGCGGTGCACAGGAATGTCGGGCGGCCCGGCTTTCGGGTTGAAACCTCGGCAGGGGTGATCGAGGCTGACAGCGTTGTTGCGGCTACGGGACCATTTCAAAAACCGGTCATGCCGGATATCGTGTCAGCAGATACAGGGTTGATGCAGATGCATTCCAACGCCTACCGCAATCCGGGTCAATTGCCAGCGGGTGCGGTGCTGGTCGTTGGGGCGGGGTCGTCGGGGGCGCAAATCGCCGATGAATTGTTGCGGGCTGGCAAGCAAGTTTACCTTTCCGTCGGCCCGCACGACCGTCCGCCGCGCAGGTACCGCGAACGCGATTTCTGCTGGTGGCTGGGCGTGTTGGGCAAGTGGGATGCCGAAGCACCTGCGCCGGGCACTGAGCACGTCACGATTGCCGTCAGCGGGGCTCTGGGCGGCTTTACCGTCGATTTTCGCCGATTGGCCGCGCAAGGAATGGTGCTGCTGGGGCGGACCAAGTCGTTTGCGAATGGCGTGATGAGTTTCGCGCCTGATTTGGCGCAGAATATCGCTAAAGGCGATGCCAACTATCTGTCGGTGCTGGACGAGGCGGATGCCTATGTAGCCCGTAACGGAATTGACTTGCCAGACGAGCCGGAAGCGCGGGTTATCGGCTTGGACCCGGATTGCGTGAGTGACCCGATACTTGAATTGAACTTGGCCAAGGCGGGGATCACATCGATCATCTGGGCAACGGGGTATGCCGTTGACTACAGTTGGCTAAAAATTGACGCTTTCGATGAAAAAGGTCGGCCAAGGCACCGGCGCGGCGTTTCGCTGGAACCGGGGGTCTATTTTCTGGGGTTGCCTTGGCAAACCCGTCGCGGGTCGAGTTTCATCTGGGGTGTCTGGCACGACGCCAAGTTTCTGGCCGACCATATTGCAACGCAACGCAGGTATCTCACGTATGACCCCAACGGAGGCAGAATTGGCGCACACCCGCATTCGTAAGTTCAATACGATGGACACTTACCCCGAGCAGAAGCTGGATAATGATCTTGCGCAAGCAGTAGTCGCACGGGGAACGACGGTGTTTTTGCGCGGGCAGTGTCCCCAGGACTTGGATACCGGCAAGAACATTGCCAGTTCCGACCCCACCGATCAGGCGCATAAGGTGATGCAGAACATCGTTCAGTTGATCAATGAATGCGGGGCGAAGATGGAGCACGTGACCAAGCTGGTGGTTTACCTGACCGACGTGCGCCACAGGGAAGCGGTTTATCGGGTGATGGGCGAATAAATCAAAGGCGTGCATCCGGTCTGCACCGGGCTTGTAGTCGTGGCTTTGGCACGACCGGAGTGGTTGGTTGAGATCGATGCGACGGCTGTGATACCGGATTGAGCCATGACCTTTTCCCTCGTCGCCCGCTGCGAAAAGACTGGCATGTTCGGGATGGTGATTTCCTCGTCCTCGCCTGCTGTGGCGGCGCGGTGTGCGCATGCGCGGGCCGGGGTCGGGGTGGTCGCAAGCCAGAACGTGACGGACCCAGCTTTCGGCCCACGGGTGTTGGATTTGTTGGCGGGTGGCATGACGGCGGATGCGGCGGTTGCGGCACTGCAAGGCACGCCGTTTCTGGAATTTCGGCAGGTTTTGGTGGTGGATAGAACTGGTGGTTCGGCCATCCATTCGGGGGCGAATGTGTTGGGCGTTTGGGGGGAAGCCAAGGGCGCGAATGCGGCTTCGGGGGGCAATCTTTTGGCCAATCCGGGGGTGCCCACTGCGATGGTGGATGCATTCTTGGCAAGCAAAGGGCATCTCGGAGATCGGTTGATTTCGGTTCTGCAAGCGGGCCTTGCAGCGGGCGGTGAAGCGGGGCCGGTGCATTCGGCGGGGATGCTGCTGGTGGACCGCCTATCATGGCCCTGCGCCGATTTGCGGGTGGATTGGTCGGACGATCCGATCGGTGATTTGGCCGCCTTGTGGGCGCTATATAAGCCGCAGATGGCAGCCTATGTGCAGCGGGCGGAGAACCCGACCCAAGCGCCGTCTTATGGCGTTCCCGGCGATGTCTGAGCGATTCTTTCCTGTCGATGAGGCGCTACTAAGAGCGGTCACCGACTGGGCGCATGGGCGGATTGTCAACGGACCGGACGGGCGCAATGGCGAGCGCAGTTTTGCCGCATTGGAACCGTTGCTGGGCGGTTCGATCACGGCTGATGGGATTGGCGGGGCCGAAGCTTTGCGACGGTTTACCGAAGTCATTGCGCCCTCAACAAGGCCATTCGATCATCCGATGAGTTTGGCTTATGTCGCGGCGGCTCCCACACCGGCCGCAGTGACGTTCGATATGGCTGTCAGCGCGGCCGAGATTTTTGCCGGCAACTGGGCCGGTGGGTCGGGCGCGATTCATGTGGAAAATCAGGCTTTGCGTTGGCTGAGCGACTTGGCCGGGTTTCCGGCAAGTGCCGGAGGAACCTTCGTTTCGGGGGGCACCGTCGGCAATCTATCGGCGTTGCACGCCGCTCGGGCCAAAGCGCGGGCACGTGACCCGTTTGTTTCGCAATGGAAATTGGCGGCGACGGCGGATGCGCATTCGTCGATTCGCGCGGCGGCGAATGTGATGGATGTGGAGATTGTGAATGTTCCGTCCGACGATTTGGGTCGGATGACGGGGGAAGCTTTTGCGGCTGTCGTTTCCGGTCGCAGCGACGTGTTCGCTGTGGTGGCGACGGCGGGCACAACCAACGCCGGGATGATCGACGATTTGCACGGGATCGCGGTGGTTTGTGCGGGTCAAAACATCTGGATGCATGTCGATGGCGCCTATGGTTTGGCAGCATTGGCGGCACCTTCGGTTCGCCCAAAATTTGATGGAATAGAACGGGCGGATTCTTTTGTAGTTGACCCGCACAAATGGCTGTTTGCCCCCTATGATTGCTGCGCTTTGGTTTACCGCGAACCGCAATTTGCCGCGGCGGCACATGCGCAATTTGCGGCTTACCTTGACATGATTGACCGCAACGAGTGGAACCCGTCGGATTTCGCCATTCACCTCAGCCGACGGGCGCGCGGTCTACCGTTTTGGTTTTCGCTAGCGACCTATGGCACGGCGAAATATGCTGCGGCGATCGAGCAGGTGCTACACACAACCCGTGAGATTGCAGCCGGAATTGAAGCCTCTGACCATCTGGAATTGATGATGGTGCCAGACCTGTCGGTGATCTTGTTTCGGGTGCTCGGCATGTCGATTGATGCGATGAAATCGTGGTCTGAAGTGCATCGTCACAACGGCAATTTGCTGTGCATTCCAACGAAATGGCACGGTCAGGATGTGTTACGGCTGTGTCTGGTCAACCCCGATACCGCGGCAGCACGGGTGCTTGAAGTGCTGGAAACCCTGCGAAAGACGGCCTGAAACAGCTTTTCGGGCCGAGGATTTCCGCCTAAGACAGCCGGTCCAGCAAGTGGTCAAGCATCTGAACGCAGGATCCAAGTTGGTCGGCTGTCACGAATTCATCAGGTCGATGCCCTTGTGCCATCGAACCCGGCCCGCAGATGACCGTTTGGATCCCGAGCCGTTCGGAAAACAGCCCGCCCTCGGTACCATAGGCGACCTTGATGGTGGCATTGGCACCGGTCGGGGATTTGACGAAATGCACCGCGTCGCTGTTGGATGGGGTGTCGAGGCCGGGGTAGGAATTGGTGATTTCGAACGTCACATCGGCTGCGGTTGAGAGCTTGCGTGTTTCTCGCACAATTGCCGCTGTTTTGGCTTTTATGCGGTCAAGAATTTTTGTCGGTTGGTCGGTTGCGACATTGCGGATTTCAAAGTGAAGGTCGCAGCGATTGGGCACGATGTTCAACGTCTCGCCACCGTGGATTTTGCCGACATGCAGCGTGGAATAAGGGATGTCATAGTCGGTGTCTTGGGATTGCCCGCCTTGCAGGGCGGTCTGTTCAGCTCGAATGATTTCAACCAGATCAATCGCCAGATGCAGCGCGTTGACATAGTTCGGGGCCAGTGCGGAATGGCCTTCTTGCCCAGTGCAGATTGCATGCAACGCGGTTTTTCCTTTGTGACCGGTGGCGACGGCCATTTCTGTTGGCTCGCCCACGATGCAAAGGCGCGGTTTAAAGGGGGCTTGGGCGAGTTGGTCGATGAGGGAACGGACGCCGAGGCAGCCGATTTCCTCATCGTAAGAAAGTGCGAGGTGGAGCGGGGTCTTCAGCGGTCGTCGGGCGGCGGCGAGCATCGCGGCAATCGCGCAGGCGACGAAACCTTTCATATCGGCGGTGCCACGGCCGTAAAGGTTGTTGTTTTGCTTGGTCAATGTGAAGGGTGGTTTGGTCCAGTTCTGCCCATCGACCGGGACGACGTCACTGTGGCCAGAAAGCAGGACACCGCCGGGGATGTTTGGACCGGCGGTGACGAACAGGTTGGCTTTGGTGTTATCGGAGTTTGGCACCAGTTGTGGCAATAAACCGGCTGTCCTGAGCAGATCGGACACATAGGCGATCAATTCCATATTGGAATTGCGGCTGGTGGTATCAAAAGCAATCAGCCGGGCGAGGATGTCGAGGGAGTGCACAGGGATTCTTTCAGATTGTCGTCGCGGCCAGTCAAAGCACCAATTGTTCAAACTGGCCAGTCTGGTCATAGTGCTTGTGCAATTGAAGAGGCTCAAATGTCCCGCGATCCGCGATATGACGTTCTGTTCCAGCCCTTGGCGATTGGCCCGGTGGTAGCCAAGAACCGGTTTTATCAGGTGCCCCACTGCAATGGCGGCGGTTACCGCGACCCCTCGGCGGCGGCCGAGATGCGGCGGGTGAAGGCAGAGGGTGGCTGGGGGGTGATTTTCACCGAACAATGCGAGATTCACCACACCTCGGAAATCACCCCATTCATCGAGCTGCGCTTGTGGGAGGATCAGGACATTCCCGCCATCGCCCGCATGGCCGAGGCGATGAAATCGCACGGGGCATTGGCCGGGATTCAGCTGGCCTATTCGGGTATCAACGGGCCGAATTTCTATTCGCGCGAAGTGCCGCTGGCGCCGTCGGCGCTGCCGATACGCACCTTTACCAACGATCCGGTCTCGGCGCGGGCGATGGACAGGGACGACATCCGGAATTTGCGGCGCTGGTTCGTGAATGCGTTCAGGCGCTCGCAGGTGGCGGGGTTTGATCTGGTGTGCCTGTACGGGGCGCATGGGTTTGGAATCTTTCAACATTTCCTGTCGCGGATGACCAATCACCGAACAGACGAGTATGGTGGGTCGCTTGAAAACCGGTCGCGGTTTGTGCGCGAAGTTGTCGCCGATTGCCGCGATGCGGTGGGCGGCTCGATGGGGATAGCGCTGCGTTTGTCGTTGGACGAAGGCGGGGACTTGGGTTTTTCCAACGCCGAAGTGCGCGATTTCATCGAAATGCACAGCGATTTGCCGGATATCTGGGACTTGGCGCAGGGATCATGGGAAGAATGTTCGGGGGCTTCGCGGTTCAAAGGTGAGGGGTCGCAGGAATCGCTGGTCAGCGGCATTCGCGGTCTGACCTCGAAACCGATTGTGGGGGTTGGCCGGTTCACGTCGCCCGACACTATGGTGCGGATGATCAAGTCCGGGGTGTTGGATTTCATCGGCTGCGCAAGACCATCGATTGCCGATCCGTTTCTGCCGAACAAGGTCGATGAGGGGCGGCTGGAGGATATTCGCGAGTGTATCGGCTGCAATATCTGCATCTCGGGCGACATGACGCAAGGGCTGTCGCGTTGCACGCAAAACCCCAGTTTCATGGAGGAATGGCGGAAGGGGTGGCACCCGGAGCGTATGAATTCCAAGGGCTTAGGGCGCAATGTTTTAGTTGTGGGGGCAGGGCCAGCGGGGTTGGAGGTGGCTTTGTCGCTGGCAAGGCGCGGCTATGAAGTGGCTTTGGCCGAGGCTGGGCTGGAACCGGGTGGTCGGGTGGCGCGGGAATGTCGGTTGCCGGGGTTGGGAGAATGGGGACGGGTCAGGGATTACCGGGTCGGGCAGTTGGGGAAGCTGTCGAATGTCGAGACCTATTACGACTCGCGGCTGGATGCGGGGCAGATATTGGAGTTCGGGTTTGAGCATGTGTGTATTGCAACCGGGTCCACTTGGAGAAGGGATGGGGTGGCGCGGCAACATGTTGTTTCTATGGCGATTTCTGGCCTGCCGGTGTTCACGCCGGATGATTTAATGGCGGGGCGTTTGCCGTCAGGTCGGGTCGTTTTGTTTGACGATGACCATTATTACATGGGTGGGGTTTTGGCCGAATTGCTGGCGAAAGCCGGGTGTTCGGTGGTGTTGGTGACGCCCGCGGCTTTCGTTTCGGATTGGACGCAAAACACGCTGGAGCAGCGGTTTATCCACCGTCGCCTGGCGGAATTGGGGGTGGAGATACGGCTGAATCGGGGGGTTGTGAGGGTGGAGGCAAGCGGTGTGGTAAGCGATTGTGTTTACTCGGGTAATTGCGAGGTGATCGAGGCGGATGCGGTGGTTTTGGTGACTTCAAGGGTGGGGGATGATGGGTTGTATCAAGCATTGAAGGCGAGGGAAAACGAGTGGAATGACGCCGGGATTTCAACGGTTTCGTTGATCGGCGACGCCGCCGCACCGGGGCCGATCGCTTGGGCGACCTATGCCGGGCATCGCTATGCAAGGGAATTGGACGAGCCGGATCGGGGGGATGCTTTGAGTTTTAGGAGGGAAGTGACAGGGTTGGCGGGGGCGTAAGAGTTGGAGCCGTCGGCGAGGATATTTCCGGCCACCCGGAGAGGCCGGAAAGCTTGATATGAGTGAAACGAGTCGTCAAAAAGAGCCACCAGCTTCCACATCTAGAGTTGCATTATAGACGTAATTCTGATAACATAAACGCCATTATATGCACTTTGTCTTGCTCGACGGCGTGATCGAATTCAGGCGATCAACCCCTTTTTTCAGGAGCGGAATAATGAGATTTCCATTATCAATCGGACTGTTATTTGCCATGGGGCTGCCGGTTGTAGCCCAAGAATCTGGCAACTGGATGCGTGATTATGTCACCTCCCGCGTTGTCTCGCAGAACCTGCGTGCCATCGCCGCTGAAGAACGCAGCATTAGCCGAAGCGATTTGGATATAGTAATGCGACCAAGGATTGTTGGTGGCTCTCCAGCCAATGCGGCGCAAAACCCCTTTCAGGTCGCTTTGCTTTTTGGTGCAGAGCCGAACAACGCAAGTGCGCAGTTTTGCGGTGGTACTCTCGTGCGGTCGAATCTTGTTGTCACGGCAGCCCATTGCAGCGACTTTGTCACGGCGTCACAGGTTCAGGTGCTGACAGGTGCGCGAGTGCTGGACGGCAGCGGTGTTCGCCGTGATGTCACCGCAATTGCCATCCATCCTAGTTGGAACGCCTCGAATTTTGATAACGATGTCGCTGTCTGGCAACTTTCCACAGAAGCGAATGACGTGCCTTTGGCTGCGCTTGCCGCTGAGGACGGGCCGGTTGGGGCCGACCTGCTTGTCACTGGTTGGGGAAATTTGACCGTTGGGGGTGCTAGCCCGACCGATCTGCATGGTGTTGCCGTGCCGCTGGTCGATAGTAACAATTGCAACGACGGCAATTCCTACAATGGCCGAATTCTTCCCAGCATGATTTGTGCCGGGTTTGATGCTGGTGGGCGCGATTCGTGTCAAGGCGACTCTGGTGGGCCGCTGACCCGAGGGCCCGGAAATGGTACCTTAACGGGCATCGTCAGCTGGGGCTGGGGCTGCGCGCAACCCAACCTGTACGGTGTCTATTCCCGCGTGTCCGATGCCGGGATAAACGCTTTCATTCAGCAAGCTATCGGAAGTACAGGTCCAGGCTGGGGTGGTTGGGAAGGCTTGGGTGGCACTGTCATGGAGTCGGCCGACTGTGTCGCATGGGGTGAAAACCGCATCGATTGCTTTGCACGCGGCGCGGACAACGCCATGTATCACCGCTGGTGGGATGGTTCTGCGTGGGGCGGCTGGGAAAACCTTGGAGGGATCATCATGGATGCGCCTGACTGCGTGGCATGGGGTGAAAACCGCATCGATTGTTTTGGGCGCGGTACCGACAACGCCATGCATCACCGCTGGTGGGATGGATCTGCATGGGGTGGCTGGGAAAACCTTGGTGGCACCATAATGGAGGCACCAGATTGCGTGGCCTGGGGCCAGAACCGCATCGATTGCTTTGCACGCGGCACGGACAATGCCATGTATCACCGCTGGTGGGACGGTTCGAATTGGGGCGGCTGGGAAAACCTTGGTGGCGTGATCATGGATGCACCCGACTGTGTGGCTTGGGGCAGTAACAGGCTGGATTGCTTCGCGCGCGGCACGGACAATGCCATGTATCACCGCTGGTGGGACGGTTCGAACTGGGGCGGCTGGGAAAACCTTGGCGGCGTGATTATCGAAGCGCCCAACTGTGTGGCCTGGGGTGAAAACCGGATCGATTGTTTCGCAGTTGGGACCGATAATGCGATGCACCACCGCTGGTGGGACGGTTCGAACTGGGGTGGCTGGGAGGGTCTTGGCGGCGCCATCCTAGATACGCCTGAATGTGTTGCTTGGGGCGAAAATCGGCTGGATTGCTTCGCGCGCGGTACGGACAATGCCATGTATCACCGCTGGTGGGATGGTTCTGCATGGGGTGGCTGGGAAAACCTTGGAGGGGTCATCATGGATGCGCCTGACTGCGTGGCATGGGGTGAAAACCGGCTGGATTGTTTCGCGCCAGGCACGGACAACGCCCTGCATCACCGCTGGTGGGGATAGGCAGTCCGGCGTGCGCTGGCCGTCAAGTAAAATCCGGCACCATGAAGTCCAGCAGATTCCAGCTTGGTTTGTTCGCCGTGATCTATGGTCGGCCTCTGCCTTCACTGTCCCAACGTCATGCCCTAGCTGGGGCGGGTTTTGAGGTTGTACTTTCGGTTTTTGGCAGGGGTAAACGATTGGCGGGTCGAGGCGAAGGAATAAATTGCGATGCCGATGCGTTCACATTCCTGCAAGTGCCGCAATGACGCATTGACGCGCGGCGTAAAGCTGAGCAATTGGGGGCAGTGATATTGCTTGCCGGAGTTTTCGGATGAACTTTGACGACTTGTTCCAAGGCCAGTTGGATCGCCTGAAATCCGAGGGCAATTATCGGGTGTTTGCGGAATTGGAACGCAAGGCGGGTGCGTTTCCGGTGGCGGCGCGGTTTTTGGGCGAAGCTAAGTCGGAAGTAACCGTTTGGTGTTCCAACGATTACCTTGGCATGAGCCAGCAACCCGATGTTTTGGCGGCGATGCATGAGGCGTTGGATGCCTGTGGTGCGGGTGCGGGTGGCACGCGGAATATCGCGGGCACCAACCATGTGCATGTGCAATTGGAGGCTGAATTGGCTGATTTGCACGGCAAGCAGGCGGCGTTGTTGTTCACCTCGGGCTATGTTTCCAATTGGGCGACGTTGGGGACTTTGGGGGCTCGGTTGCCGGGGTGCGTGATCCTGTCGGATGCGCACAACCATGCCTCGATGATCGAGGGGATACGCCATTCCAAGGCGGAAAAGCGGATTTGGCGGCACAACGACCCGCGCGATCTGGAGCGGTTGTTGGGCGAATGCGCGCCTGATGCGCCAAAAATCGTGGCCTTTGAAAGCGTCTATTCAATGGATGGTGATATTTGCCCGATGGGTGAGATTATCGAGGTAGCCGAAAGACACGGCGCGATGACTTATCTGGACGAGGTGCACGCGGTTGGCCTGTATGGGCCGCGTGGTGGTGGTATTTCCGAGGCTTTGGGGTTGGCGGACCGGGTTGATTTGATCGAGGGCACTTTGGCCAAGGGTTTTGGCGTGGTGGGGGGGTATATTACCGGGTCAGCGGCTTTGGTGGATTTTGTGCGCTCGTTTTCCAGCGGTTTCATCTTTACCACCTCGCTGCCGCCAGCGGCTGCGGCGGGGGCTTTGGCTTCGGTGCGGCATTTGAAGAGCAGCGATGTGGAGCGGGTGCAACAGCGGCGGCAGGTGACGAGATTGCGGGCAAAGCTGGACGCCTTGGGCATTCCGCATCTGGATAACCCCAGCCATATCGTGCCGGTGATGCTGAACGATCCGGTCAAATGCAAGATGATCGCCGACATTCTGTTGGACCAGTTCGGCATTTACGTGCAACCGATCAATTATCCGACTGTGGCCAAAGGGACGGAACGGTTGCGATTCACGCCAACGCCGCAACATTCAGACGCCGATATTGATTATTTGGCGCAGGCGCTTGGCGCGTTGTGGTCGCAATGTGCACTGTCGCGGGCGGTTGCTTAATTTTCGCGGATCAATCGAAAGCCGACGTTGGCCGGCGGCGTTCCGGCAGCGCAGCCTCCGGTCGATGGGTCACGCACGAAGCTGGAGATAATCGCTTCGTGCAAGCCACCAGTGATATAGGCGGGGCAGAGGGACTGGTTGGCGGCAACGCAGGTTGAGGTCCATTCCCAGACGTTGCCGTGCAGGTCGGACGGGCCGTTTGCGGTTTGGCCAAAGCTGCCGATGGGGCGTAATTTGGCCGGGACTTTTTCCATCGCGCCGTAATCTGCTGCCCATGCCAGACGCGGGTCGTTAAACAGTTTCTTGGTTTCTCGGCGCGACAAGCCGTCAGAAATTTCGGCCCATTCGTCGGCAGTTGGCAGGCGGTATTGGGTTGTGGATCGGGCGTTGAGCCATGTCAGGTATTCGGCAACGTCAAAGAAGTTTACGCCCGTCATCGGCATGTTGGTTGACGGGGATTTTGCCGACATGGCGCAGGCGTTGTCGGCGTAACAGGCCTGCCATTGGGCCGAGGTCACTTCGTATTGGCCGATGGCGAGCGTCTGGCCGTTTTTCAGGTTGACGCTCATGAACCTTCCTGCATCGAATTCCGGCTGTTGGTTCCAAACCACCGCTGCGCCCAGCATTCCTGCCAGCATCGCGATCCCCAACAACCGGAATTCGAACAGTTCACCCATGGCTACAGCACGATTGGTCCCGGTGCTGCGACCTGGGTCATCAGGTCATCATTCCATTCACCCTCGACCACGACATGGGCAGTGGCGCCCAGAAGGACCGCTTCGATCAGATTATGGTTCACATAGGCATAGATGCCGGGCTGGCGGAACTCGTAGGCCATGGCCCCGGCCGAGCCGCCGCGGATGAACCAGGTTTCGAGGTTGGTCGCCGGAATGTCGTTGAACGAGCCGGTTTCCCAGACCAGATCACCATGACCGCCGATCAGATGCGGTCGACTGTCGCGGTTGGACTGGGCGTGGATGAACAGCACCTTTTCACCGACATTGGCCGTCAGCGCCGTGTCGCCGGTCAGGGCACCGACTTTGCCGTTGAAGACAACATGCGAGGGGATAAGGGTACGGGCAACGATTTCCCAATCGCCCAAGTCTTCGGTGGCGGATTCGTATTTGATGAACTCGCCGTTTTCGTCACGCGGGATGTAGTAGTCCTGCTCGCCGATGTAATAGGCGCGGTCGTAGGTGTAGGGCGCGCCCTGGGCGTCTTTCAGCCCGTCGCGGGGCAAGACCATGACGGCGCCGTTCATGCCGTGGGTGACGTGGTAGGGGATCATGATGTCGCCGGGGGCGCAGTGATAGACAAAGACGCCGGGTTTGGTGGCTTTCCAGCGCAGGATGGCCTGTTCGCCGGGCAATACTTTGGTCAAAGCGCCGCCACCCAACGCGCCGGTTGAGGCGTGGAAGTCGATATTGTGTTCCATGAAGTTGTGCTCGAGATTTTGTAACGTCACCTCGACATAGTCGCCCTCGTGCACCACAATGATCGGGCCGGGGACGGAGCCGCCGAAGGTGAGCGCCCAGATTTCGGCACCGTTGTCGTCAATTTCCATCAGCTTTTCGTCAATGGTCAGGGTGACCTCGACGATTTTCGGGCCGTCCGTGGCGATTTGTTCGTGTTCGGGCAGGAAAGGCGGCGCGACAAGGGATTGTTTGACGCGCGGTAGCGTAGCGATGTCGGCGGTTTCCTGTGCCTTGGCGCGACTGGCGAGCGACGCCGCCAGAACGGTCGCTGACGCAAGCGATGCGATTTTCAGGAAATCCCGGCGGCTTTCGCTGGGGTGTTCGAGTATCTGATCGTGGGACACGATAGCTCTCCTTTCGGTCCGAATTAATGCCTACTCAGTTATTTCAACGTGGACCTGCGTTTGCCATTTTTCAGGCTGACCGCTTGTCGCACCTTGGGGTTGAAGGTGGTTTGGGTGAGCGAGGCGATGATGGTGGTTTGTCGCGTATGCCAGCTAATACATTGATAATGCGGGGATCGCGGAATTGTTCCACGGTGATTGCGGTTTGGGCGGATTTCCATGAAAACCGCTGCGCCGCATTGACGCAGTGGGGATCGACTCCCTTGGCCGGATGGATCTGTCACATCCTTTACTTGACGCGCAGTTGAATCACGGTTCAATGTGAGCCTTGGCCTTGCGGCCTTGGTGGGACGCATTTGCAAACCGAAACGGCGGAGCTGACGGGCGACAGCGCTGGGACGCGACGCTCGATTGTCGCATATCGCTATGGCCAAGCGGGGACCTCGCCCAAGGTTTACATTCAGGCGGCCCTGCATGCCGATGAAATGCCGGGGGTGTTGGTGGTGCAGCATCTGTTGGGGTTGTTGGACAAGGTCAAGATCAAAGGCGAGATTATTGTGGTGCCGATAGCCAACCCGATTGGGTTGGCACAATGGGTGTATCAAAAGCCATTTGGCCGGTTTGAGGCGGATCGAGGCGACAATTTTAATCGGCATTATCCCGATTTGGCGAAGCTGCTTGGCGATGGGTTGGAAGGGAAACTGACCAATTCGGCAGCGTC
Organism: Oceanomicrobium sp.; assembly: GCA_031415055.1. GTDB lineage: Bacteria > Pseudomonadota > Alphaproteobacteria > Rhodobacterales > Rhodobacteraceae > JANMOK01. The sequence goes on along the minus strand of JANOQZ010000005.1, from coordinate 44,096 downwards.
GAATTTGGCGCTGATCCGGGCGGCGTTTCGGGCGGCAGTGGCGGACGAAGTGGCGACATCGGATTTGCAGCAACAGCGGCTGACTTTGCTGAATTACTCGTGCGACGCGGATTATGTTTTGGACCTGCATTGCGATTGCGAAGCGGTGCTGCATCATTACGCGGCACCGGTTCGGGCTGCGGATAGTGCGCTGTTGGGCCGTTGCATCGGATCGAAACTGGCACTTATGTGCGAAGTTTCCGGCGGCAATGCGTTTGACGAGGCGCATACAGCCCCTTGGGCGGCGCTGAAGCGGCGGTATGGCGACGGGTTTCCAATCCCAGATGGCTGTTTTTCAACGACGATTGAATATCGCGGCCAGTTGGATGTGGATGAAGTGACGGCAGCCAGCGACGCCGCCAACTTGCTGACGTTTCTGTCCAATGTCGGGGCTGTTGCTGGCGCAATTGGCAAGCCGAAGTTTGCTGAAGCAGTGTCTTATCCGTTAGCGGGTTATGTTGAGGTCGCGGCGCCGCAGGGTGGCGTTATTAGCTGGCACAAAGCGGTGGGGGATTGGGTTAAGGCGGGGGAAATTTTGTGCGAGGTCACCGACCCGATGACACGGGTTCGTGTGGCAGTGACCGCGCCTATTGACGGAATGATGTTTCGGCGTGAACTGTGGCGGCAATGTTTGCGCGGCCATGGCCTGTGTCATGTGGCTGGCGCGAATGCGATCCGAAGCGAGAATTTGCTATCGGACTGAAAACAAAAATCAAAGGGAGTGACCGAAAATGCGAATGAATTTCAATATTATGGTCTCTGGGTTGGCGGTTGCAGCGGCGCTTTCGCTGGCGGTGCCGGTATGGGCCGATGATGTTTATGACCGTGGCGTTGGGTCAGAATGGTCGTCGCTGGACCCACATGTGAACTTTGATGCAGCGGCGGCTTGGATTCAGTCAGATGTTTACGAAGGGTTGATCAACTATAATTCCGAAGGTGGGATCATTCCGGGTGCAGCCGAAAGCTGGGAATCCAGCGACGATGGCAAGACCTTCACCTTTCATCTGCGCGAAGGGTTGAAATGGTCGAACGGCGACCCGCTGGTGGCGCAGGATTACGTCAATGGCGCCCTGCGGATGATGGACCCGGCGACGGCGACGGAAAAAGGGTACTATTTCACCTCGACGATTCAAGTCGTGGGCGCGTCGCCGATTGTGAATGGCGAGACGACCGATGTTTCGGGTTTTGGCATCACCGCGCCCGATGAGCGCACGGTGATCGTGGCGATGGACAATCCGGCACCGCATATTCTGGAGCTGATGGGATCGTTCCAGATGACCCCGCTGCACGGCCCCAGTTTTGCGGAATTTGGCGCGGGCGTGTTTGTTGATCCAGCGCATGTGGTTTCAAACGGGGCCTATGTGATCAAGGAAATCGTGCCGCAAAGCCATGTCTATCTGGAGGCCAACCCGAATTATTGGGACGCGGCGAATGTGTCGATCAAAAAGGTCAAATATCATGTGACCGAAGACGTGGCGACCGAGCTGAAGCGCTATCAGGCCGGTGAGATTGACGTGACTTATGACGTGCCGTTGAACCAGATCGACGAGTTGATGGCGACCGGTGAGTTGCATGTCGCGCCGACGACCGAGGTGATCTATTACAGTTTCAATCTGACGCGTGAGCCCTTTCAAAACATCGATTTGCGGCGCGCTTTGACGCTGGCGATTGACCGTGACGTTTTGGAAAACAAAATCGTCAAAGGCGGTTCGATCCCGACGTTTTCGTATGCGAGTGGATTTGATCCGACCTATGCGGGGCCGATGATTGCCGAAGCGTCAATGACCCAAGCCGAGCGTGAAGCATTGGCCGTGGAGTTGTATGCCAAGGCGGGTTACGGGCCGGACAATCAGTTGAAATTGTCGATTGTATCGACCGTGGCGGAAGACCCGAAACGCCGCTCGCAAGGTATCGCGTTGATGTGGAAAAAGGTGCTGGGCGTTGAGGCCGAAGTGCAACCAGCCGAGCGCAAGGCGTGGTTGGATATTTTCTATGCCGGAACTTGGGATGTGTTTGCCGACGATCTGGTGGGCGATTTTGCCGGCGCTGAAACATTCCTTTCCTATATGCGACCAAGTGCCGAGCCGGGATATAATTGGGTGAAGCCGGAATATGACGCGGCGATGGATGCGGCATCGGTTTTTGGCGAGAAAGGACCGCGCAACGAGGCATTGGCTTTGGCTGAGAAGATATTGCTGGATGATTATATATTCGCGCCGGTTGCGATTTTCCCGTCGCGCCACTTAATCAAGCCGAACATCAAAGGCTGGAGCGATAGTCCGGCGGGATATAACAACACCCAGTTCCTATCGATTGAATAGGAAATTTCCGGGCAGGGTTCGCGCCTTGCCCGGAGTTTTTGAATGGGGCGATTCATTTTCAAACGGGTGATTGACGGTTTGCTGACATTGGCGGCTTTGGTGACATTGACGTTTTTCGTCATTCGCCTGGCACCGGGCGGGCCGTTTTCCAAGAACCGCAAACTGTCGGATGAAGTGCTGGCGATCATCCAGGAAAAGTATCATCTGGACGAGCCGATTTGGAATCAGTTCGGGCGTTATGTCTGGGGGGTTTTGCATTTCGATTTTGGCGCTTCGACCCGTTTTCGGGATTATACGATTACCGACATTTTGCTTTCGGGCTTTCCCTATTCGCTGAAAATCGGCTTTTGGGCGGTGATACTGGCGACAATAGTCGGGGTCGCCTTGGGCGTTGCGGGTGCGCTTCGGCGCAATTCGACGACGGATTATGTTGCGGGCACCGTGGGTGTGGTGGGAATTGCAGTGCCGATTTTCGTGATCGGACCAATTTTGCAGGTGATTTTTGCCTTGCAATTGCAATGGCTGCCGGTCGGTGGCTGGAACGACGGCTGGAAGTCATTGGTGTTGCCGGTGACAGCGCTGGCTTTGCCCAATATCGCATACATCTCGCGGTTGACGCGGACATCGATGATCGAGACGATGCGCGAGAATTATGTGCGCACCGCTTATGCCAAGGGCATTGGCAAGCGGCGGGTCATCTGGCGACATGCGTTTACGGGGGCGATGTTGCCGGTGGTGGCCTATCTGGGACCAGCGACAGCAGCGATTATTACCGGGTCGATCCTGATCGAGACGATCTTTGCCATTCCCGGTATTGGACGACATTTTGTCGATGCGGCGTTGAACCGTGACTATCCGATGGTGATGGGGATTACGCTGTTTTACGGGGCGTTTCTGATTGTGTTCAATATTCTGACCGATCTGTTGCGCGGCTGGATGGACCCGAGGGTGCGCAATGTCTGAGGTGAGCTTGCCCTTGGTTTCACATTCGCCCTTGGCGGAACAGTTTCGCCGGTTTCGCAGCAATAGTCTGGCGATGGTCTGCTTGGTGGTGATCGGGGCGATTATATTGGCCTGTTTTGTGGGGCCATTTTTCTTTCCTTTTAGTGGTGAGGATGCGGATTTTGACTATATCAGCACGCCGATCGATTTTGGCTCGGCGCATTGGTTTGGCACCGATGAATATGGCCGCGACCTGTTGGTGCGGGTGTTGGAAGGCGGCCGGGTTTCGCTGACGATTGGTTTTCTGGGGGCGTTTGTCGCCGGGGTTATCGGGGTGATTTACGGCGCGGTCGCCGGGTTTGTCGGCGGGCGCACCGATGGGGTGATGATGCGGTTGGTTGAGGTATTGTACGGCTTTCCCTATGTAATTTTGGTGATTCTGCTGAACATTCTGTTTGGTGGCGGCAATATCGCTTTGTTTGCCGCGATTGTTTTCACCCTGTGGCTTACGCCCGCTGTCATTGTGCGCGGCGTGGCGCAATCGCTGGCCAAGCGCGAATTTGTCGAGGCAGCGCGGGCGACAGGGATGACGCAGATGCAGATTATTTTTGAGCATATCGTGCCCAATTGCATCAGCATAGTTATCGTTTACGGCAGTTTGCTGGTGCCCGAAGTTATTTTATCCGAAAGCTTCCTGTCGTTTCTGGGAATCGGCATCAAGGAACCGCAGGCCAGTTGGGGCAATTTGATCGAGGCAGGCACCGGCGCGATGTCAACCGACCTGCGGTTGCTGCTGCTGCCGGGAATTTTGTTGGTGCTAGTGCTGTTCTGCCTGAACTTCATCGCCGATGGCCTGCGCGACGCGTTTGATCCTAATGAACGTTGAACCGCTGCTTTCGGTGCGCGATCTGAGCGTGCATTTCAAATTGCCTGCGGGCGAAATGACTGCCGTCGATCGCGTCAGCTTTGATGTGCAACCGAGCGAGATTGTAGGTATTGTCGGGGAATCTGGGTCGGGGAAAAGCCAGATATTGTTCGCGTTGATGGGGTTGCTGGCTAGCAACGGGCGCGGCACCGGGTCTGCGATGTTTCAGGGGCAGGATTTGCTGGCGCTGTCGCGAGTCGAATTGGACAAAGTGCGCGGCGTTTCGATGTCGATGATCTTTCAAGACCCGATGACCTCGCTAAACCCCTATCAGCGCATTGGCGACCAGTTGGCCGAGGGGCTGATTGTACATCGCGGGCTGTCGGCGAGCACGGCGGCCAAGGAAGCGGTGGCGATGTTGGATCGGGTGCGCATTCCCGATGCGGCGGCGCGGGCGCGGCGTTATCCGCATGAGTTTTCTGGCGGGATGCGGCAAAGAGTGATGATTGCCATGGCGCTGTTGGTAAAGCCCGCACTGCTGTTTGCCGATGAGCCGACGACGGCGTTGGACGTGACTATTCAGGCGCAAGTGCTGGATCTGATGGCGGAACTGGCGCGCGAGATTGGCACCGCGATTGTGTTTGTGACGCATGATCTGGGCGTGGTGGCGCGGTTGTGTGAGCGGGTGATTGTTTTGTATGGCGGGCGGATTATGGAACAGGGATCGGCGTCTGCTTTGTTTGCCGGGCCGCAACACCCCTATTCGCAAGGTTTGCTGTCAGCGACGCCTAGGCTGGCCGCGTCGTTGACGCATCGGCTGGAGACGATTGCTGGGGCTCCCCGGTCTGGCGGAGCAATGCTGCCGGGATGCCCGTTCGCGCCGCGGTGTGCGGTGAAGATTGGGGTTTGCGACAAGGTGCAACCGCCGTTGGTGGCGCGGGGTGACGGTTTGGTGGCGTGTCATTTGGTGGGGGCGGCATGACCCCCCTTCTCCAAGCCGAAAACCTTGAGGTTGGCTATCCAGTTGTGGGCGGGCTTTTCTCTGGTCCAGCCCGAATATTGCCGATTGTGAAGGACGCCAGTTTCTCGCTGGAGGCTGGGAAAACGCTGGGGATTGTGGGGGAATCGGGCTGCGGCAAGACGACTTTGGGGCGGGCACTGTTGCATTTGGTGCCGGTGTCCAAAGGTCGGGTTTTGTGGCAGGGGCACGATATGGCGAGGTTTTCGGCCGAGGAACTTCGGCAAAAACGGTCGGAAATGCAGTTGATTTTTCAAGATCCGGTGGCGGCTTTGGACCCGCGTATGACTTTGGGGCGGATCATTTCGCGGCCCTTGGCGACGTTTCAGCCGGGGTTAAGTCGGGCCGATCTGCGCGAGAAAGCCGCGGAAACTCTGCACCAAGTCGGCCTGTCGCCGGATTTCGCCAACCGCTATCCGCATGAAATGTCGGGTGGTCAGGCGCAACGGGTGGGGATCGCCCGGGCGATTATTCTTAAACCCAAACTGATCGTCTGCGACGAACCAGTTTCGGCTTTGGACGTTTCCATCCAAGCGCAGATCGTCAATTTGTTGATGGATTTGCAAGACCAGATGGGGCTGGCGCTGATTTTCATCTCGCATAACTTGTCGGTCGTGCGCCACATCAGCCACGATGTGATGGTGATGGGCCTGGGTCGGGTGATCGAGCGGGCCGCGCGCGATGAGTTTTATGCGCGACCTTTGCATCCCTATTCGCAAGCCTTGATGGATGCGGTGCCCGAACCCGACCCGGAGCGCGAAAGGTCGCGGATGGGGATGTCGCTGCCGGGGGAATTGCCTTCGGTTTTGACTCCGCCGGTTGGCTGCGTTTTTGCGTCGCGCTGCCCGCAAGTTGTGGCGCGATGTTTGGAAATCCGCCCCGAATTGCGCCCGTTTTCCGGTGGTCGATTGGCCGCGTGCCACTTGATAGAAGAGTAGGTTCATGACTGATTTGACCGATCTGGCCAAGCAATGGGCAAGCGTTCCACGTATTTACACCGTCAAAACTTCGGGTGACGGGAAATGGTTATTTTGGTCGTGGGAAGCTTTGCATGAGACGGCCGAGATTTACGCGGTTTTAGCCAGTGGGTTGGGGGTGCCGGAACGGCTGACATTTGGAGTCGACCATTACTATCTGCGCGATGTGAATTTTGACGGCAGTCAACTGATCGCGGACCAGTCAAAGAACGGTTCCGAGCACGATCAACTACTGTTATTGGATCGTGGCAATGGCAATGCCTTGACGGCTTTGACGCCCGTGCAATCCAACCACTATGTCTACGGCGGGCGGTTTGGACCGGGCGCGGATTGGCTCATCTTTATCGCCGATTTTGACTATGAAACCGGTCACGTTACCGATGGCGGCTGGATCTACCGGCAGCATTTGGTTTCCGGCAAGCGCGAAGTTTTGCTGAAAACGAAAAGTTCGTTTACCGAGGGGCCGGAATTGAGTGCGGATGGCTCGCAGATGTTGTGGGCGCGGCATGAAATATCGCCCGGCGGCGACCAGATTTGGGTGATGGGGACGGATGGATGCGACCCGCGCGAGCTGCTCAATCTGGGGGCGAAGGCGCGGATTTCGGCGGAATGGCTGGATGATTGGCGGATCGCTTTTGTGGCATCGGGTCTGACGCGAGATCGGGTTGGGGTGGTGGTGGTTGCTTCCGGCGAGATAACTTGGGTGAAGGATGCAGAAGCGTTCAATCCGCAAGAGGTTGTCGCTGGGAGTAATGGAGTATTTGCCTGTCTGGCGTTTGAAGATTCAAATCTGATGCCGGTTTTGTTTGCCACGGCCGCAGGCGAGGAAAGGACTTTTCCGAACACGACGGGTCGGCGTTTTGCCCTGCCTTTGGCGGCGCTGCCCGACGGCGGTTGGGTGGTGGAGGCTTACGATGCCGATGCGCCGCATGCGTTGTTTCGTGTTGATGCGGACGGGGTTTCGACATTGTTGGCGCAAGCGCCAAAGGTAGCGCGGAGTTTCGTGCGACCCGAAAGTTATCGCTGGTTGTCGACTGACGGCACGCCAATTCAGGGGTGGTTGTATCGGCCTGTTGGGGTTTCCAAGGGCTTGGTGGTCTGGGTGCATGGCGGGCCGACGTGGCATTCGGAGGATTGGGTTAATCCGAAAGTGCAGTTCTATGTCAATGCAGGATACACGGTTCTGGACCCGAATTATCGCGGCTCGACCGGGTTTGGCATGGCGTTCCGCGAGGCGGTCAAGGACGATGGTTGGGGCGGGCGCGAGCAGGATGATATTCGATCAGGGATCGAGGCTTTGCTACGCGATGGCTTGGCAGAACACGGCAAGATTGCGGTGATTGGCCTGTCTTATGGCGGGTATTCGGCTTGGGTGGCGATTACGCGCTTTGCCGATCTGGTGAACGCGGCGGTGCCGATTTGTGGGATGTATCGGCTGGATATTGATTATCACGCCACAGAGATGCCGCATGGGCGCGACTATTCGCTGGAGATGATGGGGGGAACGCCGGAGGAATTGGGCGAGAAATATGCCAAGGCCTCGCCGGGGAATTTCATTGAGGCGATCAGGGGGTCTTTGCTGATTGTGCATGGTCGGGCGGATTCGAACGTTGGGCCAGAGAATACCCATGTCGCGGTGCGGGAACTGACCGCAAAAGGCATTGCGCATGAGGTTTTGTGGTTTGACGATGAAGGGCACGGGGTGACAAGGCAGAGCAATCTGGTGACCTTCATGGTGAAGACGAAGGAGTTTTTGGACAAGGCATTTGCGAAGTGACCGTGGTTCGCAGCGAGTTTCCGTTGGCGGTTAAAGTGGTCGATACCGTCTGGATCACAATGCCCGACGGGATGCGTTTGGCGACGACTTTGTGGCTGCCGGTAACCGACGCCAAGGTGCCCGTTGTGGTCGAGCTGATCCCCTATCGCCGCCGCGATGGGACGGTGTTTCGCGATGTCGAATTGCACCCGTATTTGGCGGGAAATGGGGTCGCCTATGTTCGGGTTGACTTGCGGGGGTCGGGCGATAGTGATGGTTTGTTGCGCGACGAATATACGCAGCAGGAACAGGCGGATTGCTGTTTTGTGATCGACTGGCTGTCCAAGCAAGATTGGTGCAATGGCAGCGTCGGCATGTGCGGCATTTCCTGGGGCGGGTTCAATGCGTTGCAAGTGGCGGCGTTGCAACCGCCGGCCTTGAAGGCAATCATCACGCTTTGTGCCAGCGATGACCGCCATTCGGATGACGTGCATTACATGGGCGGGGCGATGTTGACCGAGAACATTTCTTGGTCAAACGTGATGATGTCGATGAACGCCCTGCCGCCCGACCCACGAGCGCGGGATGACTGGCGCGAGGTCTGGCAGGCGCGGCTGGAGGCGAATTCGTGTTGGGCAGAGCGGTGGATTACTCATGCGACACGAGACGGATATTGGCAACAGGGGTCGGTTTCGCAGGACTATTCCAAGGTCAAAATTCCGGTGCTGGCAGGGGCCGGGTGGGACGATAGTTACTCCAATTTTGTGATGCGGTTGTTGGAGAATTTGAGCGGGCCAAGGCTGGGGATATTGGGGCCGTGGAGCCATGCGTTTCCGTGTCGGGGTGCGCCGGGGCCGCATATCGGCTGGTTGCAGGAATGTCTGCGCTGGTGGAAGCATTGGTTGGGAGGTGAGGCGACGGGCATCATGGATGAGCCGATGTTGCGGGTTTGGGTGAGCGGGCAGGAAGAGCCTGCGGCCTCGTATGAAGTGCATCAAGGGCGATGGGTGGGCGAGCGGGTTTGGCCTTCGGGTAACGTGCGCAAACGGACGCTTTACCTGAGTGACGGCCTGCTGGGCGATGCGGCTGGGGGTGAAGTTTCAACCGTCAAATCCCCCGCAACCGCCGGCATCGAATGCGGGCGTTGGGGTGGCTATGGCGGTGGTGCGCCGGATTTGCCGTTGGATCAGCGGCGCGAGGATGCACGGGCCTTGTGTTTTGATACTGTGCCGTTAGATGCGCCACTGACGTTGATAGGGGGGCCGGTGCTGCAGGTTGATCTTGTGTCCGACCAGCCACTGGGCCATTTGATTGCGCGGCTATGTGTAGTTGCACCGGACGGGACCTCGTCGTTGGCGTGTTACGGCGTGCTGAATTTGGCGCGTCGAAATGGGATGGATCGGAACGATCCGATGCCGGTTGTCGAAGCTGTTCGCGTTCGGCTGCGGCTGGACGATCTTGCGCGGGATGTGCCTGCGGGGTATCGGCTGCGGCTGGCGATCAGCAACCAGCATTGGCCGATTCTGTGGCCGCAACCGTCGCTGGCGACCTATGCGATTTCCAACGGGGTTTTGACACTGCCGGTGCATCAGGGCGATGAGGCGGTGACGTGGCAACCACCGGAAAATGCGCCTTCGCTGGTGACGGAAACCTTGAGTCCAAGCGAAAGTTCGCGGGTGATTTCGCATGATGTGGGTCGTGGCGAGGTGAAGGTGACTTTGCGCGAACATGCCGGGGCGACGTTGATTGTGGATCGGGGAATCGCGGTTTTTGACGGCAGCAACGAGATTTACACCATCCATGCCGATGATCCGCTTTGCGCCAGCATGACCAGCGAGACTTTGACCGGAACCAAATCGGGGCCGGTGGATGCCTCGGTTCTGGCGCGGACGTCGCTGAGCGCGGATGCGACGCATTTCAACCTGAGCTGGTTGGTGGAAACGCGCGACCACGGCGAGATCATTCACCGGATGGAAGGTAGCAAGCGGCTGCCGAGGGGTGGGTTGTGACGTTGCAGGGCTTCTTTGTCGCCGCGCCGCATGACAATGGCGACGCGGTGATGGGGCATTATTATGAGGTGGCTTCGGGTGATCCGGCGCGGGCGCAGGCTTGGTGTTATTCGGATCGGGTTTCCTACGGTGTTGGTGATGTGGTGCGGTTGCATGGGATGGCGTCGGCAGAAGTTGTTCGGCTGACGATTTCGCGCGATGGGTTGGTGCCTGAGGTTGTGCTGGAACGTGATATTGCGGGCGGGTTTGTGGCGACTCCGGCGGATTGCTCGGTGTTGGGATGTGGTTGGCCGGTGCGATTTGAAATGGTCGTTCCGGAAGGCTGGAAATCGGGGCTGTATCGGGTGAAATTCGCGGTTGCGGGGCATGTTTCCGAACATATGTTTGTAGTTCGGGCTGCCGTGCCCGCCCACAAAGTGCTGTTCCTGCTGACCACGGGAACCTGGGCCGCCTATAATGATTGGGGCGGCTCGAACCATTATCAGGGGCTGACTGGGGTTTCGGGGGCGGAGTTTGCGCCGCAGGTGTCGTTGCACCGGCCTTGGGCGACGGGTTTTGTGCAATGGCCCGATGGTGCGCCACGCATTCCGCACGCTTCGCCGCTGCTGGAAAAGCCGCGCTATCCGCATATGGAATTTGCGCGGGCGAATGGGATTTCGAAGAAATACGCCTCTTCCGGCTGGGCGGCGTTTGAGCGGCCTTTCGCGATCTGGGCCGAGGGGCAGGGGATTGGGTCGGATTATGCCACCCAGCACGACTTGCATGCTGATGCGGCAGTTCTGGACGGGTATGAAAAGGTCGTCATTGTCGGGCATGACGAATACTGGACATGGGACATGCGCGACCATCTGGATGCTTGGGTTTCGCGCGGCGGGCATTTGTGTCGGTTTGCTGGCAATTTCTTTTGGCAGACGCGGATGTCGGGCGATTTGGCGGTGCAGACCTGTTTCAAATCGCGGGCGGAGGCGGAGGATATGGTTGCCGACCGGTCGCGCCTGACCAGCTATTGGGACCATCCGGTGATCGGGCGGCCAGCGGTGGCGACCATGGGGCTGACGGGATCGGCCGGGGTCTATGCCGGGTGGAGCCGCTGTGCTGCGCATGGCTCGGGCGGATTCACGGTGTATCGGCCCGATCACTGGGCTTTGGCGGGGACGGGTTTGGGGTATGGGGATGTGTTGGGTGCTGGGTCGAAGGTGTTTGGCTATGAGGTGGATGGGGTGGATTATGTGATCCAGGGCGGGTTGCCACGGGCGGCAGACGCGGGGTTGGCGGGTTCTTTGGAGATCATTGCCTTGTCACCCGCCACTACCTTGGCGCATTCGACCGGGGCTGGCGATGTCGATGAGTTTATCGGCGAGGCTGATGCGGTAGATTTGGCGTTGCGGGTCTATGGCGGGGTGACGGCGGAGAATGTGGCGAGGGCGTCTAGGGGGAACGGGGCGATGGCGGTTTATTCGCAGGGGTTGGGGTCGGTGTTTAATGCGGGGTCGTGTGAATGGGTGGCGGGGTTGATTGCGGGGGATAGGGCGGTGGAAAGGGTGACAAGGAATGTGCTGGTTGGGGGGTGGTAGGGTGTTGTGGCGAGCTGTTCGTGGCTGTCCCGGGCGCCGACCCGGGACAGCCTTTGCATACGGCAAGGAGGCCTCGGATCAAGTCCAAGAAGGGGGGCTTTGATTGGGGCGGTGAAACTGCGAAAAATAGGGGTAAAGGGTGGAGTTTTTGGGGAGTTGTGAAGGGAGATCGATCCGAGCCAGTCGCGGGACGCGACAAGCAACGCCAACGCGCAACAGTCAAAGGCGGGGTGAAAACCACTGCAGCTCAACAGTGACAAGCGCAAAATTGTGTGAATTTAATGAATTTGCTTTCGGTGTACTGAAAAGGTTATTTTTGCGATGAACGACATTTCTTTTTCAGTCTGCCCTTTGAGATTTGAGCGCCACTACCCGGATGGAACAAAGCACGGGAAAGTAGCAGTAGGAACTGGCTTTTTTTGGCGTAAAGCCGGTCGCGAATTCATTGTATCAAATTGGCACTGTTTCTCCGGCAAAGACGCCAACTCGGAGAATGCGCTTGGAACATTTGCACCGAACAAAGTAATTGCTGCTATAAAATACTTCGCTGGAACGAATGAAAGCGGTCAAGAACTAGTTGGAAATGTCGAGAAGATATTTGATGTTACGGATCATTCCGAGAACTCATTGGTCATTGAACATTCTTCCGGACATTTAGTTGATTGCGCTCTCCTTCCTGTCGAATTCCCAGACAAAGAAAACCTTAGGATCAAATTCCTAAACGAACTGGATTTTGAAAGTCGCTTCAAGCCAGACGTGGGAGAAGACTGTTTCGTTGTGGGCTATCCAAAAGGATTTTCTGGAAAAGGCAGGACTCCCATCTGGAAACGCGCCAGTATCGCGACGGAACCGAAACTTGATCACGGCGGCCGCCCAATTTTTTTGGTTGATACGGCGACTCGCGACGGCATGTCCGGGTCGCCGGTTATTGTTCGTCATCGTGGGATTTGGACACCTTCCGGGCAGGTTGGTTGGACTGACGATACCACTTTTGGTGAAACTTTGAATTTGATCGGCGTTTACGCGGGTCGTGAGGGCGACGAAAAGGATGGCTTTCAACTTGGTCGTGTCTGGCGGGCGCACCTAATAGATGAAATTGTGCTGAAATACTTAGAAATGGAGGCTGAAGCCCAAAATTTAGCAACGTAGCCTGAAACTGTTTCGCACACCGCCACACTACCCCCTCCGCAACCGATGCAGCTCAGCCCCTTCCAGCATCAGAGCTTCATACGCGGCCATGCGCAACATGCTAAGGCGGCCAAGAAGTCTAAGGCATTGCCGCAGAATTCATGGCGATTTTGTGCGGCTTGAGGCGGTTATTTGGGGTGTTTTGTGGGGTGTTAACGCATTGGATGATGGCGGTTTAAACCTTCCCCCGATGGCGGGTGATTTCTTCCCAGGCGTGGTTGATGGCGGTCAGCCGGGCGGTGGCGAGCTTGATCGCTTCTTCCGGCAGGCCACGGGCAACCAGCCGGTCGGGATGGGTTTCGCGCACCAGCTCACGCCAATGGGCGCGGATTTCGTCGTACGATTGACCCGGTGTGACGCCCAGAACCGAATAGGGGTCGGCAAAAGCGTTGGGCACATAACGGGCGCGCAGATTTTGAAACATCGGCGGGGTTATGCGAAAGATCTCCGCAACTTTTTGTAAGAATGCATCTTCCGCCGGGTGATAACCGCCGTCGGCCATGGAGATGTGAAACAGCCCTTCCAGCAGATCTTCCAAAGTCTGCGGGCTGTCGCGGAACATGCGGGCAATGGCACGGGCATAGGATTCATAACCCGCCACATCTTGGCGGGCGAGATTGTAAACTTGCGCCGCGCGTTTCTCATCCGCCGGGGCGATGTAGAAGATTTCGCGGAACGCGGTGACTTCGGCACGGTTTACGTTACCGTCGGATTTGGCCATTTTCGCACCAAGGCCAATGACGGCGATGGCGAAGGCAACCGAGCGTTCGGGCGGGGTGGACAGTTTTTGGAAAACCGCACTCAGCCCCTCACCATTGGTAAGGGCGGCGAGTGCTTCGGTGATGCGGGTCCAGAGCGACATGGTTTTAGTTACAGCATCTTTTGCATGAGCACGAGGTCGAGCCAGCGGTCAAATTTACGGCCAACTTGTGCAAGGCGGGCCAGTTCGGTGAAGCCGAGTTTCGCGTGGAAGGTGATGCCAGCGGGGTTTTCCGCGGATACTCCTGCGAACATGGAATGGATGCCAGCGCTGCGGGCGTTGGTGAACAATTGGGTCATCAGCAGTTTGCCGATGCCATGGCCACGGGCGGATTCTGTGAGGACGATGGTGTTTTCGACGGTGTGTTGGTAACCGTCGGGGCCGCGGAACGGGAAGTAAGTGGCATAGCCGAGGAATGTGTCGCCGTCTTGCGCAACAAGAAAGGCTGGGCCACGTTCAGTGATGGCGGCGGTTTGTTTTTCGGGCGTGGTGGCTTCGGATTTGAAGGAGGTGGTGGTGTCGCGGATGATGATGTTGGTCAACGCCGCTACCGCACTGGCATCGGCTGTAGTGGCGGGGCGGATGATGGGCACGTTGACACTCCTGTTCAGGGCCAAGTGAACATTCCTGCTGTTTACTGTCTAGATGCAGTGCTGCGGCATTTTGGATTTCAGTCGTGAACCTCAAAATACAGCAGCGAATGGTCGGAAAAATCTTTGATCCAACGGTCTTGGGCCGCGACTGTCGGCTGGTCCACCCAACCGCGCACATCGACTTGGGATTGATTGGCGAAGGTTTTGAAATTGAGGTTCGTTGAGGCGAATACGTGGTCCAGATTGGATGCCGGTATCGACGAGGTTGATCCGTTGGACCAAGAATTTGGGTGTGATTTGACCAATCGCTGCATACTGATCGCGGCTTTCTTGGCGTATTTGTCCCATTTCGCCAGTTCAACGTCCGAGGCGATGTTGTGCTTGAATGGGTATTCCAGCCCCATTGTGTTGAGGTCACCAAGAAAAATGTAGTTGGCTTGGCCAGCGCCGCCTGCGGATCTGTCGAGAGTTTTGCGAAATTCCATCGCCCGTTCCAACATATCATCGCGCAGGCCCATGCCGCGTGGGTTGTTGCCGCTGGCAAGATGCAGGAACAATAGCGCATAGTTCTTGTCATCTTTGCGGATAGCCACCAACTGACCTGGCCGCATGTGAGTGGTGCCGGATTTGAACGTCAGCTTCTGGGTGATGAAGGCGGTTGTGGTTTTCTTGATGCCGATCAGAATTTCTTGGGACTCCTCGCCCTCGGTTATCTGGAAGGTGTATTCGGGCATCTTTTCGACCAGAGCGGTGTAAACGAACTTTCCTTCGACTTCATACAGGCCGAAAACATCGGGGTTTTGCGATTTCAGGAAATCTATCACGCGGCCAACGCGGGTTGGGTCATCATCGAAATGTTCCACGTTCCACGAGGCGACGGAAAAGAGCTTGGCCATGGCGATTCTCCTGTTGGTCAGTTTGGGAATGTTAGCGGAATTGGCGGGCTAAATCTGTGACTTTTCCAACATTGCCGCTGTGGTCTTGATTGGGTAGCGTCGGCATCAATTGGGGGACGCAATGGCAGCGTGGGATTTCTGGATCGACCGGGGCGGCACCTTCACCGACATTGTGGCGCGGGATCCATTTGGCGTGCTGCATCGGGCCAAGTTGTTGTCGGAAAACCTCGAATTGTATGACGATGCGGCGCTGCACGGCATACGCGGGTTTCTGGGGTTGGCGGCGGGCGCGCGGATACCTTCGCGGCTAGTGGCCGCTGTGAAAATGGGCACCACGGTTGCAACCAATGCGCTGTTGGAGCGCAAGGGTGAGCGGGTGGTTTTGGTGACGACACGCGGGCTGCGCGACCAGATCAGGCTGGCGTACCAGCATCGGCCCAAGCTGTTTGATCGCCACATCGTGCTGCCGCAGATGCTGTATTCGGCGGTGATCGAGGCGGATGAGCGGGTTCGGGCGGATGGGTTTGTCGAACGGGTGCTGGATGAGGTTTCACTGGCGGTTGCGTTGAAGAAGGCGCGGGATGCCGGGATTTTGGCTTGTGCGATAGTGTTCGTGCATGGCTATCGGCATCGGGCACACGAGGTTTTGGCGGAACGTCTGGCGCGGGATGCGGGGTTCAAGCAGGTGTCCGTATCGCATCAGGTCTCGCCCTTGATGAAGATGGTTTCGCGGGGCGATACGACCTTGGTCGATGCCTATCTGACGCCGATCTTGCGGCGCTATGTCGACCGGGTTGCAAGCGCCTTTGACGGCGATTTGGGCGGCAAGTTGATATTCATGCAAAGCAACGGCGGGCTGACCGATGCGCGGTTGTTTCAGGGGAAAGATGCGATTCTATCGGGGCCATCCGGGGGGGTGGTTGGCGCGGTCAAGACCAGCGCGATTGCCGGGCAAAGCAAGATTATCGGCTTCGACATGGGTGGCACCTCGACCGATGTCTGCCATTTCGCCGGGGAATATGAGCGGGTTTTGAATACCGAGGTCGCCGGGGTGCGGATCACCGCGCCGATGATGAATATTCACACGGTTGCCGCAGGTGGCGGGTCGTTGCTGAAGTTTGACGGGGCAAGGATGCAGGTTGGTCCGGAAAGCGCCGGGTCCAATCCGGGGCCGACGTGTTACGGGCGCGGTGGGCCGCTGGCGGTGACGGACGCCAATGTGGTGACGGGCAGGCTGCGACCCGAATATTTTCCGGCGATTTTTGGGGTTGCGGGGGATGGTTTGTTGGACGTTGCGGCGGCTGAGGCCGGGTTTGCCGCGTTATCCGCAGGGCCTGGGCGCGAAACGGCGGCAGTTGCCGAGGGGTTTCTGCGGATTGCCGTGGAAAACATGGCGAATGCGATCAAGAAAATCAGCGTGCAGCGCGGCTATGACGTAACCGAATATTGCTTGACGGTGTTTGGCGGTGCCGGGGCGCAGCACGCTTGCGCCATTGCCGATACTTTGGGGATGCAGACCTGCCTGATTCATCCGATGGCCTCGCTGCTGTCGGCCTATGGCATGGGGTTGGCGGAAATAAGGGCGGCGCGGGTCGAGGCGATTGAGGCGGTGTTGGGGGTGGATACGCTGTTTCAAGCGATGGCGCGGTTGGCGGTTTTGGGGGGGTTGGCTGTTGGTGAGGTCGAAAGGCAGGGCGTTGCGCAGGTTTCGGTGGCCTCGGCGTTAAGGCTAAAGGTGCAGGGGACGGACACGGCTTTGGCGGTGGCTCTGGCGGATGAGGCGACCATGCGTGCCGAGTTCGCCAAGGCGCACCGGGCGCGGTTTGGCTTTGATGCCGGGGATCGTGCCTTGGTGATTGAAGCGGTGACGGTTGAGGCTTCGGGGAATGCGGCGGAGGTGGATGAGCCGGTGTTGGCGCTGCGCGACGGGGCGGCGTTTGCCAGTGATCTGGTTGCGCCGGTATTTGTGGGTGGCAAGTGGCAGGAGGCGCGGTTTGTGAAGCGCAGTGCCATGCAACCCGGCGATAGGTTGGACGGGCCAGCGGTGTTGGTCGAGCCGCATACGGTGATTTTTATTGAACCGGGCTGGCAGGCGCGGGTGACGGCGCGGGACCACGTCGAACTGAAACGGGTTCTGCCGCGCGACAAATCAGGCGCGATTGGCACCAAGGCCGATCCGGTGCTGCTGGAGGTGTTCAACAATCTTTACATGTCGATTGCCGAGCAGATGGGGGCGGTGCTGGAAAATACGGCTGCTTCGATCACCATCAAGGAACGGCTGGATTTCTCTTGCGCGGTGTTTGATGTCAATGGCGATTTGATTGCCAACGCGCCGCATATGCCGGTGCATCTGGGCTCGATGGGGGCGAGCGTGAAAACCGTGATCGCGCAGAATCCGGAAATGGGTCGCGGCGATGTTTTCGCCCTGAACGCGCCCTATAACGGTGGCACGCATTTGCCGGATATTACCGTGGTGACGCCGGTTTGGGGGGATGACGGCGTTTTGTTTTACACTGCTGCGCGCGGCCATCACACCGATGTCGGCGGGTTAACGCCGGGGTCGATGCCGCCGGATTCGCGTGTCATCCACGACGAAGGCGTGTTGATCGACAACTGGAAACTGGTGGATCGCGGGGTGTTTCGGGAAGCCGAGACGCGGGCGATGCTGGTTTCGGGCACCTATCCGGCAAGGTCGCCGGATGTGAATATGGCGGATCTGAAGGCGCAGGTTGCGTCGTGCGAGAAAGGGGTCAGCGAACTTCATTCAATGGTAAACCATTTTGGCTTGGATGTGGTGCAGGCCTATATGCGGCATGTGCAGGACAACGCTGAGGAATGCGTGCGGCGGGCGATTGCGGTGCTGAAGGACGCCGAGATTGCCTATCCGATGGACCCGGATTTTGACGGCAATCCGCGGATGGTGCGGGTCAAGGTGACGGTGGATAAAGCCACGCGGTCGGCAGTGATTGATTTCACCGGCACCACGGCGCAACTGGCGACCAATTACAACGCGCCCGAACCGGTGACGCGGGCGGCGGTTTTGTATGTTTTTCGGCTGCTGGTCGATGACAACATCCCGATGAACGAAGGAGTGATGAAGCCTTTGCGAGTGATCTTGCCCGCCGGAACGATGCTGTCGCCGAGGTATCCGGCGGCGGTGATTGCGGGGAATGTCGAGACCTCACAGGCCGTTACCTCGGCGCTGCTGTTGGCGCTGGGGGTGCAGGCGGCCAGCCAATCGACGATGAACAATACCACCTGGGGCAATGATCGTTACCAGTATTACGAAACGATTTGTGGGGGTTCGGGGGCTGGCCGGTTGTCGGATGGGTCGGGGCATGCGGGCACCAGCGGGGTGCATACCCACATGACCAACTCGAGGCTGACCGACCCCGAAGTGCTGGAATGGCGCTATCCTGTGGTGCTGGAGGAGTTTTCTATTCGGGAAGGGTCCGGTGGTTCGGGGGCTTTTTTAGGTGGTAATGGGGTGACGCGGCGGATCAGGTTTCTCGAGCCGATGACGCTTGCGCTTCTGTCGGGGCATCGCTTGGTGCCGCCGCCGGGATTGGAGGGTGGTGGGGCTGGTCAAGTGGGAAGGTCGCGAGTGGTGCGGGTTTCGGGCGAGGTTGAAGAACTGGCCTCGGCAGACAAGCGCGAGATGGCGGCAGGGGATGTGTGGTGGCTGGAGACGCCGGGGGGGGGCGGGTTTGGGGAACGGTGAATTGGGGGTTTGGGTTCGTTTGGAACAACGGTAAGGAGGTCCCGGATCAAGTACGGGACGGCGGTTTTGGTGTGCCATGCTCAATTGCGGGGCGGGGTTTCGGGGGAAGGGTTCGCCTGGAATGCGGATATGGGTCGCGCTGCGGCACATTGGTTGGGTTCGGTTCGGGCGTTTACGGTGCGCTGAAGCGCACCCTACGGTTCGCTATCCATAGGTCGGGAGATGGGCTGCTTCGCGGCGGTGCTCCTCGCAGTGACGGGGTGGGCCTCGAGCATTTCGGGCAAAACCGGTTTCCACCCCGGCGCAAGTGCGCGGCGGGAACTTTGCCTGAAAAACTCTAGGTCAGCCTTGCGACGACGTAGTCGCTGAGGTCGATGAAAGCGGTTTTGAGCGGGGTTTCGGGTAGGCCTGCAAGCGCGGCGCGGGCTTTGGCGGACCAATCCAGCGCGATTTGGCGGGTGGCTTCTAAAGTGCCGTGTTGGGTCATTATTGCGAGGGCTTGGGCGAAATCGTCGGGCGATTGGTCGAGGTTTTCGAGAGCGCGTTGCCAGAAGCCGCGTTCGGTTTTATCGGCTTTGGCGAGGGCAAGGATGACCGGCAAAGTCAATTTGCCTTCGCGGAAATCGTCGCCAGTGTTTTTGCCGATGGCGCTGGTTTGGCCGGTGTAATCCAACACGTCGTCGGCGATTTGGAAGGCGATGCCCAGCGCGTCACCAAAGTTGCGCATGGCGATGACATGCGGCTCTGGCGCATTGGCGACGACGGCCCCAACTTCGCAAGCGGCGGCGAACAAGGCTGCGGTTTTACCGCGAACAACGCGCAGGTAAGTGACTTGGTCTGTGGCCAGGTTTTGTGCGGCGGTCATTTGCAACACCTCGCCTTCGGCGATGGTGGCGGAGGCGTTGGCGAGAATGTCGAGGATGCGCAGCGAGCCGCACTCGACCATCAACTGAAACGAGCGTGAAAACAGATAGTCGCCGACCAGCACCGAGGATTTGTTGCCCCACAAGAGATTGGCGGTTGGGTGACCGCGACGACGGGCGCTTTCATCGACCACATCGTCGTGCAGCAGGGTGGCGGTGTGGATGAATTCGACGGTTGCGGCGAGTTTGTGGTGGTCGGTGCCGAGGTAGTTGAACATGCGGGCTGCGGCCAAAGTCAGCATGGGTCGCAGGCGTTTGCCCCCGGCCCCGATGAGATGAGCGGTGACTTCAGGAATGCGCGGTGCATTTTCGCTGGCCATGCGGGTTGCCAGCAGGTCGTTGACCGCTTTCAGATCGTCTGCCAGCAAGAATTGCAGTTGGTCGAGGGGGGATTTTTCAGACACTCGACGGCTTCCCTTTGCGCCAGTAAGCTGTGGCGATGATTGAGATTTTGCGCACCAATGACCCGACTATCATCGCTTTTGCCAGCGCTTTGTTGCGCGGCGAGGATATAGACTGCTTTGTTTTCGACGTCCATATGAGCGTGCTGGACGGTTCGATTGGCATTTTGCCACGGCGTTTGATGGTGGGACGAGCCGACGCGTTTTTGGCGCGGTCGGTTTTGCGCGATAACGGGTTGGAAGTGACGCCAGCGGCATGAGTTTTTCTGACGACGATCTGACCTGTGACGGGTTTTTGGGCGGGCGATTGCATCTGTGGCAGCCAAAAGCGGGCTATCGAGCGGCGACCGACCCGGTCTTGTTGGCGGCGTTTGTATCGGCGACGGCTGGACAGTCGGTTCTGGATTTGGGCTGTGGCGCTGGGGCGGCGATTTTGTGCTTGATGAAGAGGGTTGATATTCGCGGCTATGGTATTGAAATTCAAGGCGGTTATGCGGAATTGGCGCGAAGGAATGCGGTTGAGAATGGGCTGGAATTGACGGTGTTTGAGGGGGATGTTGATTCCTTGCCGGTGGCGTTGCGGGCGTTGGAATTCGACCATGTGATCGCCAATCCGCCGTTTTATCCGCGCGAAAGCCACACCGGCCCACGCGATGGCGGGCGCGATTTGGCGCATCGCGGCGATGGTTTGGCAGGGTGGATTGACACGGGCCTTAGGCGGCTGCGCGGCGGGGGCACGCTTCATTTGGTGCATCGGGCGGAGGCTTTGGCGGAGATTTTGGCGGCGCTGGGTGACCGGGTTGGCGCGGTGCGGATTCTGCCGATTGCCGCTAGGGAAGGTCGGGCGGCGGGACGGGTTTTGGTTAGCGCGAAAAAGGGGTCGAAGTCGGCGTTGGAGTTGCTAACGCCGCTGGTGCTGCATGCGGGCGAGGCGCATGGGTCGGATGGCGAAGATTTTACCGCAAGGGCGCGCGGAATTCTGCGCGACATGCACGCAATTTGAATAATTAACCTAGAGTTAATCACCCTATGGTGTAATTACTCCTCTATAGGTTGAACTGATTCGGGGTGAATCGTGAAGTCTGGCGTCTGGCTGTTATTGATAGCGATGAGCTTGACTCCCGCTGTGGATGGCATCGCCAAAGGCTTGGGCGATAGCTTTTCCCCTATGTTCATTGCCTTTTTGCGCTATTTTGGTGCGGGGTTTGTTGCCTTGGCCTTTGCTTTGGCGACGCGACAAAAGGTGCATATTCCGCGCGGCGATTACCTGGGGCAGGTGTTTCGAACCGCGCTGATCATGGGGGCGATGACGGCGCTGATTGCGGCGCTGGCGCTGGTGCCTTTGGCCAATGCGGTGGGCGGATTCCTGATTGCGCCGATCGTTTCCACCGCGCTTTCGGTGCTGCTGATGGGCGAAAAACTGACAACTGGCAGGGCCTTTGGCTCGGTTTTGAGCATTGCTGGCGCGGCGATCATCATGCGCCCGGAAGGCAGCTTGGAAATTGGCACCCTGCTGGCTTTGTTGGGCGGCACGTTGCTGGGGTGTTATCTGGCAGCGACGCGGGCGGCCACCGGCAGTGCGGACGCGCTTTCGACCTTGATTTTGCAATGTTTCCTGGGCTCGGCCATGCTGGCCCCGTTTGCGTTTTCGGGCGGGATTCCGACGCTGACCTTGCAAATACCGGTTGGCATGCTGGGCTTGGGCGTATTATCGGCCTGTTGCCATTTCCTGACTGTGGCCGCCTATCGGCGCAGCGAGGCCTCGCTGTTGTCGCCGTTTCTGTATTTCAACATGATCGCGGCAGTATTGGTTGGATTCCTGTGGTTTGGCGAGACGCCGACCATGCTGTCGCTGCTGGGATTGGCGGGCATTGCCGGTGGCGGCTTGGTAGCGATTTCACCTGCTACAGGGTTGCGGCAGGTTTGGCGGGCTACGCGATTGCAGCTTGCTGTGGTGCGGGCCGGAGCGGCGCGACTTGGCTTGGTGCGGCTTGGCTTGGCGGACGATGGTTCGGTGGGTCGCGGCTTGGTGCAGCGTGGCTCTAGGCATGTTGGTTTCGCGCATTTTGTTTTGGGGCAACTTGGTCTGGCGCGTCTTGGTTTGATGCGTCTCGGCTTGGTAGCGCTTGAATTGCTGGGTCATGGTTTGATGCGTCGCCGCTTAAACCACTTTGAAATGGCTCATCTTGGCTGACTGCTTCTGTGGCTTTTCGGTTCGAATACTGCTTTTGGGCGGAATTTTGCCCCAAGTCGGGCGCAGTCAATGACAAATTGATGACACGACTCACAAACTGTGGTGCAATCATTTCGTGGCACTAAAAATAGGGAGACTAGCATGAATCTGAGTTCACACCTCAACGAACTCCAGAAAAAACACGAAACCCTCTCTCAACAGATCGAAGCCGAGCAGAAAAGCCCGGGTTCCGACGATCTCGACATCCGCAAATTGAAGGTCGAGAAACTGCGATTGAAAGAAGAAATTTTCAAGATGACCGCGCATCACTAGGGCCTGAGGCTTGGGCGCGGGAAACAACAGCCGCGCAATATATGGGCCTGTGGCCCGGGTGCGGAAAGCAACAACCGCGCACCACTAGGTCTTTGGTGCGGGAAGCAGCAACCGCGCACCGCTAGGGCCTGAGGCTTGGGCGCGGGAAGCACTGGCCGCGCATCGTTTGGGCCCGTGGCCCGGCGCCGAAAGCAGCAACCGCGCACCACTTGGGCTTTGGCGCGGGAAGCAGCAACCGCGCACCGCTTGGTCTTTGGCGCGGGAAGATACAACCGCGCACCACAAGGGCTGAGGCTTGGGCGTGGGAAGCACTGGCCGCGCATTATGTGGGCCTGTCGCCTCGGCGCTGAAAGCAACAACCGCGCACCACTTGGGCTGAGGCTTGGGCGTGGGAATCAACAACCTCTCACCACTAGGGCTTTGGCGCGGGAAGAAACAACCACGCGTCACTAGGGCCTGAGGCGCGGGACCCAGTAAGCGCGCCGGATGCGGACCACACTGCGGCCGGCGCGAGGCCGTAAGTTACGGTGTTGTCCGTGGTGGCGGCTTGCAAGATTTGTGAAAATATTGCTATGGCGTTGCGGCGGTTCGATTCCAAATCGTATCACGCTCGCTGAGGCTTTAAGCTCGGGAAGCAATCACCGCGCCGGTTGTGACAAGAACCGCAGCCAAAGCGACCCTGTACGTCAAGTTAGTGTCGGTTACTGCGACCAGTAAGAATGTCGACAGAATGGGGGCGGCGTAGGAGGCGGTGGCGAGAATTTGGATATTGCCGCGCTTCACGCCGTAGTCCCACAGGTAAAAAGCGATGCCGACGGGGCCGATGCCCAGCGCCAGAATGGCAAGCCAGCCAGAGAAAGATGAAGGCCAAGTGGTTGATTCGAAATAGAAATGCGCCAGAACGGACAGCAGGGCGGTGGCAGCGCAATAGACCGTAACATTGGCGGTCGGGGCATGGGCTTGGCGGCGTGACAGCAGGGAATATCCGCTCCACGTGAAAGCGCAAACCAGCGCGGCGGCATAACCGGCCCATGCTTGCCCGGAAAATCCGTCACCGCCACTAACCACCAGAACTGCACCAGAAAAGGCGATTGCGGCGCCCAGGATGTGGGTTCGTCGCAGCGTTTCGCTAGGCAACAGGCCCGAGAGAAGCACGATCAGCAACGGCCAAAGATAGGCGATCAGGCTGGCCTGCGCAGCGGGGGCAAGGCGCAAAGCGGTGAAGTAGAAAGCGTGATAGCCAAACAATCCAAGGATGCCGACAAGCCAAGTTGCAGTTGGTTGATGCCTGAAAACTGCAAGTTTTTGGCCGCTGGCAAACATCCAGCCGAGCCCCACGACGGTCCCAATCGAAAAACACAGCGCGTTTAGTTGGAACGGCGGCACCGGTTGGGCGGCAACGGTCAATGTGGCCAGCAGTGACCACAGCAGGACTGCGCCAAAGCCGATACGTGTTGCCCTGTTGGCGCTCAAGCCGCTTTTCGCTTTGACGCGGCTTTGAGGAAATCGACCATCCAGTTGCCCCAAAGCGCGTTGTCAACCGGTTGGGTCAGCGAGGCATTGGCTTTATCGGCGACCTCATGCGGAATTGAAGTTCCGCGCCGCAGCTCGACCACGCCATTCACATAGTCGGCGGTGAATTCGGGATGCGGTTGGATCGAAATGGCCAGCGGGTTTTCCGGATCGCCATAAGCGAGGGCGGCGTATTGACAGAAATCCGAACTGGCCAGAACGGTGGCATGCGGCGGAAGGTGGGTGATCTGGTCTTGGTGCAGGGCGCGGACGGCGAAATCATCGGCCCCATGCTGCATCCATTTCGGACGGTTGACGACGTGATATTTGTGCACGCCGACACCCCAGCCCTTGGTCGATTTCTCGACCTTTCCGCCCAAAGCTTCGGCCAGAATCTGATGGCCAAAACACACACCAACGACAGGCACGGCTTGCGCATAACATGTGCGCAGAAATGCTTTCAACGGTGCAATCCAAGGTAGGTCTTCGTAAACGCCGTGCCGCGAACCAGTGACGATCCACCCATCGGCCTGATGCGGGTTGTTGGGCATTGCGCCGTTCACGACGGAAACCGCAGCAAGTTCAAGGCTTTGGTCGCTGGCCTTGAGCAAGGCTGCGAACATCGCCGGATAATCGCCGTGTTTGCCAACCAGCGCTTCGTTCACTTCGCCGGTTTCGAGGATGCCGATTTTCATGCGCTGCTCGCGTGGATTTGAGGTGCGCCAACTTAGGCAGCGCGGTTGGATAAGTCGAGAGCATGGTTCTCAGGGCTGCGCAGCTTGGGCTTGCAGTTTGCGAAACAATCGGCTGCGTCTGCGATAGCCAACGACTTTCAAGGCTTCGAGAAAATGCCGGGCAAATTCGGGGTTGAGCAAGCCGCGACCCGAGGCAAGTTGCCAGCCCATATGGAACGGACTGCCCTGCGCCTCGACGATGACCGGACCATCAACCGTCAGGGCGACATCCCAACCGATGCAGCCGTTGCGCGAAAACAACCAATGGCCGCGGGTGACCAGTTCGATGATTTCCGGCCAAAACGGCAATTGGGTGCCGAT
The DNA here is from genome assembly GCA_031415055.1 of Oceanomicrobium sp. Taxonomy (GTDB): domain Bacteria; phylum Pseudomonadota; class Alphaproteobacteria; order Rhodobacterales; family Rhodobacteraceae; genus JANMOK01. The sequence continues at coordinate 19,040 of JANOQZ010000005.1, read as the reverse complement.
GTAGCATTGCTGCGAAAAGCGCGCGGTTTGCACGGGATGGCCAAAGGTGCGGTCGGCTTGGAAATGCTGGATGATTTTCCCGGTTTTAACGTCGATCTCGGCATTCTGCCGCGATTTGATATGCACCGAATCCGACATGGCGTTTTCGCCGGGAATACGGTGAAGGGCATAGAGCGGGAAGGGTCCTTTCTTGTGCATCAACGTTGCCACCCGCAAAGTGCCAAGCGCGGTGCCGCAGGCTTGCATGGCTATGGGATGCTGGACCAGATGGTCTTGAAAGAAATAGCCGGGGCCAAAATTTTTGGCGAGATCTTCGGACAAATCTTTGAGCGAAATGATTTGTCCGTTGCCCAGCGTCAGCTTTTGTTTGTCGGCGCTCAATGCAAAGATCGACAGAGTGCCAATGGCAAAGGCGCGGCCATTGGGTTTGCCAAACAGCGGAAATTTGGCTTTGTTGGCAATGAAATCGACGATTTCGGCAGCGGAATGCAGGTTTATCATCCCAACAACGCGCCGATTTCGGCTGTAAAAAGCTTGGGTATGGGTGGTTGGAATGTCGTTTTGCCGCATGATCATGGAAAACAGCAATTTGTCGTGCAGCAAAGCGTTTTGATTTGCGGGGCTTGTGCCCATCGCGCGGTTGAGCTCGTCCTTCGCCTCGTCGCCTATGAATGCGCGACGGTCTGCGGCGCAGAAGGCGGGGTTGTGGATGCCAAAGCGGTAATATTCAGAGGCGCGGATTTTCCCGGCACCAAACCGTGCCTGGGCGATTTCCAAGGCCTGCCGGGCATAGCTTTTGCCGGTTGTCGATTTGACATGCGCGGCGCCTTTGAACGGGTCGATCACATAGGCTGGGGCATTCAGGAATACGGCATCGCTGGAACGCAGTGTTTCCGGTTTGCCGCCAGCAGCCATGTTCGTTCCTTGCCGTTTTCGCGGTAGAATTATACGACGAACTGCCCGCCGTTGGCCGAGATGGTTGATCCAGTGATGAAACCCGCATCGTCGGAGGCGAGGAAGACGGCGATACGGGCAATTTCTTCGGGCTCGCCGAGGCGGCCGACCGGGATTTGCGGCAGGATGCGTTCGGCCAGCACCTTTTCGTCAATCGCGCGGACCATTTCGGTGCCGATATAGCCCGGGCAGATGGCGTTGACGGTGATGCCGGCGCGGGCACCTTCCTGGGCCAGCGCTTTGGTGAAACCAAGATCGCCGGCTTTGGCGGCGGAGTAGTTGACCTGGCCCGCCTGGCCCTTCTGGCCGTTGATCGACGAGATGTTGATGACCCGGCCGAATTTGCGGTCGCGCATGCCGGACCAGAGCGGATGGGTCATGTTGAAGGTGCCGGAGAGATTGGTGTCGATCACCTCGCGCCACTGCTGCGGCGTCATTTTGTGGAACATGCCGTCGCGGGTGATGCCGGCGTTGTTGACGAGGATGTCAACCGGGCCGAGGTCGGCTTCGACCTGTTTGATCCCGGCGGCGCAGGCCTCGTAATCGGCGACTGACCATTTGTAGGTTTTGATCCCGGTTTCGGCCGTGAAGGCCTTGGCGGCGTCATCGTTGCCGGCGTAATTGGCGGCGACGGTGCAGCCGGCGGCTTTCAGGGCCACCGAGATGGCCGCGCCGATGCCGCGGGTGCCGCCGGTGACGAGTGCAAATCTACCCATTTATTTTCTCCCATTAGACGTTGAATTCGATTTATGTCTTTAAGATTGCCACTAATATTGCGGTAGCTGCAGATACGACCGCTGCGCAAGCGGCCACCCAAATGGCCCACAATCGCCTACTGCTCTCTACTTCTTCAGAAGCCGATGTCCTTACAAAATCAACCAACAGTTTGATACGATCATCACTTAGCGGGGCGATGTGCGAAATCTGCTCTGGTTCAGCTGTGTCGCCGCCTTCACGTTGGGCGTACCTGGCCTGCAAGGAGTAAAAGTGTTGACCATTCTTTGAAGGTTTGGCCGACTTACGAAAGATGCCGGGATACCCATCAAATACCCTCTGCAATTTATCTTCACCTAAAGAGAGTTCGGACGCCATGTGTCTCGGCGTCCGTGCCCAAAAGAAATTTTGTGAGCCAAGATACAAGACCGCCGCCATGAGATAGTCGATATCGTTCGAATATTTTGTCATTGTTTTCTAGCCGCAAACTACTTCAAAGGGTGTGGCGGTGAACTCCTACCGTTCAACGCAGAGCGCGATGCCCATGCCGCCACCGATGCAGAGGGTGGCGAGGCCCTTTTTCGCGCCACGACGTTGCATCTCAAACAGCAAAGTATTCAGCACGCGGGCACCAGAGGCGCCAATCGGGTGGCCGATGGCGATGGCGCCGCCGTTGACGTTAACAATCGCCGGATCCCAGCCCATGTCGTTGTTGACCGCGCAGGCCTGGGCGGCGAAGGCTTCGTTGGCCTCGATCAGATCGAGGTCGGAGACTTTCCAACCCGCCTTGGCCAAGGCCTTGCGGCTGGCGAAGATCGGGCCGACGCCCATGATCGCGGGATCAACGCCGACGGTGGCGTAGGAGGCGATGCGCGCGAGCGGGGTGACGCCGTGTTTGGCGGCATTGTCGACCGTCATCAGCAGGGTCATGGCCGCGCCGTCATTGAGGCCCGAGGCGTTGGCGGCGGTGACGGTGCCTTCCTTGTCGAAGGCCGGTTTCAGTTTGGCCATCGATTCCATGGTAGCGCCGTGGCGGATGTACTCGTCGGCATCGACCACGATGTCGCCCTTGCGGGTGGCGATGGTGAACGGGACGATTTCATCCTTGAACTTGCCAGCCTTTTGCGCCGCTTCGGCCTTGTTCTGGCTGGCGACGGCGAAAGTATCCTGCATCGCGCGGCTGATCTGCCATTGTTTGGCGACGTTTTCGGCGGTGGTGCCCATGTGATAGCCGTGGAAAGCGTCGAGCAGGCCGTCGCGCAACATCGAATCGACGAATTTCAGGTCGCCCATTTTTTGCCCGGCGCGCAGATGCGCGACATGCGGCGCGAGGCTCATGCTTTCCTGGCCGCCAGCGACCACGATATCGGCATCGCCAAGCTGGATATGCTGGGCGGCGAGGGCAACGGCGCGAAGGCCGGAACCGCAGAGCTGGTTGATGCCCCAAGCTGCTGATTCTTGCGGCAGGCCGGCGTTGATATGGGCCTGACGGGCCGGGTTCTGGCCCTGACCGGCGCTCAGCACTTGGCCGATGATGGTTTCGGAAACCGCAGCGGCATCGACCCCGGCGCGTTTGAGCACTTCGCGGATTGCGGCGGCACCCAGATCATGCGCGGGGGTGTTGGCGAAAGCACCGTTGAAGCTGCCGACGGCAGTGCGGGCGGCGGCGGCAATTACGACGTTGGTCATGGGCGGACTCCTTGGTTGGCAGCACAGTTCAAGATTGGGCGCGATTCTGCAAAAGGAAATCGCTGATGGGGGTCCATACATCAGCTTTGGCGCGATGGCCAACGATCATGCCGACATGGCCGGTATGCACGGCAAGAGTGGTGGCATTGGTGATGTTTGCTGCCAGCGGGGCAGTTGAGGCGGGCGGGGCGATGTGGTCGGACGTGCCGGTGATGTGGAGGGAGGGGATGTTTATGGTGCGGGGATTGACGTAACCGCCGAGGAATTTCCAGTTGCCCTGCGCGGGCTGGTCGTGGATTTGCCAGTCGATCAGCAGGTTTTTGGCGGCAAGGGAGGCCATTGGAACCGCGTCGGCGATCCAGTCTTCGAGAATGGTGAAATGGGTTGCTTCAGGGCTGGCAGGGTCCAGCGCGGCGAAACGACGGAATTTCTGCGCGGCTTGGATGGGGTTGAGCACGGCGAATAAGGCTTGGAACAGATCGGGCGGGATCAGGCCAAAGGCTTGCGTCGCGGTATCAAGCAGGGTTTCGAGTTTCAGCGTCGGGTCAGTGCGGGCGAGGGTTCGCATCGTGCCCGCGATGCCGGTTGTTCCGGCGAACGACCAGGGTGCGCCAAGGGTGACGAGTTGGGCTATGCCTTCGGGACGTCGAGCGGCGAGGCCGGTGGCGAGGGTACCGCCCATGCAATAGCCGAGCAAAGCGACGCTGGATTTGGTGATCGCGCGAATGATGGCGAGGGCAGGAAGCAAGCGGTCGGCGGCGTAGGCGTCGAAATCGAAACTGCGTTCGTCAAATCCGGGCGCGCCCCAATCGAGCAGGAAGGGTCTTTGGCCTGCATCAGCGAGGTGGCGCAGGAACGATCGTTCGGGCGAGAGATCGAGGATATAAGCTCGGTTGATAAGCGAGGGGATGACAAGCACGGGCGGGCCGGTTGGGTTGGTGGAATAGTCAAACAGGCGGGTGGAGCCTTGCGACCAGATGGGTTCGGGGTCGCTCGGTTGGCGTTGGTGGGGGTGGGTTTGCCATTGGGTAATTCCAGTCAACATCTGGCGCAGGCGGGCGGCGGCTTCTTTCGTGAGGGCGAAAGTTTCAGGAATTTCGGTCAGGTGGCCGCGCAGGGTTTCGTGCCACGGAAAGTCCGGTTGCAGGGCGTTCGGCGCGGCGAGCAACGCTTGCTGATAGGCAATCGCCGCGGCACCGAGGTGGAAGGCCAGGGGGCTGGGTTGGCTAACACGGGTCATTTTTTCTCGGATACCAGCTTGCCGTCGGCGGCCTGACGGGCGAGGTTTTGTTCCCAAAGGTCAAGGTAGCGGGCAGCGACGCTTTGCTGCGGCGCACGCGGTGGTGGTGATTTTCCGTCTTTTTCGCTCTCAGACTTGGCCATTTTACCCCAAAGCGGTATTCGCGCTTGCAAAAAATCCGTTGCAGTGGCGAAATCAACGGCTAGATTGGACCATCCCCAGCAGCGGGGTGCAATAGGAGTGCGTCGATTGGCTGAAAAAGACCCAAAAGCGAAAGCCCCTGTCGTTATCAAGAAATACGCCAACCGCCGCCTGTATAACACCGAGAAGTCGACCTACGTCACCTTGGAACATCTGGCGCAGATGGTGCGGGACGGCGAGGATTTCATCGTCAACGACGCCAAAACCGGCGATGACATCACCCGGTCGGTGTTGACCCAGATCATCTTCGAGGAAGAGGCGAAGGGGCAAAATATGTTGCCGACCCGGTTCTTGCGGCAATTGATCGGGCTGTATGGCGACACGTTGCAGGGGTTTGTGCCGGGGTATCTGGACGCCTCGATGGACACGTTCTCCAAAAACCAGGAAAAGATGCGCGAGCAGGTAAGGTCGGTTTTTGAGGCCAACCCAGCTTTGTCAAATTTTGAATCGCTGGCGCGCACCAATATGGAATGGTTTGAAAATGCGATGCGGATGTTCGCGCCGTTTTCAACCGGTCAGGCAATGACCGAGCGCGCGGTGAAGGAAGCGACACCCTCGCGCAATGTTGAATTGGACGATTTGAAAACGCAATTGGCAACGATGCAGGATCAGTTGGCGAAACTGGTCAACAAATAGTGGAGGGTCGCTGCCCTTGGTGCAGCGATGACCCGCTGTATGTTGCTTATCACGACACTGAATGGGGCGTGCCGGAATGGGACGGGCGGGCGCTGTGGGAAAAGCTGGTGTTGGACGGGTTTCAGGCGGGCTTGAGCTGGATCACGATATTAAGGAAGCGCGAGAATTTTCGCGCGGCGTTTGCCGGGTTTGATCCGGGTGCGGTGGCGGGGTTTGATGCGGCGGATGTTGCGCGGCTGCTAGGAGATGCTGGGATTGTCCGGCATCGCGGCAAGATCGAAGGCACGATTGCCGGGGCAAGGGTTTGGCAGCGGATTGAAGAACGCGAAGGGTTCGCGCCGTTCTTGTGGAAATACGTTGAGGGGCGGCCTTTGGTGAATACCTGGCGGGCGATAGGCGAGATCCCGGCTTCGACGCCGTTATCTGAGCGGATTGCCAAGGATTTGAAAGCCGAGGGGTTCAAATTTTGCGGTCCGACGATTGTGTATGCGTTCATGCAGGCGGTGGGGATGGTGAATGATCATCTGGTGGGGTGTGAGAGGCATGGGGAATTGGGGCGTGAGAGGACTATTTGAGTAACTTATCATATTCCGCGTGGCTGCCGATCCAAATCCACACGAAATCGCCGCCTTGTTCAAGCGCAAGTGCGCGATGCGGATTCCCACCCGTGCCGACCAAAGTTCATTGCCGACTTTCTTGAAATTCAACGAAGGGTCGTTGCGGTCCTGTTTCAGCAGCGAAAAATTCTTGTTGGCCAAATCGCGGATAGGCGTTGGCAATTGCTCGAGACACGAACGAAATTTCGCGGTTGTCGAATGCTTCAAAGTGGGCGTGTCGCGCCGGATTTGATTTCCTTCTTGCCATCGCTGATCAGGCGGTCCAAGCGCCCGGAGCTGGCGTCTGCGGCAATTTGTTGGTCCCACAAAGCATCATGGTGCGCAGTGAACCAAGCGGTGAACTTGGACAGTTCGTCGTGATTCAGGTTGGCGATGTCTTTTTCGATTTTCTCGAGTTTTGTCATTGGCGAAGGATACCATAGTCGCGCCGAATGTGAAGGGTGTTGAATGTTGGCAAGCATGAACTTCATCATTTGGCTTGCCCGATTCCGTTGTGGAAAGCGGAGCGGAGCTCTTGAGGGCAGACAATGCCTGACGGCAATTCGTCAAACACCATGCCGGTCGGCCGGTTTGCCTGTGGCCCGGATGCTGCTATGAAAGCGATAAACGTTTCGATTGGGATTGTTCAGCGGTGTCTGCCATCAACCCCACGGTTCGGAGGACGCAACATAGAATATTGTGGCAACGGGTTCTTCCGCTGCAATCTCGCCCAGCAAGGTTATTGCCTTTTGCACTTCAGCAAGCGACTCCTGACGCTCCAAGGCATCCTTGTCGACAAAAACTTCGGTAGCGACGAAGGAGTTTGGGTCGGTGATATCCTGACCAATGTCGAAACTTACCACACCTTCCAGCGCCCGACTGGCCGTAATAACGTCTTTGAAAACTGAAATGAGCGACGCGGTTTTCGTTGGTTGACACTTTACTGCGAAGCGAACAACGATCATGGCTGTCTCCCCAAGTTTGCTTGGCCGACGGCATGTATTGTCATACTTCGGCACACGCGGGATTTCAAGCCGGAACGCATTCGCGTTTGCGCAGCCGCAAGTCCTTGCGTATAGCAAAACGGCAGTTCCCGGAGCGTCAGGCATGGCCGATAAGAAAACATCAAACAGCATGTGGGGCGGCCGGTTTGTCGGTGGGCCGGATGCTTTGATGCAGGCGATCAACGCCTCGATTGGGTTTGATCAAAGGCTGGCGGCGCAGGATATAGCCGGGTCGCAGGCGCATGCGGCGATGTTGGCGGCGCAGGGGATTATTTCTATGGCGGACGGCGCGGCAATTCGGGACGGATTGGCGCAAGTTCTGGCAGAGATCGAGAGTGGTTCGTTCCAGTTTTCGGCGGCGCTGGAGGACATTCACATGAATGTCGAAAGCCGGTTGAAAGAGATTATTGGGGAACCTGCGGGGCGGCTGCATACGGCGAGATCAAGGAACGATCAAGTGGCGGTCGATTTTCGGCTGTGGGTGCGAGAGCAGTGCGATGTGGCGGTGGCTGGGATTGCGACGTTGCAGCGGGCGTTGTTAGTTCAGGCCGAGGCTGGGGCCGATATGGTGGTGCCGGGGTTCACGCATTTGCAGGTGGCGCAGCCGGTGACTTGGGGGCATCACATGCTGGCCTATGTCGAGATGCTGGGGCGCGATAAGTCGCGGTTTGCCGATGCGCGACGTCGAATGAATGAGTCGCCCTTGGGTGCGGCGGCGTTGGCTGGGACGTCGTTTCCGATTGATCGGGACATGACGGCGAAGGCTTTGGGGTTCGAGCGGCCGATGGCCAATTCGCTGGACGCGGTGGCGGACCGCGATTTTGCACTGGAGTTTTTGAGTGCAAGCGCGATGTGTGCCGGGCATCTGTCGCGGCTGGCGGAAGAACTTGTGATCTGGTCGTCGGTGCAGTTTCGCTTTGTGGTCTTGAGCGACCGTTTCACCACGGGTTCCTCGATCATGCCACAAAAGAAAAACCCGGATGCGGCCGAGTTGATCCGTGCCAAGATTGGCCGGATTACCGGGGCGCTGGTCGGGCTTTTGATGGTGATGAAGGGGCTGCCGCTGACCTATTCCAAGGACATGCAAGAGGATAAGGAGCAGGTGTTTGACGCGGCGGATGCGCTGATGCTGGCACTGGCGGCGATGACGGGGATGGTGGGTGATATGGTGCCGCAAGCGGATAATCTTCGCAAAGCGGCGGCGAGCGGGTTTTCGACGGCGACGGATTTGGCCGATTGGCTGGTGCGGGTGTTGGGAATGCCGTTCCGCGAGGCGCATCATGTGACGGGGTCTTTGGTGAAACTGGCCGAGGATAAAGGGTGTGATTTGCCAGAACTGACGTTGGCGCAGATGCAAGGCGTGCATGCGGGGATAACGCAGGCGGTGTTTGATGTGCTGAGTGTGGAAAATTCGGTGGCCAGTCGCACCAGCTTTGGCGGCACCGCACCCGATCAGGTGCGCCTGCAGATTAAGCGGTGGCGAGGGCTTTTGGCATGAGGGTCTTACTGGTTTTGATGTGTTTGATGGCGGCTTTGCAGGCTTGTGGGATCAAAGGTGATCCGCTGCCACCGGTTGTGGACGGGAATTGACGTGAGCAAGCTGCGCTTGAGTTACCTGATATTGGCGATTGTCGGTGCGATTGTGCCAATGGCGCATTTCCTTGGCTGGTTTGCCCTGACCGGGGGCGGTTTGACAGAGTTGTTCGCCGCTTGGTTTGCCAATAATGCTGTCGCCGGACTGGCTTGGGACATGATGATTGCCGCAACCGCGCTGACGATATTTATGGTCTATGAATGCATGGTGAAGCAGGATTATTTGCCGCTGGTTTGTTTGGTGGCGATTTTCGCGATTGGCCTGTCCTGCGCGCTGCCGTTGTATCTGTTCCTACGCTCGCGTCCGATGGCCTGAGCATGGACCATTTTCTGTATCGAAACGGTATTTTGCACGCCGAAGACGTGTCGCTGGCGGAGATTGCCGCCGTGGTGGGCACGCCGTTTTATTGTTATTCCAGCGCCACGTTGACCCGGCATTTTCGCCTGTTTGAGGAAGCTTTGGCCGGGATGCCGCATCTGGTGTGTTATGCGATGAAGGCCAATTCCAACCAAGCGGTGATCAAACTGTTGGCGGGTTTGGGCGCGGGGATGGATGTGGTTTCGGGTGGCGAATATGCTCGTGCCCGCGCTGCTGGCGTACCGGGGGAGCGGATTGTGTTTTCCGGCGTCGGCAAGACCCGCGAAGAAATGCGTTTGGCGCTGGACGGGGGTGTTCGTCAGGTCAATGTTGAGAGCGAGAACGAGCTGGCGGTGTTGAGCGAGGTGGCGGTCGCAATGCGTGTAACCGTGCCGATTGCCATTCGGGTGAACCCGAATGTCGATGCCAAAACCCATGCCAAAATCGCGACCGGAAAGTCGGAGAACAAATTCGGGATACCGATTGCGCGGGCGCGTGAGGTCTATGCTTTGGCGGCGCGGTTGCCGGGGATCGAGGTGGTGGGGATTGATGTTCACATCGGCTCGCAACTGACCGAATTGGGGCCTTACGAAGCGGCGTTTCAGATGGTGGCCGAGTTAACGGGCGTGCTGCGAGCGGATGGGCACGACATCCGTCGGCTGGATTTGGGCGGTGGGCTGGGAATACCCTATCAACGGTCTAACGAAGGACCGCCTTTGCCGTTGGACTATGGCGATGTGATCCGGCGCACAGTCGGGCATTTGAGGTGCGAGATCGAGATAGAGCCGGGGCGGTTGATTGTGGGTAATGCCGGGGTTTTGGTGACCCAGGTGATCTATCGCAAATCGGGCGAGGGCCGTGACTTTTTGATCGTCGATGCGGCGATGAATGATCTGATCCGCCCCGCGATGTATGAGGCGCACCACGATATTGTGCCGGTCATTGAGCCTGCGGCGGGCACCGAACTGACCCCGATTGATGTGGTCGGGCCGGTCTGCGAGACGGGGGATACGTTTGCCCGCCAACGCGACATGCCCTTTGTCAGCGATGGCGATTTGGTGGCGTTCCGATCCGCCGGGGCCTATGGCGCGGTGATGGCGTCGGAATATAACTCGCGACCCTTGATCCCCGAAGTTTTGGTCAAGGGCGATCAATTTGCTGTAGTTCGGGCGCGGCCAAGCTATCAAGACATGATAAATCGGGATACAATACCGGATTGGTTGAACTAGGGTCACGGCGGCCCGCCCATCGGAGGCTTGATGGAGAAACGACGATCCCAGTCTTGGCGCGACCAACCGTCGGACGTCCGCAATGCCCGCGCGGCACTGGCGCGGCGCATTTCTGTGACCCGGCTGGCATTGGCGAGTGAGCGGTTTGCTCGCGCGTTTTGGCCGTTGTGGTCGCTAGTTTTCATCTTTTTCGCCCTCGCCAAGTTCGATGCATTCGCGGCATTGCCCGCGTTTTGGGCCAAAATTGCCGTAGGTTTGTTGGCGGCATTTGCGGTCGGATTGGCCGCATTGGGCCTGTGGAAATTCCGCTGGCCAAGTTTGCCGGAGGCGGAACAGCGGATCGACGATGCCTTGCCCGGGAGACCGCTGGCGGCGATGGATGACCGGCAAGTGATGGGGAATAGCGACCCTGCCGCACTGCGGGTTTGGGCGCTGCATCTGCGGCGGATGACGGATGCGGCGCTGAAAGCCAAGACCGCGTTGCCGGATTTGAAACTGGCCAAATACGACCCATGGGGCTTGCGCCTGATTGGCGTGATTGCCCTCGCTGCGGCGGCATTGTTTGCCCGTGGTGGCAGCGTCGCCTCGCTGGAACAGGCTTTGGCGGCGGTGCCCGATGGTGCGGTTTTAGCCAGCGGGCCGACGTTTGAGGCTTGGGCCAATCCGCCCGCCTATACCGGTAAACCGCCGTTGTATCTGTCGGAACTGGTCGGCAAGGGCGCGTTGACGGTCCCGGTCGGGACAGACATTTCAATTCGCGTTTATGGCGGGTCGGAAGGTGTTGGATTGGTCGAAGATGTATCCGGCGGCTTAACACCGATAACGCAATCAGCGACCGGAATTCAGGACGCGGCTTTGGTTGTGACCCGAAGCGGTGCATTGAAGTTGAACGGTCCCGATGGGCAGATGGCGGAATGGGCGTTCAATGTTACGCCCGATGCACCGCCGACAATCGCTTTGACCGAGCCGGTTTCCCGCGCTGTGTCGGGCGCGATGCAGTTGAAATACACCGCTGGCGACGACTATGGCGTGGTCGAGGCTTGGGTTGAGATCAGGCTTGATATGGACGCGCTGGAGCAGCGATACGGGCTGGTGGCGAACCCTGTAGCGCAAGAGCCTTTGGTGGCCTCGCTGCCCCTGCCAGTGACCGGGGGAACGGGTGAGATTGCCGAGATGATGGTGGAAGATTTCAGCAAGCACGTCTGGGCCGGTTTGCCGGTAATATTGACGCTCCACGCGCGGGATGCGGCGGATCAAATTGGGGTTGCGCAGGAGCTGGTTGCGGCACTGCCGTCGCGGCGGTTTTTTGATCCGCTGGCGGCAGCGATAGTGGAGCAACGACGCGATTTGCTGTGGTCGCCAGAGAATGGGCAGCGGGTTGAGCGGGTGCTTAAGTCTTCGACCTGGTATCCCGAAGATATATTCGTCGACCGCTCGGCTTATTTGCTGGCACGAACCGCGATTCACCGCTTGGGTTATGCGCGGGAGAACGGGCTGGATAAGCCGGAAATTGACGATTTGGCGGAATTGCTGTGGACGGTGGCCTTGAAGATTGAAGAAGGCGATTTGTCTGATGCGGCGGAGGCATTGCGTCGGGCGCAGGAGCGGTTGTCGGAAGCGCTGGAAAACGGCGCGACCGATGAGGAAATTGCCCAGTTGACCGACGAATTACGCGAGGCCATGCAGAAATACATGCAACAGATGGCCCAAGAGGCGATGAAGAACGGCGAACAGCAGCAGGCCGAAAATCAGGACCAGCAGACCATCACCGAAGACCAATTGCAGGCGATGTTGGATGAAATTCAACGATTGGCGGAGAATGGGCAGACCGAAGAAGCGCAGGCTTTGCTCGAACAGCTTCGTCGGATGATGGAAAACATGCAGATGACCATGCAGCAGGGGCAGCAAGGTCAAGGTCAACAGGGCGAGGGTGCCCAGACCATGCAGGAGTTGCAAGATATGCTGCGCCAACAGCAGGATTTGGCGGATGACGCGTTCCGCAAATTGCAGGAACAGTTTCAACAGGGTCGCAACGGGCAGCCGGGCCAGCAAGGCGATCAGCGCGGCGGGCCGGAGGGACAGGGTCCCCAAGGGCAGATGCCGGGAGAGGGCGAGATGCAGGGTGGCATGAGCCCAAGCGAATTGGCCGGGCGACAGGAAGCATTGCGGCAGTTGCTGGAAGACTTGCAGCAGGGCTTGCCGGGTGCCACGGGCGATGCGGGCAAAGACGCCCGTGATGCCTTGCGGCAAGCCGAGCGCAACATGGGCGGGGCGCGCGACAATTTGCAGGACAACGAATTGAGCGGCGCGTTGGACGAGCAGGCCGATGCTCTGGAGCAATTGCGCCAAGGTCTGCGAGGCTTGGCCGAGGAAATGCAGCAACAGGCACAATCGCAGGGCCGTCAACCTGGTGAAGGCATGCAAAGCGGCGAGTCAGAGACGGATTCGCGCGATCCGCTGGGGCGACCGATTGGCACCAATGGCTCGATCTTCAGCAACGACCAGTTGTTGCCGGGCGAAGAAGCCTTGCAGCGGGCCCGTGAGTTGTTGGACGAGATTCGCCGCCGCGCCGGTGAGCAGACTCGACCAAAATTGGAACTGGACTATTTGAAGCGGTTGTTGGAGCGGTTTTAGGTCGGGGCGGGCAGATGTCGACGAGACAAAGCACGGTGGATTTCATAGTCGATCAACTGACAGGCGCGGGGAATGTTCGAGCCGCCAAAATGTTTGGCGAATATGGGTTGTATTGTGATAGCAAGATTGTGGCGCTGATTTGTGACGATCAGGTGTTTTTGAAGCCAACCGAGGCTGGCCGGGCGTATATTGGCGCGGTCACCGAGGGGTTCGCTTATAACGGGGCCAAGCCCAGTTTCCTGATCAGCGAAGATTTGTGGGACGATGGCGAGTGGTTTTCGGGGCTAGTGCGGGCAACCGCACAGGCCTTGCCATTGCCGGTTCCGAAAAAGCCCAAGCTGAAGCGAGTGGCTGGGAAATAGGGCGGCTGGTGCGGGAATACACGGTTCCACAGACCCTGCAGGTAGTGAAATTTTGGATGATCCCGAACCTGTGACACGGGTGCCTATTGACTTGATCGGCCAATTGGAAGCTCGTCGGCTTATGAAAACTTCGTTCCGCTTGTTTGCATTGCTGGCTGTCATGGTTTTTGCGAACCTGCCTAAAATGGCGGATGCAATGCCATTGGACGAGTTGGAAAGTTGTCATGCGCTGATGCAAGGCGACAATGTTACATGCCATGCAATGGAAGAAAAAAGTTTCGGCGATTGTGCCACAATGGCGGGTTGCGCGGTATTGCGACCCGCCGCAGAATTGACGTTTCCACTGCTTGATCCGCCGAAAGCGCGAATTTCTTTTGACTTGAATAGTAACGGCGCGAAATCGGCTTTCGTTCCAGTAGACTATCCACCGCCGCGCGCCTGAATCGGTGATAGCAGTCGGGCCGCGCCGCTGACCATCCAGCGGATCACTGTTCTTGCACTTTGCAAAGCGAACGCCCCTTTAGCGCGGTATCACTCGACAATTTGGCAAACCAGATTCAAATTCTCAGGAGGCATGAAAATGTCGAAAACTTATGTCAATCGCGGCGCACGGCTGCACAAATTTTGGAAATCCAACTTCGTTTTGGGCGTGGCAATATTCGTGATGCTGGGTGTTTTTACATCTGCAAGGGCCGAACCACTGGCTACATTGAGTCAACACACGCACTACCACGGCATTGCCTTCAATCGGGCTGGATCGGCGGCGCTTTTATTGGCAACCCACCATGGTCTGTTCGCGGTAGACAAAGTCGGCGAAGCGACGCTTGTGTCGGAAATTCAGGATTATATGGGGTTTTCGGTCGATCCTTCGGATGCGCTTTCCTACTATGGCAGCGGGCATCCGGCAGAAGGTGGAAATTCCGGCGTCTTGCGGTCGCGCGACGGCGGCGCGACGTGGAACATGATATCCGAAGGCGCGGGTGGGCCGGTCGACTTTCATCAGATGGATGTCAGTCTGGCTGATCCGGCAACGATCTATGGCAACTACGGCGCTTTGCAGGTCAGTCACGACGGTGGTCATAGTTGGTCGGTTTCAGGAGAACTGCCGGAAAAGGCAATCACCATCGCTACGTCGTCGGTTTCGGCAGGTCGACTGTTTGTGGCAAGTGAAGATGGCTTATTCGTCAGTGAAGATTCCGGGCAAGGTTGGGTATCTGCCGGGTTCGCCGGGCAAGTCGTTTCAACCGTCAGGACCGGGTCGGATGGGATCATTTTTGTTTTCGTTCTGGGTCAGGGCCTTATGGAATCCAAAGAGGATGAACTTGGTCAGTGGCAACCGCTGTCCAATGCATTCGGCGAGAGCATCCCGCTGCATATGGCGATAGATTCCTCAACGCCATTGCGGCTGGCGCTGACCACACACGATCAGAAAGTTTTTCTAAGCGAGAATGGTGGTTTGGACTGGCACATTCTGGGCGAAGTGACGCCATGATTGCAGCACGACTGAAAAAATTGACGCAAGCGGGCTTTCTTGGCTCGCTTGCGGTCGCGGCAGTTGTTGTTGCTGTTGGCGTATCTGCAATCATTGATTGGAATGCAAAACGTGCCGAAGCACAGATCGAGCAAGGCCAGGTTGTTTATGGCAACGCCTGTGCAAGTTGTCACGGCGCGAAACTTGAAGGGCAGGCGAATTGGAAATCGCCAAAGGAAAACGGTCGCTTGCCAGCGCCACCGCAAGACGCGTCGGGACATACTTGGCATCATGCCGACGGCGTTATTTTTGGCATCATCAAGAATGGTCTCCAGCCCTATGCGGGTGAGGACTATGAAAGCGATATGCAGCCGTTTGCCGGAATCTTAAGCGACGATGAGATTGCTGCCGTCGTTGCCTTTATCAAAAGCAAATGGCCAGAACGGGAAAAGATATATCAGGCCGAAATCACGCGGCTGTCGGAAATGACGGAATGAGTGCTTACCTTTGGCAACACCTTTGGACGCAGCTTCAATCTTGCCTCGGTCGTTGAAATTTGGTGTGTGCGGCCACGCTCCTACGTCGTGGGAGCGTCTGATCCAATCAATCCCATCACCCAGTTGCTTGCATAGGTCCACAGGTCTTGCACCAGCAGGCGCATACTGTCCACAACACCGGCGTATTTCGCCAACCAAGGTGCGGCGGCGGGGTAATAATTGCCGATCTCGACCCGCAGCAAATAGGCGGCCAAGGCCAACAGGAACAAAACTGCAGCCGAATAGACGCCAACCGAATAGGACCGGCGACGCGGCGCGGGTTCGGGGGTAGAGCCGAGGTCGCGGATGGTGCGCTGCACATTTTCATTGCGAACGCTGTCGCTGGGTGGCGGCGTGACCTTGGCCGGATCAATGGTAATGCCCGCTCTTTCGGCGGCGGAAATGACGGACGACGAGCGCGTCGTGGTAAACGCGCCCGATTGCTTTTCCTGCTCTTCGATTTGACTGCGCAGATTCTGAATGAAGGATTCTTCGCCGCTGGTACTAGAGTCGGGCGCCGCGGTTATCGGTGCGTCTTTGCGATTTTCGGGGCGATTTTCGCCGTAGGAATGCACATCACTGGTATCCAGCGCCGTTTCGGCGGGCATAGCGCTGTCGGCGGCAGTTGGGACCGGGGCGAAACGCACAACGCTGGGGTTTGGGCCGGAATCATTTGGCAAGGGTTCGCGTTCGATACGCGAGGCGGGCGCGGCCTTGATTTCTTCTTCCGCTTCGGCACGGATTTCGCGCAGAAGTTTGTCGCGGTCGGCGGCGCTGTCGTCGGGCATCGGTTGGGGCGCGGGAATGCCGCTGCTAGCGACGCTTTGGTGGCGAAACACCGGTTTTGAACTTTCGCTGACCGGGGCTTGGATGGCACCAGACAAGGTCAAAGCGTGCTCTTGAAACCACGTCGTCGAGCACGAGCCGCATTGCACATCGCGGCCTTCGGCGGGAATGGCATCGTCATCGACTTCGTATTGCGCCCGGCAGGAAGGACAAATCAGCCGCATTTTATGCTCGCCTCGCAGAATTTTTTTCGTTGCACAACGGTTAATGCTTCGCATCGCCCCTGTAAACCGGGTGATCCAATTGGGTTTCAACGTGTTGCTGCCCTTGCACATCTGGCGGCGGTTTGCCAGACTTGAGCCAAAACAAGGAGCAGGGCGGTTTGATCGAATTTGTGAATGCCGGGTTTGCTTACGGCAAAACCGAAATCTTGCGCGACATGAATGTGACGCTGCCGGCAGGATCGTTTCATTTTCTGACCGGAACCTCGGGTTCTGGCAAGACGACATTTCTGAAATTGTGCCACGCGGCGCTGCGACCGACTTTGGGAACGGTAAAGTTATTTGGTCAGGACGCGACAACTCAAACCCGCGACGAGATTGCGAAAATGCGCCGCAAGATTGGCGTTGTGCATCAGGATTGCCAGTTTTTGGACCATTTGAGTCTGCGCGAGAATATCGCGCTGCCGTTGGCGGTCGTCGGGCAAAAGGCGGAGAAATATGAGGCGGATTTGAACGATCTGCTGCTTTGGGTGGATTTATCGCACCGCGCCGACGCTTTGCCACCGGAATTATCGGGCGGCGAACGGCAACGCGGGGCGCTGGCGCGGGCGATTATTGGCGGACCGGATTTGATTGTCGCCGACGAGCCGACCGGCAATATCGATTGGGAGATGGGCCAGCGGATCCTGACTTTGCTGGCCGAATTGAACAAATTGGGCAAGACAATTGTGATCGCAACCCACGATTTGAACCTGATCCGAGCGGCTAAATCGCTGGTATCGGCGCGGGTTTTGCGGTTGCAAAAGGGTGAACTGCAATTGGCGGGGGCGGAATTGTGATGCAGTTTCTGCGCAGGATCATGGTCGCCCTTATCGGTGAATCCGGAGCGGATCGGGTGGTTCCGGCCTCGGGTGTGGCGGGCGGGCTGACAGCTTTGGCCTCAGCATGTGTCGCGTTTCTGGCGGTTTTTGCTTTGTCTTTGGCGCTTTCGGCGGGGAAACTGGCGCAATCTTGGTCGTCAGCCCTGGAAGGCACGGCCACAGTGCGGGTGTCAGCTCCCAATGATCAAATGCAAGCGCAGGTCGAAACCGTGCTGCGGGTGCTGGAAACCACGCCGGGGATTGGCGCGTTTCGGGTGGTCAGCGACGCGGAAAAGCTGGATCTGTTGCAGCCTTGGCTGGGAACCGACGTCCCCGCCGCCGCCCTGCCCTTGCCGGGAGTTATCGAAGTGCAGGAGGAGGGGATCGGGCCAGATTTGGACGGTCTATTGTTGCGCTTGAAAGCAGAGGTGCCGGGGGCGGTATGGGACGACCACGATCGCTGGCGGCTGCCCTTGGTCAAGTCTGCCAACCAGTTGCGCTGGGTGACCTTGCTGGCTCTGGCGCTGATTGGCACGACTTTCGTGGCGATTGTCACTTTGGCGGCGCAGACGGCTTTGGCGGCGAACATTGGGATTATCGGCACGTTACGGTTGGTCGGGGCGACCGACACCTATATCGCGCGGGCATTCGTGCGACGCTTTACCTTGCGGGCAGCGGCGGGGGCGCTGGTGGGCGCGGTTTTGTGCATGGCGATGCTGGTTTTGTTGCCAAAAGCGGCGGAGGGGTCGTTTTTACCTTCGCTGCGCTATGACGGGTTTGCGTGGCTTTTACCGCTGACAATTCCGGTTATTGCTGGGGTGACTGCGTTTGTAGCAACCCGCCGCGCGGCTTTACGCAATCTGCGGGCTTTGTCGTGAAAGTTTTGCAATGTTATTGATCCGCTCGATCCTGTTTGATGCAATCATGTATCTTTCAATCGTGGTGTTTGGGATTGTCTATGCACCAGCAGCTTTGTGGTCACGCGAAGGGGCGTATAGCGCCATCCATCATTTCTGCCGGTGGATATTCTGGCTGTTGCGGGTGTTGTGCGGCATCCGCATCGAGGTGCGTGGCGAGATTCCAAAGGGCGAGGTGATTGTCTGTTCCAAGCATATGTCGTTTCTGGACATCATGATCCATGCGCATTACCTGCCGCGGGTGAAATTCATCATGAAAAACGAACTGAAATGGGCGCCGGTGATTGGTGCCTATGCGATACGGATTGGTTCTGCTCCGGTAAAGCGTGGGAAAAAGTCGGCGGCGATGAAATCGATGGTGGAAAAGGTTGCGTCAGAGTCCGCTGACAAAGGGCAGTTGGTGATTTATCCGCAAGGCACGCGGGTTTTGCCGGGGGCCAAGCTGGCCTATCGGATAGGTGCGGGGGTTTTGTATTCGCGCATGGGGCTGGATTGCGTGCCAGCGGCGACCAATGTGGGGGTGCTTTGGGCGCGGCGCAGTTGGTATCGCAGGCCGGGACTGGCGGTAGTGGAATATTTGCCGGTGATTAAGGCGGGGCTGGCGATTGAGGAGTTCATGGCAAGGATCGAGCCGCTGGTGGAGGAGAATTCCAATCGGTTGATGCGGGAAGCGGGGTTTGTGTTCAACGCCGCTTGATGTCGCGCTCAATCGCCTCGCGGATCAGGCGTTGATAGGGGATGCCGCGTTCGGCGGCGCGGGCTTTGAGGGCATCCATCAGCTTTTGCGGCAGGCGCATGTTGATGCGGGCGGTTTTGGGCTGGGCTTCCCAGTTGATTTTGCGGAACTGGGTGAAGTCGAGGTTCGATAAGTCTTGGGCGAGGAAGGCTTCGGCCTCATCATCATTTGTCAGGATCGGGACTGTTTTCATAATGGCGCACCTCCTTGGCATGCATGTAACGGGCGCTGATCGGGCGGATTTTGGTGGTAGGTAGGGTGCGCATTTTGCGCACCGATCACATGCGGCACCCTCACAACGGT
>JANOQZ010000004.1:0-98321 GCA_031415055.1 Oceanomicrobium sp. | reverse complement strand
GCACCTTTGAGTGTGGAAACGGTATGCGCCTCTTGAAACTCGCTCATGTTGATTGAAATGAGGTTCTGCTCGCCGCCATACAAAGTTTCGGCCAAAGCCAGCGCGGTTTCGGTTTTGCCTACGCCAGACGGGCCGCACAGCATGAAGACACCGACCGGTTTTTCGGGCGCACCAAGGCCCGCGCGAGTGGTTTGCACGCGACGCGCAATCATTTCCATTGCATGATCCTGGCCGACGACACGATCCGACAGGATCGTTGCCAGTTGCAGGGCTTTTTCGGTTTGACTGGTCAGCATGCGACCCATCGGAATGCCGGTCCAATCCTGTGCCACGGCGGCGACAGCGTTCAAATCCACCGTTGGCAGGATCAAGGCGTTTTCACCTTGCAAAGTGGCCAATTCGGCCATCAGGGCCTTGAGGTCATCCAGATTGCCAGGATCGGGTTGCTCGGCGACCACTTCCGCATTTGGTCCCACGTCCGCAATTGCTTCCTCGGTTTTCGGCTCCGCAACCTCGGTTTCCGCCGATTTCACTGCCCATTTCGCCCAAAGCGAATCTCGAATGGCCCTGATCTTGGCGACTAAACCCTTTTCTTTTTCCCAGCGTTCCTCAACCAAGGCCAAGGCATCAATGCTTTCTGCCAAAAGGTTGTTGCCCTTGAGTTGACGCTCTGTCACATCGATTCCCACAACCGCCTCGCGCTCGATGATGCCTTTTTCAATGCGCAAATTGTGTATTCGACGCTGCAAATCCTCCACTTGCGCGGGGGTCGCGTGCTGACTGATCGCAACGCGGGCGCAGGCGGTATCCAGCAGACTTATGGCCTTGTCGGGCAATTGGCGGGCGGGAATATAGCGGTGTGAAAGGTGCACGGCGGCTTCCAGTGCCTCATCCAATATCTGCACCTTGTGGTGTTTTTCCAATACGCCTGCGACGCCGCGCAGCATCAAAATAGCCATTTCTTCGTTTGGTTCTTCAACTTTCACCACTTGAAAACGGCGCGTCAACGCCGGGTCTTTTTCGATATGCTCCTTGTATTCAGCCCAAGTCGTAGCCGCGACCGTGCGCAGTTCGCCGCGTGCAAGTGCCGGTTTCAGCAGGTTGGCGGCGTCGCCGGTGCCCGCCGCACCGCCTGCACCAATCAGAGTATGCGCCTCATCGATGAACAGAATGATCGGCGTTTCCGAGGATTGCACTTCGTCGATCACCGATTTTAGGCGCTTCTCAAATTCGCCTTTCACCGAAGCACCTGCCTGCATCAGGCCAATATCCAGCATGTGCAGCGCGACATTTTGCAAATCGGGCGGCACATCACCTTGGGCTAGACGCAGCGCAAATCCTTCGACGACGGCGGTTTTGCCAACACCTGCCTCACCCGTGAGGATTGGGTTGTTCTGACGGCGGCGCATCAGCACATCAATGATTTGCCGAATTTCCGGATCGCGCCCAACCACCGGGTCGATTTTCCCAGCTTTGGCGCGTTCGGTCAGGTTGGTGGCGTATTGTGCCAGCGACGATTTGCCCCCTGGGGCGGGGCGCACGGTTTTTTCCGACGTCGCCGACCCACCGCCCTCAATAGATTGGGCCAGCAGATTGTCCAATTGACCCGACATTGCATCGGGGTCGATCTTTTCGAATTCGAGGCTGATTTTCAACAGCAGCGCTTCCAAAACGGGCTCTTTCAAAGCGGCCAGCAGTATATAGCCCGAACGAACCTCTTGCTGGTTGAATTCCAGCGAGCCAAAGCTCCAGCCCGATTGGATGGCATGAAAAATATGATCGGAAAATTCCTCGATCGATGTCGAGCCGTACGGCAACTTGTCCGTCGCTCGCGCCATATCCGAAGCCAGTCTCGACGCATCAACCCCCGAGGTTTGCAACAATATCGCGAAATCGGACCGGTCCGACAACGCCAGTTGCTCAACGAAATGCACCAATTCGACGTAAGGATTGCCGCGCATTTTGGCGGCATCTGCGGCAGATTTGAACGCTCTCAAACAGGTTGAGTTTAGCTTGCCCAATAGTTCTTTTCGTTTGAAACTTTCCTGCGATCCCTGTCGTGCCATGGCATTTGTCCCTTCGGCTGGTCGCTGAACATTGAAACTTGTAAATTCGTCCGTTGACTGTAGCCTTACAGGAATTCCCTGTTGCGGGCAAAACCCGAAACGCGTGTCCCTGTTGTTTTTGTCACCTTTGGAGACAAATAGATGAAACCGCCGCTCCCCGGTGACATTTTCAAGACCGGCCAGGTCATAAATAACACCTATGAAATTGAAGGAGTCCTTGGTCGGGGCGGCACGGGCGCAGTCTACCGGGCGCGCAGCCAAATATCAGGCAGGATCGTCGCTCTCAAAGCCTTGAACGCCGAATTCTCCGGCAACGCCGATTATCTGGAGCTGATGAAGCGCGAAGAAGAAATGCGCGATATTATTCACGATGCCGTTGTGCGTTACTCCGACAACAGCCGCACTGCCGACGGCCAAGTGTTCTTGGTGATGGATTTTGTCGATGGCCCCTCGCTGAACGAATGGCTACATCGCGATAAAGTTGACCCAAAAGATTTGTTGATTGTCGCCCATCGCGTCGCTGAAGGGTTAGTGGCAACCCACGCCCGCAATATAGTGCATCGTGACCTTTCGCCGGACAACATCATCCTGCGCCGTGGCGACCCTGCTCAGGCCGTCATCATCGATTTTGGCATCGCCAAAGACAGCAACGATGGCGCCCGCACGATTGTCGGCGATGATTTCGCTGGCAAATACGAATATGCCGCTCCCGAACAAATGGATGGCAATGCCGAACCACGTTCGGATCTCTACGCCCTTGGCGCATCTTTATTGGCTGTCTATCGCGGGCAAATTCCCAATGTTGGCAAAACGCCCGGTGAGGTGGTTCGCCGCAAAGGCAAACCACTCGAAACCGAAGGCGTGCCCGAACCGTTGAAATCAGTGATAGATTGGCTAACTCAACCCGAAATCGTCAATCGCCCGACAAGCGCAGCGGCTTTGGTTGCTCGTCTGGACGAAATATTGAAATCGAAATCCCGCAAAACGGTTTTGCCAAAACAGGTCACCAAAAAAGAAAAACGTCGATTCCGGTGGGGCATGTTCCTGACCCCAATCATCTTTGCCGGGGTTGCTTTTGCCGTATTCTACTCGGGCGTTTGGAAGCAAATCCTGCAAGAACCCTTGCCGCTCGCCGCACCTTTTGTATTGGAAGCCACCAACCCTGCCACCGGTCAACCAAGTCTATCGGGCAATGCTTCGGATGCCAGCCAAAGATCGGCCATCGTTGCTGCCTTTACCCAAGTAACCGGCCAAGAACCTTTGGAAGACAGCTTGACGCTCGCCCAAGGTGCCCCTTCCCCCAACTGGGGCCAAGACGTGGCGGAAATATTGCTGGCAAGCGAAGGCTTAGAGGATTGGCGCATTCAATTCAGCGATATGGCCATTGGTGCCTTCGGATCAACGGCAACGCCGGAAGCGAAAGTAAAAATTATCGAGGCTCTGGAAACTGCTGCGCAATCTGCGGGATATTCCTTGAGCCTTTCCATCGACGTGCCGGTCCAAGAACTGCCCGCTGCGGCCATAGACGACCTGCTTTCAAAACTGCAAACCTGCGGCAAACTCGAAGCCACTCCCGACGACAGCCTAGCATTTCAGCCTGGTGAAGACATCAAGGTAACCGGTCGTGTCGCCGAGAATTCCGACCTTGCGAAAATCCAAGCGGCGTTGAGCGCCATTGCCGGCGGACGCACGATTTTCACCGATGTTGTCTCCCTTTCCAGACCAATTTGTGTCATTTTGGCCGAAGTTCCGACGCTCGACAATGACAGCCTGTCACTTCGGTTTGGCAACGGTGACGACACGCAGCCCAATTTGACCGGTATTTACCGGGTTGGCGACAATCCTGTCATTGACTTGTTGGTTCCCGCCACAATCGATAACGGACACATATGGGCACTTGCCATTGATGTTGACGGTAATTTGCTGAACCTTTTGCCCAATATCGGCCATACCGAAACGCTATTGACCAGCAATGGCACAGTTGAACAAGGAAAACGTCGCATTCGGATCGCATATTCCAACAGCGAACGCGCCGCGGATCACAAACTAACTAACATTAATGTCGATGCACAAAGCTTTGGCAAGATTATGGTTATTGTGTTTTTGTCCGACAAACCGTTATTGCCCGAATTGCGCCCCAGTGAGGAATCAGCCCAAGCCTTGGCCGAAGCACTCCACAGCGAGTTCGCCGACGGCTCGGTAAAGATAATGTCCGTCGTCAGCCGGTTGATGGACCTTCGCAAATAACCGAATGATCAAGCAAAACTTGCGCGATTCATTCAAACGTGGCTAAGTTGCCGGCAAAACGTCACGCACCAACAGGTAGCCGCCGCCTTGTTCGACCCGCAGCCTTGGTTAACCCCGATAGAAGGTAACAACCCCTCCGGCGTCGACCTGCGCAACGATTTGAAATTTCACGAAATTGAACGACTGATGTTGCCGAAAATCGAAATTTCGCGCGACGACAAAAACAACGCCGTCGCGCAGACACCGGTCCCCATCGATTGGTCCAATATTTTGGCGATGGCCGGGGAACTCAGCAAAACTGGGCGTGACCTGCGCCTTTTGGTTATGGTCACTCGCGCACTTGCCAATGACGATGGTTTTAATGGCCTCAGTGCCGGGTTTAACCTTATCGCCGCCTCTGCCGAATCTTATTGGGAAACCATGCACCCCGAATTGCGGGCATCCAGTTCGCCGCGTGACGCCGCCTTGCGCCGTCTCAATGCTTTGGCGCAACTGCAAAACGAAAGCGACGGATTGCTCAACGACATTGCGGGAACCGCGTTCTTTACCCCTCGCGGGTTAAGTCCGGTGACAGGGCATGATTTGGAAATGGCGATGCTGGACTCGGCGACAATGTTGCGCGAAGCGGCATCTGGATTGAACGACAAAGAAAAAACCGCCCTAACTGCCAGCCATGAATCGCTGATTCACCGCGTTAAACAGTCTTGCAAAGCCTTTAACGACGAAGCGCCAGCCGACATGGAAACGCTCCGCAAAACTGCCGCTGATGCCGTCACTGCGCTTGATAATCTCGAAAGTATTCTTGGACTCAAACTGGGTGGTGACGGCAGCGTTTTGGTCTTGCCATCCCTGTCGCGCTTTTTGACGCGCGTGAAATCAACCTTACAAGCGACTTTTGCCCCGGTCGACACCCAAGCGCCGCAAACCATTTCGCCCCCGGTGACAAATGTCACTTCGCAGACGGCTTCCGTTGCGTTAGCTTCCACACCACAACCATCAGGAGGGGCGGCAATACCTGAACGGCTCAATTCACGCGGCGATGTGGAAAAGCTGCTGGATCTTATCATTGATTTCTATGACCGCACCGAACCGTCCAGTCCGATACCGCACCTTGCGCGCCGAATGCGGCGGATGGTGCCGATGGATTTTTTGGAATTGATGCAAGAAATGGCCCCAAGCGGGCTTAAAGAATTCAAGTCGGTGGCCGGGGTGGCCGAACAAAGTAAATAAGACTGACCAGAAGGGGTTGGCGACATGGCTGAAAGCAAAGCAAAAGTTATCGAACGCAATCGGGCACCACGCGTGCAAATTGCCTATGACGTTGAACATTATGGCAGCCCAACGACGATAGAATTGCCCTTCGTCATGGGGGTGATGGCCGATCTGGCGGGCGACAGCGAAACCGCCGAAGCGCAAAAATCGGTCGGCGACCGCAATTTTGTCGAAACCGATGCGGGGCGCTTCAACAAATTCATGGAAGCCCTTTCGCCTCGCGTAAAAGCGCGGGTCAAAAACACCCTCCCTGGCAAGGCCGGTGAAGAAAGAGACGAAGAACTTTTCGTTGACCTGTCCTTCAAGAACATGGGCGACTTTGCCCCGGATAAAGTTGCCGAACAGGTTCCGGCTTTGGCCGAGATACTAAAAATGCGCCGCCAACTGGAAGAATTGCTCGGTTTCATGGATGGCCGGGTCGATGCCGAAAAGCGCATCTCCCAACTTCTCGCCAATGAACCACTGCTGCAACAAATCTCTGACGAGGCCATGAAGGCCGAACCCGGCAAAGAAGGGGAATAAGACAAATGGCTGAAACAGAAAAACAGGTAGCTGGCAAAGCCGCCGAAGCCGAGGCAATCGATCTGGGCGAGTTCAGCGCCTTGTTGGAAAAAGATTTTCGCGTCAAAAAAGACGACAGCGACAAATTGCAAAGTCTGGTGCGCAATCTGGCGCTTGCCGCGCAGGCGCGCAGCGGCACGGCAGCGATATCAGGAAATGCCGTCAAATCGATCAAATCGCTGATTGCCGGTATCGACAAAATGTTGACCGAACAGGTCAACGAAATTGCCCATTGCGAAGAGGTCCGCACCATCGAAGGGTCGTGGCGCGGCCTGCATTATCTGGTCAACAACACCGAGACTGACCAGAAATTGAAAATCCGGGTGATGAACATTTCCAAGGACGAACTGGCCGACACCTTGGAAGATTACGAAGGCCAAATGTGGGACCAGTCGCCAATCTTCCGGAAACTTTATACCGATGAATATTCGATGTTCGGCGGTGCACCCTTTGGCGCAATCGTTGGCGGATATGAATTCTCCAACCATCCACGCGATGTCGGTATTTTGCGGTCCATGTCGGGCATTTGTGCTTCGGCGCATGCGCCGTTCATCGCCGCAGCTTCGCCCAAAGTATTCCGTATGGATTCGTGGCAAGAACTGCCCAACCCGCAGGATTTGCAGCAGATCGTATCCTCGCCCAGCTATGCGTCGTGGCAAAGCCTGCGTGAAAGCGAAGATGCGCGTTATATCGGCCTGACGATGCCGCGCGTTTTGGCACGGCTTCCCTATGGGGCAGATACGGTTCCGGTCAAAGGTTTCTCCTTTGAAGAGGAAATCGCCGGTGACCACGAAAAATATGTCTGGATGAATGCCGCATTCCCGATGGGCGTTAACATCAACCGCAGCCACAAACTTTACGGCTGGGGCACGCAAATCCGCGGCGTCGAATCCGGTGGCACCGTTATCAACTTGCCGGTCCATTCCTTCCCGACCGACGATGGTTCGGTGGCGATGAAATGTCCAACCGAAATTGCCATTGACGACCGACGCGAGGCTGAATTGGCAAAATTGGGCCTAATGCCAATTCTGCACCGCAAGAATACCGACGTCGCAGCCTTTATCGGGGCGCATTCGCTGCAAGATGACGAAACGCGCGCAGGTCGATTGGTTGACCCCGATGCACAGGCAAACGAACGTCTCTCGGCCAACCTGCCATATTTGTTCCCGGTCTCGCGGTTTGCCCATTACCTCAAGGCGATTGCCCGCGACAAAGTTGGCTCGTTCAAAGAACGCGGCGACATGCAAACTTGGCTGACCGAATGGATCAATCGCTATGTCTTGGCCAATCCCGCCTTTGCCGATGACAAAGCCCGCGCAAAACGTCCGCTTGCGGCCGCAGAAGTGCAGGTCGACTCGGTCGAAGGGCGACCTGGCTATTATGCAGCGCGGTTCTATTTGCGGCCCCACTATCAACTTGAGGGGATCAACGCCTCGCTTCGGCTTGTTTCTGAATTGCCTTCTGTAAAATCGTAACCTTTTTCAAAGCAAAGGAGCATTCCTATGAAGATCGACGGGTTTCTGAAAATTGGCGATATCCCCGGCGCAAGTATCCGCGATGGCCATGATGGTGAAATCGAAATCCACGGCATGGAATTCGAAATGGCCGGGCCGCACGACCCTAACACACTCAGCCGAAGCGGGCGCGTGGTTCTGGGCATGATCAAATTCCAAAAGAACTACGATCAGGCCTCGCCGTTTCTGAAACAGGCGATTTTCCAGAACAAGATGCTTGGTGAAGTGTTGTTTTCAGCCCGACGCACGATTGACGGCGCGACTTCGGATTATCTGGTAGTCAAAATGACCGATGCCTCGGTCGTTGAATACAAAGTCAACGTCAGTCTCACGGAAGCTAACCTGCTGGAAGAAGTGGTGGCCTTTGCCTACAAAGAAATTACCTTCACCTACGACGGCAGCTTCGAGACGGTGATGGACGTGCATATCGGTGTGTGATCGCTGAAAAGGTGTAACTTGGCTCATGTCACAAACCGGAAGTAATTTGCGGGCGACCCGAGAGGCGGTGCAACCGTCGCTGTGGGATCGCCTGCAAGATGATCTGCCCGGTGTTGCCTCAGAAATCGAAGGGCTGCGCAATTCCCTGCTGAAAGAATTAGGCGCGGAACAAATACAGGCTTTCGATGACGCAAGTGGCGGTGCCCCGCACGTGCTCGCTGAATTGAATGCGGATCAAAAGGAAAGATTCCAACGCCTCAAGCGACAGGAAGCCCGTCGTGATCAACTGGAAGCCCGCACGATTGTTGTCTCCTCGGATGTGCTCAAAGAAGCTGTCCGCCGCGACATTGAAGTACTTTTCAACACCGAACGGTTCGAATCGAATTACATGCTTTCCGACCGGGAATATGAAATGGCACCCGACACACCGCCGTCGTTAGATGGTTTCGAACATGTGCGTCGCTCGGTGGTTAATTTTGGCGTGCCGTCGTTTTCCGGTCGCTCGGTCCGCGATTTTGACAAAGATGCATTGTCGCGCGAAATCAAAGACATCATCGGCGTCTTTGAACCAAGATTGCGCAAAAGCTCCATCAATGTCATTATCAAGACCGATGAAAAGACCGGGTTGCGCATCGACATTGACGCCTTGTTGATCATGTCGCCCGCACCGGAAAGAATGCGTCTGCGCACGATGATCGATCTCGACAATGGCCGCGCGGTAACCAGCGCCGAGGATACCTGATGGATCGGGCGTTTCTGGAATATTACGACGACGAATTGGCCCATATTCGGGAGATGGCACAGGAATTTGCGGCCATGCATCCGGCTGTTGCCCGCAATCTGGCGCTCGATACGGTGCCCTGTCCCGATCCCTATGTCGAACGATTGCTCGAAGGTGTCGCATTCCTCGCTGCGCGAACACGGCTGAAAGTCGATGCCGAAGGTTCCCGCTTTGCCCGCAACACGCTTGAGGCGCTCTACCCGGATTTGGTCGGTCCCGCGCCGGCCATGTCGATGGTCACGCTCAAGCCTGGGCCGCAGGTTTTGGCCATGCCGGAGGGGCATTTGGTTCGGCACGGCTCACGGTTGGTTAGTGGCCTGCGCGAAGGGCTTTCGACTCGCGCGACCTATACGACCTCGCAAGATGTAACGCTTTGGCCGATCCAAATTGCCGAAGTTGCCTATTTGCAGGATCGTGGCGCTTTGGCTGCAGCTGGTATCGCCGGAGCTGCACTTCAATCCGCCGAATCCGCACTGCGCATTGTAATCAAACTTGACGGTCCCGGCTCACTTGCTGATCTTTCACTTGACCGACTCGACGTCTATTTCGGCGGCAAAGCCCGTGCGCCTGCAGTATTTGACGCACTTTTCGGAGCAGCCTCCGCATCTTGGGCACGCATGGCGGGCAAAGAAAACCCTCTGTCCGCACTTGATGGTCCCAAAATGGTGGGGCTTTTTGACGACGAAGCGTTGTTGCCGCGTTCGCGCCCCACATTTGAAGGTTATCGGCTGCTGCGCGAATATTTTTTAATGCCCGAACGGTTCCACTACGCGCGTTTTGACGGATTGAATCCGGCAGTGCGGATGTGCAAAAACAACATGTTAGAAGTCGTTGTTACTTTCCAACGCCCCTGTCCAGAATTGGCGGATATCGCCGCATCCGACTTCGCGCTTTTTGTCACGCCGGTGGTAAATCTGTTCGAACGCGACTGCGATGTCATCGAAATTGACGGTCGCAAGTCGCAACAAATTCTCCATGCAGATCGTACCCGCAGCCGCGACTTTGAAATTTACCAAATCAAGAAAGCCGAAGACGCCGACAGCGACGGTGCCGAAGCGGAAATCCCGGCGCTGTTTGCTTTTTTGCCAACGCGCGGCACTGGCACGGTTTATTCTGCCGAAAGAAAACCCAGACGCCCCGGCGAAGATGAGCGTCGCGAAGGCCAAACCCGCACCAGCTACACCGGGGACGACACATTTGTTTCTATTTCGCGTCCTGCAGGATCGACCAAAAGCCGCAATCTCGCCCGTGTAGAATTCCGCGCCCTCTGCACCAATCGTGATCTGCCGATACTTGACGACAATCCGGCGCTAAATCTGGAAAGTGGTGACCCCGTTTCGCAGGTAGTCCTGCTTGCTGCCATGAAACCGCCGCGCCCGTCGCTACCAGCCGCGCTGCCAAAATCGATGGGTGCCGAAAGCAGACTTGACGATCTGGCGTGGCGTTTGACCAGCCAACTGGCCCTAAACTATCTGTCGCTCGCCGAACAAAACAGCGCCGCCGAGCCCCTGCAAGCGATGCTGGCGCTCTATGCCGATCGCGGCGACCCCGCGCTTGCCCGTCATGTCCGAGCCATTGTGCGGGTTGCCTCACGCCCGGTCATCGAAAGGCTCGATAATGCAGGCCCAATGTGTTTTGCTCGCGGCACCGAAATAACGCTCGACATCGACGAAAATACCCTCAGCGGTCACAGCGTGCTGTTGTTACCTGCCCTGCTCGATCAACTTTTTGCTCGCTACACCGGCATCAATTCCTTTGTACGTACGAAGACCCATCTGACGCATAAACAAGAGGATCGGTCATGGCCAACGACGCCTGGCAATCGCTGCCTGATCTAGAGGGTAGCGACACATTGCCGATGGCTGGCATCGACTTTTTCCAGCTTTTGCGCCGCCTTGAAACCGAGACACAAGTATTTGGACGCGGCGGCGGACCGGCGCGTGAACCGGCGCGACTGGGCCAACAAATCCGCCAGAGTTTTGCCGTTCAAGACGTGGCGTCCTATGTTCCTGCTTCCGACACTCTGCCCGCCAAAGTGCGGCTGATGAACCTGGGCCTGCTGGGCCCCGAAGGGCCAATGCCGCTGCACCTCACACGATGGGCGCTAGACCGGTTGTCGCAACGTTGGTTTTCCGGCAACTCAGAAGGCGCGACCAGCGACACTACCTTTGTCGATTTCTGCGACATGATGCAACACCGCTTCATGGCGCTGTTTTACCGCGCTTGGGCCGACACTCGGCCCGAGGTCCAGATTCAACGCAAAAACGGCGGCCGTTACGTCGCGATGCTATCCGCGCTTGGCGGCGCTGACCAAACCAACAAAGCCAAACCGACTGCTGCCAATGCGCTGCGCATGCAACAGGCCGCCGCCTTGGCACATCAAGTCCACGGACCCGAACGTCTGACCAATTTCCTTTCAGCAACAGTGGGGGCGAAAATCAAGCTCGCCGAATTCATCGGCAACTGGGTTCCAATCCCAACGCGACTGCAATCCAGCATCGGCGGCAGCCATGCCCGACTGGGCACAAGTTCGACTATCGGCAAGCGCACATTCCAACGACAAAACAAATTCGAATTGCAAGTTGGCCCTGTCGATCTATCACAATTCAAAGAATTCACCCCCGGTGGCGCAAAATTGCGGGTTTTGAAAGAGGCGCTGCTTTCTGCCAATGGCCACGAAATGGACGCCGACATTCGCCTTCTTCTGCGCAAGGATCAGATTCCTGCGGCAACCATTGGCGGCTGCGCGTTGTCGCGCTCAGCTTGGTTAGCGCCAAAACGTCTGCACGACGCTGGCGATTTACGCATTGGCCACGTTGTCGGCCGTAACCCCAATCTGGTAAGTGGGGCGGCATGAGCCTGCTCCTCACCCTCGAACATGCGCCGCACCGGCAGTCCCGGCAGGAGTTTCAGCACGAAAGCGGCGATCTTACCATCGGTCGCAGCGCCGAAGCGAATTGGCAATTGGACGACCCCGACATGCTGGTTTCGCGTTTCCATTGCGTCATCTCTGGCAACAATGACCAGTACTACGTCACCGATTCCAGTCGGGGCGGATTGTTCATTGACGGCGCAAATTTGCCGCTTGGTGCAGGGAATTCGGCAGCACTGGAAGAGGGCAGTCGTCTTCGAATTGGTGATTTTGTTTTGCGTGTGCACCTTGCCGCCGCGACTGCTCGGCCAGAAGCAGCAGCAATTGCTCCACCCCCAGCGGAACGCGCCAATCAAATCGGCTTTGGCGGCGACGACTTCTTCTCGGTACGCACTCCGGCACCAGAAGCGAAGGTTCGTCCAGCAGACCTACCAAATCCTTTCGATGCCCCGCAAAAGTCGCGCCAAGGCATTACGCCCGCTGCACCCGAACGCCCCGTTACGCCACTTGGCTATGATCCCTTCACCCTCGATCCAGTGCCGTCACGGCCGGCCCGCAATGAATCGCAACCGCAAAATACACCTCGACCTGTCCAAGCCGATGTCTTTTCGTTTGACCCAGCATCCAGCGCTGCACCGCCCGGCTCTGTGCAAACGCAACCCGCCCGAACACCGGAACCCACCGAGTACTCGGCGCTTCGCGACGCTTTTTTCCAAGGGATGGGCCTGAATTCATCCGATTTTGAAACCGGTGATGCGCAGGCGCAAATGCAAGCCTTGGGCGCACGCTACCGCATGCTGGCCGAAGGATTGGTGCAGCTTTTGCGCAATCGGGCGCAGGAAAAACAAAACGCCCGTGTCGCCCAAACCATCATCGGCCATTCCGAAGTGAACCCGCTGAAATTCCTCGCTACCATCGAAGACATTCTTTCTGCCTTGGTGCGCGACAAAAATCCCGGATATATGTCGCCAGATGCCGCTGTTAACGCAGCCTTTCGAGACTTGGCCGAACACAATATCAATTCTTGGAACGCAGTGCAGGCCGCACTGCGCCGCATGATTGACCGGTTTGACCCAAAATCGCTTGAAGACGAAATGAAGGACAAATCGACGCTTGAGACATTGCTTGCTGGTGGTAAACGCGCCAAACTTTGGCAATTGTATGAGGAGCGTTATCAGCAGATCGCCCGTTCCGCCGAAGACCGCTTTCTCGGCGAAGTCGGTGCCGATTTCCGCGACGCCTATGAAAAAAACAAGGGTGAAAGAAAATGACGGGTTTGAAGGTACATTGTCCAGATTCCGCCGTCGCCAGGCCGACCGTCAAATTCAGGCATCTCGAAACCAATTCCGGGCTTTACGCGCATGGGTGACAAAAACAAAGTTCTCTGGTCCGAAGGACTGTTCCTGCGCACCCAGCACTTTCAACAGCAAGACCGCTATACCGATGGCCTCGTCAAAGGCGCAATGCAGGCTGTGTCGCTGCAATCCTTCGGTTTTCGTTCGCTCAACTTCGATCAAGCGGCTTTGGGTGCTGGCCGTATCGCCATAAGCACGGCCAGCGGTATTTTGCCCGACGGCACGCCGTTTTCCATGCCCGAGATAATGGATCTTCCGGCCGCCTTCGCGGTTTCCAAAAGCGGTGCTTCGGGCATTGTCAGCCTAGGCCTGCCTTTGGAAGTTGCCGGTGCTGCGACTTTTGACCCGGCCCATGCCCCGATGTCTGGCGCACGCTATCGCGGTGCTATCATCACCTCGCGCGATGCCGTTCGTGGCGGTGCCGAACCAGAAGATATTGAAGTCGCCCGCCCTGTCCCGTGCCTGATTGGCCCCGGAGAAGAAACCGGCGGCTACGCGACTTTGCCCATCGCCCGTGTCGATGGTCTGCGGGCGGACGGGTCCGTCGCCTTGGTCGACGGGTTCTTGCCCCCGGCGCTGACCAGCCAAACCGTTCCGGCCTATGGCCAATTGCTCCAAGAAATCATGACCGGCCTTGACCGTATCGCCGACGCCCACGGCGAAGCGGTTATCGGCGGCACCGGGCGTTCGGTCGAAAATCTGCTGATCCTTGAAGCTGCCAACGCCGCACGTCCGATGATCGGCCACATGCACACGCAGGCTCTCTATCATCCCGCCGAACTGTTCCGTGAACTTGCGGGACTGGCGGGCAAACTTGCGACCTACGGCTCCGGCTCGCGCCGCATGCAGGAATTGCCAGCCTACGATCATATGGACCCGCAGCCAGCATTCGCCGCCCTCACCGATACGCTGCGCTCGCTGATCCTGTCGCTGCGTTATGTCGAACAAAAATCCCGCGTCATGCCGGTTGCCAAACATGCAACCAATGTCTGGAAAGTGCGGATCGACAGCCCGGAAATTCTCAAATCCAGCCGCATCGTCTTGCGCATCGGATCGGAATTGTCCGACGACGCTTTGCGCAAAATTTTCTCGCAGCAAGCAACCGTCGGCTCGGCGGATCAGTTTGAAGCTTTGTGGAAATCGCGCCTTCCGGGCATCGCGCTCAAGCCCCTGCACTCGCATCCCCGTGAAATTCCATTTGATGGCGATAGGCTCTGCCTGGAACTCGACCAGCGCAGCGAATATTGGGCCTCGTTGCTTGAATCTCCCGGATTTGTCATCGGCGTCAGCGGCACTTTACCCAGCGAACCCAGCGTCGATTGTTTCGCGGTCAGCAGGTAAGTCATGGTCAAGGATGACCCTTTCGGACTTTCCGATGATCTGGGTCGCACCCGTATACGTCCTGCCGCCGCGCCGCGTGCACCTTCGCAACAGAACTATTCTGCACCGATGGCACCCATTGCTCGAAATCGTGCACATCCAAACGCGCTGGTGAATGCTTTTTCCACCCTGCTGGAATTCGCCCCGGAACTTGAAAACGCCCGCGCGCCCGACGATCCGGAAAATCTGCGCACTCGGCTTTTGGGCGAACTTACCAACGCTAGGGATGCCGCTATTGCCACAGGTGCCGCGATGGCCCGCGCAGACAGCGCTGCGTGGGCCGTAGGGGCCTTGTTGGATGATTTGGCCCTCAACACACCCTGGGGCGGCAACTCGTCCTGGCCGCGCCAGCCATTAATTGTGACGTTGTATGGCGACGTCGATGCAGGCACGCGGTTCTTTGACCGTCTGGAAGAACTCCAGCGCTATCCCAACCGCGACCCCGAAATGTTTGAATTAACCTACATGTGCCTCGCCCTTGGTTTTCGCGGCAAATACCGCGTTCCCGGTCGCGCTGGCGAAGGCTCGCTGATGGCGGTTCGCGCCGGTGCCTCGCGGTTCTTGCGCAATGCCGAGGCGGAAAACGCGGCCCTGTCGCCCAATTGGAAAGGCGTTGTCGCCGCCGACGAACCAAGTCGTTTCGCCGTGCCGTTGTGGGTGCTTGGCGTCGGTGCACTGGCGACAATGACCGCGACCTACGTGTTTCTGTCGATGAGCCTGACCCGCCATTCCGACATTTTGTTCACCCTTGCCCGCGCCCTTCCACCACCAGAACGCGCCGAAATTTTCCGTCCCATCCGCAGCACCGAACCGGTTGAGACCATCGTTATCGAACCGGTGACCTTCGAACTTCTGCCCGAATTCATCGCTGCCGCCCCGGCTGATCTTTTGCCTGCCTTGACCGGTCGCGAAGATGTCTCGCTGACGATCCTTAATATTCAAGCGACCAACCCCGAACTGTTCCGCTCGGGCAGCGCCGATTTGTCCGACGGCTTCGCACCCTTGATAGCCTCGGTTGCGGCGACAATCCTGCAAAACGCCGAACTGATCGGCAAGGTCACCGTCATCGGCCATACCGATTCAATTCCGGTGCAAGCCTCCGACCCCTTTGGATCCAACCAGCGTCTTTCGGAAGCCCGCGCCGCCAAAATCGCTGAATTGCTGGCCGCAGCCGGCGTTCCCGCCGAAAACATCGTGTTCGAAGGCCGCGCTGCCGAAGAACCGGTCGCCGACAATGGCACCAAATCTGGTCGAGCGCAAAACCGTCGCGTTGAAATAAAAGTGCAGAAAAGGCTGTAGACGTGTTCATTCTGCGTTTCATCTGGGGCTTGTTGACCTCGCGCCGATTGTGGGTGTTCTTCGGCGTCGTTCTGCTTTGCGTGCTAATTTGGCTGTTCGGCCCCGCCCTCAAATTTGGCGAGTCAGCCCCCCTCGCCGACGAACTTATGCGCCTCGTCGCTATTTTGGTCGTCGTCCTTATCTGGCTGATCCGCATGTTCCTCGCGCAGCGTCGCGCCATCAAAGCCAACCAGGTTTTCGTCTCCGAACTGGCCCGGCCCGACCCGATCAAGTCATTGGCTCCGGGCGAAGAAAACCTCGCTGCTGTAAGTTCCAAATTCGCCAATATCCTGTCAGAACTGAAACGCCGCAAACTGGGTGGGAAGAAGTTCCTGCGCGACATGCCTTGGTATGTTTTTATCGGGCCACCGGGCACCGGCAAAACCACCGCTTTGAAACAATCGGGGCTGAATTTCCCCATCGATTTGTCCGATGATGTCAAAGGCGTCGGTGGCACGCGCAATTGCGACTGGTTTTTTACCGAAGAGGCGGTGCTGGTTGATACCGCCGGTCGCTATGTGCAGCAGGAAAGCCAACCCGACGTCGACGCCGCCGAATGGCTGGGCTTCCTTGATCTGCTGAAAAAACATCGCGGCAAACGCGCCCTGAATGGTGTCATCGTGACACTCAGTTGCAAGATTCTTGCCCAAGGTGACGCCGCACTCCGCGCCCATGCCCGCGAAATCCGCAAGCGTCTGACCGAACTTTCCGAACGACTGGAACTGCGCATTCCGGTCTATCTTATGCTGACCAAGGCCGACCTTTTGAAGGGCTTCGAAGCGTTTTTTGGCGGACTGACAACGGCGGAACGCGAGCAGGTGCTTGGCGCGACATTCCCCACTGAAGGCCATATCGACGGCGTTGCCGTGGGTCGTGAATTATCGGCTCTGACCGCCCGGTTAGAAACCCGACTGATCGGCAAACTGGAGGGCGAAGAGACCCTTGCCAACCGCGCCGAGATTTTCCGCTTTCCCGCCCAACTGGAAAGCCTGTCTTCGTCCCTCAAAATGCTAATCGAAACGATTTTTGGCGAAAGTCGCTATGAAGAAAGTGCTTGGCTGCGCGGTTTCTATTTTACCTCCGCCACGCAAGAAGGCACGCCCATCGACCGCTTAGTCGGCAGCTTGTCCGCCGCATTCGGTATCGATGTGCCGATTGCCACACCCTCGCGCCGAACGGAACGCCGCAGCTTTTTCCTCAAGGACCTGCTGACCGAAGTCATCTTCAAAGAAGCGGGCCTTGGCATCATCGACGCCAAAGCCGAAGCGCGGCGCAAATGGGTTTGGCGCGGTGCCTTAGCCAGCGCGGTCGGTGTCGCAGCCATCGGGGCATTAACTTTCACCATGTCCTATTTCACTTACCGCGCGGGCATTACTGCCCAAGCCGATGCGTTGGAATCGCTCCAATCAGGCCTTGCCAATGTCGCGGCGCGGCAAGCCCCGCTCGATCCGCTTGATCTTGACGTCGCGCTGGATGCTGTCGGCCAAGTCGTGACGGCAGAATCCGATGTGCCCCTTGGCATCATGTCAATCACCGGCCCATCCGCGGCGTCAGAAATCGACGCGGCCCAGCGCTTTGCCTATGAAAAAGTGCTGCGCAACGTGCTTGAACCGCGCATGGTCGCGGTGCTGGAAGCCACCATGTGGCAACATATCCGCGATCCGGAATTCGTGTTGGGTGCGCTGAAGGTCTATCTAATGGTTACGGGACACGCGATATTTGACGCCGACTTCGCCAAAGAATGGTGGCAAAACGTGCTGCCAACCTTCGCGCCGACCAATCCGTTTCCAACCGAGTCTGCCATTGCCAATCAATTGGCTGCCTTTGATCGCCTGGCCAACGAAGAACACAAGATCGCGCCTGACTCCGAATTGCTGTCCGAAGCGGTTCAGACTATTTGTTCAATTCCGCTTTCGGTTCGAGCCTATCGCGCCTTGATGACCGATCCATCCGCCACAGCCCTAGCCCCGTGGATTCCGGCTGAATTCGCCGGACCAAACGGCAGTAAAGTTCTGGTGCGTGCTTCCGGCAAAACCCTGCGTGTCGGCATTGACGGCGTTTTCACTTACGCCGGTTTTCACAATGTCGTCCTCAACCTCGTGCCGGAAATCGCCGCGCAGGCCGAACTGGATCGAACCTTGTTTGCCGGGGGTTGCTCGGAAAGTGCCGATGCCTCCAGTGGTGCCCTCGAAAATGACATGCTCAAACTTTACTACGAAGATTTCATCGCCCAATGGGACGGTTTTCTGCGCGACGTATCGCTTGCGCCGATGCCCGATCTTCGCACCGCAACCGAGAACTTGAAAGATCTGTCCAGCGCCGATTCTGCAATGAAACGTTTGTTGGTTGCCATCGTTGCTGAAACGGAATTGACGCGGGTAGAGGTCGAGGCAGAAGGCGGGCCACCCCCGGGCCTTGTCAAAAAAGTGCTCGGCAAGTTGGGGAAACTTGGCAAACTGGCGCAGAAAAGCCAGAAACTGGTGTCAACCGCGTCTGCCCCCGCTGATCCAGCTTTCCTGCCCGGTCAACAGGTCGCCGACCATTTCAAACCGCTGAAAGGCGCGATTGCGGAAGTCGATGGCCAACCGCCGGCACTCGATGACGCGGTGCTGGCGCTGTCAACGCTGAACACCGAACTGCAAAAAGCGCTTTCCAGTCCCGATCCCGAAGGGTATATTCTTGGATTAGGCGGATTGGCGGAACTGATCGGTGCCATTGCTAATCAGGCCTCGATCCTGCCCGACCCGTTGGATGATTGGGTTGCCGGTATCGCCCGCGACACCAAGTTCTTTACCCAAGACGCTATTATAGCCGAACTCGCCGCCATATTGCGCACCGACATATCCAACGACTGTCGTGGTTA
Organism: Oceanomicrobium sp.; assembly: GCA_031415055.1. Taxonomy (GTDB): domain Bacteria; phylum Pseudomonadota; class Alphaproteobacteria; order Rhodobacterales; family Rhodobacteraceae; genus JANMOK01. Next base: position 79,634 of record JANOQZ010000004.1, on the reverse strand, counting down.
TCTCGGCAGCCGGTTCCCGTTTGACCCCTCGTCCTCCGCCCATGCCAACCCGCCTGACATTGCCAAGGTGCTGGGACCGGGCCAGTTGATCGACAAGTTTGTCACCGAAAAGCTTGCACCTTACATCGACACCACCCAATCGCCTTGGCAATGGCGTGCCGACATCAAACGCGATCCAGCGGCTCTGGTGCCGTTTGAACGCGCACGCAAACTGCGCGACGTGCTATTTCCCGGTGGCCAAGGGCCGCTGCTGGAGTTTGATCTGAAAGGCATCGCCCTCAGTGCCAATGCGGTCAAGGTCACGCTCGATATAGATGGGCAGGAATTGGTCTTTACCGGCAGCGAGACCAAGCCCGTGGCGATGAAATGGCCGGGAACCGGCGGCTCGAATGTCATCTCGCTCACCTTCACCCCTGCCGATAATTCAATCGACAAACGGATCACCCGTGACGGAAGTTGGGCCTTGCTGACATTGATCCAAGACGGAGACTTTTCACCAACCAGTCAGCCCGATCTTTTCCAATTGCGCCTTGCACCCGGCGGTTTCTCTGTCACACTGGAATTGCAGGCCCATTCGGTCGACAATGCCTTCAATCTGTCTCTCTTCAGTGGTTTCAGATGCCCCGAGAAACTATAGCGCCCGGTTTTTTTGGCAAAATACCGCGTAGCGGCGATTTCGTTTCGCGTCGCTTGTCAGCAGACTTTGTGGCGATTTGGGACAAGTTCATTGCGGCGCATATCGTATCGCATTTGCGGAATGCAGCAGTTTGGCCTGAAAACGGCTTGCGTTTCCTACTCGGACACGGCCCAAAAGACTGCGCCCCTCATATCGGCCTTATCGTGCCCAGCCACGATACCGTTGGGCGGCTGTTCCCCCTTACAATCGCCAGCCCGATTGTCGTGGCGGAAACTCCAACCAAAATTGCCGCTTGGTTTGCCGAAATCACTGGTCCAGCGCTGGATGCGGCCGAGGGCATTATCGACAGCGGCGAACTCGATTTGGCTTTGGAAAACATTGGACTCGCTCAACTCAACGCTTTGCCTAAAGTTCCTTTCCAACTGATCGTCCCCGGACGATCACCCCTAACCGCCGACTTCGAAGACCCGGCACCAGCTTTGGCCCAGATTTTCGCCAGCAAAGTTGGGGCGCTCTGATGCAGATTTATGACCAGACCGGCTTCCCCGCACAGTTCACAATGGGAATGGACAAAGAAGCCCGCGAATATATGGTGCTGGTTGTAAAAGCCACCTACGACTTTCCGCGGTCCATCGGCGGTCCCGTCCTGAAATCTGCTGAACAAGTGCCTCTGGTCATGGCCGATATTCCTTCGGGCGAACCGGGCTATTCCGACACGATTTGGGAAACCGACTATGCTTTCCGCAAACCGCGTTGCGACGTCGTTTTGCAAGGCTGTGCCTATGCGCCCAACGGTCGGCCAACCGATTGCGTGCGTGTTGGTCTCAAAGTTGGCACCTGGTCGAAAATGTTTGACGTCTACGGCCACCGCGAATGGCGGGCGCTTGGCCCGACCTTTCATTCAACCGCCCCCGCTCCATTCATCCGCCAACCCTTCAGCTATGGCACCGCTTTTGGCGGTGTTGATCGGCTCGACCCCAACGACAAACTGCCCGATTCCTATCGGCTGAATCCCGTTGGTCGCGGTTGGTCGCGCACACGCAATCAACGCTTTATCCCCGGATTGGCTTTGCCCAATACCCAAGCGGTCGATGAAAATGTCACCTCCCCCTTTGGCAATTACAAACCAATGAGCTTTGGCCCCGTCGGTCGCGGTTGGCCCGGCCGCATCGAATTTGGCGGCACTTATGACGAGAAATGGACCGAGGAAGTCTTCCCCTTCCTGCCCGCCGATTTTGACGACCGTTATTTCCAAATGACTTTTGCAGACCAACAGATCGACCCGCCAAGGTCAGGAACCGAAATCATCCTCGGCAATCTGACGCCCGACAATAAGGTCAACTTTCGATTGCCTTCCACCGAACTTCCGCTGACGTTGTTCAAAGGCCAAGACAAAGCCTATGAGGGCAATTTGCTGCCCGATACTTTGCTTTTTGACCCGGAAAATCGTCGTTTCTCGATGGTCTGGCGGGTATCATCGCGCTATCAACGCTCGATCCTCGAATTCACCGAAGCTTGGGTCGGCCCACCGACCGAGGCGATGCTGCGCGCCCGGCGTGAAGGGCGTGGCTACATCCGCGCTGCGGGGACGGAACTGGAAGAGGAGGACGCATGACGGCGAGCCTCGACATCCTGTCCATCGGAATGGTCACCGCCGTAGGCCTGGACGCACCATCGTCCTGCGCCGCCATGCGGGCGCGGCTGGATGGGTTTCAGGAAACCCGTTTCATCGGTGCAGGAGGTGATTGGCTGATCGGCGCACCGGTGCCCCTGCCGCGCAACTGGCTGGGCGAGAAACGGCTGGCCCATCTGGCGGCTGGGGCGATTGTCGAGGCGTTGCAAAGCGTGCCCAAGGTCGTCGTCGGGGATACCGCGTTGATCCTGTGTTTAGCCGAGGAAACCCGCCAGGGCCGCTTGGCGCCTGACGGGCAAAGCCTGCTCAAACGCATCGGTGAGATTGTCGAAGTCTCAACCCACCACCGCTCGCGCATCATCGCGCATGGTCGACCTTCGGGCATCGTCGCCTTGCAACAGGCCCGCAAAATGCTGGCCGAGGGTGAAGCCGAATTCGTGATGATTGCGGGGGTTGATTCCTATTTTTCAACCGCCAGCATTGCCCAATTCCTCAACGACGACCGACTGTTGACCGCCGATAACCCGAATGGCTTCATCCCCGGCGAGGCCGCCGCCGCGCTGCTGTGTGGCAAACCGGGTTTTGGTGGCCTAGCCCTGCACGGCATCGGCCTGTCACGCGAAAACGCCTTTATCTACAACCCCGACGACCTGCCGTTGCGGGGGGACGGGATGACGAGTGCGTATCGCAACGCCGTGCTCGAAACCGGCATCGCCAGCAATAAATTGGGCTATCGCATTGCCGATTTGATTGGTGAACAATACTGGTTCAAACAATCCGCCTTGGCCGCGCAACGCCTGATACGCGGTCCCTACGATTTCATCGACCTCTGGAGCCCCGGCGAAAGTCTTGGCAACATCGGAGCCGCCGCAGTGCCCGCGATGGTCGGCATGGCTTGGACGGCCGCGCAAAAAGGCTATGCCGCGGGCAATCCGGTGCTGGTCGAAGCCAGCAGCGACGACGGTGCCTGTGGTGCTGCCGTCTTCGCCGCAAGGATGGCTGCATGAGTAACGTTTTCGCCAATGGGTTGGAGATTTCCGGGAAAGCTGTGGGTGCGAAAACAATTGCCGCATTCCCTGACGTCTGTTTCACCCCACCAGAAAACCCAGCGACGCCGCCCGGAATTCCAATTCCTTACCCTAGTTTCGGGATGGCTGGCGACACCGACAGTGGCACCGGGACTGTCAAAATAGGTGGCGAAACTGTAAATATCAAGAACAAGTCATTTCTGACGAAAACGACAGGAACCGAAGCTGGAGCCGCTGCGAAGAAAGGCATAGTCAGCTCAAAAAACACTGGAAAAGAATACTTCGCCTCGTGGTCAAACGACGTCAAATTTGATGGCGAACCTGTGATCCGGATGAGCGATATGGCGACGAACAATCATGGGTCGGCACCAAATGTCTGCCCGTGGCCGCATTTGGCTAAAGTCAATGTTGTTTGGGATCGTTGCGCACAGATTTTCACGGACCTTAAAGTCCACAAGCATGGCGACAATCCTTGTAACACTGCTACCGAGGAATCTGATCATATAATGCAGAATGCTTATTTTACGACTGGTCAAAAAAGGTTGCAAATTTCAGGGCAGACAGGTTTGCCAGCAGTGGTTTATGGTTCCCGGTATCATTATCGGCGCGGGTGGGGCGAAAATGACAATCGGGAAGGATATAGATGTGGAGCGGCACCCGCTATCTGTCTCGAAAAGCAAAATGGGTCTGGCACGGCACATGATCTTAAGACAACGAAACAAAAACAACAGGCAGCAGCTCACATTGCCGGTGGAAAAAGGAGTATTACGTTTGCAGAAGCAAAAGCCGAATCGATGGATGCAATGGTCGAAAGTGGAGTTATTTCCAAACCGTCCGCTGAGTTCGATTGCATTAGCGATCTGCTTGACGCAACTTTCGAAAGTCAGGCGCACGTTGGACCTGCAGCGCTGAGCGAGAAAACCTGCCGCGTGCCTGGAGTGCTGCCAAAAGGGATACTTGATCAAACATGATACACAGTTGCATCGGCGTTGAGTTTCTCAATGAACAAGAACTTTATGTTCTTACCGCACATAAAGAAGGCGAGGACTTTGAGTCACGTATTTTTTCGTATAATATCGAGACTGGCGACGTAAAACTCCTATTCATTTTCGAAAATTGGATAAAACGATTCAAGATCATCGAAAAAGAAACAGTTTATGCGTCGCAGTGGGATGACTCAATCTATCGTTTGAGCGCCAGCGGGCAGGATCAGACTTACGTTTCAGTCGGGTGCATCACGGATTTTAAGCAACTGTCTGACGGTCGCCTTGTCATTGTCGGTTTCGATGGCAAAATCTGTTTGATGTCACCGGACAGAAAAACCGAAAATCTATCGAGCCGAATTGAGAGGGATATACTTTACTGCTTACCGAAAGGCAACGTTATCTACGGCTGCGGCAGCAAGGGGCTATTTTTTGAGATAGAATCATACAAGACCATAGAAGTGACTGAATTGCAGACGAATTGTTTCTTGACTTCGCTTTGCTTGTCCAAAACGAATGATTTGCTCATCAGTGGACGAGGTATACTGATGGTAAAAAATGGCCCGGTAATTGACGTTAAGGCTGACTCGTCCGATTACTATGACGCAATCTGGCACAACGATAGTTTCTATGTCTGTGCGGCCACAAAAGGTATCGTGAAGCTGGCAGAGAGTGGACTTGAATCGATATCAGACCTGCCAAGTTATTGCATTTGCAGAAATAAATCTACGATCGTTGCAGGCGGGCTTGATCAATTCACAATATACCAAGAAAATGGAAGAAAAACTGTGCGCCTAGACGGTAACATACTTCAACAAATTAGAATATAATCTTTCAGGTTGCTATTTAAACTCTGATTTAAATTTTACATGTTCTTTATGTTTCAGTGGTGGCTATTCCCCAAATACCCCCGCACCTTCCCCAAATCCAACTCCCCGATCTTGATGACTTCCTTCACACTCAACATCCGCACTACAAACAACTCTCCCGCCTCGGGATATTCTGCATAAACCTCCGCCGCAATCCGCACGCCGTCGGCACCGGCCACTCTCAGGCCGTCCAGATTAGCTTCCAGACGTTCCACCACCCGCGCTAGACGCACGGCGTCCATGTCGGGGTTTTCGTCGGGGAACAGCAGGGCGTGGTCATAGACGGTCCACAAAAACGCCGCTTGTTGCGCATGTTGGCGCACAATTTCGGGCAGGATTGGCGGGCGCGAAACTTCGCTCAATTCAAATTCACCGAGCCACCACGGATGCGGTTGGCGGCGCTGGCGTGGCTGACCAGATAGGTACCGCGAATGGTGATATGGCCGTCCTTTTTCATAATGATAGAAGCCTTACCGCAGCGCAATTCCAATTGTTCCTGCGCCGTCACCCGCACCAAATCACCGTCGCGGATCACCGACGTTGTGTCCGTCTGCACCGGTTCAACGATGCGACCCACGATCAGCGGTTTGCTTCCATCACCACCCTCGAACAACAACGCCACGTCGCAGCCGATCATTTCGTAAGTCAGTTCCGCCGTAGAACGCGCTACAATCGCGTGGTCTTTCGGATTTCCAGCAAACACCACCAAAGGCTTGCCCTTTTCAAAGCCGATCAAGGCGCCGATCACCACGCCCTCAATCCGGTTCAAAACATCGGCCATGTGCGCCTCCCGTCAGTTATTGTTGATCTTGCTGCCTTTGAAGGTGATCTCGCTATCGGCCTTGCCGTTCAATTTGCCGCTGGCTTTAAGCGTGATGTCTTTGCCTTCGATATTTATTGTGCCGTCTTTTTTCATCGTGATCGCCGCCGATCCAACCTTGATTGTGATGTCATCGGTCGCCTCGATCATAATGCTTTTGCCAGATTTGACGCCCATACTGCCCGCGATGTCATGCAAGGCATCTTTGCCAACTTTGGTCGATTGCGCCCCGCCGATTTCGCTGGATTGATCTTTGGCAACTTTGAGGCTTTGAAGTCCACCAATTTCGGTGCCCTGATCGGAGGCGATTTTCAGGCTTTGCTTGGCACCGATTTCGGTAGCGTCATTTGCACCTATAGTGTGGCTTTGGTTCGATCCGACCGTAACAGCGCGGTTTGACCCGACGGTTTGCGTCTGGTTAACGCCGACGGTGCGCACCTCTGATGCGCCCACCGTGTCGGCACGAGACGCACCCACCGTAATCGCCTGCGCTGCACCTACAGTCTGCGTATGGGCTATGGCGATGGTTTCGGTCGAGTTGGAGCCAACCGAGATCGTCTCGTTCGAACCTACCGTCAGTGACCGGTCTACCCCAACGGTTTCCGTGTCGTTATTGCCGATGCTTACCGATCGGTCATGGCCGACCTTTGTGGTCTTGTCGTTGCCGACGTCCTCGGTGCGGTTGACGCCAATGGATTGGTTGGAATTATTGTCCACCCTCTCTTGCATGTCGTGCTGGATCAGGCGACCTTCGTCGTTTTTGACCAGTTCGTTGTGGTCTTTTTCGGCCTGGAAATAGACCTCCTCGCTGCCCTTCTTGTCTTCAAAACGCAGCTCGTTAAAGCCACCACCACCCAGCGATGAATTGGATTTCCAGCCCGATTGCGTGGCATTGGCGGGAAGTGCATAGGGCGGCATTTGCGAGGCGTTATAAACCCGTCCCGTGATGATCGGTTTGTCCGGGTCACCTTCGATGAAATCGACGATCACTTCTTGCCCGATGCGCGGTATTTGGATGAACCCCCAGCCCGCCCCGGCCCAGACCGAACTGACGCGTACGAAACACGTAGTGTTCTGGTCTCTCTTGCCCAAACGGTCCCAATGAAACTGCACTTTCACCCGCGCATATTTGTCGGTGAATATCTCCTGCCCGGCGGGGCCAACAACCACTGCCGTTTGTGGCCCGCGCATGATCGGGCGCCTTGTTTTTCGATCGGGCCGATAAGCTATCGCCTTGGGCGCGACAATCAGTTTGACTTCATAACCGTCGCCCTTACGCTCCATCCCGGTGCGATATTGCGGATCCCACAACCCATATTCTGCCGATAGAACGATGAACTCATCGTTCTCGACTTCGCGCGGGAAGTCTTCCAATTTGAAGGTACAGCCCGGCCCCAATCCCCGCGCGTTGCCCGCGGCTTTGATGCGCACTTGCGGTGCCTGAATTTCCTCGCGCCGGATGGTGGCAACCTTGTCACCGCGACTCACGTCCAAATGAGCGCCGGGATGATGATATTGCTCGCCCTTGGCCAGTTCGCCTTTCAACGGCTGCTCTGACTTTGCCATCAAATCGGCGGAGGGCTTTTCAAAATCATAGTCGGTATGCGAGTAAGACCCCGGTAAAACCGAGGCCTTCGGCTTCCAATCGTTGATGAAATCGCGGGCGCGGGCACCAACACCACTGTCGACCTGAAACATCACGCTCTCGTATCCCGACACCGGCTTCAACTTCGAATTGGTATCGGTCAAGATCAGCGTATGCGCGCCGTCTTCGTGCTCAAAGAAATAGAAAATCCCCTCGTGCTCTAGCAGGCGTTGGACAAAATCAAGGTCGCTCTCATCAAACTGCACGCAATAGTCGCGCGGGTCATACGACCCTTGCAGCCGCTTTTCAACCTTGCCGCCATGCGCGCTAAACACCTGCTCGACGATCTCAACCACGCTCAGATTCTGGAAAATCCGACAATCCGTGCGCAGCGACAAAAACCACAGCCAAGGCCGAATTTTCACTTGGTAATGCGCATAACCATCGGCAATGCGCAGGAACTGAAACTCCGACACCAGCCCGTTAAAAAAACGCGGCTCACCGCCGGTTCCCACTTTGATTGTGATGGGTTGGCCCAGCATTTTATCCGCAGAAATGGTGGCAAGCAGACTGGCCAATCCGACATCAAAATCAAAACAGGTCGAAATTTCCTCGGTACCAGTCATGAAGGCAAACAACAGTTCAGCGCCCAAGGGGGTAGTGGCAACTATCGCGCGATCATCTGCCATTCCACTGCCTTTCGGACCGCCGCGCCGGCTTGGTTACGACGCCCGCAATTTTTTACTGTGTGTCAAGCTTAACGCAAGCCTGCAGACAAATCCAACGTTCAGCGTGTCGCCTACCGACAAAGCCGTTCATTCCCATTCAGTCACCCACCACAAACTTGTAGTTGGAATAGAGCTTGGCAATCGGAGGACGAGAACGACTGGCGGCATTTTCGCCAAACAGTGTCAAAAGGTCAGTGTCATTCAACATCTGTTGGCAGATTTTATAGCCGACTTCGCGGTAGGCCTCAAACTGCTCGGGATCAAAAAACTGATCGCTTGTTGATTGATAGGGGAAATCGGGATGCGAGCCTTTGTATCCTCGCGCCACCAATCCCAATTCCTTGATCATAGCCGATTTCATATAGATTATCAGGCCCTTTTCGGGCCAAGCCCCACCACCGCGCTCGCCATAATCGACGCTAGCCAAGAAATACCCGCGCTCGGCAAACTCGGCCCCTTTTGGAAACTCTTCGCCTTTCAACCGCGCGACCAATTTACTTGGGTCGGAAAATTTTGGAATTGAGCCGCGTCTTTGCCCGTTTTCCTTCACGCGGAATTTTATCGTCGCACCAAAATCTTCCTTCACGCGGGTCACCGCATAGGCAAGACTTTGATACGACGAATCCGGGTCTTGGCCGCCATCGCAAATGATGATCAAGCCGCAGCGCCGCCGCACCAATTCATACAGCCCCAGGTTTTCGAAATGGCCGCCGTCGCTGAGTTCTAGGAACTTGCTTTGTTCGGTATATCCATAGCCCGGCGCGGCGTACAAACCACTGGGGAAAAAGTGATTGGCCCGTCGTATTTCGGCTTTGATCGGCACTTCCGGCTTGTCAGGATCCTGTTCGGGATACATCGGATTTGTCACCCAATATCCCAGACGCAAACTTAGCAGCGACATAGCCAGCGACACCAACCCATTGCGGGTGATGCCAGTGCCAACAAACCCGCTGCGCGGATTTGCTGCTGCACCCGACACCGCCATGGCCGAGGCCATCGTTAATTCGCCGCCCGCGAAATGCGGAGTCTTGCGCCATCCCGTCGCATTTGATCCGCAATACAGCGGCGACAACATGAAATTATCACCCCCGCGCACCCGATATTTAGCATTCGCGGAATTGCCCAAAATCACATTGGCATTGATGATGTGATAGGGTCCCTTATTCACCGGCCAAGTGTTTGGCTGAATATTTTGATCGGAATCCACTGCAACACCCAGCCTCTCGTCATCGGCTTGAGTCGCCGGTGAATTGCCGTCTTTCTCGATGTTTTCGTAGTCTGGCAAAAAAGCCTCTGCCAATCGGTCCCGATAAAACCGATGCAACGACAAATAATTCAGGTTGCTAAACCAGCCCAGAATTACTGCCGAAGCGACGACAACCAAAATCCCGCCACGCCACAAAGCGTCGCCTTCCTGATAGATGAGCGCAATTTTATAGCCGCCGATCATAATGCCATAGAGCAGCAGCAATGAACCGATGACCAAAGTAATCGCCGTGCCGGTGCCGCCAAGCCCGCGCAAATAGGTGCGATAATGGCCCCAAATCGCGCTGGCGACCCCTAGTATCAGCGAAATCGCCGCCCCCGGCCCGCCCGCCAACCAACTGTCGATGAACCGCACGATACCCGGCAAAATACCTATCGCCGCGCAGCCAGCTGCGACCTTGAAGGCCATACCAAAGAACTTTTCGAAATGCCGCCGCGCTCCGTAGCGCTGCGAAATATCGCCTTTCAGCAAATACTGAATCCAATAGCCCAACACGTAAAACGAAAAGCTGAAAAAGCCGGTTGCCACAGCAACAAAGAATGCGCCCCAAACCCAACGAGCAACTCCTGTCGCCAGAAATGCCGGATGATGGCTAAGCCACCATGAAGCAAGCAGCAAATCCGCAATCGCGATCACTGCGAATGCGCCGACCAGTAAATTGAACTTGCCGCGCTGCCAATTGTCCGCCTCGCTAGTGCTCTGAAACTTGTGGTGGGCATAAAGCATTGCCGCCGGCGCAAATAACACCAATGAGGGCCAAACAAGCTTGCCAAAATAGGTGGGTTCCGCAACTTCAGCACCGAAAACCGATTTGAAAACTGGAATTTCCCAAAGCGCCAAAACTGCCATCAAAACCGCAATCGCTCCCGCCGGAATCAGCACGATTAGCCATCGCAACGCGATAGGCAGTGAACTTTCCTTGTATTCTGGCTTTAGGCCGTCCGACGTTTTCGCTTCTGCTCGCTCCACCCAACTTAAAATCGACATATTTACCGATACCAGCACAAACAAAATACCAACGGCAAACGCGGCCAGAAGCAGGAACAAATAACTCGCAGGATAGATCCTCGAAACGTCTTCCGAGGAAACCCGCGCATTCAGAAACTGCATTGTCCCGTGCGCAATGCTGTCCACTGCATCAGGCAAGCCCACCAAAAAGCCCAATGTTCCAAGCCAGTTCAACAGCATGAAAACTAATGCAACCACCGGAATCCAAATAAACAGGCTCAAGAACACCGCCCGAGTCACCACCGCGATTCCCGACACGACGCCGTGCGACTTGTCGGGGACCAGATATTTCCCGTTATTGCGCAGGTGATGCAGCAACGGTGGGTCCACCATCGGATTGAGACTTTGATGTGTCTTTTCGTCGGTAACCGCTTCTAACGCCTCTATGCCAAAGGGAAAATTTTTGCCTAGATCATAGGGTTCTGAATCGGTTTCACCCGCCTTTACGCGGTTCATCCACCAGCTCAAAGCCGTGCCGATGAACCCACCGCCCGAAACGGTTGAAAGATAGTCGGCCTTGGCCAAAAGTCCTACCTTCGCCAAGTTTTGCAGCACCCCAAGCGAGGCAATCGCCGAACGAATACCCCCACCCGACAGCGCTAAACCGATGGTATAATCCGTCCCGACCGGCGCAGCTTTCTTGCCCGTCGATGCGGCCCCCAGCTTTGCAACGAGTTTATTAATATGACCAACTAACCGCTCATTTTTTAAAGCCATGAATTCCAGTTCTTCAAGTATCAATTTGTCGTCATTGTAGGTCCCTGGGTTTTTCAAATTCCGCAAACTGCCGTTTATTTCTCCGTCGATCTTGCTGGCAAAAATCAATCCGTCATCCATCGCCCCACCTCACAATGTCTTCAAATAAGCGATCAGCGCGTTTTTATTGGTCTCGCTCAAAGCCGTGCCATAATCGTGCCCGCCATTACCATTGCCGCGCAGCTTGGTGTCATATTCAAACGCCAGCGGACAGATTGTCTGCGTCGCATCACCCAGCGCCCAGACAAACCCCAAATCCTTGGCATCAACAACATCGCAACCGCGATAAAACTTCGACACACGCCGCGCAGGCACTTTCAGTAATTCCGCAATCGTCGGCACCGACCCGTTGTGCAGATACGGGCCTCGCAGCCACAACCCGTCCAACGGCACGGCAACGTAGCCACCCTGCTTGCGCATCGGCACCCGCTCGACGCCCTGTTCTTCCATGAATGCGTTGACCAATTCATCATCCCTAGGCGTCCAAGTGTTGAACCGGTTTGGGTCGGTGCCAATCTCGTCAATCGGAATAGCCGTTCCCGTGCGTTCGCCCGCAGCGCCATGGCAATCGGCACAGTGGGCGTCAAACACCACTTTCCCTGCCGCCTGCAAATCTGCACCATCGTGCAGTTCCTTCGGCATTTCCGGTGGTTGGACGTCGATAAGATAAGTGCGGATCGCCTGCATCCGCGCCTCGAACTCCGGCCCCGGACGGGCACCAACGCCAAAGGCGGAATCGCGGATGAACGTCATCAAGTCCGAAGTCTCACCCGCCCAATCCAGCAAATGCCCCTCGCGGCCACCGAGGTTCCAGATGGCGGGAAAGTCGCTGTTGTCCACAGCCCCGTCATCAACTTGTTCCAACAAAGTCAACCGCGCCAGATTCATCGAGCCATCGCGCCCCGGCCCCCATTCGGCCCGCCCCAGCGCGTGCCGCCAATCCAAGGCTTTGGTCTGTTCCTGCAGGGCGCTTTGCAAATAGGGAATGATGATGGAGCGATAGATACCTTCTTCCAAAGGGCTCATGTTCCATTTCAACTGCATCGCCGCAATTAGGTGGTCACCGTCAAATTTCGCGTCGTTCGAGGCGCGTTGCAAAAACGTCAGCAGCCCCCCCAAATTGGTCATATTCCCCGGGCCCGCGGGCGCAAATTGCGGCACCGAATCTGCGCCAACGCGATAGCTGGTCGTGTGGCACACCGCACAATTCTGCGTCACCCGCTCGATGCCGAGCGTTGATAGGGAAAACCCGACCGGCAGAATCCGACCCTCTTCCCAAGGCAATCCAAACGAGCGATAGCCTCCGGGTCCGGGCAGAAGCTCCGGGAAGACCTCCGGCAAAACAACGAATATCTTATAGGGAATCCCCGCCGCCGCCTCACCCCCCAGCGAGCCGTATTTGAAAACCTCTTCTTCGTTTTTTGGGGCGCAGCGCGGTTCGCCAATAGAACATTCGGTCAGCGCCAGTTCCTGTGGCAAGGGTCGGAAGAAATACCAGTTCGCCGCCAAAAACAGCGCCACGGCGGCGGAGGTTGCCAGAAGCGGTCCAGATTTATCGGCCCAGTTTCGCAGCTTTTCACCCCAAGTTTCCGGTATCATCTCCGCTCCCTCAAAAGGTTTTGAGATACTCAATCAACTGACGCTTCTTGTCATCGTCCAACAAAATGCCGTATTCATGCCCTTGGTTGCCATTGCCAAAACACGCACCCGCCGCGCAAATTCCGTGATTGTCGGGAGGTGTGGAGCAAGCGGATTCCGCATCCCCGCGCGTCACAAAGCACAATCCTTTCGCATCGATCGGCGCGTCTGCGACAAACCCGACATTCTTCCAATCATACGTGGTCGTGCCGCGATTGAACCGCACGGGTCGTTGATCCGGCGGCAACAACAAATCCCACAAAGTCGGCACCGAACCATTGTGCAAATACGGTGCCCGCAACCAAATGCCGTCCAGCGGAGCAGCCGCATAGCCATTGGTCTTGCGGAAATTGGCGAACCGCTCCTCACCCCAAAGCGCGTAAAGTTGTCCCTCATTGACGCTCAAATCAAAGGTGAAATTGTCCAGCCGCGCTCGGTCAGTGCCAATTGCTGCAATGTCAATTACCGCGCCTAACTGGCCCTGTCCCTCGGCAAAGTCCTGACCATTCAAGCCATGACAAGACGCGCATTCATTGTCATAAATTATCTTACCAGCCGCAGAATTTTTTCCGTCAATCGTGCCGGGAAATTTCGGTGGCTCCAGATTCTGCAACCACGTCTCAACCTTCAACAAATATTCCCGATCCAACAGCGGAGGCGTGCCCCCTGTGCCATATGAAGCCGACCGATCACGCTCGCTCAATTTCACATTGTTACCGTCCCAATGCAGGTTCATCCCCACGCGTTGGCCTTGCAACCAGATCGAGGGGAAATCGACCACGCCAACCCGCTCACTTGACGTAATCTTGTCGCTCGGCCAATTGAACAACGCCTTGGCCGAGGAAAACGTGTCAAACCGGCCTGGCCCAAACTCCGGCTGATAATCGCCAAAGTTCAATCGCCCGCCAACCAGCAACAGGCGCTCGCGCATCAAATCAATGCCCTTCCACCACAGCAAGAACCAGTTCAGCGGACTTAATGCCAACTCCTGCTTGTCGATGGCTGCCAATATGACTTCAGCGTTGAACTTCGGGCTTTCGGCGGCCTTGGTCAGGAAGGTCTGGAACGCCTGCAAATTCACTGTGTTGGCAGGCATGCCCAGATAAATTTCCTGCTTGCCATCCGCCAATGTCACTTGGCCAGTGTGACAAGCGGCGCAATTCAGGAAAATCCGCTCGATGCCTTGATAGTACCGCAGCGACGTCCCCACCGGTCGCTCGAAGCGCAAGCCATTTTCGGGCTGCTGCCCTAGCGTTTCGCTGATAAATCCAAATTGCGAATAGTCCTTCGGCCCATTCGGATCCGGCAACAGTTCCGGAAACACCTCCGGCAAAACCCGCCAAATCACATAGGGCAGACCGAAATTCTTGTCGCCACCCGTCGAGCCATATTTGAAAGCGGCAGCATTGTCTTCAAACCGCTCGGGCCAATCCGAGGTCCATAAGTAGAAGAAAACCCAAACCCCATAGCCGACAAATACCAGCGCGAAAAATGCAACTTTCCAGCCAAAAGCTGTGTTGGTTTCGCTCATGGCAATTGCGAAACGCGGGATTGTTCGCCAGTCCAGCAATCTTCGCTCAAGGCGTCGCCAGCAGTGAACGCCGACAATTCGGCCTCGGCAATTTCAGCGTTGTACAGAAAGAAATTCACCAGAAATATTCGGTTCGAATAGGCCCGCCCGATATAGAATCCCGGGCGGATCATACGTATTTCATCACGGATTCGCAGTCCATTGCGCCCCGCCAAAGAATCCGGATGCTGCTGATACAACGGCAGTTTGTCGCCATAGGCATAGTCGATGATCACGCTTTCGCGCCGCCCATCCATAAGGCTTTGGCCGCAATACAACTTGGCGGGGAACATGAGATAGACTTCGGTCGTCGGCCATATCCAAGCCAACATGCCCTCGCGCGGCACTGTGTCCTTGGGCAAAGCCGTAACGTCGTCGATCAGCGGGGTAAATAATGTCAAATCTTCGATGAAATTGCGCAAGACCCGCTCATTGCGGTAAAATATCTTGCCTTTCCACAACAACTCGCCGGCCCGCTCGATCGCTTTGATTTTTTCTGCCGAAACCTTGCCTATTACCCCACCCAAAACATTCTGCAAACGTGGCACGTCCCGACCCGACCCATCGCGCGAGAATATCAAACTGCCCAGATACGGCCCATCTGGAATAGGCCCGGCAGTCAGCCGACCATAAATCTGGTCCAACTGATCTTGGCTCAACGCCTTCAGATTTTCCGGCGTCAGTTGCAGCAAATCCGCCCGGCTCAGCGGATACCCCTGCTCAAGTCGCGCCAGATCATAGGGGTATTTTCGCAGAGCATTGTCGGGGTCGGCGAGTGCTTCGTCCCACGTCGGCCCGAACGAAATATCAGGGGCCGAAACCAGCAACCCCGGTCCATAATACAGGCCCAGCCAGCCTAAAATCACCACCGCCAATACACCCAAAGACAAACGTTTTTTCATCGCCCGCCCCTACAAAGTCGCCATAAACGCGGTGAGCGCCTGTTTCTGCCTATCGCTCAACGCCTCGCCAAATCGGTGGCCAGAATTTTCAATCGGATCCAACGCATTGGAATAATATTGCTGAATAAACCCCAACCGGTCGCCAACCAAATCCAGAACCGCGCCGGGTTTCAAAGCTAGTATTTGCACTTTGAAACCCTGCAACTTCGCCGTCAAATCGGCGATCTGCTCGTTCGAAAGAATACCTTCATATTTCGCAGACAACACATCGGCATCACGCCCGACAATCACCACGTCTTGGATCAAGTCCTTATAACGCAGCGAGTTGACCGCCCGCGCCGAGGTGCCCGCCGGAATACGCAAAGTCAGGCCTGTGGCAAAATCCCCCACTTCAATCTTCGGCGCGATGTCATAGAGAATGTCTTCGCTCAGCAGAAATTGCTTCGGTACTCGTTGGTCGGGGTAAAGCAATTCCCGCATCGACGCCAAGAACACCTTGTATCGCCCTCCAACACTGGGGTCGTATGCCAAGCAAGGCGGCGGATCGGCCAGCGATTTCCCATGCGCATCGACATAAGGCGACACATAGAAATCATGCGATTTATCCAAAGGTTTGCCGCATATTTCCGGTCCAATCGCGTTGTTATGCATGAACGGCGCATGCGCCCAAACAGACAGCAGCGAGACGTTGCGATAATAGCCGCGCCCCGCCCCGTGCATCACTTCGTCCATCGCAGGGTCTGCCGAGCGCTTGCTTTGATCAAGCGAGGCATATTGGCTCCACACATGGCCCGGCAGATGGTTGGAATGCAGCGCCCTTGCCCCGTCGGTGCCAATCTCGCTGGCCAATGACAATTCATCATTGCCCAGCCAATCCAGCCGCAATTTTGGGTTCGCCGGATCGGTGGCCATAAAATCCACCGCGTCATAAGGTCCGGCCTGACTGGAATGACACGACGCGCAATTGGCCGCAAACACATTGCGGCCTTCACTAACTGCGCCCGGGAAAGTTTCGGCATCCAACGCCGCCACCAATTCTTTCAGCCCGGGCAAACCCCGTGCCTCCCACAAATCCGACGGACGCGCTGACATGAAAAAATCGGCGATATTGCCCAGCCTATCTTCAATCGCCCGGAACGACGCGCAATCACGCCGACATTGACCAATGTCAAACGGCGATGAACCGAAATTCCGCTGATCCGGGTCAACCATCCGCAAATCGGGAATATGGTTCAGCCAACATTGCTCCGCACATGACCCGATGTTGAAATAGACCCGCTGTATCCCTTCCAAATAGCCAATATCATCCTCACCACCCTTCAAAATATGTGGCGTTAACTCGGTAGCAATTGAACGTTGCCAACATTTTCCCTCGTGATCTGGGTCACACCAACAGGCCAAAGGGTCGGCATCCGCAGCACATGTTCCCTCAAACCGGCGCCATTTCAGCACCTCGTGTTCGTGCAGTGGACGGCGCGCATAATTGATCACCGCATTCATTGTGCCGGGATTACTGACATGATCCATCGCCAAGGCCGAAGTGTCGACAATTCCCGGCCGCGCCCGCGCGATCAACTGCCATTCGAGCGAGTTTGGTGCCATCCCCGAACCCAGCAGATTGGAAATCCGGCTGTACTGATTGCCCACCAAACCGTCGATATTGGCCCATTCGGGATTGTTCGGATCATCCGGTGGTTTGATCGGATCATAGGCGATATGGCACGAACCACAGGCCAGCCCAATGGTGAACGGCGGCTCAATGGACCCATCAAACAACCGCGACGTGCGGCTATCTGGGTCCGCCGCGTCTGCTGACATCAGCTTGCGATAGCCGTCCCAATTCGTCGAGCCATTGTTCAACGCCCCCCAAGCCGCCGCATCAAAGCGCGGGTTGGGGAATTTGCGAATACCCAAAACCCCGGTCGAGGTGCCATAGCGCAAATCGCAGCCGCTTTGCCGTTGTGCCAAATCTTCTGGCAACAAACTGGCCGAATAAGGCCCGTCGGCGAATGCACAGGCCGGATCGATATATCCCTGCTTGCCGACATGTTCCAATAGATCTTCGTCACCCAGACACCACTGGAAGCCATAAGTCTGGCTCAAGTCCTTGGCCGGACAATTCGGATCACCTGGAATGCAGCAATCCGGATCGGGAATAGCCCCCCATGCTTGGAACAAATCGGCTTTGAACGGCGCGCCCAATATCGCATACCAGTCAATCGCCGCCCCCAAACGCTGCGGATAGGAATAAGTGAAAAACCGGTCGTTGAAAGCGGTGGCGAAGAACCAAATTTCTCGGCCCGCGCGTTCAGAATCCGTATAGGTCTTTTCAGTCGCAACATAGTCAGGGCTCAACATGCTCTGCGCCGAAACCGGCTCGCTGCTTCCTATCAAAACAGCCAAAACGGCAAAAACCGAAGCCAAGAAAGACCGCATTTGACGCCTCCAAAAAAGGGCAAAGCGACTAAAACAACTCTTGAAAAACCGCGAACCTAATGTCCGACCGTCCTATCACAAAATTGTCAACAATGAAACATTTACTGTTCGCATACAGTTATACGAACCAACGTCTCACTGTTCGTTGTTGAAAATCGGCGGTTTGGCCGACGCGTAATCGACTGGCAAACCGCCGCTTTTTTTGTTGGAAAATGTCACGCTGAAGATTACCGGCGACTCTTTTAGCAACGCGGGCGAAACGGAACATGCTCCGCCATCACCCGCTAAGATTCACCGAAACCACCATGCCTTTTGGCAATACTGGCGGCATCAAGCCCTTGCATGAAGGCCACAACCACACTTTGCATCGGTGTCAGCGATGCGATTTGGCTTTGCGGGGCGGCAACAGCTACTTTTGGGCCGCCATGATGATGCAGAACAACAAGAACGACTATCCCAATGGCGATATAAAGCGATCCGATTATAGTTGCGCCGATCTGCGCGCCATAGGCTTGCGACAATCCTATCCACAGCGCGGCCGTCAGGAACCCGATTCCGATCAACGCCAGAGCGGTGCCAAGAAAACCGATTGCGGTGTTCTTGGCAGCTATGCTGGCGGAATGCACAAGCGAATTGAACATCGTCAACTCCTAGCGGCGCGTCGCCACCATTCCGACAAGAAATCCGACACCAGCAGCGACCGCGATTGATCCTGCAGGATGGTTGCGAACCATATTTTCGGCATTGGCATAGGACTTTTCACCCATCAGCCGCGCGGCATCTACCTGATCGACAGCGCGATCACGCAAAGCGTGCATACCGTCGCTGGCTGCATTGGTCATGTTGTTTTTTTGTGCTTGGGCGTATTGACCCAGCGTCACAGTCAACGCGGCGACGTCTGCTTTCAAGGCACGGATCTGGGCACCGATGTCTGAGGCGGTAACAGCGTCTACGGTTTCTAAACGTGGCATGATAAATCTCCATTTCGTTGGTTCAGTTTCACAACGCCTCAGCAGTCAACTTGGTTCCCTTGCATTAACCGAGGCTTGCCGCTGTGGGTCGGGAACTAATCGCCCAAAAAATCGTTTACTTTTGAATGCGTTGTTTAGCAGCGCATCGAAATTGCATTGCACGGAGGTGATAATGTTAACCTGGGCACTGACTTTTCTAGCCATCGCGCTGGTGGCCGGGGTCTTCGGATTTACCGGCATCGCCAGCGCTTCCGCAGGTATTGCGCAAATTCTTTTTGTCGTGTTTTTTGGCCTTTTCGTCGTTGCTATGATTGCGCGAGCAATCCAAGGCAAACCGCCGAATTGATACTTGGCGCGAACTAAGCGACGCAAGCAGAGTTGAACTCCCAATCCATTATCATTGCAGGAGACAATCAATGTCAGACTTTCTGAAAACCGTTGCCAAATCAATTCCGATCAAAACCGGGGTCGAACAGCCGAAACAGGTTGGTCGGGAATTGGCCCTGATTCTGGGTGAAACCTATCGCCTGTTGCTCAAAACTCACGCCTATCATTGGAATGTCAATGGACCGCTTTTCATGGCGATCCATCAATTGACCGAAGGTCAATACCAAAACTTGTTTGAAGCCACCGATCTGTTGGCTGAACGCATCCGCGCCTTGGGCCAGCTTGCCCCGATGACACCAAAAGCAATCGTATCGCCGCTTGAAGCCGACAAGGATCATGCGAATTTCTCAGCTCACGACATGGTAAGCGACCTGATTGAAGACCACCAGACAATAGCCAAAGACTTGCATACCTTGATTGCGCTGGCCACGAAAAACAACGACCCTGTTACGGCAGATCTTGCCACCGGACGCTCGGCATTTCACGAAAAAGCAATCTGGATGTTGAAAGCCCTTCTATGCGCGTAATGAGTACCTGCTCGCTCACCCCGCCGTTCCGGCCAACCCGGCAACGGTGGGGTGTTTTTTCACTGATCAGTTGGCAAGTGTCTCGGTCGACGAAAAGAACATGGCTTGGCTCACAGCCGAACGAACCTGCTCTTCACTGTAAGGCTTCGTGATAACAAACGCCGGCTCCGGGCGTTCACCAGTCAACAATCGTTCGGGAAATGCCGTGATGAAAATCACTGGTATGGGACCTGCAGCTTCCAAGATTTCGTTGACCGCATTGATGCCGGAAGACCCATCGGCAAGCTGGATATCCGACAGGATCAAATCAGGTTTTTCTTTACTGGCTAGCTGCACTGCTCCCGCATGGGTTCGGGCGACGCCGGTGACCGAATTTCCCATGTCAGCAAGAATATGCTGCAGATCAAGGGCAATTATGGCTTCGTCTTCGATAACCAAAACGCTGCCGGTCACGCTTTCCGCCATTTCGACAAGGGCAATCCCCAATAGATGGGCGACTTCGGCAAGATCCGTGCCGATGACGCGGGCAATGTCGTCGCTGCTGAACTCCTCAATCGTTTTCAACAACAGCACTTCACGGGTGTTCAAAGTCAGATTACGCAAATGTTTCTGTGCGCGCGCTGCAATTCCAGACTCACGCTCGTCGATTGGTGCCCCTGAACTTGTCCAGATAACGTGAAACGTTCGATACAGCGCGACTTTGGGCGAGAACCCTTGTTCAAATACCGAACGATCCAACAGCAGCGCTTCCAGCGTTGTCGCGGCATAGCGATCACCCGTCGCCTGACTGCCAGTCAGCGCCCGGGCATAGCGCCGCAAATACGGCAACAGTGCCGCCACCGATTCAGACATGGAAAGCGCAGAATTAGCAAGCGGCATGAAAAACATCCTTTTTTATAGCCCATTGGGAACCAAACGCATTTGAGAGTAGTTTGGTTCCAGAGGCACGTGTTATCGCTGCGAGGCCAGACCGTGTATGAGTGGAGTACAATGGAAAAAAAAGAGCCTAAATCCATCCTCGAAGAGCAGATCGAAGAGAACCTTCGAAAAGTCTACAAGGAAAAGGAAGCGGAAGTAATTCCCGATCGGCTACTTGCGTTGCTACGGCAACTCAAAGAGCAGGACGATACCAATGGCACAAGCTGAATCACTTCAGACAAATACCAAGAAACCTGGTCCGCAAGCCGACCCACGCGATGCAATTGTCACGCACCTCGGGCCGATGCGGGCTTTTGCTCTCAGCCTGACACGCAACAGCGCGGCCGCCGACGATTTGGTTCAAGATACATTGGTCAAGGCATGGAAAAACTTTGGTTCGTTCCAACCTGGCACGAAGCTGCAGGCTTGGTTGTTCACGATTCTGCGCAACACTTTCTATTCCGACCGACGCAAGGCCAAACGCGAAGTTGCTGATGTCGACGGTGCCTTTGCCGCCATGCTTTCCGAAAAACCAGCCCATGACGGTCGATTGGCCTTGTCGGATTTTTTTGTCGCTTTTGTTCAGTTACCGGTTGAACAGCGTGAAGCGCTAACGCTGGTCGGCGCCAGCGGTTACGCTTATGAAGAGGCGGCTCAGACTTGTGGCGTTGCGGTCGGCACCATCAAAAGCCGCGTCAACCGCGGACGACTTCGCTTGATCGAATTGTTGCAGATATCCGCAGGTGACGCGATGGAAATGACCGACAAGGTCACCATGTCCGTTGTGAACGCCGGCAATGCACCACAAAGGTTTGCCGGTTGATCGCCGCCATTCGCCGGGTTTTCGGCGGACTTGCGTTTCGCGTTGCAGCTTTGTTGGTTTTGGCACTTCTTCCGATCGGTATCATCGCAATCTACCAAACCGCGACGATCGAACGGGAAACCGCCCGCAGGGACGAAGCATCGCTTCTGGCGCTAACCGCTCAAGCTGCAACCAGCGAGGAAAGCCTAATCCGTGCGGCCTTTGGTTCGCTGACCGCGCTTGCTTCGACAATCGGTTTTGTCAAAGACGAACCCGCTGTTTGCGACGCGCTCTTTGCCGACTTCATATTACAAAGTCCGCAATTTAGTTTTGCCGGCTACATTTCCACTGATGGTTATGTCCGTTGCGGTTCAGCCGGCCGTGGCTCGGATGTGTCCGCAGAAAAGACCTTTCGTGAAATGAAGGCCGACCCCAAACCACGATCCGTCATCAATTTGGACCCATCGATCAGCAAAACTTCAATAATCGCATTGTCGCTGCCGATTATGTCGGGTGAAACATTCGATGGTTATGTCACTATTTCATTGCCGCACGCACAAATTTTCAAAGGCATGCGGGTGCTGTCACCTGACCGACCGATTGATCTTGTCACTTTCAACGAACAAGGGAATGTTCTCTCGGCAGAAGCGGGCATCGAAACTGCAGATTTGCGACTTCCGCAAGCCAAACCGCTACTTTCCTTTGTCGGCAAAACGCAGTTAGCTTTTTCGGGCCCGGCGGGCGATGGATTGCCACGGGTATTCGCCGTCGTGCCGATCTTGGAAAACAACGTCTACGCAATCGGCAGTTGGCGACCACTGGCAAGCGGCGGAACTTTTTCCTTTTCACCGATTATTTTTCCGGCACTTATGTGGCTGACCAGCTTTGCCGTTGCCTATTTCGCCGTGCACCGACTGGCAATCAAACACATTAAACGCTTGGGGCGCGACATGGAACTATTTGTAGGTTCAGGTCAACTTGCCCCCAGCGTCAGCAGCTTTGGTATTCCCTCCGAAATGCGCGACATCGATGCTTCTTGGCATAACCTTGCCCTAACCGTCGTCAGCGATCAGGCAAAACTGGAAGATACGATCCGAGACAAGACCGTGCTTTTGAAAGAAGTTCACCACCGTGTCAAAAACAACCTGCAACTTATTTCCTCCATTGTCAGCTTGAAAACCCGAACAGCCGCCACGCTTGAAGCCCGCGCTGCACTTAGAGAAGTGCAAATGCGGGTGATGAGCATGGCAACCGTCCACCGCGCTTTATATGAAACCTCAACCGAAGGCCGGGTGCGGGCTGACGAACTGTTGCAGGGTATCGCCCAACGCACCATCGACGCCGGTCTAACGCCCAATTTGGCCATGGATGTCGTGCAAAGCTACGATCCGGTGACACTGTTCCCCGATCAGGCTGTGCCGCTGTCCATGCTGGCGACCGAGGCAATCACCAACGCGTTGAAATATATTGGTCACCCGGCCAACGTCACCCCGTCGCTCGCTATCCGGCTCGGGTTGGTCACCAATTCAAGCGCTTATTTTGAGGTTGAAAACAGTAAGGGCATTCAACTGACCACGGCTAATAAAGTCAAAGGCACTGGGTTGGGTAATGCGTTGATTGTAGCGCTTGTCCAACAAGCTGGCGGAACACTCAAGGTATCCGACGAACCAAGTCGGTATCACCTTCGCGTGGATTTTCCGATTGTTGATTTTCGCCCCGAACCCATCGAAACATCAATGCAATAGCCAGTTAAGGCAATAAAACCCGATGGTTAAATACGTTTGTTAAACGAACGTCGTGCCTTAACCCAAGCCAAAATAGCCCAAAACCGCCACCACGATGACAATCAAACCGACAAGATAGATTATTCCGTTCATGGTTCAATCTCCTTCTACTGTCCAAATACAACGCGAAATATTGGTGAAAAGTTCCCCGCAGCCCTAACGCTAAAGCTTGGGCTAACCGTCGGTCGCAGGTTCAGACTTTTCGGCAAGATTACTATCGGATTCGCCCAAAAATTCGCCAATCGCCGACAGGTTTTCCACGTGGCTGCAGAACACCCGCAGCGTGACCAGCATCGGGACGGCAATAACGATACCGACGACACCCCATGCCCATGCCCAAAAAGTCAGCGCCAGCAAAATGGCCACGGAATTGAGTGCCAACCGACGGCTTAGAAACAGGGGAGTTATGACTTCAGATTCAATTCCGACCAAAACGATGTAGACAATCGGTGGAAGCAAAGCCAAGCCGATGGTGTCAAACACCACAATCCCAACCAAGAACGTCAGGGCAACTCCGGTCAGGGGTCCAAGATACGGTACAAAATTCAACACGAAGACCACCAGCATCCACAGAAACGGTGTCGGCATGCCAATTGTCTTAAAAGCAATGGCGACGGCACCTGAAAGACCGGCGTTGATTGCGCTCACCGTGATCAAATAGGTCGAAACTTCGCGCTCTACATCATAGACGATCCGCAGCGCCTTTTTCTTTTCGCTCAAATTCGGCAACACCTTGACCAGCTTTTCATAAAACAAATCGCCCGAGGCCATCAGAAATATGGCCAGTATCAAAGTGCCAAGCAGCATCAGGATCATGTAGATCGGATGCGCGGCAAACTGTGATACTGTGGAAAACATGCCAGACGTTCTGACCACCACGCCAACATCGTTGGCGTTGTCCGGCGCAGCGGCGGTTTGAATCTGTTCGGCGAAATGCACCAAACCGCTAAAGTAGACCCGAAAATCGCGCGCTTTTTCGGTCAACACTCTTTGAATTTCCGGCGCATCGGCAATCCAAGCCGAAATCGGCCCGCTTGCAAGATACGCGACCAGCAGAGCGGCCACAAACAAGGTCACCGCAAATCCAATCGCCGTGCCCCAAGCAGGTATTCCATGGCCGGCCAATCGTCGGACCGCCGGTCGAAAGGTCATCGCAACGAAAAATGCGAGCACGACAGGCATCAAAAAATCTCGCGCCAAATAGATGGCAGCGACGATCAGCAAGATGAAAATGCCCACCAACGCCGTCCGCGTGGTTTTTTGATGTGCGGCACTTTGGGTGCGAAGGTCAGTAGTCATGTCGCGCTCCAACAAGTCCAGATTCAGGTATTCAAGAAGGTCACAACAGCACAACCAGAACCAATCCGAATAGAACATACCTTGCAGAAACGCCGCCAACCCTAGGTTCGCGGCGCAAAGTTTTTGACATCAGGGTGTAGTCAGTTCAGCAGTCTGACGACAACCGCTTCGGCAAAGGCATTGATCATCGCATTGTAGAAGGTGTCGCTGCTGGCTGTCAGCGTTACCACGTCCAAGTCTGCCGGAAAGAACACCTTGGCCTGATCGATATTTACCGTCATCTCGTAGACGTCGACTTTGCTCGGTTCTTCATCGTTGATGACCGTCACATTGCCGACCAAATGGGTGTCGCCGATATTCATTGATTCTTGGAACGAGTTGCTCAATTCGACTTCCGAAATATCAATGACGATGCGCAAACCTTCGTCTGCGATATGATCAATCAGACGCGCTGCCAGCGCACTTTCCAAATCACCTTCGATATTGGCGTAACGTGCGGCAGCGTCGGTATTTTCAAGGGCCGTAAGGTCGACTTGGGCATCGATTTCTTGCACCATCACATCGGTAGCAGCTATGGCACCACCCGACATCAGCGCTACGAATGACACTGAGATAATTGCATTGCGAAACATGCTATTCTCCGATTTTACATTTCAAGGGTTTGGACACAATTGCCAAACCTGACATGAAGAAAACGCCGTTCACGCCAAAAAGTTCCTTGCTGCGCCAAGGGTTAAAGTCACGCCGCAGCGCGAACCAGACCTCCCAATATGACCCGCACTTTGTGTGTCCCGCCCGTCAACGGCAAAACTAGCGGGCCATCTGTGTGAAGCAATGCCTTGCCGTCCAAATAAGCCTGACCGATGCCGTGGCCGGAACCGCCTGGGTTTTCCACCAAAATGTCATACCGCGTCGTTCCGTGCCGCACCGTTAGCGCGACTTGCGGCCAATGGCCGGGGAAACAAGGGTCCAGCAACAGATTTGGCCCGACTTGCGTCAACCCCAGAATACCTTCGACGCCCGCGCGGTACATCCAAGCGGCTGACCCGGTGTACCAAGTCCAACCGCCACGCCCTGCGTGCGGTTCGACCGAATAGACATCAGCGGCAACGACATACGGTTCAACTTTGTAGCGCATAACGTCCGCGTTCGTCAGTGTGTGGTTGATCGGGTTCAACATATGAAACAATGCGCCCGCACTATCGCCGTCGCCAAGTTTCGTATGGGCCATAACTGTCCACATGGCGGCATGGGTGTATTGACCGCCGTTTTCGCGCAGCCCCGCAGGATAGCCTTTGATATAGCCGGGATCCACCGTTGTGCGATCAAACGGCGGGGCGAACAACAGGACGATGCGATGTTCTGGGCGTATCAAGAGACGCGTCATAGATTGCATCGCTTGCGCCGCTCGCTTCGGTTCAGCAGCCCCCGAAAGAACGGCCCAGGACTGAGCGATGCTATCGATCTGACACTCCTGTGACGTGGCCGAACCCAGCAGGCTGCCGTCGTCATACATGCCGCGGCGATACCATTCGCCATCCCAGCCATGCCGCTCAATCGCTGCGCGCACGCGTTCTGCATGCGCTCGCCAACGCACGGCTCGGGCTGGGTCGCGCTTGTCCGCCAGCGGTGCCATCATCGCAATCGTGGCAATCAGCAACCATCCCAGCCAGACACTGGTGCCCTTGCCACCTTCGCCCACCCGGTTCATCCCGTCGTTCCAATCGCCTGTGCCGATCAGCGGAATGCCGTTTTTCCCCGTCAGGCTGATGCATTGATCCAACCCCAACGCGCAATGCTCGAACAAACTGGCGCTCTGCTCCGAGGTGCTCGGTTGAAAAAATTCGTCATGCGCACCCCGCCTGAGTTTCGGGCCTTCAACAAAACCAATTGGTTCGTCCAAAACACCAACATCACTGGTGGTGGTAACATAGCGAGCCGCCGCGTAACCCAGCCAAACTCGGTCATCAGAAATACGTGTACGTACGCCCTGCCCCGAATGCGGCAACCACCAGTGCTGCACATCGCCTTCGGGAAACTGCCTTGAGCCTGCTCGAAGCAGATGTTCCCGCGTCATCGCTGGTTGGCTAAACGTCAGCGCCATTCCGTCTTGTAACTGGTCACGGAACCCATATGCCCCGCTTGCCTGATAAAACCCGGCCCGTGCCCAAATCCGGCACGCCAACGTCTGATACATCAACCAACCGTTGAGCATGATGTCAAAACTTCGGTCTGGCGTTGTCACCTGAACAGCAGCCAAAGTGTCGGACCAATATCGTTGCACACCATCCAAAACGGCGTTCAAATCCGACTTGCGCGTCCGGGCGATAATATCGCGCACTGCCTCAACACTTGCGGCCTGGCCCAGCAGCATCACAACCTCGACACTCTCACCCGGCGCCAGTGTCAAAATCCGGCGAAACACCGCACATGGGTCAAGCGCTGCACCAACATTGCCCGAAAGTGACTGGCCGATGCCAACCGGTGCCGCAATGTTGCCATGCAGGCCCAGAAACTCGGTCCTGTCGCCCGTCCAAGCCGATGGATCGGCACCGATATTGGCAAACGCGATACGGCCTGGAAACGCAGTGCTCCAAGGGTTTCGCGCCAAAATAGCGCCGGTCACTTGATCAAACTCGGTATTGACATGCCCAGCCGCGGCGCTGCGCGAAGTGCCCAATACCCACTCGGCATAGTGGGTCACCGACAAGTGCCGCACCCGGCTCGAGCGGTTCACCAGCGTCAGCCGGGAGATGCGGACCGGGTCATCGAGTGGCACAAATTGAACCATGCTGGCAGCGATTTCATGCGCCGAGTAGTCAAACCCACTATAGCCAAAACCATGCCGCGCAACATAGGTGCCCGGCCCTCGTATCGGTAAGGCTGTTGGCGACCAAACCGCGCCGCTGTCCAAATCGCGCAGATAAACCGCTTCGCCCGGCCTGTCCGTTACCGGATCGTTCGACCATGGCGTCAACTGGTTCTCGCGACTGTTCTCGGCCCAAGCATAGCCGCTCCCCTCAACCGAGACCTGAAAACCAAATCCGCGATTGGCGATCACGTTGATCCAAGGTGCGGGTGTCGTTTGGCGATCGCGTAGTACCGTGACGTATTCGCGGCCATTTTCGGCAAAACCGCCAAAGCCATTGAAAAATTCGAGTTCCGGCAGCGCAATGTCGTCTGGCACGCGCTTTGTTGGCAGGACCGGAGCCACCGTTGCCGTAAGCGCACCTGTCGCCTTTTCAGACGCTTCCGCCTGCAATGCCTCGATCTGCTCGCCGATACTGCCACGGCTGGCGACCAGGACGACCTTCGCCGACGACAACAGCAGCGCACGCGATTCAGCGGAGATCAAATCCGCCCGCAACGTATATATCGACCCCTGCGCCGGTCCCGATCCGGTCTCAGAACGCGGGCGTAACTGCGCCGACCGCACCGCCGTTTCAACGGCAATGTGCAAGTCCTGAACGTACGACGACGCGCGTTCATTCAAAATCACCAGATCGACATGCAATTGACGTGTGCGCCAATACTCATGTGCCGCCAGAACCTGCTTCAATTGCCCAATATCCTGGGTGTCGTCTATCAAGAACAATACGATCGGCAGGTCGCCGGAAATTCCGTGCAGCCACAGTCCCGATTGGGCACCCGCACCTGCCAGTACACGCGCCGGAGTCGAACGCAACCGCGAGTCTCCGCGCAAAATAAACCCAGCCAGTTTCTGAAAATCAGAGGCTTCGGAATTGGTGACACCCAGATGGCGCAGCAAAACCTGCGCCTCTGTCCAGGCCAATGTCGCGGCACGTTCAAACGCTGCCGCGTCACGGTGGCGGTCAACCAAATCCAACAAGTCGGCAGATGAGTCAGCAACCATTGTCCAAAACGTCACTCGCGCAATGCCGCCGGGGGGAACGATCACTCGGCGGCGGATGGAAAATATCGGGTCAAGCACGGTGCCGGTCGTGCCCGAAAGCGGTGCTTCGGCCATCGCTGCTTGTGTAATGTTGTTCCCACGGCCGATGAAGCGAGCGCGGTCGGTTTCAATTTCGACCGGTGCCGATTGCTCGCCTTCGACGACCGCAATATGCGCTGCCCAAATTTCGGCCTCACCGGGCGAACGTCGGCGGCGCGTGGCGATGATTACTTCCAATTCCGGCAAATAATCCGTCACCACGAACATTTTGGAAAATGCCGGATGCGCCAGATCGGCGGCAAAAGGTGCCAACACCAACTCGGCATATGACGTCAAGTCGATCTCGCGCGCACGCCGCCCGCTGTTGGTCAGGGTCACGCGCCGCGCCTCGGCATCGGTCTCGGAGGATATCACAATTTCAGTCGTAGTGGTCAGCCCGGCGCCTTGGTGGGTAAACGCTGCATGATGCTCACAAAATACGGCGCGGTGAAGTGCTGCGTCCGCCCGCGTCGGTTGAACCGCTGCCGACCATGCCGCACCCGACTTGGTGTCGCGCACAAAGATGAATGAACCGAACGCCTCTGGTGACGAAAACGCCCGCCAACGGGTAATTGCAATGTCGCGCCAGCGGCTAAAGCCCGCTCCCGTTGGCGTTAGCATGACACTGTAGCGTCCATTTGACAGCACATGCACGGTGGGCGGTTCCTGATCGGGCGCATCGAACCGGCGCACAACCGCCATGTCGCTAACGTCATGCGCACCGACAAGCACCTCTTCCGCCCGCGGATGCGCGGTCGCTACGTCGCGCGGCACACGCTCTTGCAACAACAATTCTACCGCTCGGATCATTGGTTCGGCATGAAAGCGAGCCCGCAATCGACCATCCTGCAAACTATTGGCGATTGCCGTTATCGTCATACCCTGGTGGTGCGCCATGAAACTGCGCACAATTTGCATATCATCGCCCTCGGGCAAGCGTGCCGAGGTGAAATCCAAAGCCTCGTAAAAACCAAAGCGCCCTTCCGCGCCCAAGTCTTTCAACTTTGCGAAATTGTGCCGAGCCGCACTCGGGTCGACCATTGCAGCCAACCCAGTCGCGTAAGGCGCAATCACGCGGTTTTCACTTAGGCCACGCTTTAGTCCCAGTCCTGGCACGCCAAAATTAGAATATTGATACGTCATTTCCAGATCGCGCGCATTGTAGGACGATTCCGAAATACCCCATGGAATGTCCAACGCTCGCCCGTATGCCTGCTGTCGCGCCACAATCAGCCGATTGGTCTGCGCCAGCACCGAACCCTCAGGCGCCCGCATGACCAGCGAAGGCATCAGATATTCAAACATGCTGCCCGACCACGAGATCAGTGCCGAACCAGACCCCAGCGGCGTTGCCCCGCGCCCAAGCCTGAACCAATGCCGAGTCTCCACGTCACCCTTGGCGATAGCAAAAAGGCTCGATAGCCGGGCCTCCGACGCCAATAGATCGTAGCAATTTTCGTCAAGGCTGTTGGTTTCAACTGAAAATCCAATCGACAAAAGTTTCTTGTCGGGGTTAAGCAGAAAACCAAATTCCATCGCCACCGCAAATTCGTGGGCCAGCGTCGCCACTGCTTCCAATCGTTTCAGGTCAGCCGCGTTTTGATCGGCTAAATGTTCAGAGACACAACGGCCAAGTGCTGTGGTCCAGAACACCAAGTCCTCTTCACCCGCACCGATCTTCAGCACCAATTCAGACGCGCGATCGGTCAACGCCATTATCGCTGCCAGATCAGCCGCCGGTCGCTCCCTATTCGGCGCGAGCATACTTTCAAGATCATCAAAAATTTCGAATATTTCTGTCGCGTTTGCATTTCCCAATCGCGTGGCCGACCCCAAAGCCTGCTGCGCCAGACGCAGCGTGTCCCCCAAACCCAGCCGGATTTGTTCGGCATCCGTCGGCGTATCGCGCCACTCCCGGCAAGATTGCGCGACCGCGATCAGGTGACCAGCAAGATTGCCGCTGTCCACCGATGAAATGTAAGGCGGGTTCAGTACCCGAAAGTCGCGCGTGTCATACCAATTGTAGAAATGCCCGCGAAAACGCGGCAATCTCTGCATCGCAGCCAAAGTCGCTTCTAGTCGTTCCAGTGCTGCTTTCTGCCCGATCCATCCCATGTCGCGGGCAACAACGGTCGCCAGCAGATAAAGCCCGATATTGGTCGGCGAGGTTCGATGCGCAATCGTCGCGCGCGGCGTTTCCTGAAAATTATCCGGCGGCATGAAATTCTCTGAAGCGGTGACGAAGGTTTCGAAATAACGCCAAGTTCGCCGCGAAATCAGCCGCAAGTCGTCGGCATCTTGCCGCGACAATGCCGAGACTGCTTTGTCAATGACGGGTTGGCTGATGCGCCAAGCGATGGCGGGCGCGGCCAGCCA
Source organism: Oceanomicrobium sp. (assembly GCA_031415055.1). Classification (GTDB taxonomy): domain Bacteria; phylum Pseudomonadota; class Alphaproteobacteria; order Rhodobacterales; family Rhodobacteraceae; genus JANMOK01. Next base: position 48,758 of record JANOQZ010000004.1, on the reverse strand, counting down.
AAGGGCGACAAACGGCAGCACCAAAAACCAGACCTGCCCATTCAGCGCCAAAACGCCAGCGCTGATACCCATAGCCAACAGCAGACTGCCAAACATTTGCCTGAAATGTCCGGCCACATTGGGCTGCGACTGCGTGCTAACTTGCGCCGCCGTCATCCATTCCAGCAGATGCTGCCGCGTAATTCCGATCCGCACCAACGTGCGGCCAATTGCGTCCAGCATAAGCCAGGCGGAATCGGCCAGAAGCACCACACCCAACGCTATCTGCCGCAAAGCATCCCAAGTATCGCGGGCCAAAGCCGTAAAATGGCTGCGCGAATCTATTCCCGCCCGACCCGGCACCAAGGCGAACGGCAAGGGCAAAATGCGCGGCAAGGCAAGCAGGGCCAGCAGCCAACTGGTCCAGAAGATCGCTGCCGAAAGCGGCAACAACCAGCCCACGGCAAGCGCGACCAAACACATCGGCACTGTGGCCGAGCGACGCAGATTGTCGATCATCTTCCAGCGGCCCACTGCCGAAATTCCGCCTTTGTCAGCGCGACAAGCGCCAAAAAGCCAAGGCAACAATTGCCAGTCGCCGCGAACCCAGCGGTGCTGACGTTTGGTGGAAACATTGTATTGCGCCGGATAATCCTCGATCACGTCGATGTCAGATGCCAACGCGGCACGGGCAAAAATGCCCTCGAACAGATCATGGCTCAGCATGGTGTTATCGGGCACGCGTCCCTGGATGGCCGCCTCGAAAGCATCGACATCATAGATGCCTTTGCCGGTGAACGACCCTTCAGCAAACAAATCCTGGTAGACGTCGGAATTGGCTGCGGCATAGGGCTCGATGCCACCGGGGCCGGAAAACACCTGCTGATAGATCGAACCCTCGTGACCAACCGGAAGTGCAGCCACAACCCGCGGCTGAACAATTCCGTACCCGATTGTCACCCGCCCCAACGCGGCGTCAACTTGGGCGCGATTCAACGGATGCGCCATTTTTCCAATCAAACGGTGTACTGTATCGCGCGGCAGTCGAGTGTCCGCATCCAAAGTAATGACATAGCGTACATCTTGCGGCAGCGCCTGTTGCGCGATTCCGGTCAAAAAGCTGGTATCGTTGGCGCCCCGCAACAGTCGGTTCAATTCGTGCAACTTACCGCGTTTGCGTTCCCATCCCATCCAGCAGCCTTCTTGAGCATTCCATTGGCGTCGTCGATGCAACAACAGAAAACGCGGGATCCCCTCCAGCGGATAACTGGCGTTTAGCCGCGCAATCGCTTCGGTCGCAGCGGCAATCAATCCCGCATCGCTGTCGATCGTTTCGCTGGCAGCGTCCGCTCCATCAGACAGCAACGCATAATACAACGCGCCGCCTGCGCTGGACAGATGATGCACTTCCAACTGCTCAATCTGTGCAGTCAAGCCCGCAACATCGCTCAGCAGCACGGGCACGGCCACCAGTGTTTTGAAATGGTCGGGAATGCCGCTGGCCAGATCGAGTGCCGGTAACAGTTTCGGCCTGACCGTTCGGGTGATGACCATGTTAACAACGGCGGTTGCCGCTTCGAAAGCGGGGCCAAGGCCGAACAGGGCAAGCAACACCAGCGCCGCTGGCGCAACACCAAGGTTAGCAACTTGCCAAAGCGCCCAAATCAGAATCAAGGCTGACGTGAAGGCAATCGCCCCGATATAGCCAGCCAAACCCAGTCGACTTAACTGGCCTTTCAAGCGCACACGCAGCGATGGCGTGAACCCCAGAGCACTTTGCAAAGTAGGCCGACCTGCGCCGATCAGCGCGTGCCCAGGGTCTCGCTCGCGCTCGTTGGCCCCGATTTCGCTCAGCGCCAATGTCTTGTCTGTTACCGCGATTTCTGTCAGCGCCGATCCGCGCGCCAGTATCTCGATCTCGGTGCGGTAACGATTGCGTGTGGCAAAATCCATCGCGCCAAACTCGGATCTCTCGCGCAGACGGGTATCGACAAGGCTCACTTCCTCAAAGAAATCAGCCCAGTCCAGCTCCGAAATCACGCGCATACTGGTCACGATATTGCGCATCGTCACGTTTGTGGCACTCTGTCGATGCAGGGCGTTCTGCACAATCTGATCGATCGAAGTGTCTTGACGTCGCAATCGATCCTCCAACCAGACGCGCAATGGCGTTTCGGCCGGATCAAAACCGCGCAGACGCTTGGCCATCTGTGCGGCCAGTATCTCGGAAAGGTCCGAATCTTCGTAGGGTGCCAGGGCGATATGCATCGGCGTTCGGGTGGTCTGGTTCGCGCCAAATACCCGGTCAACCAAATCGTCCGCCTCAACCCGCATCTGGTGTCCCGCCGTGATCTGCACCGCAAGTCGGCGCATGTTCTCGACCAAAACGAACCGCAGCGTGATCGCCACCGCCCACAACTCACCAATATCTAGGGGTTGGACTTTTTGGTACGCCTGTACAAACCGGCTGAGCATCAACCCGGAGATCAAGCTGTCCGTATGGGCAACATAGGCCCACGCAAGCCCCAGCACGCGCGGATAGCCTACCAAAGGGCCGTCGGCGAGTTTGGGCAGTTGCCGGTAATACCCCAGTGGCAGGTCGTCGGTGATTTTGCTTAGTTGCTGTTCAACAAGATGATAATTATCCAGCAACCATTCGGCCGCTGGCGTTACGATGCGCCCGCTTTGTAACGCCCGCGCACTGGAGCGGTATTCGGCCAATAGTACCGCCGAATTCTGTTTCAGCCTTTTGGTCAGACTTGGAACCCGCAAAGGGCGGTCAGTAACAGTCTGCGCCGCCGCCAAAGATTCGGCGTGGCGTTCCAACCTTTCCGGGCCGAAAAGGTCACTGCGTATCGGGTTGACGTCACTCCAGACGCCACTTTCAAATTTGAGGAGACCGAAAATCAAGACTACGCCCGCTTGCGACCGGCGACGGTATCGGCAACGACTAGGTGATCGCGCGACGAACTTTCAACTTTCTGGATTTGCTCGGAAAATCCCCAGTGGTCGGCTTCAGGGTTTTCCATCGGCGCCGTTGTGCCGGATCTACCATCCGCTAACGTTTCGGGGCGCTTGTCCGTCGTGGCGTTGTCTAATGCAAAAATCGGACGGAACGGCCATTCTACTTGAATGCGGCGTGCCATTTCGGCCCATTTGGTCTCAATCTGATCCCAGTTCATCGGCTGCTCCTCAGGTTGATATGTGTCAGCAGGCTGAAATCTCCTGTGAACGCAGACTCAACGCCGGAATTTGACATTGGTTCCGGGATATTCGTGCGGTTTGCAGCGACGTTCCGGCGTACTCTTTTGCCAGCAGGCGCTAAGTGCCTGTGCCCTTTGGGCAATTTTGGATTCGCAGAATTTCAATCAAATTCGATGGCCAAGATTACGCCGTTCGCCGACAAAATTTCGTGACGTGCTGCCCGACTTTTCAACAGTTTTCGGGAACTATCCCTGCCCCCGGTCGTTCTTTGTGTAAGGTCGGCTTTCAGGAGAGATCAATGCCCACAACTATCAGAACGGTAATCATCCCTGCTGCCGGTCGAGGCACACGATTGTTTCCGCTGACCAAAGTCACACCAAAGGAATTGTTGCCGATTTACGACCGGCCGGTATTGCATTTTGCCGTTGCTGAAGCTTTGGCAAGTGGCGCAGAAAGGGTCGTGATTGTTGTCCATCCGACAAAAACTGCCATTTGCGACTACGTAACAAAAGGTCGGCCCGACATTCACCCGATGCCAAGTGACGGCATGTCGGACCGATCTGCAATCTTTCGGGAAAAGTCGCTGGCAAACGATGCCGATGTTGTTTTTGTCATGCAAAGTTCCCCGCTTGGCTTAGGTCATGCGGTCTTGTGTTGCTCAGACGTTGTGCTTCCCGGACCGATTGGCATCATCCTGCCCGACGATGTGATCATGGGTGAATCCTGCCTGATTGAAATGGCGCAAGATTACGCGGGCGGGCACATGGTCGCGGCAATGGATGTCGATGCTTCCGAAACGTCGCACTTTGGCATATTCACACCCACTGGCCAGACGCATCGAAGATGTGTTCCCGCCACGGGGATGGTCGAAAAACCGAAAAAGGGAAATGCCGCGTCGAACTTGGCGGCTGTTGGCCGTTATTTGCTGGATCCGGTTGTCATGCAAACGCTGGCGTCGACAAAACCGGGGAAGGGAAATGAAGTTCAACTCACCGATGCCATCGCGCAAGACGCACTTGATGTTGGACTGACGGCATTCCGGTTTTCCGGCGCCAGATACGATTGCGGTTCACTCGACGGGCTGATTGAAGCCGGCGTTGCCCGCCGTGAAATGCTCAAGCAACGGGAAAAATATGGTACTATCGAAGGTCATCACGACGCGGATAAAGCCACGCGGAACACGCATAATTCTTCGGCAGAGGCCACAGCCTGAACCCCATGTTGCATCTGCCCCTCAACCAAATTTGCTTTTCGAACGTGGCCATGATTGCAGCAACATCCTTGTATAGTCGGCTTTGGTGCCACCGGCAATGTCGTCGCGGCCCGGATGATAAAACTGGACAAGGGCGGTGGTGCCATAGGCGTGGATTGCATCAAAAAAACTTGGCGTAACCTGGAATGCAATCATCATCCGCCGCCACCGCAAGGCGCGGGCCGCCAATGGCCGTCCAATGAACCGAGGTCGCCTCCAGAATGATCAGCCCAACGCCACCAGCCGCGGGGGCGGATTGGTAGAGCGCAATCTGATCGGTCTGCGAGCCACCCTTCGGCATATAGGTGCCATGCGCCGTTGAAACGAGCCGGTTTGGTAATTCCAAACCACGCAGGCGAAAGGGCGAAAAAAGAGTCTTGAACCGGCTTGTCATCACAAAACCTTGCCTTGGCCTGGGTCGCCGCGGACAAGTCAAATACCCGGCCCGATCATCAAGCATAGTCAAGAAACGCGCGGCGTATGACCATTTCGCATTGGCTGCGCGTAGTGACGCATAATGACGCATTCCCCACGTCAATTTGAGAATGCCGTCGTGCCGAACTAATCCGCCGACGCCTCTATAATTCCATCTCCATGTTTATTGCTGGAAGCCAGATTTTCCAGCACGAACGCCAGTGAATAGAGAAAATACACACCAATATACCGCTCTGGCACCGCACGGGAATTCTCCGGCAGGCGATACAGCGGCTTGCATTCCGGCGAATTATCTTTGGCTTTCTCTTTCGAAGATTTCAGTGAAACAAGTTGTGAAAAATTGTGGTGTGGCAGAAGTATTTCTGAATCCGTAATCCCAAAATGATCGCAGATTCTGCGCATATTGCGGCGCGACGGGAAAACGCCGCCAGCCAGATACTTGTTGAATTGCTGTCAGTTGAACGACAATTTCCGGCGCAATGCCGCGATGGACGGCTCATAGCTGGAAAGCAACCGCAGATTCTGACATAGTTCATCCAGTTCATTCATCGCAACCTTTCTATCCCAACTCCCACATTTCGCCGACTGACACGCTAAAACACGCAGGTTGCGAAATCCATCCGAGCGATTGCGAAATATGCGCTAGTTCAATCCAAAACTATTCTAGCGCCCTAGGACCTGAGAGCGATGACCGAACGAGACATCCACGCTTGGCTGAACGCCTTCAAATCCGCTTGGCATACACAAGACCCCAAACTTTTCGCCTCGCTCTTTGCTGCTGGCAGCGAATACCGCGACACGCCCTTTTCGGTTCCAATCCCCTACAACACGTTCGAACTGTTCTGGTTCAATCTGGCGCAAGAGCAACAAGGCAATGACATGGTGTTCGAGATGGTGGAGTTGCTGGCCGGCAACCGGGCAATCGCCTTTTGGCGCGCTTTCACAACGCGAAAGGCAAGTTCTCAGCGCATGGAAGGTGACGGCGTCATGCTGCTGACCTTCAATGAAGCGGGCCTGTGCAGCGACCTGCGCGAATGGCAACACGCTCGTCTTGCGGGTTCCCCACTGGTAGAGCGCGACTTTGGCGGCGCTTAAACCCTCCGATCAAAAGGCCACAAGCACAGATCGGTTGGCGATTTCCATACCAAAACCGGGCGCTTCAGAGACTATGAGACTGCCATTGATCGGAATGGTTTCGCCCGAGAACATGCTGCCGAAAACCGGCTGGATCGAAAGCCCATCCGCACTTGCCGCAACGTATTCGCAGAATGCCGCTCCAGTTTGGCTGGCGATGAAGTGATACGAATACGGCCCGCTGCCATGCGGCACTACCGGAATGTCATAGGCGGCCGCATGCGCAGCAATTCGCAATAATTCTGTCAGCCCACCGACCCACATGACGTCTGGCTGGATTATGTCGAGCATGCGTTCCTCGATTAGACGCCGAAAACCATAGCGCGAATATTCGTGCTCGCCGGTTGTCCATTTCAACGTCGGATGCGCCTGTTTCAACAGGCGGTATCCCTCTACATCGTCAGGCGAAAGCACTTCTTCCCACCAGTAGATGTCCAGATGTTTGCATGCTTCCGCCAAACGGACCGCATAGGGTACCGTCAGCGACATGTAGCAATCAACCATCAAAGGATAATCCGAACCCAACACTTCCCGGCACGACGTAAGGTATGCGAGGTTCTTGCGAAGACCTTCTTCGCCTTCGAAATGGCTGTGCGGCAGGGGCACTTTGGCACCCCAGAACCCAAGCTCCTTGATTGCTTGCGGCATTGGGCCGGTGCAATAGAAACTGATTTCATTCCGGCTCAGTCCGCCGATCAGGTTGTAAACCGGTTCCTGCCTTACCTTTCCAACCAAATCCCAAAGTGCCAAGTCAACAGCACTGATCGCCATCATCGGCAGGCCTTTACGGCCATACGGCAGCGACGAACGGTACAATTGGTCCCAAATGAGGTTTAAGTTGCGTGCGTCCGTGCCAACGATGAACCGCGCAAAGTGGTTCTTGATTAACCAAGCTGCCGGAACGCCACCAGTTCCGGTTGCGACCCCAACAATTCCAGTCTCCGTTTCAATTTCTACAACCAGCGATCCCAACACGCCGATGCCCCAACTTGACCTGCTTTGCCGGTATTTTTCATATCCCGACATCGGATTCGAGATAAGGCTGTCAACTAGCCAATGCGTTTCGCCAGCATTCTGGAAATAATCCCCACCCCCAGTTTCTCGGGAGACAACATGAACCCGCACTACGGTGATCTTGAAGGAATTCTTCATGATAAGCGAAACGCCCGCTTCGGCCGCACTGGAACTGGGAAGGCATCTATGGTGTGACCATCTCTACGGGTCAGTATTCCGAACGGGTCGCTGCTTTCGGGATCGAGCCTGATTGAAAAGTTCGGCACACTGGCGTCGCAAACCACCTGCGCAAGCTTCGGCAATATTTCGTCGTGAGGTTTCTCATTTTCGACGGCTTGACGTAGTCTCAGGTTCATACGGAAAGCTATCTGTTCGGGCATAGTGACCTACTGATCGTTCAGAATATTTGTCATCGATTGGATCGTAGTGTCCCGCACATGCTCCAAGTGCAGGCGATATGCGGACACGGCCAAGTTTACGTCGCCGATCAGCACTGCCTCGGCCACTTTGCAATGCTGGGCAACGCTTTTCTTGATGACCCCGGGAACCGTGCTGGCAACCCGCCTGACTTCCAGACCGACGTCGTACAGCCCCTGCGCAAGCGCACTCAGCAGGCGGTTTCCAGCGGCATTGTTCAGCGCCTGATGGAACTCGATATCCAGCAAGCGGAACGCTACCGGGTCGTGGAGGAACGCACGGCCATCGGCGGCGAGTTTCCAGATGCGCTGCCGCTGTTCCTTACTAGCCCTTTCGGTGCAGCGCCGGACCAACTCCAGATCGACGACTGCTCGTGCTTCGAAATGCTCGTTCACGTCATAATCAGCCATCGACAGCATAACGTTGAACGGTGCGACCAGCCTGCTTGGCGACAGATCGGTCACCGTATAGCGACCACCCTGGCGGCTTTCGAGCACACCCATCAAGGTCAAAGCTTTCAATGCCTCCCGCAGTGGCGGTCGGCTGATGCCAAAAGCGATGCCCATTTGTTGTTCGGTCGGTAACCGGTCGTTGGATTTGAGATTGCCGCTTTTGATCATTGCCATGATCCGGTTGGCCACCTGCTCCGAGATCGGGCGTCGATCCAAAACCACGCCAGCGAAATCCGGTTCAGCATCGGTCTTGCGTGCTGGGACGGGTTGGCCAATGTCCACAACCTTTGCGGTATCGCCCAAATTTCGGATGGACGCGGTTTGCTCGACAAATTTATTCACTTCATTCCCACGATCAGAGCCCAAGACGATAGAACCGATTGGCGTTGTCCCGATAGATTTTGCGCAAATCCGTGACCGAAAGACCGGCCAGCGCCCGGTCCAAGACCTCAACCCAGCGGGTAAGCGTGGACGCCTGCAGGCAAACCGGATAGTCGCCCGCATAGATGGTTCGCTCAGGACCAAACGTTTCCATGGTCGCATCGATATACGGGCGCAGGTCGGCTTCTTCCCAAGATTTGTGATCAGCCTCAACCGGCAGGTCGGACAATTTGATCCACAAATTCGGATGCTTCGCCAGTTCTTTGACATCGGCCCGGTATTGTTCCAACGCACCTTCGGCTATGCCCGGCTTGCCGCAATGGTTTAGGATCATCGGCACATTCGGAACTCGCTTTACGAATTCGCGCACTATGTCCATTTGAGTATGGTTGACGTTGATCTCGAAGTGCATGCCGAACTTTTCCAGCAGATTGACACCGGCGACAAATTCGTCGCTCAGGGTCAGGCTCCTCGGATCGGCATCAAACTCGACAATACGCCGAATGCCTTTCACCATCGGATGTTTTTCGGCCATTTCGACAAGGATCGGTTCGCACTTCGGGCCTTTTTCCAACGGGGCCATTGGAACAATAGCTTTGATCCTCGGGTCGCGTCGGGCTTCGTCCTCGACAAATTCAACTTCTTCAAGATATTGCCCGTGATCCGCAGTGAAATCGGCATAACATTCGAGGAAAACCATCGCTTCAACCTCGAGGGTAACCAAATCCCGGGCATAGTCTTCGATATGATAAGCGCGCTCGAACAGCGGGTTTCCCTTGATCCAGGAATAGTTCAGGCGGTTTGGATCCCAGAGGTGCAGATGCGTGTCGATGATTGGAAAATCTGGCACCAGAGCCCTCCTCAGTGTGTCAGTTTGAAGTTTTTGGGATCCGGCACTTGCAGGGTCAAACCGAAACCAGGCTTGTCATCGGCGAGATTGATGAACCCATCTTTCGCGACCGGCTCGCCGTCGAAAATGTACCAGAATAGTTCGTTCCCGACCTCAACTGGCACTTTAGGAAAATATTCCGAAATTGGCGCAGCATAACTCGACATCGAAAGGTGGTAATTGTGCATTTGCCCCGCATGCGGAATGACCGTGATGTCATGGGCCTCGCACAAGTCGGCAATCTTCTTGGCAGCGGTAATACCGCCGACCCGGTTAACGTCAAACTGAACGATGTCGAACGCTTTCATATCCAACGCCTGCCGAAACCCGGCCAATGTGTACTCGTGTTCCCCTCCGGAAATCGCCACAAGGTTTAGTGCCCTCAATTCGGCGTAACCCGCCAGATCATCGGCAACGACCGGCTCTTCGACCCAACGCAGGTTGAACGGTTGCAGCATTTTCAACATTCGCCGAGAATACTCGAGGTTCCAGCCCATATAACAATCGGCCATCAGATCAACGTTTGGTCCAATCGCTTCACGCGCTGTTCGCACAAGATCAACGTTTTTTGCCATGCCCGAATAACCGTCCTTCGGCCCCCAGCCAAACCTCAGTTTGACGGCGAGAAAGCCCTGATCGGCGTAAGCCTTTGCCTCGCTGAACAATGTGTCCAAAGGTTGGCTATAAAGGCGGCTGGCATAGACCGGAATTTTCGGCTTGGTCCTGCCCCCCAACAGCCGAAACACAGGCTGATTCAGTATCTTGCCCTTCGCATCCCACACCGCCAAATCAATCGCGCTGATTGCGGTCATGCCAATGCCTTTGCGACCAAATGGCAAAGTTCGACGATACATCGATTGCCAGATGTATTCGCTATCAAGTGGGTCAAGGCCGATCAGCAATGGTTTGAGATAGGTGTCTATCGTCACCTTTGTGGCATGCGGCGCCAAGGCGGCGTTGCCGATTCCGACGGTCCCGTCGTCACACTCGATTTCAACAATCAGCCAGCCCAGAAACCGAAAGCCGGCTATGGAGCCGGTAATATCCGAGACAAGGTCACTTGCCGTCGTGCAAAAGTGAGGTGGCATCGGTGCCACCGGACCTATCCATTCCCAGATTGTCGTGCGGACATCAACTATTTTTGGCACAGCGTTCTTCCTTTCGCTGAAACCCAAGTTATTGCGGATTTGCGTGCCCTGCAGGTTTGACGCGAAGAAAGGGACTTGTCCAACTAATTTTTGTCTGACAAGTTACACAATATGAAAAGAGCGGCAGAAGAAGCCGCCCCGGGGAGTATCTGGGAGAGACGCCTTGAATCTCACGCTCGCGACCCATCGCCGGGTTGGCAGAACTGCACTTGATCTGCCAGTGTTCGGACTGGGCACCGCGCATTTGGGTGAACTCTATAAGGTTGTGGACGAGGAAGTCGCACGGGACACTATGCTGGCGGCTTGGAATGGCGGAGTCCGGTTTTTCGATACCGCGCCTTGGTATGGACGCGGGCTGGCCGAGCATCGCTGCGGCGGCTTCCTACGAACAAAACCTCGAGGCGAATTCGTTGTGACGACCAAGGTGGGACGGACATTGAATCGCCCTGCCGACCCGCGAACCTTCGACCGTGCGCCTTGGAGGGGGGGCCTCAATTTTGAGGTAAATTTCGACTATTCCTACGACGGGATAATGCGATCATATGAGCAGTGCTTGCAACGCTTGGCCCTAGACACTGTAGACGCGCTGATCATCCATGATCTGGACACGTTGGTTCATGGCGAGAAGACCGAGTTCCATCTGAACGCTTTCGAACGGGGTGGAATGCAGGCCCTCTCAGAAATTAAAGCATCGGGGCAAATCAAGGCTGTCGGCGTCGGTATCAATATTGCCGAGTCGCTACCGCAGATGGTCAACAGTTTTGATGTCGATTTTGCAATTGTCGCGATGCCATATACGCTGCTCGATCAGAGCAGTCTGCATACTGGCATGGCGGCCTGCGCCCAGCGCGGCATCAGCGTGGTCATCGGCGCACCTTTCGCTTCGGGCATTCTGGCGACGGGATCAAAAGGGACCGGCATGTATGGCTATGCTGTTGCGTCGCCTGAAATTCAGGCAAAGGTCCGCAGATTGGAAGCTGTCTGCAAGTCGCATGGCGTAAAACTGACTGCGGCGGCGTTGCGGTTCCCGCTGGCGCACCCGGCGGTAGTATCGATCATTCCCGGCGCTGCTTGCGCCAGTGAGGTTACGGATAACCTCGCCGCGTTTCACGAAAAAATCCCGGCCGCATTCTGGTCAGACCTGAAGACTTTGAACCTCATAGATTCCGACGCACCGGTTCCAAATGGCGCGGGAACTGTTCGCCGATGACCGTTATCAACCAAAATGATGCCAAAACGTCGCTGGTCTCCACCCGGGGAATATCCAAAGAATTCGCGGGTATCGATGTGCTCCGTGATGTGGATATCGACTTGAAAAAAGGCGAAATCCACGCACTTCTCGGAGAAAACGGGGCAGGCAAATCTACCTTTGCCAAGATTTTGGCCGGTGTGTACCGACCTTCGCGCGGCACCATCAAAATCAATGGCGAAACGGTTGAAATCACCAATCCGATCGTGGCGCAGCAGCAGGGGATTTCGCTGATTCATCAGGAACCAATCTCTTTCCCTGACTTGTCAGTCGCCGAGAATCTCGTTCTCGGCCGCACCAGCGGCGCACCCTTGGGCCGAGTGCCGTGGGCACAAATGACAAGCGATGCCAAACGCCTGATGGATTTGCTTGAGGTCAAAATTGATGTGACAAGGCAGATGCGCGGTCTGTCGATCGCCGATCAGCAGATGGTGGAAATCGCGCGCGCCTTGGCCAGTGACAGCCGCTTGATCATCATGGACGAGCCGACGGCACCCCTTACGCCAAAGGAAGTAGCCACGCTGTTTGCCATCGCACAGCGTCTGCGCGACGAGGGCCGCACGATCATCTTCATCAGCCACCGGCTGGAAGAAGTGCGCCAGATCTGTGACCGGGTCACCATTTTCCGTGACGGTGCCAAGGTTGAGACAGCCGAAGTCGGAGCATTGACCGATGCCGACATCATCCGCCTAATGATTGGCCGACCGCTAAAAGAATACATGCACAAGCTTGGGACGACGATCGGCGAAGTGGCGCTCTCGGTCGAAAACCTGTCCCTGCCCGGCATTTTTAGCAATATCAGCTTCGAAGTGCGCAAGGGTGAAATTGTTGGCCTTGGCGGCCTTGTCGGCGCCGGGCGCACCGATGTCGCGCGTGCCCTTTTTGGCGTCGCACCCGCCGCCTCGGGAACGATAAGGGTTGCCGGAAAGCCAGCGGTGATCAGCGAACCCGCCGATGCTATAGCGCTTGGCCTTGCTTTCGTGCCTGAGGACCGCGCGGTTGCCGGGATATTCAGGTCACTTTCCGTGGAACAGAATATCACTGCCGCAGTTCCCAAACGCATCGCCCCCAAGGGCGTGATACGGCGGTCGCTTGAAAAAGCGCTGGCAAGCGAAATGATCCGGTCGCTGCGGATTCGGCTTGCCTCACTTCGCCAACCAATCGGCGAATTGTCAGGCGGAAACCAGCAAAAATCCATTCTCGCACGCTGGCTTTTGACCGAGCCGAGTGTCCTAATTCTCGACGAGCCAACGCGCGGCATCGACATTGGCGTCAAAGCCGAATTTTATGACATGATCGGTGAACTGGCGGCGAATGGCCGTGCAATCCTGCTGATTTCATCCGAATTGCCCGAACTCCTAGCGTTGTGTGACCGCGTGCTTGTAATGTCCGAAGGCCGCCTAACCGCCAACTTCAGTCGCGCTGAGGCGACACAGGAGTTGATCATGAAGGCCGCCGTTCCGGTTTCCGCGCCTCGCCAAGTGGTGGCCGCATGACCGTGCTGCGAAATATCTTTCTGCGACGCGAAGCCGGTATTCTGGTGATGATCGTGCTGTTCTGCTTGGCCGTTGGCATTGCCAAGCCGCAATTTCTGACCTTGGGCGAGTTGCGCATAATCCTGCTGCTTGTACCACTGATCCTGATTGGTGCGATGGGCCAGATGCTGGTAATCATCGCCCGCCATGTCGACTTATCCATTGGCTCGATGCTCGGCTTCTCGGCGATGGTCGTGGGCATGATGTTCAAATACTATCCGGATATATGGTGGCCAATCGGATTCATTGTCGCCATCGGCATCGGTGCAGCGCTTGGACTGTTTAACGGCCTGCTTGTCACACTTTTCAAACTGCCCGCCATCATTGTCACGCTGGGCACGCTCAACTTGTACCGCGGCCTGACATATATCGTTTCAAATGCCAAACAAATCGACCGCCAATATGTGCCCTCCGACCTCAAGGCGATGTCACAAACTTCGCCAATATTCGGCATTCCTTGGATCATTTTCATCAGCTTTGGCATTGCCCTGCTGACCTATCTGTTCGTTATGCACACCCGCGTTGGACGTCAAATCTATGCAATCGGCTCCAATCCCACGGCTGCACCGTTGCGCGGAATTGCGGTGACCAAGGTAACGTTGCTTGTCTTTGCCATTTCCGGCGCTCTTTCGGGTCTGGCGGGCATACTTTACGCCAGCCGTTGGGGATTTGTTAATCCGTCCAACACCGGCAATGGCTTTGAATTTCAGGTGATCGCCGCCGTGGTCATCGGCGGTGTCTCGATCAATGGTGGAGTGGGCACGGTGCTTGGTACCGTATTGGGCGTGCTACTGCTTGGCTGCGTAGCGGCCGCCCTGCCGTTGCTTGGCATCCCCGGCACAACGCAAAGCGCGATCTATGGTGCCGTGATACTCATCGCCCTGCTTATCGACCGAACTGTTCGTCAGCACGGCTTGACCAACCTCGCAGCGGCACGTCCATGATCGTCACTGAATCTCCGGGCCAACCAACGTCACGCGAAGCAGCGCCCCTGCGTCCGCTCTGGCAGGTTATATTGATCCGCCCGGAAACCATGACTTTGTTGGTCCTGATCCTTGCGGTCTTTGGCGCGAGCCTGCTTTCGCCCTATTTTCTTGATATTGAATACATTCTCAAAAGTTTCACCCTGTCGGCCGAGTTCGCAATGGTCGCCCTCGTGCTGACCTTAGTAATCATTGCGGGCGAAATCGACCTTTCTCCCGCAGCGAACATGGCGCTGTCAGCATGCCTGTTCGCCTATGCCCAGCAGGCGGGTCTGCCGATCCCCGTCGCCATCCTGATCGGACTTGGCGCAGGTGTGGCGATGGGCGCGCTCAACGGTTTCATGGTCATCCAGTTGCAAATTCCATCGATCATCGTAACCATCGGCACTCTGATCTTTTATCGCGGCATCGCGCAAATAATTGCCGGCGACAAGTCGATCCGCGTTCCCGAATGGTTCATCGGCATAAACACCGTATTGATTTTCGGAGTGCCGGTTCCCGTCGTTATTTTTGCCGTTATGGCGATTGGGCTGGGGCTGGTGCTCGGCACGACCGTCTTTGGCCGCCAGATATATCAAATTGGCACAAACGAAATTGCGGCAACGCACGCCGGTATTCGCAGTAAACGCATCAAGATGGGGCTTTTCTTGGCGATTGGCTTTGTCAGCGCCGTGGCTGGTATAATGACGGCCTCGCGCCTCGGCTCCGTGCGCTACGATCTCGGACTCGGCGGCGAATTGCAAATGGTGCTGATGGCCATGCTCGGCGGCACTTATATATTCGGTGGACGCGGCACCATTCTGGGAACCTTTCTTGCCGCATGGCTGCTGGTCATCGTCTCAACGGGCATGACCGTAGCCAATGTCTTGCCCGCCGTCCAACTGGTGGTGTTGGGCGTGCTTCTAATCGTTTCGATCATCGCCACGAATTTTACCTATTCCCGCACCCAAAGGTGACGGGCAATTCCGCCGGACAATACCGGCATAACAGCAGGAGTGAAGAAATGTTTAAGAAGTCTCTGATACTTGGTGCAGTTGCCAGCATGATGCTCGCAGCAACCGCGATGGCGCAAGATCCTGTCAAGATCGTGTATATCGGCAAGAATACCGGCAACCCGTATTTTGACAGTATCACTGGCGGTTTTGAAGATGCCTGCGCGTCGCTGGGTTGCGAGTTCGAGTTCGTCGCTCCGGCAACGGCAGAAGCCACGTCGCAAATTCCGTTCATCGAGGCGCAAATTCAGCGCGGCGTCAATGTCATCGGCATTGCACCAAACAGCCCCGATGCATTGAACCAAGTCCTCGACACTGCTCGGGCAGCGGGCATTCTTGTGCTGACCGTGAACGGCGATTTGACTGGCAACGAAGGCCATCGTGACGCCACGATCCTTCCGACCGACTTTTCCAAAGTCGGTGCCGACCAGGTTGAAATGGTCGGATCGCTGATCGGCTATGAAGGCGAAATCGCTATCCTCTCGGCTACAACCGAGGCGCCAGACCAGAACAAATGGATCGTCGGCATGAATGAGACGCTGGCCAGCGATGCCAAGTATGCCAAGATGACACTGGTTGCCACCGTCTATGGTGACGACCAGCCCGAGAAGTCGACCACCGAAATGGAAGCACTTCTTTCCAACTTCCCCAACCTCAAGGGCGTCATCGCGCCGACGACGGTTGGTATTGCAGCAGCGGCGCAAGTCGTGCAATCGCGCGGTATTGCTTCGACCGTACATGTCACCGGTCTGGGCCTGCCCAGCGAAATGCGTGACTTTGTCAAAGACGGCACAGTAACCGCATTCCAGCTTTGGAGCCCATATAACGAAGGCTGGCTGGCGGTGCATTTCGCCCTCGGTGTCCTTGACGGTTCGATCAAGAACGAAGTCGGTGCCACTTTCGAAGTGCCGAACTTGGGAACCAAAACGATTGATCCGAACAACTCGATCAACACGCAAGCAGGTCTGACGACGTTTGATGCCGCCAACATCGACAACTTCGACTTCTGATCCTGTTGCGGGCATCGGAGAGTATCCGGTGCCCGCTGACTGTCCCCGAAAAGATGCGGCCCTTACATTTTCAGACCGGATTTTACAATGAACAGCTATGACTTGAACGGTCGCGTCGCAATCGTCACCGGTGGAGGGCAAGGCATTGGCTTGACCGTGGCCGAGCGAATTCTCGCCAGTGGCGGCAAAGTTTCGATCTGGGACCGCGACCAGAAATTACTGCAATCGCTGGATCAGACCCATATGAAAACTGGTCAAGTTCAAACCCTTGCCGTTGATATTGGCGATATCACCGCGGTCGAAAAGGCCACGGCGGCGGTCATCGACCGGTTTGGCAAGATCGACATTCTCATCAACAATGCTGCAATCGTCGGCCCAAACCTGCCGACCTGGGAATACCCCCCGGAAGCGTTTAGCGAAGTCGTACACATTGGCCTGATCGGCACGTTTCATTGTTGCCGCGCTGTAGTTCCGTACATGATTGCCGCCAATTATGGTCGCATCGTCAATGTAAGTTCCGTCGCTGGAAAAGAGGGCAACCCGAATGCCCCGGCCTATTCATCGATGAAGGCAGGCGTGCTGGCATTGACGAAGTCGCTTGGTAAAGAACTTGCTTCCCGCGACATTGCGGTCAATGCCGTTACCCCGGCAGTCGCCAAAACGACGCTGGCAATGAGCCAGGACCCAGAATTTCTGAAAATGATTCTGGCCAAGATTCCACGCGGTCGGATGCTGGAACTTAGTGAAGCCGCCTCAATGATCTGCTGGCTCGCCACCGAGGAAAATTCGTTCACGACAGGGGCGGTTTTTGACCTGTCGGGGGGTCGCGCCACGTACTAGCGACCGGGCCGGCGGCGTCATGCGGTTCCCGAAGCTACTAAATCGCAAAATTCAGCGCAAGCGCCTGCCGGACTTGTCGAAGACCAGCGCCTTGCCGGCGTCGAAACTTGCCGCCAGTCGTTCGCCCGGTTTCAGGTCTCGGCCATCTACGGTCGCAATTGTCAAGACTTGGCCGTTGCCATGGCGGGCGTAGGCATAGGTTTCGTCGCCGAGGTCCTCGATAAGCTCGATCATCAAGTCCAGCACCGCTGATCCGCCGCGTTTGAATAGTTCTGGCCGAAGCCCGATGGTCACTTCTTTCCCAGCATCCGGTGGCGATTTCAGGTTCGGCAACGGAATCGTCTGGTCACCAAAATCTGGTAACCGAATCGCGGCGTTTTCGATGATGCCCCTGAGAAAGTTCATCTTGGGCGAGCCGATGAAACCAGCGACAAACAGATTGTCCGGATTGTCATAAAGCTGAAGCGGGGTGCCGACCTGCTCTATTGCACCCTCGCGCAGGACCACAATCTTGTCAGCCAGCGTCATGGCTTCGACCTGATCGTGCGTGACATAGATGATCGTCGCCGCCAGTTTCTTGTGCAGCCGCGCAAGTTCGATGCGCATATGCACGCGCAGCTCTGCATCAAGGTTCGACAGCGGCTCGTCGAACAAGAACACCTGCGGGTGCCGCACAATAGCGCGGCCGATGGCAACGCGCTGGCGCTGGCCGCCCGACAATTCCTTTGGCCGTCGGTCAAGCAACGGCTCCAGTTCCAATATACGCGCAGCCTCGGCGACCTGCTTGGCAATCTCTGGTTTGGGCATTCCAGCGAAACGCAGGGCAAAGCCCATGTTTTCGCGCACAGTCATATGCGGGTAAAGCGCGTAGGTTTGAAAGACCATTGCGATGCCGCGCTTCGACGGGTCTGTGTCATTCATGCGGGTGTTGCCGACGAACAAATCGCCCGAAGTGATTTCTTCCAGCCCGGCAATCATGCGCAGCAGGGTCGATTTTCCGCAGCCTGAAGGGCCGACGAAGACGACGAATTCTTTACTGGCGATTTCAAGATCGACGCCCTTGATGATCTCCAGTGCCCCGAAGGATTTTCGCACGCCGCTGAGTTTCAATCCGCTCATCTGGTTGTCTTCCTATTCCACGGTCAGGTTCAGGGTTGCGGTGCCAAGGCGGTCATTGGTTACAATTACACTTATCGGGCCGGTTCCGGTTGCCTGAATCCAGCAACCCGTCGAACCCGCGCGTAATGGCACCAAACCGGGTCCCAGCCGCTTGCCAGGCCCTTTGACTTCAATCAAAACCGGTTCGGGAAAAAACGGCAGTTTGTTCCCGACTTGGTCCAGAGCGCGGACAATGACACGAACGGTATCATGCCGGCCCAGTTGGTCTTGGTCGACGACAACCTCCAAACGGGTTGCAACCGGGTCAGACGCGAAACGAACCTCGGCCACAGGCTTGCCGCCAATCAGGCCGATGATCACTGCGGATTCCCATTTCATGCCCCAAAGTCCAAGCTCGGCATCGCTAAAATGCCGCCGGTCAAGAACGACGGGCGCGTGGGGTAAGTGGGCAAAGTTTTCTCGGTCGGGACCAACACGTTTGGGCGGCTGGTCGCCGTACCGCAATTCGATTTCCTCGCAATTGGTCAGCACGATCAGCGGCAATACGCCGCCAATATTCCGTTCGCCACGCGCCCAGAACGTAACCGGTTTCAGGATGATGCCTTCAGCAGGCTCGCACTGGCTGGCATAGGCGTAGGCCGCGAACTTAGGCTCGCGGAACATGTCCATCACGCCGTGATGGCAAATGCGGTCGCCCGATCCGAAATCCTTGTGGGTGTTGTAATCGAACGCGCACCAGCCGATGGCCCCGGCAATGTTTGGGTCGCCGTAAGCCGCGTTCAACACCTCCAGATGCCGCCGCACATGTTCGGCTTGGCGCTGTTCCTGATCGTAACTTTTGGTCGGATACATATGCCCGCCAAATTCGGTAATAACATAGGGCACCAACCGGTCCAACCCCGTCACCTCTTTTTGCGGGCGCAGCGGCGTGCGCGGGCGATTGCCGCCCAGTTCCTCGTTGCCAAGGATGAAGTCATTCATTGTGTAAACGTCTTCCAACAATTCGCTGTCGGTAATGTAGCGCACGCCGCCCGTGGGGCGAGTGGTGTCCAATTCGCGGGCTACGCGGTTGGTTTCGGTGTAAAAATCGTGGTCGTCTTGCGACTCGTTGATCCGCACTCCCCAGATGACGATGGAAGGATGGTTCCAGTCACGGCGGATCATGCGGCGGACGTTTTCAACCGCCTCGGCCTTCCAAGCCGCCCCGCCGATATGTTGCCAACCGGGGATTTCGTCGAAGACCAGCAGACCGAGGCGGTCGCAATGATCCAGAAACCACGTCGATTGCGGATAGTGCGAAGTGCGCACCATGTTCAGCTTCAGCTCATGCTTAAGGATTTCCGCATCACGCTCCTGTGCCGCTCGGCCAAGGGCATAGCCGGAATAGGGAAAGGATTGGTGGCGGTTGAGGCCGCGCAGTTTCAGCGGTTTACCGTTCAGTTTGAAGCCATCAGTAGTGAATTCGGCACTGCGAAAACCAAAGGTGGTCGAGGTTTCATCAGCGCCGTGTGGCGTTTCGAGGGCCAGTTTAAGCGTGTAGAGCGCCGGGCTGGCTATGTCCCAAAGTTCGATGCCCGCCAACCCGGTGAACCCGACCGACAGCTTGTCGCCGAGCACTGGAACAGAAACAGAAGCAACTGCAGCTCCAGATTTGTTCAACAATGTTGCCTTCAAACTGCCAGACAGGGCAAGCTCTTGCGGATTATTGATTTCGACCGCGACCTTGACGGTTTTTTCCCCGGCAAGCACCTCGGGCGTCTCGATCTTGCAAGCGGCAATCGACACCGGCGCAGTGACGCGCAACCAGACGTCGCGGTAAATTCCGGCATAAGTCAAATAGTCGATACTGCCACCGAACGGCGGAATATCGGGGTTTTCACTGCCGTCGATGCTGATGGACAAGCGGTTTTCGCCAACTTTCAACTTACCGGTTAGCCTAGCTTCACAGGGCGTATAACCGTCCCTATGCGCTCCAACTTGTTGGCCATTCAGACCGACCACGACATTGGCCATCGCACCATCAAGAACAAGGGTAACTTCCCGACCCGCCCATTCAGCGGCCGTTGTGAATGTCTTTTCGTAAACAAAAACCCGCTGAAAGATCTTCTCGTCGAAATAGGAGAATGGTAGTTCCACCGCCGTATGCGGCAAGCGCACGGTTTGCTTGCCCTCGAACACCCAATCGTCATTGAAATCGATCACCTGCCGCATGAGAACCGCAACCCTATTTCACTGATCCCAGCAGCCCTTCAACGAAGCGGCGCTGGAGCAGGAAGAAGATCGTCACGGTAGGCAGCGTCGCGAACACGGCGCTGATCATGATGACGCCATAGTCGGGCACATAAGCGAAGGACAGCGACGAGACGATCAACGTCACTGTCTTATGCTCCTCGCCTTGCAGAACGATCAGCGGCCAAAGGTAATTGTTCCAGTTCGCCATGAACACGATGATGATTGCGGCGGCATAGGTCGAACGCATCACCGGCAGATAGACGTAGAAAAATATCTGCCACTCCTTGAGGCCGTCGATACGTGCCGCATCGCGCAACTCACTGGGGAATGCCTTGGTCGCTTGGCGAAAATAGAAAATGATGAAGACCGAAGCAATGCCCGGAAGGATGACGGCCGAGAAATTGTTGATCAGCTTCAACTGCGACATCATGATGAAAAGCGGCACCATCAGCGCCGCGAACGGGATCGACAGTGTCAGCAAAAGCAAACCGAAAATCCGGTCACGAAAGCGCGACTGGAAAACCTCAAAGCCGTAACCGGCAAGCGAGGAAACCATCAAGGTTAGCGTCGTTCCAAACAACGCGATGAACGCAGAGTTCCAAAACATTTGCGGCACATCGACTGTGGCGAAGAAGGCCGCGATGTTTTGAAACAGATGCAGGCCCGGTGTGGCTTTGCCGTTAGCAATTGCCGGCGACGTGTTCGTCGAACCAATCACCATCCAATAGAACGGAAAAATGGCGATGAATGCAGCGATGCTAAGACCGATGTAGACAAGCGCGCGGCGGATGTATCGAAAGGTGCGTTCCGCTGTCAATTGCTGCGCCTATCGCGGGCAAACACGAACTGCGCAAAGGTTAGGATGCCGACGAGAACAACGATGACCCACGACACGGTGGCGGAATAGCCGAAGCTCGGCATGAAACGGAAGGTCAGGTCATAGATGTAGTACGACAAAGTCAGAGTCGACTGGGCCGGCCCGCCCAAGGTGATGTTGAAAGGCTCATCGAACAGTTGCAGCGTTCCGATGGTCGAGATCACGGTCGTAAATAGGATGACCGGCTTCAGCATCGGAATCGTGAGATAGTAGAAGCGAGCCCAAGGCGGGACGCCGTCGATGCGTGCCGCTTCGTAGATCGACCGATCGATGTTCTGCAGCGCCGCGAGATAAAAGATCATGTTATAACCGGTCCACCGCCAGGTAATGGCGAGGATGATCAGGACCTTGGCCCAGAACGGATCGGTCAACCAAGGTATGGGGCCCAAGCCAATGATGCCCAGGGCGGCGTTGACCACGCCTTCGGCTCCAAACATCGATTTGAACAGAACGGCGTATGCGACCAGCGAGGTGACACAGGGCAGAAAGATCGCCGTACGAAAGAAGCTTCTGCCCCAAAGTGTGGGGTCGTTCAGTGCCACCGCGAACAGCAAGGCAAGCACGATCATGACCGGAACCTGCACCACCAGAAAGATCATGGTGTTACCGAGCGCCCGCAAAAATACCGGATCTTGGATCAGCCGCTCGATATTGCCAAAGCCGCCATACGAGAAATTCATGCCACGGCCGGTTTGGAAGCTCATCCAGAGCGACCAGATAATTGGGTAGATTAAAAAGATGCCGAGCAGGACAAGTGCCGGCACGACAAACAGCCAGCCGCTGATCTGCACCCTTCGGACAACCCGCACCGCCATGACCGATCCTGTCCCGTCCCAAAACAAGCTGCATCTACCTGATCTCGGCCCGGGAATGCCGGGTCGAGCCAGAAAGTGGAAGCGGGATTTCTCCCGCTTCCGTCAAACCCTTACTGGGTTGCCTGCATCGCCTGTGCGTTGATCGCTTCGATTGCAGCGTCGAGGTCGCCGCCTTCGGCGATTGTCGGCAGTTGAGCAGAGATCGCGGAGTCAACCTCGGAGGTGAAGATGCCGTAGTCAATATCCGGTACCTGCGATAGCCATGTCGCGAAGTCCTGCCAAATGGGCTGGCCGCCAAAGAAGTCGTCTTTTGCTTGATAGGCAGCTCCATCGCGGGCGTGGAGCCAGGTTCCGACAGCGCCTGTATTGGAAAGGATCGCTTGGTAGAAGTCGCTGTCACCGCCCCAGACCGTGTTGAGGAAGTCGATGGCTGCAGCCTTCTCATCGTCCGGCGACGAAGCGAGCACATACCAGCTCGAACCACCCCAGTTCGAGGCATTGGCAGAGCCCTCGATGTTGAGGCGTGGAACCGGCGCAACAGCCCACTTGCCAGCGTCGGCGGCAGCGTTGGCCTTTATCGTGCCAACCATCCAAACGCCGATCGGAACAGCAGCAACATCACCGCCGGTGAAAGAGCCGGTAAAGTCAGCCCAGCCCGAAACGGGCTTGGCAAGCCCACTGGTCCAGATCTTCTGATAGACGTTTAGCGCTTCTTTGAAGGTCGCATTTCCGACGAGGTTCAGCGAACCGTCAGCGTTGAAGTACCACTGGCCCGCAGAGTTCAGCATCATGCGGATCCAGCCGACTTCGTTGTAGTCAATGCCGAACAATTGGTGGCCGGTCTTTTCTTTTACGGTAACGCCAATGTCGATAAGCTGATCCCAAGTCAGGTTTTGCGTGTCCGCGCTCGAAAAGCCGGCATCCGCAAAGTAGTCGGACCGATAGAAAAGGCCGGTGACACCCGAATCGAAGGGCAGCGAGTAGGACTTGCCGTCAACAGTAGCGGCGGCGACCTTGTAGTTCGCAAACTGCGTCATGTCGATCGAGTCGCTGAGCGGTTCGAATGCGCCCGGGAACGAGAGTAGGTACTTCTTGGCTTGGTCGTCCTGGATAAGGACGATGTCAGGAAGACCGTCGGTGTTGCCCGCCAGCAGCGCCGTCTGCAGCTTGGCACGGATGTTGTCCTGGTTGTCGCTGTCTTCAATGATAATGTTCACGTCGGGATGATCGACGTTGTAGCGCGCTGCGGCTTCACGCATGGCGGCGCCGTTGAAGTTGGTATCCCAGCACCAGACTGTAACGTCGACCGCCGCGGCGGCAGTGACGCTCAGCATAGTCGCGCCGAACGCGAGACTTGCAACCTTAGGCCAAAGCGAAACAATGCGATTCATGTTTGTCCTCCCAAAAGCGAGGCTCTTTTTCAGGCCTCATGCGAAAGTATTAGCGTGGCAAATTTCATCGCGCAATCTTCTTTAGTAAATATTTAGCAGAAGCAGTCAGCTACCCGGCAAGCGCCGCGTGCTGCCTCGCCATACCGGCTGCGACGCAAGGGTAATACGCTTGGCAATCTCGCGTCCGGCAATACGTTCCAGCAGCACATCGACGGCAGTTTCGCCGATCTCTTCCGAAGGCAAACGCACGGTCGAAAGCGGCGGATTCATGAACTGCGCGACCGATATGTCATTGTAACTGGCAACCGCGATATCCTCGGGAATCCTCAGCCCCAGTTCGTGAATGGCACGATACGCGCCAACGGCTATGTTGTCGTTGCACGTGATCAGCGCGTCGGCCCGGTTCGGCTGGCTCAGAATCGTGCGGGTCAGGCGATAACCGCTTTGCTCGTTGTTGCTTTCGGTCAGGCAGATCGTGGGGTCATACATACCTGCTTCGATCATCCAGTTCGTATACGCTTGGCAGCGCTTTTCGCGTTCTTTTTGGGTGACAACATCGATCCCTTCGACCCAGCCGACAAAGGCGATGCGGCGATAACCCATCTCGGTTAGCGCCTTCAATAGTTTGCGGGTAGCAAGTTCAAGGTTACAGTCGACACTGTCATATTCATCGCCCGGAGGCGGGAAATCGGCAAACACGATATTTCGGTTGTGTTGTTGGATCCAGGCGATTTCCTCGCGGCTTTGGCGGCCAATCGCGATGACGCCAGAGGCGCTGTTCAGCAAGGCAGCATCGGGCATCGAGTCGGTATGATATACTTTGATGGTTTCCACTTTCAGTGCCGCGCAGCGCCGTTCGATCCCCAGCCGCAGCCCAACATAATAGGGATCGGCGAATTCTTGATCCGGGCTAAGGAAATGCACCAGTGCAACCTTGTTCAGCCCTTGCTGGCTGGCGCGGTTCCGGTTGCGCGGCGTCGCATAATTCAAGGCCTCGGCCGTTTCGATGATCGTCCGGCGCGTTTGCGCCGTCACCGCCAGAGTATGGTCAAAATTCAACACCCGCGACACGGTGGCCGACGATACCCCTGCTGCTTTCGCAATTTCCCGAAGTGTGACCATCAATGCGCAAACGGCCTAAAGCAGGTGCAATAACTTATCCATGCCACTGATTTGCACCAGAGGTCCAGAACTGACAATAGGAAAGTCGCAAAACGCAAGCGCTGCGTCCCTCACGCCCGCAATGCAATCATAGACGCAATTTCTCACCACGTCCGTTCAACGGCAGCGATTCCGAAATGGAAGGTTGGCGGACGAGGTGCCTGTCCAATGACGGTGCCTCGTACCTGTCGGCACAACAATTGCAGACGTCGGCATTTTCCACTTTGCGACCGTCTTCTGATTGTTCCCCCAACAGGTGGCCAGCGCCCTCAGGCTCGCTTGACTATGTTGTATTGCTCAACGGTTGGCCCATACAACACGATGAGGCAGTTTCCGGCAGGGGCAGCAAAAAGGTGCCATTAATTGCGAGCAATTCACTTTTTGAAATTTCGTCATAGTTTTGGCAGAGACCTAGACAATTTCGCGAATCGCAGCCAATTTTTCATGGCAACTTCTGTCCAAGCGGATTCGGCCACTGCGCCTAAACGCGGAAATACCATGTGGTTGAACAGTGCCTTGTTGACAAGATGTTCGCTCCAGATGCAGGCCTGCACCCCTTTCAGCCGGTGCAACTGATCAGGTGGCAGGTCGCCTGCGGCTTCGTATTCATAGGTGAATTGCGGGGAAACTGTCCCGGCCCAGCTCGCTCCCGGCTCGTCCCAGCCTTCGGCTTGCACCATGTCGAGGTAATAGGCTTGGCCCGGGCTGGCGATCACGTCATAACCTTCGGCGGCGAGCTTGGCGATCACCTCGCGTTTCTGCCACGCGACCAGTAAGGTGCCCTCGGCATCGACCCCGCCGCCGTGGCTGACCTCGTCCCAGCCAGCTAGCCGTTTGCCGTGTCGGCGGATTGTACTTTGCACTTGGCGCAGCAGGTACCCCTGTAATTCGTTAGTATTGGCAAGACCTTCGTATTGCATCAACACGCGGGCGCGCGGCGATTGCAGCCAGCTTTCCTTGTCCACTTCGTCGGCCCCGACATGGATATAGGGGCCGGGGAACAGCGCCGCGACTTCGCCAACCACCGTGTCGAGAAAATCCTGTGTCGCCGCGACACCAGGGTTGAGCGCGTTGTTGGGATAACCCTGGATCGAACGGTAACTGTCGTGCGGCTCGTCAGGGTCGATCAGGTGCGGCAGAGCCTTCAATACTGCCGTCGAATGGCCGGGAATGTCGATCTCGGGCACGATGTCGATATGCAATGCCGCGGCGCGCCCAATGACGCTGCGCACCTGGTCTTGGGTATAGAAGCCGCCATAGGCCTCGGCACCTGAACCAAGCTGGGGCACCATTGGCAATCCGGCCCCGCGAAACGCCCCGATCGCCGTTAGTTCGGGCAGTGCCTTGATTTCCAGCCGCCAGCCTTCGTCGTCGGTCAGGTGCCACTGGAACGCGTTCAATTTCAGCCAGGCCATGATGTCAAGGAAACGCAGCACGTCGTCGAGCGGCCAGAAATGGCGCGACACATCAAGGTGTGCCCCACGCCAGCCATAGCGTGGATGATCGGAAATTGTGCCGTGCGCAGGGAATTTGAACGTTGCGGGGTCAGCATGGGCGGCGCTGGCGATTTGCGCCAATGTGATGAGGCCGTAATCGCGGCCCGAAGGCGAACCAGAGGCTAGCGTGATCTCACTGGCCGTAAAGTCAAGGCGGTAAGCGTCCGGCTTGAACGACGCATCTTGTAGGAATGTCAGGGTCAGGCCCCTGCCCGTCAACGCGAACGGTGCCCGGTTGGCGGGGAACAGGCGCTGCGTGAGCGCGGCGATTCTGCTTGTGGCTGACAGATCGTCAGCCCGGGTATCAGGTTCCGGGACCAGAATTACAGCTTCGGTCCGCCATTCCGCGATCGTGCAATTCTGCGGCCACGGCGTAACCGAAAGCGGGATTTCCAATTTGCCCTCGGGAATATGGCGCAATGGACCAGTGGCGAATGCGTACGTGCGCAGATCGCCAGTAGTGACGCGAGCAGTGCCGGTTTTCAGTGCAAGATAGCCCGCCTTGGGCCCGTCGAGCCGATGTTTGGGCCGGTGCGTCAGCCCTTCCAAAGCGAAAGACCAACTGGCACCGGGAGCCAGTGAAAAACCTTGCGGGGGTGCGAATTCGTGAAAATTGGCGACGCGGCGCAAGAGCACGGCGTTGACACAAGTTGCGCCACGACCAGCTCGGGTCAAAGCCGAAAAACACAGGGTGAAATCCGTTAATGATTGGTCTGAATGGTTGTGCAGCGTCAGGTCGAACCGGCCCATCCGTTCGTCATCAAGCGGCGTGTAGCGGGCTTCTAGGCGGTAGGCGTTATCGGTCATGGCAAGGCTTTCAACGGGTGAAGTCGGCGGATTGGGTGAAAGTGGCGGCCAACGCCGATTGCGCAGCCAGCAGGCAGCAACCGACCGGGTGACCAAATGTGCCGATGCCGTTGGCCGAGGCGATGTTGATCATGCAACCGTTGGTGGCGATCAGATCGGCGCGAAAGGCCTTGAAAATGCGGATCGCTCCAGCGAGGTTCAGGTTCAGGTCGGCAGCCAGTCCCACCTCGGTCAGCGCATGCAGCGAAACAGCGTGCGAGGCACCGGCGTTGTTGACCGGCACCGAAACCGCGCCGATGGCACGGACGGCTTTGGCAAAGTCGACAACCGATGCCGGGTCGGTGATGTCGCAATGCAGTGCAGTGGCGTCCAGTGAAGCGGCGGTTTTTTCGGCCGCTGCCAAATCCATGTCGGCAACGATAACCCGATGGGTGCACGACAGGGTGGCGGCGATGGCGCGGCCGATGTCGCCGCCTGCGCCAGTTACGATGGCGATGCCCTTGTCAGTCACCCAAAACCTCCCGGTCATTGGCGTCGCGTTCATTGGCAAGCTGGAACTTGATGCGGCGCAGAGTTTCACGCGCCGGAGTTTCGCGCAACTGGGCGACTCGATGGGCAAGAATATCGACCATCATCAGAAAACTGTAGCGGGCCGACGTTGGCATCAGGATATTGTCGCCTTCGTCAATATCCACCGCCAGATTGATGTGGGCAGCTAAAGCGACCGGACTGGCCGAACGCGACATGGCAATAATCACCGCGCCATAAGTGCGTGCAGCCGCAAAGGCTTTGATCAGCTCGACATTGCGACCCGACAGCGACGACCCGATCACTACGTCGCCCGGACCGAGGGCGGCCGATTGCATGAGCTGGAACGAATGATCGGCCGAGGCGGAGACATGCAAACCAAGCCGGAACAGCCGATTCTGGATTTCGCCCGCTATCATCGCCGAATTGCCCCCAGAGCCGTAGGCGGCGATTGTTCCAGCCTGCGAGACGGCTCTCGCCGCTTCCTCCACCCGATCCCGATCAAGGGCATCGCGGGTGGTTCGCATCGCGCTGACCGCCGCGTCAAAAACCGAATCGGCATAGTCAGGTTTTTCGCCGATCTCCAAAGTTCGATTATACCGGAGTCCGGTGAAAGCGGCTTGTGCAAGTTGCATCTTGAAATCGGAATAGGACTCGCAGCCCAATCGACGGCAAAATCGGGTGACGGTCGGTGGAGAGACTTCTGCGCGTGCCGCCAGTTCCGTAATCGAGGCGGACAGCGCATAGTCGGTTTCGCTGGTCAGCAGCGCGGCGATACTTTGCTCCGAGCGTGACAGCGCGCCGAGCTGGGCGTTCAGCACCGCAAACAGATCACTTTGTGGCATCAAGGCGCCCTGTAGGCGCTACAATCGATTTCCACTTTGCAGTCGATCTTCATCGACACGAGTACGCAAGCGTGGGCGGGCGGATGGGCACCGAAGGATAGGGCATTTCTGCCTGCGCCCGCTTTGCTGACGCCAAAGAGCGTGTGTTCCATTGCCTTGCTCCTGCCTCAATCTGAAATTCATTTTCAGTAATGATTGACTAATTGGTATTAATGCCGCAAATCTGCGATCAAATCAACCAGATATGAAAATGATTTTCATAAAATGTCCTCGATGACCAATCCGTTTGCTGCTGACGAGCCCGACCGACACGTAATTTGGCAGATGTTGGTCGAGCGTGACATCACCGCTTTTTTGGCTGCCGACTGGTCCATGGTGGTAGACGATTTCATCAGCGATGGTTTCATGGGAATCGATGGCAAGAAATTGGCTAACCCGGACGATTGGCGTGTGTCGTTCCCGACACTCGCAGCCTATCGCACCGAATGGATGCGACAGGCAGCCGAGACGCGAGCAACAGATTTCGCCGATGATCCACGCGCGGCGATTTTCCACGCGACCCGCCTCGAACAGATCGAAATTTCGGGCAACCGTGCCATAGCGCACAAGAAATTCGACGGCAGCATTAACAAAGCCGATTGCGGAATCGACCGGTTGTTGCGGCAATCACTTTATTTCTGCCGCAAGCAGGAAGGTCGCTGGAGGATCAGCGGTTTTGTCGGCTACCTGCCAAACCCGATGGGCGGCGCATGAAACGGCAGATTTTTACGGCGGTTCTGGCGACCGAGACCAACACATTCTCGCCGATCCGCGTCGACATTAGCGCTTTCGAAGCGTCAATGCTGGCGCGCCCGGGTGAGCATCCGGACACGCCGACATTGTGTTCGGCTATCATTCCGGTCGGGCGTGAGGTGGCCGAAATACACGGTTGGGACTTGGTCGAGGGCACGGCAGCTTGGGCCGACCCGGCGGGGCTTTTGAACCGCGATACTTATGAGCGGCTGCGCGATGAAATATTGGCCCAACTGCAAGCTGCGCTGCCCGTGGATGCCGTCGCTTTGGGCCTGCACGGCGCGATGGTTGCAGACGGCTATGATGACCCGGAGGGTGACTTTCTGGATGGCGTGCGTGCTCTGGTGGGATCGGCAGTACCGATATTTGCCACAATCGACCCGCATTCGCACCTGACCAAAAGGCGGGTGGCGGCGGCCAATCTTTTGATTGCTTTCAAAGAATTCCCACATACCGATTTTGTCGATCGCGCCGAGGATTTATGGCGGCTTTTGGCACTTCGGCTGCAAGGCACGATCAGCCCGGTCATGGCAGTGCATGATTGCAAGATGATCGACGTTTTCCCGACTTCGACCCAGCCGATGCGGGGTTATGTGGACCGGCTCTATGAATTGGAAGCGTCGGACGCGCGCATTCTGTCGATCTCGGTGATCCATGGTTTCATGGCGGGGGACGTGCCGGAGATGGGCACCAAGCTTTTGGTGGTGACCGATGACAATGCCGATTTTGGCACAAGTCTGGCTAAAGAGTTGGGCGATAATTTATATGCATTGCGCGGCAAGGTGCGCAGTCCGGAAGTGACGCCAGCCGAGGCACTGGCCATCGCCGAACATTCTCGCACCCATCCGGTCGTGATTGCCGATGTCTGGGACAATCCGGGCGGTGGAACGGCGGGTGACGCGACGGTGATATTGGCCGAAGCGATGCGGCGTGGCACCCGCGGCATCGCCTTTGGCTCGATCTGGGATCCGCTGGCCGTGCAGATTTGTATTGCCGCGGGCGAAGGCGCGGAGCTGGCATTGCGGTTCGGGGCCAAGTCAGCGCCCGGCACCGGCGATCCGGTTGACGCGGCGGTCCGCGTCGTGCGCTGCCTGCGCAATGCGCAGCAAACTTTCGGAGGTGGGCCGGTGCCGATGGGTGACGCGGCCTTGGTCGATTTCAACGGGATTGAGGTTATCCTGAATTCGACCCGGGCGCAGTGTTTTGATACCAGCCTGTTCCGGATTTTCGGCATCGACCCGCAACAACGACGGATTCTGGTCGTCAAATCTACCAACCATTTCTACGCCTCGTTTTCGCAGATATCGTCGAAGATCCTTTATTGTTCCGCGGGTTCACCCTATCCGAACGATCCGCGAACCACGCCGTACCAGAAAGCGCCACAGGATATTTGGCCAATCAACGAGCGCTGACTTTCGTCAGGCCGCTCCAGCATTCACCCGATTCGGATCAAGCTCCGTCATCGGCACATGCCGTTCCAAAGCGTTGCCGTCAGCGCTGAACAAATGGCAATCTGCGCCATTGAACGTCAGCGGCAGGGTCTTGCCAACTTGTGCCGGAGCCGCCCCCTCCAGCAAGGCGCGGAACACCCCGTCGCTGCCTGCCGCGCTACAATATGCCACCGTATGGACGCCAAGTCGTTCGATCACGGTTGGTATAGCATCAATGCGGGCCTCGGAGCCGCCAGAACCAATATGTTCCGGTCGGATGCCGAGCGTCAATTTCTGGCCAGCCGTCACAATTGTGGCGTCACAATGGACGCTCAAGTTGGTGCCGCCTGGGAGAGTGACCTTGGCACCCTCCTTGCTGGCCGCCACACAAGTCACAGGCAGGAAATTCATTTTCGGGTTGCCGATGAAGCCGGCCACGAACAGGTTTTGCGGCTTGTGATACAGTTCGAGCGGGGTTCCGACCTGTGAAATCGCCCCTTTGTCGAGCACGACAATGCGGTCGGCCATCGTCATCGCCTCGACCTGATCGTGGGTGACATAGATCATCGTCGCGTCGAGGTCGCTGTGCAGTTTTGACAGTTCTACCCGCATCTCGGCCCGCAAGGCGGCGTCGAGGTTGGACAACGGTTCATCGAACAGGAAGACGCTGGGTTCGCGCACGATAGCACGGCCGATGGCGACGCGCTGGCGCTGGCCGCCGGACAATTGCCCCGGCTTGTGCTGCAGACGCTCGTCGAGTTTCAGAATGCCCGATGCCCGCCGGACTTTCGCCTCGACCTCGGCTTGCGCAAGCCTTTCGACCCGCAGCGGGAAAGCGATGTTTTCATAGACGGTCATATGCGGATACAGTGCGTAGGACTGGAACACCATGGCGATGCCGCGCTGCACCGGCGGCAGGTCGTTGACCCGTTTGCCGTCGATGCTGACTTCGCCCGAAGTGATTTCCTCAAGCCCCGCGATCATCCGCAACAGCGTGGACTTGCCACAGCCCGATGGGCCGACAAAGACCACGAACTCGCCGTGCGTAACGTCCAGCGAAACGCCCTTGATGACCTGCGCTGTGCCATAGGCCTTACGCACATCGGCGAGGCTGAGTTGTCCCATTATCGTTTCCTTGTGGTGACAGTAACGGTCCGGCCCCCGGGAGGATTGGGGCCGGGCCACGGGCGTGTTTACATCACACCGTCAATCGCGGCCGCGATCTGGGCGACGGCATCGGCTGGAGCCAATTCGCCCAGAACGACGCCTTGGATGCCAGCGGTGAATGCATCCTGCAGACCAACATAGTCGGTCACCAGCGGCTCGGGTCCGCCAGTCGGGATCGCGTCAAGGAAGGCGGCCCAGGTCGGGTCGGCAGTGACAAGATCGGCAACACCAGCCACTTTGCGCAGTGGGGTAAAGCCAGAGGCCACTTCGAAGGCGAACTGGTTGTCCGGGTTGGTCAGGAATTTAGCCAAGCTCAGTGCCTGATCTTCGACGCCTGAGCCTTTGAACACTGCCAGCGAGTCAGTGATCAACAAAGTACCCGGCTGGCCCATCGGCCCGACCGGAATCGGTGCTACACCCCAGTTTACATCACCGACAAGGCCACGCGCCCAAGGACCGGAGACATACATGCCGATCTGGCTTTCGGCAAACAGCGGGTTCAGCTTTTCACGGTCATAGGCTGTCGGGCCGGGCTGGGAAAGCGGCGCAAGTTTGACATACAGTTCCATCGCCTGAACGTTGTTGGGCGAGTTGAACACATTCTCACCCGCATCATTCAGGACGGCACCGCCGTTGGTGTAAACATAGTTCAGGAACTCGTGCATTGTGTTGTCAAAATCGGCTGCGATCATGCCAAAACCATCGGCATCGGTCTTTTCCTGAATCGCGGCTGCGGCTGCGACCATTTCGTCCCAAGTTTTCGGTGCAGCATCAGGCAAGCCAGCGGCTGCGAACAGGTCTTTGTTCCAGTACAAAGCCTTGGTGGAGAACGCCCGCGGCAGGCCCCATTGCTGGCCATCGGCGGTAACCGTGCCAAGGATCGGCGCGGCATAAGTTGCCTTTTCGTCGTCGGTCAAGGCGACCGGGATGATCAGCTCGTTCTGCGACAGTTGTTTCAGCCCTCGCGAACCGATATAGGCGATTGCCGGCGGGTCACCGGCGCCGGCGAGTGTGGTCGATTTCGACTCGCACTGGCCCCATGGCACATATTCGACATTGACCTTGAAGCCGGGATTGGCGGCTTCCCACAAAGCGACGTGTTCGGCCTGCACGCTGGTGCCCTGATCGGCGATTGCGCCGCAGTTGATCATGTGGATTTCGGTGTCTTGCGACCACGCGAAACCAGTTGAAGCAAACGCAACCGCGCCGCTCAACAGTATCGTTTTCATTTTCATTGTCTTCTCCCTAGTTGGTTGCAGGCTTCAGTAATTCACTCTTTCACCGCCCCGGCCGTCAGCCCGGCAACGATGTAGCGTTGCAAGAATATGTAGACGATCAGCACTGGAAGGATACCGACCAAGCTTGCGGCCATCAGTTCGTTCCAGACCACAGTCTGTTGGCCGAAGAACTGGTACAGCCCGACCGGCAGCGGATTCAATTCGTTGGTCGAGTTAAATGTTAGGGCGAACAGGAATTGCTGGGCATAGGCGGCGATAAAGGTTGCGATCGCCACCACCATGATGCCGGGTAAGGCCACCGGCAGGATCACCCGCCACAGTGTGTAAATCCGGCCAGCACCGTCGACCCATGCCGCCTCTTCCAATTCCTTGGGGATTTTCATCAGATAGGACCGCAGCAGCCAGATACCGGTCGGAATCACGAAGGCAGCACCGGGCAGGATCATGGCGAAATAGGTGTTGAGCAGGCCAAGCTGCTGCATAACTTTGTACAACGGGATAATCAGCACAGCGCCCGAGACCATGTTGATAGCGAGAAACCCCGCCAGCAGGCCGTTCTTGAATTTGAACTCGAAGCGCGAAAACGCATAGGCCGCCGGGATGATAGTAAAAAGCGCCAGCAGGGTCACTGCGGTGGCGATGAACAGGCTGTTGAGCATATAAAGCCACAGCAGTGGCACGCTGGTCCACATGGTGACATAGGAATCGAAGTTCATCCCCTCGGTTACAAAGCGATAGGGAATCGAGAACAGGGCGTCGATCGGGCGCATCGAGACGAGGAAAGCCTCGAGGAACGGGGCCAGAACAAAGGCCAAAAACGTTGCTATTCCAGCATAGATCAGCACATATTCCCACCAGCGGTAGCGGTTAATCATTGCCGACCTCCCGCTTGCCGATGCGCGAGATCATGGCGAAATAGAAAGCCGAGAACAGCGAAAGGAAGATCACGATCATCACCGCCCGCGCCGCGCCTTCGCCGTAACGGAAGCGGCTGATCGCGGTCTTGTAGGTGTCGATGATCATGGTGGTGGTCTGGCCGCGCGGGCCACCTTCGGTCAGGATCCAGATGATGTCGAAGGAATTGAAAGTCCAGATTGCTGACAGCAGCGACATGGTGGCGACTGCCGGCATGATCAGCGGCAGGGTGATGCGGCGGAACCGGTAGAGACGGCTGGCGCCGTCGGTCCAGGCGGCTTCGTGCAGGTCACCCGGCACACCCTGCATGGCGGCCAAAAGATAGACGGTGACCAATGGGGTGCCGATCCAGACATCGGTGACGATGGTCGAAAGGAAGGACGAGTTGGCATAGGCCAGAAACTCGAACGGCTCTGAGATCAGGTTCAGCCGTTGCAGCATGCCCGAAATCATCCCAAACTGACCGTTGTACATCCAACCCCACATGAACACGCCAATGGCGATCGGCACGATCCAGGGCGGCATGATCAATACCCGGAACAGGGTGCGGCCGGGAACCGCCGCGTTAAGCAGCACAGCGCCCAATATGCCAAACAACATTTTCAAGCTGACCGATATTGCCATCCAGTAAAACGTGCGGGCGATGATCGTTGGGAAAGTGCCTGCAAAGATCTTCTTGTAGTTGTCAAAGCCGACGAAGTTCGTTGTCGGGCGCAACGACGCATCGGTCAAAGACAGGCGAAAAGTTTCGACCAGCGGCCAGGCGACGATCACCAGCGTCAACAGACTTGCCGGAACCAGCAGCATATACGGGAACCAGTCAGTTTTTTTTCTGGTGACAGCCATCACGCCACCTTGCGGGCGGACTGCCCGTAGCTGTCAAATTCTGCCCAGGTTTGCCGTAGTTCAACGACCTGACCTTTCAGCCGAGCCTCGTCCATTTTCAGGGCGGTCAGCCCGGCTTCGAGCGCATCCAGCACCGTCACCGGCAGCGCCGTGCCGGATCGGAAATGCTCTGCCAGATCGCGGGCCATGGCTTCATCCGCACCGTAGTGGCCCGCACCGCCGGGAACCACGGCATCGTTTTTAACCAGTGCTTTGCCGGTACGGGAGTCATGCACGCGGTAATAATTGCGGATGAAGTCGCCCTCGGCCATGCCTTTGGTGCCCATGACGGCGAAGCGACGGAATTCATCAGGGACGTTGAGATTGGTGTGGAAACAAAGGTTTACACCGTTTTCATAATTCACAATAGCGGTCTGGTAATCGATGATGTCGCCGTCCGATGCGAAGGCTTCGTCGATGCCGCCCCAGCGCGGTGCCATGTCATTCAGATAATCTGGACGCCTCGCCGGGACGTTGGCGGGTACATAACTTTTTCGCCCGCCGAAACTGGCGATCTGCATTGGCCGCGCACCAGCGACGGCCTGATAGAGGTCGAGGTCGTGGCAGCATTTTTCCAGCATGAAGCCGCCCGACAGTTTGCTGTTCCGGCGCCAGTCGCGCATGAAGAAAGAGCCGTGATACGGGGCGATATGTTCGCAGGCTTCGATGGAAACAACATCACCCAACTGGCCCGCGTTCAGGGACTTGCGCAAAGCGACAAACAACGGTGAATACCGCAGCACCAGCCCGACAATCACCCGCTGATGCCCGCCGTGGTCGCGCAGCAAACCCAGAAATTCCATCGTCTCCGCTTCGCTGATGACCACCGGCTTTTCGGCGAAAATGCGTGGCGTGTCAGATTTGAGCGCAGCGCGCAGGTGACCCAGATGCATGAAATTCGGCGAGCCGATCATCAGAAGGTCGAATTTCTCGGCCTTGAGCATGGCATCGATGTCGCCATAGCCGCGTTTCGGCGCACAACCGTTCCTGACCATATCAGGAAGGCCCGCCGGTGTGGGGTCGCAGTATGCGGTGAATTCGGCGTCTTCACACTCGATGGTGAATAGTTGGCCGACATGGGCCATGCGCGCTCCCAAGCCGACGATTCCAATCCTCATGCGGTCACCTTTTGCGATTCAACTGTGGCCAGGTCGATTGCGCGTCGCAGATTCCGGACGGCAGTTCCGTCGGTTTGCGAAGGCCCGCCCGGGTCCGAAAAACCAAACGAAGTCATTCGTGCGTCGGTGGCAGCCCGCAACCGGCAGGCGGCATGGATTTCTTCTACACCTGTTACTGACAGAATTGTTGCGACATTGTGTGCACGAATGCCGGCGCCAGGCAATACAGCGATCTTGCCTTTGGCTTGGGCTGCCAACTCAGCCAACCTGGCTTGGCCAATCTCGGCGGAAACGGCTTGGCCGGAGGTCAAAATACGCCGAAAACCAAGGGCACTGGCTTGTTCAAGCGCCATGCTTTGATCGCTAACAAAATCAAAGGCACGATGCAAAGTTGCCGGAAGGTTGCCGGTATGTTCCATCAGGTCTGCCAGAAGATCGCTGTCCAAAGCAAGATCGCGTCGGAGTGCGCCAAACACGAACCCGGACAAGCCCGCGTCAACGGCCGCCGTAATGTCGTCGCGCATGATACGCGTTTCAGCTTGCGAATAGAAAAAATCGCCGCCACGCGGCCGGATCATGGCGAAAACAGGGATACCCAGACTGGCAGCCGCGCGCATATTGCCTAGCGATGGCGTCAGGCCGCCTTCGGAAAGTGCGCTGCACAACTCAATGCGATCCGCACCCGCTGAGACGGCGATTTTTGCACCAGCAATCGAATCCACGGCAATTTCTAAGAGAACTTTCATGCCGCGAAATCCTGCAGGGCGACAATGCCCGCACCTTTGAGGCCTCCTTCTGCGCCGTGATGGCCCGGCACCACTAGCGGGCTTGGGTGGAAGGCAAGTACGTTCTGGCGCAGTCGCGTGTCGATTCTGGCGATCAATGCCGGTTCGGAAGCCAATCCGCCACTGACAGGCACGACGTCACAGCCCAAGGTATTCACAATCACGCTCAGAGGCCTAGCGATCTGTTCAACAAAAATCTCGATGGTCTTTTCGCAAGCCGCATCACCCGACTTCCAGCGCGCCGTAATTGTCTTGCTGTCAAGGACAACGCCGGTTCGCGCGATGTGAATGCGTTCCATGCCGCGAGCCGAGCCCGTGGCGTCGAGGCAATCGGTTCGACCGCATCCGCACGCAAGTCGGGGCATTTCGTCGCAAAGTCCGCCGGCAGTTGGGTCGACCACCGGACCATGCCCCCATTCGCCACTTATGCCGCCAAAACCGCGGAGCAATTTTCCGTCAATAACCACGCCGCCGCCGACTCCCGTTCCCAAGATGATGCCGAACACACTGCTCTTGCCGCGCCCGGCCCCGGAATGTGCCTCGGCAAGTGCGAAACAATCGGCGTCGTTGGTAATTCGCACCGAAGTCCCCAGCGCTTCTGCCAAATCATGAGCAACGCGCCGCCCGTTCAGGCACGGGACGTTGACGATCGTGGCCATTCCGCTGGTCGGGTCGAATATTCCTGCAAGGGAAATGGAAATCGCCGCGTCCGCCCGACCCATTTTCGCAATGGCCAGACGTATCGTTTCGGTGAAATCGCTGAAAGAATTGACTGGCGTGGGTAGGCGACCCGCTTCGGTAACATTGCCCGCAGCATCGGAAGGGCCGAACTTGATGAAGCTGCCCCCGATGTCGAAACAAGCTGCCATCCGCGCCCCGCGATTCTGTAATGATGCGTTCGATTAATACCAAAGTATTACCAATTAGAACCAATGTAAATACCAGATTGAAGCCGAACCATGCCACTTTCTCTGGATTTGAAATTAATTTTGTGCGGCGACGGTCGCGTTTGCTGCCAGCGATCCCGCTAGGGTCAAGCTGAGTAGCTCGGTTGTTTTCATTTCGCTGACACAAGCGCCTCGATCGCTTGCCTTACGTCTTGCTTGCAAGCGAGGAGCTGTTCGGCGGCAGATTGCACTGAATCTGCGCCGCGTGCCAACATTATCGCGATCTTGATGTTGTCGGATGCAGCCGAAAGGTATCGGGCCGCGTCTTTCTCCATACAGCGCCCCAGCGAAGCGACGACACCGATGGCCCGCTGGCGAAGTTTGGCATTGTCGATGCGCAAATTGACCATCTGGCCGTCCATGCTGAAGCCAAGACGCATCGCGGCCAACGTCGAGATCATATTCAAAGCCGCCTTTTGGGCGGTACCAGCACCCATTCTTGTCGATCCGGATACCAATTCCGCCGATGTCTCAAGTAAGACCGGACAGTCGGCCAAGGCAAGCAATGGTGTGCCTGCGTTGCAAGCCAACCCGATAATTTTCATGCCGGTCAACTTTGCCTGCCGGACAGCAGAAAGCGTGAAGCGTGTGGTGCCGCTGGCGGAAACCGCGATCAAGCAATCGCCGGCGCTGACCCCGACCGCACCGAGGTCCTTTCCTGCGGCCAGATCATTGTCTTCCGCCGCAGAATCAATCCGTGAAAGGTCTCGCAAGCCGCCCGCTAGACAAATTGCAATCTGCGCAGAGTCGATCCCAAAGGTGCCGGGCAATTCGACTGCGTCAACCAAAGCAATCAGCCCCGAGCTGCCAGCGCCACAATACACGATTTTGCAACCGGCGCGGATTGTTTCAACGAACAGGGCTGCCGCGGACTCGAGTGCTGGTATGGCGCTGGCAACAGCCTGCAAAGCGTCGATCTGACCCTGCCAGAGCAGCTTTAGCAAGTCGCCATCGTTGCGAAGCTCCAGACCGTCGGACTGTGGATGCCGTGCTTCGGTAGCGGAGCGTGCCATGCTTTCACCTGTTCCAGTGATAATGCCAAATTAGCACCAATACTCAGATGCCTAACCCGGATTCGCAAGTGTCGTTGCGAAAAATTTAAATCTCTGCTTTGCATCGGTCGATATTGGTATTAGAAAGGTATCAAAGCAGCGCGCGAGTTCGCCAGGGAAAGCGGGCAAATATGACCGAGATAACAGCGCTTCTGGCCCAGTCGGGCTGGCTTTCGCCCACAGGAGGGCCGCGCTATCTGCAACTGCGCAAGCGCATCCTGTCTGCCATCGAATCAGGGTTATTGAAAGACAACGACCCGCTCCCTTCCGAACGCGAGATTGCAGCCATCACCGATTTGTCGCGGGTAACGGTTCGAAACGCCGTGGCTGAACTGGTGCAGGAAAATGTGCTGGTCCAGAAACGCGGCTCGGGCACGTTTGTTGCGGCGAAACCACGGCGCGTCGAGCAGTCACTTTCCAGACTCACCTCATTCACCGAGGACATGGCACGGCGAGGGATGAATGTTGAAGCGAAGTTTCTGGAACGGGGCATATTCTCGCCGTCGCCACAGGAGTCTTTCACGCTCGGCCTTGGTGTCGATGAACTGGTGGCCCGAATTGGCCGGTTGCGCAGTTCGGAGGGGGTTCCCTTGGCAATTGAGCGCGCCTCGTTGCCAACTTCGATTCTTGCCGATCCGAATCTGGTTACGCATTCGTTGTACGAAGTCCTGGAGCAAAGTGGCAATCGACCGATCCGAGCCATTCAGCGCATTTCGGCAGTCAATCTGGAAAGCGATGACGCGCGGCACCTCAATGTTTCATTGGGGCACGCCGGCTTGAAAATCGAGCGCGTTTCATACCTCGGATCGGGACGCGTCGTGGAATTCACCCGATCGCTCTATCGTGGTGATGCATATGATTTCGTTGCCGAATTGCAAATCAGCAAATAGGAAAATCCCGTTGGCCGATTCATACATGCGCCGTGAGATTCTTGAGATTCCGCAAGCCGTGGAGCGACTTCTCGCCAGCGGCTCCGAGGCAATTATCGAGGCTGCTGCAGATTTGCGGCGTGCCGATCCCCGTTTCGTGGTTTCTGTCGCGCGCGGGTCGTCAGACCACGCTTCACTCTACCTCAAATATGTCTGTGAACTGGTGCTTGGGCTGCCAGTGGCCTCACTTGGCCCTTCGGTTGTTTCAATCTATGGCCGCGCCTTGAACCTGTCTGGTGGTGCCTGCATTGCCGTCTCGCAATCCGGCAAAAGCCCTGACATTTGCAGCATGGCCCGCTCAGCGGCCGATCAGGGCGCCTTGACCATCGCCATAACCAATGAACCCGCTTCGCCGCTGGCCCGGATATGTCGGCATACCTTGAACATTCATGCCGGACCCGAGCGAAGTGTTGCGGCGACAAAAACTTTTGTAACATCTGCGGTTGCCGGTCTTTCGCTATTGGCGCATTGGGCTGAAGACGAGCAATTGATTGCGGCCATCGAAAGGCTGCCGGAACACCTCGAAAATGCCTGCAAGATTGACTGGTCTGCGCTTTCCGAGGCGTTGACCGGCCGCAGCTCGCTTTACGTCCTGGGACGCGGACCCAGCGTTGCGATTGCCAACGAAGTGGCGCTGAAGTTCAAGGAAACCAGCCAGATACACGCCGAGTCTTATTCTTCCGCTGAGGTATTGCATGGCCCGGTTTCAATCGTCGGCGCCGAATATCCGATACTCGCGCTGGCCGCAGGCGATGCCGCCGAGCATTCGGTGGTCACTGTCGCCGACAATTTGGCTCGAAACGGCGCACACGTTTTGGTAACTTCGCCATCCGCGAAAATTGCCTCGGTCTTGCCGAGTATCAGAACGGGTCATGGCCTGACAGATCCACTAGCGCTGATCGTTTCGTTTTACGCGTTCGTTGAAGGTTTCGCGCAGTCGCGCGGTCTGGACCCCGACGCGCCGCGCAACTTGCGCAAGGTAACGGAGACGGTATGAACCCGCGTCTGGCTTTGGTCGGCAGCCGAATATTTGACGGCAGTGAGTTCCGTGACGGCGCGGCGTTGCTTGTGGATAACGGTCGTATTGCCGGTATCACGAACATCGATTCCGTCCCTTTTGGCTACTCCCGAGTGCAGTTGCGCGACGGGTTTCTGGCACCGGGTCTCGTCGACCTGCAAGTCAACGGTGGTGGTGGTGTCTTGTTCAACGACGACCCTACACCGGAAGCGATAGCCGCTATTTGCGCCGCACATTTGCGTTTTGGGACAACGGCATTTTTGCCGACGCTGATTACGGATGTCGAAGAAAAAACCGGCGCTGCAATCGCTGCGGTAAAGGCGTCAAAGCAAATCGCTGGTTGCGTAGGCCTGCATCTGGAAGGTCCGCATTTGAGCAAGGCCAGACAGGGGGCCCATGATCCGCAGCTGATACGTCCAATGACTGCAAACGACCTTTTAAGGCTGACCCGAGCAAATTTGCCCACACTGTTGACGACTGTAGCGCCGGAAAGCGTGACCAATGCGCAAATTTCCAATCTTGCGAAGGCCGGAATCATTGTCAGCCTTGGTCACAGTGACTGCGACTGTGAGCGGGCTTTGACGGCTGTGGAATCGGGGGCCACGGCGGTAACCCACCTTTTTAACGCCATGAGTGGCCTTTCGCACCGCCAACCCGGCATGGTTGGCGCGGCCCTGAATGACGGCAGACTCTGGGCCGGGTTGATTGCGGATGGCACTCACGTCGATCCCGTCGCCATCAAGATCGCGCTGCGGGCAAAACAAGGACCCGGCCGCATATTTCTGGTCAGTGATTCAATGTCGAACATTGGCACTTCGATGACCAAGTTCCTGCTCGCGGGGCGTTGGGTCCATCTTGAAGGGCAGCGGCTGGTTCGGGCGGACGGCACGCTTGCCGGCGCGAATCTGACCATGATCGGTGCCGTTCGTTTCATAGTTGAACAGATTGGTATCGACCTTGCCGAGGCTTTGCGCATGGCCTCTTACTATCCAGCCAAAGTGATCGGGAGAGAAAAGGATTTCGGCAGTTTTGCCACCGGTACACGGGCAGATATCCTGCATTTGTCCGAAGAACTCGAGTTAATAAACGTCTGGCAGAACGGGTTCGCGGTGA
This sequence comes from Oceanomicrobium sp., assembly GCA_031415055.1. Taxonomy (GTDB): domain Bacteria; phylum Pseudomonadota; class Alphaproteobacteria; order Rhodobacterales; family Rhodobacteraceae; genus JANMOK01. Next base: position 7,184 of record JANOQZ010000004.1, on the reverse strand, counting down.
AAACAGGCCAATGACAAATGTCGAGGCAGTTTTTGAAACGAGCTGTAATACAGGAGACGATGCCTAAACGGCTTTAAGGACGAATGCGCGAAGTTCCGCGATAATCGAAGGCGTTGCGATTCACGTCCCGATGACCTTGCTCGAGCCTATGACAGCCAGGTCGCCAAATGCGATTCCGATCCAGCTGTCGCTGGTTATCGCCACCCATCTCGTCGAGCCATTTCTTCGAACGCCGGTGTTGCCGACCTCGAGTTGAAGCATGGGTCCAACCGATGCTTGGCCATGCGGCGATACTCAGTCGCCCGGTCTCGCCCCTGCGCACGGCATACAAGATCTGCCCGCCCAAACCAAAATCCGTTCGCAGCGCGCCCCCTTCCTTGTTTCGCTGCCGCTTGACCGAACCCCGCACAATCCAGCGCCTTGCGCCGAATGGATCGACGACAAGATAGAGTTCGTTCCCATCGCCGTGGCGACCTGGTCCAAGATTCGCAACTGGTTTTCTTGTCTGTTTTCCTGAAAGTGTCGCCATCTGTTAAACAACATTACATACCAGACAACTGGAAAACCAGACGACAATCAAAAGTAAGCGAGTGAAATCTCAAGTAGCGCCTACTATCATAAAAATATGATCAATGCGCCGCTGAATACGACTGAAGCGGAATGCAAGAAACGGAAAATTCGTGGAGGGAACGGGACTGGGCGTGAACCTTTTCCATGCAGCATCCATAAAGCGAAAGATTTCAGGATTAGTCTTGGAAGGGCGAAAGAGGTCCGTTTAAGGCCAAATAGGCTGGCTAGGCGAAGGCAGTGTTTGGGGCGTTGATTGTTGACCTCCTCGACGACCAACAAACCCGTAGTATTTTTGTTGTGGCCCTCTCCGGAGTACATCGAGGGCCACGACAAAAATCAGCTGCGGTTCGGGTTCGGCGGCAGTGGCGTCTTGTTTTTGTTGCAGAACGTGCCGGGATTTCCTTCATGGGGATCGACGAGTCCCAATTTGTTTTCTTGGCCAAAGGACTGTGCCTGACCGCCAGGACCATTCGGTCCCGAGCCGTCTAAAGGAGCTGAAGGATCATCGTTCAGCCCAGAAAACGAGCACCAAGAGGTGCCATTGTTCTGATCTTCCTTTTTCCCACTTCCAGTCACTTCGCCAGCAAAAACAAAGCTTGCAGCGAAGCCCGCCAAAACAGCAGCACAGACCGCAGAGTGGACGAATATTTTCGTACTCATTTTGTCCTCCAGATTTGTGAAAATCGCCCCTAAGGCGCGTCCCACGCATACGGTGAATTCAATGTTTTGTCAACTTTTGACGTATCCCAACTTGAGTGCCGCCAATTATCAATGACGGACTCCAAATACCTTCGGCACCTCGTTTCCGCAGATTTGACCGACGAACTCCGAGCCTTGCGCCACCACCACGTCGGTGCCAAGCTGCACCGCTTTGGCACCCTGCTGTGCCAGACTGACCGTCTGCAGGACTTTTTCGCCGCCAACCTTGGCTCGGGCGATCAATCCTGTTGGATCGCCACAGAAGTACGGGAAGACTTACACTTTCTCATTGAGGCACAATTCGAACCTTTCATCTTGCGGAAATCCCAGATTCAGGTTCACCGCGAAGGGATTGCCGGTTGCCGATCTGATTTCGCGAATGTGTCGTCGAATGGTTTCGCCATCCGCGCGCCACAAAGGAATTTGTACCAAGACCCCCTGCGTTGCTCGCGGCGGCCACCATCCTAGGCCCGACCGCTCCACCCATTTGCACATGGATGATCGGTACGTGAATGTCCTGGAGGTCAAAAAGTGCGGTTCGCGTCGATGAGCTCCCTTTCCAAGCAGTTGGCTGGAATGCGCAGTCAGTGTGTCACCTGTCGATTACCAACTCACGGTATATAGCCATTAGGTGGTGCCCACGAAACGAATTGCGCTCAAGCTGTGCTTTGCCCGCTGGGGTCGCTTGACTGGCAGCCAAACATTCATCGGCTCACGAATGACAATCCGTTCGAAGCCTTCGCCCGGCCGGATTGAAGGCGCGAAACGGGGCGACGGCGAATTGCAGAGGACGCAACTTTAGTCACGCAGACGGCGCTGACGCACGCGCCGCCGCAAGCAAGTTCCCTCTGACAGTGCGCGCCAGCGACAAAAGCCAACCACCCGGCCAGCCACCAGTTACTGGGCGGCGCAAGCCAGAACGAAGTCAGGACTGAAGCCTTTTTCGGCACATTTTGTCCGGGTCCAGTCTAACACCGGCTCGTTCGCATCAAGTTCGGACCATTTCGGATGACCTAGTGCCAGGAGCTGCGGCTTGTGCTGCGACAGGATACCGGCGATGCCAGCGACGGCGGCGCAATTAGATTTCAAATACGCACTAGGTGACAGGGGGTCAAAATCAAAGCCGATCATGACGTTTGCCACTGCTGCAACCACCGTGTCTGCCGGTGCGATAGCGTAGGTGCCCGCCGGGATTGTCGCTTGCGCATAGGCGGCCGCGAGGACGGGTTCATCCAAGGGCAGCAGCCTGAATTTTTCCGGGTCCAGAGCGGTGTTCGACAGCAGCGCCGAGGGCGCGCCGTCGATTAGGAACATTGCGTCGATCTTGCCCGCCTGCAGTGCCGCCAGCGCTTCGGCGGGAGCTGTCTCAACGAATTCCGAAGGCACGATGCCGAGTAGGTCCAGGATTACTCTTGCCGTCAGGAATGACCCGCTCTCTGCCTCGCCGATGGCGATCTTTCGCCCGGAAAGGTCGGCCATTGTCGATATTTCACCGCCGACTACAACATGCACTTCCTGCGAAAACAGCGGCGCGATCACACCGATCCGGCGGATTTTTTCGGCAATCTTCGGGTCATCGGCTTCAAACGTCCGCAGGTATTCCAGAAAATCGCCCTGGACGATGGCGACGGGCGTCAATGGCCGGTCGTTTACCGCCAGCAGGTTTTCCAGCGAGCCCTGCGATTCAACAGCCGCAATTCCTATACCACAACTCGCGGCGACTTTGGCAATGTCTTCTGCCGCCCTGAAAGTTGTGGTCCCGACCGGTGCTGCCATTATGGCAAGTGGGTTGTCCTGGGCAACTACTGCCAAAGCACCAAACCCGGTGCAAATCGCAAACAGAACCGGAAGAACTTTCATCTGGAATGCCCTCGCTTGACCGTGCGCTATTCGCCGGAACACAGGTTCATCTGGTGCAACAATGCCGCCAACGTATGACGATTCACAGCACCGGTAACTTCGCGCAAGGCCTGATCGACGCAGGTTCCGTCGGCCAGCATCCGGGCCAGATCCGCGCGCTCACCTTCGGCCAGTTTTCCAAGCCCGGGTGCCGCGTCGAGGGCGGAGTCCACCAACGCACGGTCGCGCGGAACGGGCGTGATGTCGATACGCAAGGGGTTGGTTGGCGGCGACGTCGCCGCCTCTGACGTTGTTGATGGCGTTGATATCGCAGCTTGTTCTAGTTCCGCCAGCGCAGTTGTCCGGGCCGTTGGATCACTCGCCGCAACGACATATACATCGTCAGCGGGCTGCGGCTCACCCACTACCAGCGCCGATGCCAGATTTACCGTCGATACGGCGGTCGGCGCCGGCAGGTGCGGTTCAGGATCGCTCAATTCAACAGCGAACGTCGCTTCGTATCCGGAATTACCAGTTCTTTCGGCCGAGAATAAGTCGCTGGGACGAATATCGGCGTCAGCTTGGCGCGGCGGTGCCGGGTCAGCGCGATTGAATTCAGTTAGTTTTTCCGGCGCAACCAATGCTACTATTTGCTCTGGAACTACCACCGGCAGGCGCGCATTGGCAGATGTCGGCAAATTGGGCGCGAAAATCCCGGATTTGGCTGAAATGGTAACTTGCGGCGCTGACTGCAGCGTAGCGTCGTCGGAGCCGCTGGAAGGCGCAAGAACGTTGGCGTCGGCAGGCACGGCGGCGGCGAGGTCGCGCCGCGGCAACGGGTCGGCGGTGGCCGTCGCCGCCAATATATCTGGCGCGGCCAGTTCCACCATCCGTTCTGGCGAAGCAGTTGACACGCTCACGCCAGCGGCGTCTGGCGGATCGGTTGCAATGATGCCGGATGCCGCCTCCGTTGCGGCCTGAGGCGCCGCCGCCAATCGCGTGTCGCCGGTTTCGCCTGCAAGCCAACTAAGTAACGTTGCCGCAGACAGGGCCACCGCTCCGACGGTCAAAAAGACCAACCAGCGACCTGGATTTCGACGCTTCGTCGCGTGGCCATCGGGGAATATTTCGCGCAGCATCGCCGAATCCTGCGGCTCGATCGTACCCGCCGGGTGCTGGAACGGCGCAACAAGGCGCGGCTTGTCAGGCACGGCGCGCAGCACCGAACCGCGATCCTTAGCCCCGGCGTCGGTCAAGGCGGCAGGTGTTATCGGCATAACGGGGGATGTGGCAACCAAAGGCGGTGCCCGCACGCCCGGCTGTTTGTCTAGGTCGCGCTCTGACTGCGGCCCAATTTCGAGGATTTCTTCGCGCCCGATCGGGCTGTGGCGACGAACGGTTTCGTCCCCCTCGATGACTTCGTTATCAGCAATGCCAAATCCCCAACGAAAAAACTCGCGCGGATTTTCGGAATCAAAGGCGGGCAGCGAGGTGCGCTTCTTTCGCTCGGCAGCAGTCTCGAACAGCCGCACCCTCGGTCGCATTGCCACTTCCGGCACTGGACCGAGCGCCGTGCGAAGTTTCGTGGGCTCGTCGGTGCGGTCGACAATCATGTCGACGATTCTTCCGGGATTTCCGGCAGTTGCAGCGTGCAGTGCCACTGCTTTTTCCGGGCTTTGTCCCAGAAAGCCCAGAAAATCCTTCGTCTCGGCCAAGTCGAAATTGCGCAACACAACCTGCCCGGAATTCAGCCCGGGCCGCGACATTTGCGCTGGTTCGAAACGCGCCGTTATTTCCGGGCGTCCGGCGATCAACATGGACAGCCCCGCATTTCCGCTCATCTGGATTGCAGCCAGCACCTTCACCGTCTCCGGATCAAGTCTTTCTGCGTTGTCAATGATCAGAATAGCTGCGCGACCGGTGGGATAGGCTGCAGCCAGCGCCGCCCGCCAATGCGCAATCGCATCTTTTGCGTCGTGCGATCTGACGTCGATCTGCAATCTGTGCGCAATTTGGCTCAGAAAGGCATCGGGCCGACGACCATCAGCGCTGATCCGGGTTGTGGTTGCTCCGCCGGGCCTTTCTTCCAGCCAGTGACCGATCAACGCGGTCTTACCGGTGCCTTTGATCCCGGTCAAAACTGCCAAGTTCAGGTGGCCAGCCGACAAGGCCGCCAGCACATCTAGCGCCGCATTGTGCGCTTTCGCGACAAAAAAACCAATTTCGGCTATAGCCAACGGTTCGTCACCAATAAAGAACCAGCCAACGGGATCCAGTTCCATACCCCCAAGCAGGACCAGTTTCCAATATTTGCAGTGCTTAGGCAATTCGATATGGTATGAATTCCGCGACACGGCAGAAAACTGGCCGCAACGGTGACCTGAAAGGGAGATTGCACGTGATTCTGCGAAAAACGGCCGTTGCCCTGGCCGCGGCGGTCATGGCGATGCGGATGGCCGGACCGGCGTCGGCTTCGTTCACCAACCACCAGCTCGACACAATCGAAGACATCATCGATTCGGGTAGCTGGGTGGAATTACGCAGCTTTATCGAAGCAAATCCGCGCCTGTTGCGCGGCGATGACGCTCTGGCCGTCTTGCTGCGCGAATTCATGTTGGCAGCGTCGAGCCTCTATGCTTGGCTTACCTTTGATCCTGCGATGTTTCCCGATCTCGCCAAGGTCGACCGGGCGCAAGCGATTTATTGAACATACGGTGGGTGTCGTTGCCGGTTATGGAATTCTGGAAGTGAGGGTCGATCATTCGTATCGCTTTGGTCATTGAGCCAAGATTTCGCGGCGGGACGTCGACTGCAGTTGTGCGGCAGTTGGCCGAACTCGTGCGCATCGCCGACGTTGCTGTTGTCGGGATCAGGTCACGATTGTTCGGCGACAGTCCGGCAAATCCGGTTCTGATTGCCGAGCTCGAGCGTCTTGGGCTGGGCATGGAATGGGCATCCGACCGGGTGGCGGCGGATGTCATAATCCTGCACAACCCGTTGTTCCTGAAATTTCAGCCCGAACTTGGCGTGCGCCTTGTCTGCCGAAAGCTAATTGTGGTGACGCACGAGAACTTTCTGTTGCCCGGCGGGAGTGAGGCGTTCGACGTTGCGAAGTGTCTGTCCGCGATTGAACGGGCGACGATATGTGCCAGCAGGGTTTTGGCACCGGTGTCGGATCGCAACCGTAGCTTCGTTCAGCAATGGGTTGGACGCAACGATGCAGACTGGAATTTGGCCGAACATGACTGGATCAACATCTGTGACAACGAGATAGTGGCGCCGACCCAGTTCCCGCGCGACAGGCGCGGTCGTCATTCACGGCCCAGCCCAGAAAAATTTCCCAGCAACGATGTCCTGTTGAGTCTGTTTCCATCCAGTGCCGAATATTGCGGCATCCTCGGCGGCGATAGTCTGATTGGACATGATGTACCTGAACACTGGGATTTGATCCCCTTCAACGGTAAACCCGTTGCGGAATTCCTCGGAGGTTTCGATTTCTTTGTTTATTTTACCAATCCGCGCATCGCGGAAAGTTTCGGCATGGTGTTGGCCGAAGCTGTTTCCGCGGGCAAACTCGTCATCACTGACCCGGCGAGTGCCCGGACATTTGGCGCCGGCGTCATTGGTTTAACAGTGAGCGAAGTTGAATCCTGCATCGCGAGGCATGTGAACGATCCGGGGCTCTATTGCGCGCAGGTGCGGAAAGCACAGGCATCTTTGAGCGCATTTTCCAGCGAACGTTTTCGTGGCACGGCTCTGGCGCTGACGAGTCTTGGCTCATCATGATATTGATCGAGCCGGCCCTGAACGAGGCGGCGACATTCCAGGACGCCGTGACGCTGGCTGGTCAGGTCGCGGCATTGGGGCATTCGGTTGTTATTCGCGACGAGCGTTTGCCGGATGGACTGCCGACGAGCCAGAAATACGAAGCAGTTTCGTTTCTGCGCGCGCATCTGGCGGACCCGGTTTCGGCGATCCTCGCCATTGGCGGGCAGTCCGCCGACGACACGAGCCTGCAGGCGCTGCGGCGTATTGCATTGACCGATACCGCTCCGGTCCTGGTATTCGGCCGTTTC
>JANOQZ010000003.1:0-82056 GCA_031415055.1 Oceanomicrobium sp. | reverse complement strand
CGGCTTTTCGTAGTGCTGTTTCAGTTTCATTTCCCGAAACACGCCCTCGCGCTGAAGTTTTTTCTTCAGTGCCCGAAGCGCCTGATCGACGTTATTGTCGCGGACCATTACCTGCATCTGGTTTCACCGCCCTTCTAGGTTAGAGTTGCATGATTTGCAGGACGGGGCCGTATAGCAACCCGTTCGCCGCGAGTCTATAGTCGGCGCAACAAGAGGTGGATATGCCGCGCAAGACCGAATCCGACCATTTAGCCGATGCCAAAGCGAAAGTGCTGAAAGCGGCGTTGGTACATGTGCCCTTTGACGGGTGGAGCGAGGGCGTATTGGCGATTGCCTGGCGTGAGGCTGGTGTAGATGCTGGCTTAGCCAAGCAAGCATTTCCGCGCGGCGGCATTGATCTGGCACTGGCGTTTCACGCTTCAGGGGACGCTGATCTGGCGGGTCAAATGGCCAAAATGGATATGGGTGGCCTGCGCTACCGAGAGAAAATCGCGGTGGCGATCCGTCTGCGCTTGGAAATCGCCGCCCCCCATCGTGAGGCGGTCCGGCGCGGGGTGACCCTGTTCGCTTTGCCGCAGAATGCCGCACAAGGGGCCAAGGCGATTTGGCATACGGCGGACGTGATTTGGACGGCATTGGGCGATACCAGCCAGGACGTGAATTACTACACCAAACGCGCCACGCTCTCCGCCGTTTGGTCAGCAACGGTGTTGTATTGGCTGGGCGATGATTCGGTCGGTTACGCCAATACAAGTGCGTTCATCGACCGGCGGATTGAAAATGTGATGGCGTTTGAAACGTTCAAGGCAAAGTTCCGCGACAGTGCTGTTGGCAAGTTGCTGATGCAGGGGCCGGGGCGCATTCTGGATAGGGTTCATGCCCCCGGTAGTGCTGCGCCGGATGATTTGCCGGGGAAAACCTCGTGAAACTGCCCACAACCATGCGGGTGGTCGAGATTTCAAAACCCGGTGAGTCCGAGGTTTTGGTTATGGCAACGCGGCCTGTAGCGATGCCCGGTCCTGACGAAATCCTCATCCGCATTGCTGCTGCTGGGGTCAATCGTCCCGATGTTCTACAACGTAAAGGGGCCTATGCACCTCCGCCCGGCGCTTCGGACCTTCCGGGGTTGGAGGCGGCGGGCGAAGTTGTGGCACTTGGCGAAACGGTGACGCGCTGGAAGCTTGGCGATCAGGTTTGCGCGCTGCTGCCGGGTGGCGGTTATGCCGAATATGCAGTGACCCATCAGGACCATGCTTTGCCGGTTCCCAAAGGGCTGACACTGGTTCAGGCGGCGGCTTTGCCCGAGACATTCTTCACCGTCTGGACCAATGTTTTCATGCGAGGGCGACTGAAAGCGGGCGAGACATTCCTCGTCCACGGCGGCACATCGGGCATCGGAACGACGGCAATTCAACTGGCTTCAGTCATGGGCGCACGGGTGTTTACCACCGCCGGATCGGATAAAAAATGCGCCATTTGCCGCGATTTGGGGGCAGAACTTGCGATAAATTACCGCGAAAATGACTATTTGGAAGCGATCCGAAACGTTACCAATGGCAAAGGCGTGGACCTGATTTTGGATATGGTAGGGGGATCGTATATCAACCGCAACATCGATGCCTTAGCGATGGACGGGCGGCTAGTGTTCATCTCATTCCTTGATGGTCCGAAAGCCGAAGTGAACTTCGCCCAAGTGATGATGAAACGGCTGACAATCACCGGCTCCACCCTGCGCCCGCAATCGGTGCAGGCGAAGGCGATGATAGCGGAGGCATTGCGCGCGAGGGTCTGGCCCTTGATCGCAGCGGGGCGAATTGGGCCCGTGATGGACCGCGTGTTCCCACTGGATCAAGCAGCGGATGCGCACAGACGGATCGAGGATGCGGGGCATGTGGGGAAAATTGTATTAGAGATTTCAAAGGTCTAAGGCACGGTCGAACCGTATCGCGAGTCGCAGACAGGACCGCACGCAGCACCAGACATCTTGCCCGTCAACGCTCAAAACACTTTTGTCGACCAAGTGCCATCCAGTGATGATACCCGTCGACGAGAACGCAATGAATTTCGTGCGCCGACACCAGAATCTTGCGATGCCGCTGGATCAGTGAAAGACTAGAACTGGCAAACGCGAATGCGACAGCAGCTTGACCGTTTCGCTATCGACCGAGTGCCCGAGCAATCCGTAACGCTCGTGGGCCGGCATGATGATCAGATCGCAACCCTGGGCATCGGCGGCGCGCCTGACGGCTTCGTTCAAATGGTCGTGTTCCGCCTGGACATGAATACATTCCACGCCCGACTCGCGGATTTTCTGTTCCAGCCGATTATCGATTTCCACATGTTCGCTGTCATGGAGCCGATGCTCCGCCGCCGTCTCGGTCAGCGCCCCCGGCGCGAACGTGAACACATGGAAAGGTTGCAGGACCGTTAGAATTGTCAGCTTTGCGCCAATGGCGCGCGCAAGATCAATACCCTGCTCGACCGCCCTTGTTCCGGTTTCGGTGCCATCCGTCGGAATAATCATATGCTTGTACATGATTGCCTTTCTGGCAGTGCCCAACCGGCACCGTCACAAGTCCGAGCATAGCACTACAGCGACGTTGGTTGTGCATTTAATTTCCACCCGCATGCGCCCGTTACTGAGGCAACGCGCGAAAAGGTCTGGCTGCTGATCGAGGCGGGCTGAATTGCGCCGGTGATGGACCGCGGTTTAACTTGTCTTGCGACCCTCCCCACGTTAACGTTAATACATTGTTAACCCGTCACCCCATCCCCGGAGATTCCCATGTCTAAAACCGCCATGATCGGCCCGATTCCGCAAATGGGCTATGGCACTTGGAACCGGTCGGGGGACGAGTGTTATCAAGGCGTGCTTGAGGCTTTGCGCATCGGCTGCCGCCATATCGACACGGCGGAAGGGTATAAGAACGAGGAGTTGGTGGGCAAAGCAATTGCAGATTCAGGTGTTTCGCGCGACGAGATTTTCCTGACTACCAAAATTGCACCGGAAAGCTATGCGCCGGGCAACATCTTGCCGACAGTGCGGGCAAGTTTGAAGAAACTGCGCTCCGATCAGGTCGATTTGCTGCTGCTGCATTGGCCCTCGATCAAGGACGAATACGTCGCTGAGGAATATTTGGGTCAGTTTGCCGAAGTCTATGATCTGGGCCTGACGAAAAATATCGGCGTGTCGAATTTCACCAAACATTATCTGGATAAGGCTTTGAAAACCTTGGGGGATCGCAAGATCACCACCAACCAATGCGAGATTCATGTGTTCATGCAGAACCGGGTTATCGTTGATTATTCGGCGTCCAAGGGCATCCCGATGACCGCCTATTCGCCGCTGGCAAGGGGTGCCGTCGCAGGCAATCCGCTGCTGGTGGAAATCGGCAAAGCTCACGACGCCACCGAAGCGCAAATCGCGCTGGCCTTCCTGATGCACGAGGGGCATGTGGTTATTCCGTCCTCATCCAAACCAGTCCGGATTGCCCAGAATTTCGCCGCCAAGGATATTGTGTTGAGCGCGGCTGAAATGGTCCGCCTGCGCGGCTTGGAAACCGGCAAACGGCTGGTGAACGGGGCGTGGTGTCCGAAGTGGGATGCGTAGTGCGAAGTTGCTATTCACTCTTAAACTTGACAAATAGGCCGGTTGGATTGGGGGAAATCATGGCCAGCAAAGTCACAATTACTGCAAAAATATCGGCGAAACTTTCAGCCGATGTCGTCGAAGTCGCTAGAGCGGAACGAAGGACACTGGAATACCTTGTCAGCGAAGGACTGAAACTTTTTCTTGCAAGGCAAAAACGGGAAGACCGCGAAGACTACGAACTTGCCGTGGCTGCTTGGCATGAACATGTCGCCCAAAGAAAGCCGGTGATAACATTTGAAGATGTGTTTGGAAAAAGGGATTCGTAACCCCTACCTCACCGCCTCCATCAGCATCGTCCGCAACCCGCAATCGGCCACCACATCCGCCGCGCAGACCCTTGGTTCCAAATCGCGGGTCAGGCAAATCCGCACTTCCTGCACCCGTTCGCCCTTGCATGTCAGCGTTACCATATCCGGCGTCAGGCCGGGGTTTGATTGCACGAAAGCCTGCTCCAGTATCTTTGGCGGTATAAGAATATCGCGGTTCAAATGCAGCAATCCGGCGGGGATTTGGAACGTTCCAAATGCCCTTCGCGCCGCGTCAAAATACGCGTCCGCGCTCAACCCCGAACACCGCCCGTGTTTTTTCCATTCGTACCATGCCAGCCCGCCCGACCCCATGATGTCGGCCATTGCTGCTGTTTCAGTCCGTGAAGGGTCGCGTTGGGACGTGTAACAATCCGACGGCCAGCCTTCTTCGTATTGCGGCCACAACCCGTGCAGGGTGAAGGCAAAATTGTGCCGCGCATGGCATTGGTCATCGTCCCGCGCATCACCTTCAAGGGCGCAATAAGATGGCGACCAGCTTAGCGCCAAAACATAGTAGTCAAAGTCACCCGCCAACCCGTCGGCACGCGCCGAACTGGCCAAAAACCACGCGACACAAAGGCTCTTTATCAATCGGATCATTGCCCCTATATACACGCCTGACTTCCCCACGAAAACCTCTGCCAGCGCCCAGCGCAACCGAGTTTTCGGGGCGGGGAAAATTGGTTTGAGGAGACGATTGATGACCTTGCCTTTGATGCCCAAAGCAACCGCTGTCTGGTTGCTAGACAATTCAACCCTTACCTTCCGCCAAATTTCCGAATTCACCGGTTTGCACGAGCTGGAAGTCAACGGCATCGCCGACGGGGAAGTAGCGCAAGGGGTGCGCGGGTTTGACCCGATCGCCAATAATCAATTGATCATGGCGGAAATCAAACGTTGCGAGGCCGATCCGAAATCGCGCCTGCAATTGTTCCATAACCCGGCGTCGGAAGGCGAAATGAAACGCCAAGGACCGCGTTATACGCCGCTGTCCAAAAGGCAAGATCGGCCTGCGGCGATTGCCTGGCTGGTCAAATTCCACCCCGAACTGGCCGATGGCCAGATCGCCAAACTGGTTGGCACCACCAAACCGACGATCCAATCGATCCGCGAACGTTCGCACTGGAACATGAACAATATCCAGCCGGTTGATCCGGTCGCCTTGGGCATGTGCAAGCAGGGCGAGTTGGATTCGGCGGTTGCAAAAGCCTCGGCCAAAAAGGCCAAAGAGGGCGGCGTCATGCACAACGAAGAGCGCAACAAACTGGTTTCGACCGTCGAATCGCTATCTGCACCCGTTGAAAAACGTATTCCTGCGGCCAGTGCTGCGGATACGTTCGGGGTGCAGCCTGATCAAGACGATGAAGACGATCACAAACTGGTCGATGCCGACAGCCTGTTCAATTTACCAGATCATCCGGATGATGAGTGATCGAGGTCTTCGTCATTGCGCGGAGCAAAGCGACAAAGCAATCCAGAACATCGGTTGATGGCTTGCTTTGCCTGCGGCTCGCAATGACGGTCTAGCGGCGGCCCTTTTTGGGGCGTTCGCAGAGGAATACTTTGTAACCGCTATCCTGCGCGACGCGAGTCACTTTGACGAACGTTGCCTCGAGTGTCGCCTCATACGGTAAATTTCGGTTGGCGACGAACCATGCCTTGCCGTTTGGTTTCAAGTTGCGTGCCGCCGCTGCGATGAAGGCGTTGCCCAAAGACGGGTCGGCAGCGCGGCTGGCGTGGAACGGCGGGTTACAGATTACAGCGTCAAAGGGTTCGACACTGGCCAAAATCGTTACGTCAGCCCAATGAAACCCCGCCTTTGGGTCAGTCACGTTCATTCTAGCGCAATCGATTGCATTGGCTTCGGCTTCGAACAAATGAATCTCGGAAATATCGGGGCATTTCTGCAAAGCCAGGACCGATAAATAGCCCCAACCAGCCCCTAAATCGGCGATTTTACCCTTCAAATCCGGCCCAAAATGGCCAGCCAAAAGGCTTGATCCGGCATCGGCATGATCGGCGCTGAAAATTCCGGGCACGGTTTGGAAGCCATCGACGTTCAAACTCGGTTCCAAAGCCTGCGGCCAATCTGGCGCGGGCGCGTTGGTTTTATCCAGACGGATCAGCCGCCCATGCGATTTGGAATGTGAATTCGAAACAGGCAAAGCGCCGCGCAGATGTTTCAACAGCGAATCCGCGCCTTCGGTTTTATCGGCGTTGACCAACATCGTGCCGCCGCTTTCCAGCATGCTCCAAGCGCGGGCGATATTGCCCAACGTTTCGGTTTTGCTTCGGGTCGCGTTCAAAAGCACCAGATTGAATCGCCCTGCCGCCTTGGTTTCAACCCGAAACCCAGCGTTCAACAACCGCTCATATTCCGGTTTGAAGGTTTGCTCGCACAGCAGCCGTTTTTCACCAACCAACCGAGAAGTTGCACCGTCAACTGCCCGAATGAATAGCACATCGCCTTCGGGCAAAGGCAAAATGTCCAGTTCGAGGGAAAAACGATCAAACTCTGGCATGATTCAGAACGCCACGTGCGTTCATTCCTTTTCCATCGTGCATTGCAGCGGGTGCTGGTGGCGACGGGCGTAATCCATTACTTGGGTCACCTTGGTCTCGGCGATTTCATAGGAAAACACCCCCACCACCGCCAAACCCTTGCGATGTACCGTCAACATGATGGTTTCGGCCTGTTCATGTGTGATGCCAAAGAACCGCTCCAACACATGGGTGACAAATTCCATCGGCGTGTAATCGTCGTTGAGTAACAAGATTTTATACAACGGCGGCTTTTCCGTTTTGGGTTTGGTCTTGGTCAACACCGACGTGTCAACGCCGTTGCCGTTACGATCGGCGTTCATCGAATGTCGAATGTGAATCGTCTGGGTCATGGAAAGCCCATAATACTATGGCCGACCCCCAATAGAAAAGGGGGCTTGCGCCCCCTTGTCCATACTCATTTTTACGCTAGGCTTACGCAGTAAAGGTTTTGGCAGCTTCGGTTGCAGCGTTGAAACGCGCGGTTACCGGGGCAGCAACATCTTTGGCAGCGGCAGCGAAGATTTCATTCAGTTTTGTCGCCTGAGCAACAAAGCCTTCAAACGCGGCTTGCGCGAAGGTCGATTGTTTCTCAAACAGCTCGGTTACGGTCTTGGCAGCGGCCAAATCCTTGGCGGCGGCAACCGTGGTATCGAAGGCTTTTTTGGAATATGCCGAAACTTCCGAACCGATACCTTCAACCGCTTTGGCAGCGATTTCGGACGATTTGACGAAGGCGTCAACGTTCTGCTGACCGAAAGCCGAAGCGTCTTCGAAGCCTTTGGTCACTTTGCCGAACTGCTCGGTGATGGCTTTCTGCGCATCTGCAGCAAAGTTTTCTACGGTAGCGGCGGCGTTGTTAACTGCTTTATTAGCCATGAGTTTTCTCCAGAAAATGAGGCGTTAGTGGTTGTCTTCTGCAGCAACATTTAGGGTTCATGTTGCGCTGCGTCAAGGGTTTATGTTGCAGTGCGACAAAACTGCGCGATGTGGCGCATAATCCACGCATCATGCATGGCGTTATTAATTGAAATGAAACACTTTTCAGATTCATATCCGCATGCTAGCTTTGGCAGGTTACAAGAATAAGACACCGTAAACATACGGGTCACGAGGCAGAGAAGAGCAGGTATGGTGTTTCGATTGGTTCGCGCGGGCTTTGTCGCGCTATTGTTTGCTGTTTGGGCAACGCAGTTTGCACAAGCCGCCCCCTATGCTGCGTTGGTCATGGATGCACGAACTGGCGAGGTGCTGTACGAAAAAGACGCCGACCGTCGTTTGCATCCTGCATCGCTGACCAAAATGATGACGCTTTATCTGGTTTTCGATGCCGTCGAGAAAGGCCAGCTCGGCCTTGATCAGATGATTTCGATTTCGGCAAACGCCGCCAGCCAGCCGCCCTCAAAATTGGGTTTGAAAAAAGGTCAGGAAATTGCCCTGCGTTATCTCATCCGCGCAGCAGCGGTCAAATCTGCCAACGACGCAGCCATGGCGCTGGGCGAGGCGGTGTCGGGCAGTCAACGCGCGTTTTCCGAATTGATGAATTCCACGGCCATTGCAATGGGGATGACAAATACCACTTTTCGCAACCCCAATGGCCTAACCCAAGACGGCCATTTGTCCACTGCGCGAGATATGGCGATATTGGGACGTCGGGTGTTTTACGACTTCCCGCAATATTACAACCTGTTCAGCCGTGAAACCACATCAGCGGGCACGCGCAATGTAGCCAACACCAACAACCGCTTCCTCGACAACTACGAAGGCGCTGACGGCATCAAGACCGGCTACACCGGCGCGGCGGGCTATAACCTTGTCGCATCGGCGCAGCGCGGGCAGGAGCGGATTATCGCTTCGATGTTTGGCGGAACCTCGACCGCACAGCGCAATGCGCAGGTTGCCAAACTTTTGGACCTTGGTTTTGACAAGGCACCAAAGTTTGCTGAAATTCGCGGTCTTCCGCACATCGAAATCGGCCGTGATCCGGAAACCCAGACCAACAACAATCTGCTTCTTGCCACCAGCATACGCCCGCGCCCGCGCCCCGGAATCGTGCCAGTTCAGATCAGCCGCAATTACGATGGCATGGCCGATGCGGTTGCAGCGGCATTGGAAATGGCGTTGGTTGATGGAAATGCGCCGCCCGCACTGGCCCCAATTGACGCGGCAACGGCGGCGTTGAACGCGCTGGATGCGGCCAATTTGGATGCTGCGGTGGCGTCGCTTACAACCGAGGCCATCACCTTTGCGCCAACCCAGTCGCTGCGGCCGCGCGAACGGATGCGCGTTCTGGCTGCCGAGCCCGAACCGACGATTGCGCCGCAACCCGAAGTGCAGGTTGCCCGCAACGAGACCGGCAGTTGGTCGGTGCAACTGGGGGCTTACCGCAACCGGGGTGAGGCGGAACGCTTGTTGCTGACCACCGCCATTCAGGACGCACAGGCGCTGGAAGGGGCCAATCGGCAGATCGATTCGATCAATGTCAAAGGCGTTTCGATGTTTCGCGCCCGTTTTGCTGGCTTAAGTCAGGAAAATGCCGAAAACGCGTGCGCCCGGTTGCAAGCTCGAGCCTCGCCCTGCGAAACGATTGCGCCGGGGACTTGAGTTGAATGTTGCGTGCGAGCACGCACCCTACGGCCCATTCCTTTAGAACTTGATTTCTACGTTCGGCAAATGCAGGTCGCGGACCATATCGCGCACTTCGTTGCGGGCGGCGACGTTGGACATTGTTTGCAGCTGCTCGCCCGAATCCCGCAGGTCAAGCAAGGTCAAGCCTGACAGGAACAATTCGCGGAAAATCACCCGCTCACAAAACCCCGGCACGATGCGAAAATCGATGCGCTTGGCCAAGTCCTTCAAAGCCGATCCGACATAGCGTTTGTTGCGGGCATCAAGCGTTGACATCCGGTTGCGCAATACTACCCAATCCAGTGGTTTCAGACCCTGTTTGGTGCGCATTTGCCGGGCTTTCCACACCATTTCGGAATAAACCGTCGGCCCCAGAATTTTGCCCGAGCCGGGGTCAACCCGGGCCAGCATATCAAAATCGACCAGACTGTCATTCAACGGTGTCATCAACGTATCGGCCACGGCATGCGCCATTTGGCTATACCACGAATGGGCACCCGGGCAGTCAATGACGATGAAACTGCAATTCTCGTCCAGACTTTTCAACGCCTGACTGAACCACGCCTCTTCCTCGGCCTGCGCCTCTTGTTGGCTGTCTTTGTTGGACAGGTGCAGCTCGATCCGCCGTGGCATTGGCAGGTCTACCTGTTTGCGGCGGATAAAATCGGCGCGGTTTTCCAGATAGCGAAACAGGCTTTTCTGCCGCAGATCAAGGTCTAGCGCACCCACCTTGTGGCCACTGCGCATCAAAGCCGCGATAACGTGCATGGCGGTTGTCGATTTGCCAGACCCGCCTTTTTCGTTCCCAAGAACGATCACATGCGCCATTGTTGACCTCGAAATCCACAAGCAAAAAAGCGCGCCCCAAAGGGACGCGCCTTTTTCATAAATTATTCAGAAGCTTCCCGAAAGGTCAGAAGCCAAGACCTTCGTATTTTTTCTTGAATTTCGACACACGTCCACCGGTGTCCATCAGCCGCGCCGAACCTCCGGTCCAGGCCGGATGCACCGACGGGTCAATGTCGAGCGACAGCGAGTCGCCCTTCTTGCCATAGGTCGAGCGCATCTTGACCATGGTGCCATCGACCAATTTCACGTCGATGACGTGATATTCGGGGTGAATTTCTTTTTTCATGTCGTGCTCCTGCTACCAGACTGAACAATCGGCAAGACCAACATGGCCCGCAAGAAAGTCGCCCGGCGAAATAAGAAGACCGCCCTATAGCCGAGCCTCGTTTGGCGGGCAAGCGGCTTTGTCGTTAATCTATCGCTAACCCTGCGCCGCTTAATCGCCCCAATCGCGTCAAACCGTGAACATAGCTCGCGACTAAGAATCAGCTTGTTAACGAGTGAAGGGGGCCCATCTGGTCCGTGCCGGAAGGCACCGTGTAACCGCAGCGGGAAGGGTTCGTGTTTCGCCCTTCCCGTTGCCGCTCCCTTAGTGGACTATTTGTTATCTTCGCCGAAAATTGTCTTGTCCGCACCGTTGCCCATGTATTTGCGCAGCCATTCCGGCGTGTCGTCGCTTTCGGGTACGGCCTCGTGCAAATCCGGCTCGACCGGTGGCACCTGCTCTGGCTCTAACGCCACGGCACCTTCTGCCGGTATCAAATTTGCTGGATCTACAGGGTCAAGTTCTTCTGCACCGGCAGGCGGGGCTTCCATTTCAGCGGCTTCGCGCAGGGCACTTGATAAATCATTGCGCAGGGCACTGCCGGTTTCGTTGCCAAAGCGACTTTGGAAGCGCTCCTCCATTTGCTCGGTCGAAAGCGGTGTCGGTTCCAACATCAATGGCGCATGCGGATCGGGTTCAACGATAGAAACCGGCGCGACGCCTTCGAACAATCCAGCATCCGCTGCAAGGGCGGCGATAACCGGCTCGTCCATATCATCAAAGCTGCCTTTGTTTGGCGGTGCCACCGGCGTTGCTGCCCGCAACCGAGCGGTGCGTTCGCGCATCATTTCAGCAATATCGGTTTTCGGGCCAGCAGTGGCCAAAATCGCCCCCATGGCGATTTGATGTTCCTCGTCGATATGGTCGCGCACATCGATATAGGCCACCGCACAAGCCGCACCATACAAACTTGACATCCAAGCCGTCAACAGCGCGTAACCGCCCAAATAGATTGCCAAGGGGATGTTGTCGGCGTTCCAAATACCGTTCACCAAAATCGACGGATAGTCGATCGAAGCGGATTTGAGCGTCAGCGTCGCCAGAAGTGTCGGGCCAATGTACGAGATCGCCGCTGTAATCAGCCCCATAATGGCTAGCGGCACAAATTTGCGACCCAGACCGTAAAAGAATTCGTGCTTTGGCCCATTGACTGCGGCGCTGGCGCTATGGGCGGCTATGGGAACCGACAGCGCGACGTAAATCATCAAATAAATCAGCAGCGCGGCCAGCAGACCATAAACGGCGGCAGGACTGATCGCCCAAAGCACCTGCATATCCGATTGCCCCGCCGCCTCGCCGGTTTGCATGGTCACGGCCAGATCTTGCCATTCCCGCAAGCTTTGCGGCCGCAATGTCAGGGCCAAGGCGCCTGCCGAAAGCACGACGTAAAACAACCCAAGACCGGCCTGCACAAGGCCGATAAGCAACGACTTGCGCACAAGTTTTGCCAATTCCGGGCCGCGAGACTGCCGCCGATGCACCAATCCGGCCCTAATTGAGCAGATGAACAGAAACGCCATCAAGGGGAAGAACGCGATTGCCGAGGCGAACAGCAGATAGACCGGATAGTCGATCAACGCATAAACCGCACCGAACACCAACACGCCGGTCATGATGAATATCGGCAGCATCCGCAAAAGAACCGGAAACGACAGCGACAGGCTGGAAGCCAGAAAGCGGATCAGTGACAATTAGGGGGCGTCCTGCTCATGTGTTTTGCCGCAGCTTAGCGCAAATCGCCGCTTCGGGCAAATACGAAAGGGTGGGTAGCTGTCATTGCGAGCGTCGCGAATCATTCCACATGCACGTGACGGATTGCTTCGTCGCGTTGCTCCTTGCAATGTCGGGAAAATACGGCGCTTCAAAACAAAAGGGCGCCCCTTGGGACGCCCTTGAAACGCTCCGAGTTAAGTCAGGCTTTATGCGTCGCTTTTCTCGCGGTAGTTCGCTTTTTCGGTGATCCGCGCCGATTTACCGCGACGGTCGCGCAGGTAATACAACTTGGCCCGACGCACATGGCCACGACGGACCACGACAATCTCGGCGATATTCTGCGAATGCAGCGGGAATACGCGCTCGACGCCTTCGCCGAACGAAATCTTTCGCACGGTGAATGACGCCGCAATGCCGCTGCCACCCTTGCGGGCGATGCAGACGCCTTCATAGGCCTGCACGCGGCTACGGGTGCCCTCGGTCACTTTGTAGCCGACGCGGATGGTGTCACCGGCGGCGAAATCGGGGATGGCCTTGGCCAAAGCCGCAATCTGTTCGGCCTCGATCTGTTGAATAATATTCATCTTTAGTCGTCCTTGTTCTCGCCTTTTGCGGCGATGGTGTGCGCGTCCGAGTGCTTTTTGTCTCTCACCGGGTCCTTGCCTTGCAGCGCAAGCCAAGCCCGCCAAAGATCGGGACGACGTTCTTTCGTCAGCTTTTCCGCCTGGGATTGGCGCCATTCGGCGATTTTCGCGTGATGGCCGGAAAGGAGAATTTCCGGTATCGCGCGGCCTTCCCAGTCAGTTGGCCGTGTATAGTGCGGGTGTTCCAGCAAACCATGCGAAAATGATTCCGCCTGTGTCGACTCGGCATTGCCCAAGACGCGGGGTATAAGACGGACGGTTGCATCAATCAAGGCCATTGCTGCAATCTCGCCACCGGTCAAAACAAAGTCGCCAAGGCTGACTTCCAACACGTCCCGCGCCAACAAAACCCGTTCATCGACGCCTTCAAAACGTCCGCAAAGCAGTGTTATTCCGGGCGCTTGGGCCAGTTGCTGTGCCAAGGCCTGGTCCATCGGGCGACCGCGCGGTGAAAGGTAAATCACTGGCCATTCTGCCCCCTCGTCAGCGTGGTCAATCGCCGCAGCCACTACGTCGGCGCGCAAAACCATGCCCGCACCACCGCCAGCTGGGGTGTCGTCAACGCTGCGATGGCGGTCGGTGGCAAAGTCGCGGATGTCGATGACATCCAACGCCCACAGCCCCAGCTGCAGCGCCTTGCCCGTCAATGACAGGCCGAGAGTGCCGGGGAAAGCTTCGGGGAACAGCGTCAGAACCTTGGCCTTCCATGCGCCAGCGATATCAGGCGTTTCCTCGATCAATGCGCGCGGTTTGGCACTGGCGCGAATGGCCAGCCGCCCATGGGATTTTGGCTGGTCATTCATTGGGCATATCCGGCCAAACCCCTTTTGGTGGATCGATCACGATCCGTCGTGCCGCCAGATCAACGGTCGGCACCGCCTCTTTGGTGAAGGGCAGCATCACCGGCGCTTTGATCCCCGGCCCCAGAATTTCCAGCATATCGCCCGCACCGAATTCATGCACGGCACGCACTTCGCCCAAAACCGCACCACCAGTATCGACCACAACCAACCCCATCAGATCGGAATGATAATACTCGTCATCTGGCAAAACCGGCAATCGATCACGCGGCGCATAAAGCCGCATACCCTTCAGCGCCTCGGCCTCTTCGCGGGTAGAAACCCCGCTCAAACGGGCCGCGAACCCGCCCGGGATGGGCCGGGTGATCTCCAAATCAAACAGCCGCTTGCCGTCTTCTGACGATAACGGCGCATAACCCGCTATAGCCGCCGGTTCGGCGCAGAACGACTTGATCCGCGCTTCGCCTTGCACGCCGAATGCGCCGGAAATTGCTCCGACGCAGATCAGTGTATTATCGGGTTTGGCCATCGCCTGTGCCGCCGAAATTACTCGGCAACAGGTTCTTTGGCGGCGACTTCTTCAGCTACCGCTTCAACAACTACCTCGGTCGCTGGTTCTTCAGCCACAACTTCGGCAACCGACTCAACTGCCGGTTCTTTAGTCACAACTTCCGCAACCACCTCAGCCACCGGTTCTTCAACCGCGACTTCGGCGACCGCTTCAACCACAACTTCTTCGACAACTTCCTCAACCACAGGTGCCGGTGCAGGTGCCGCTGCAGCTTCCGCCGCTTTCACAACCTTGGCAGCTTTGGACGCCACACGCTCATCGGCATTCTTGCCCGGCGTGCCTTTTTTCGGGTTGGCACGGGCCGCTTTGGTTTTCAACCCTGCCGCTT
Organism: Oceanomicrobium sp.; assembly: GCA_031415055.1. Taxonomy (GTDB): domain Bacteria; phylum Pseudomonadota; class Alphaproteobacteria; order Rhodobacterales; family Rhodobacteraceae; genus JANMOK01. The sequence goes on along the minus strand of JANOQZ010000003.1, from coordinate 67,697 downwards.
CCAGCATGCGGGCGATACGGTCGGTCACTTGCGCACCTTGGGCCAGCCAATGCTGCACGCGTTCGACATCCATTTTTACGCGTTCGGTTGAGTCCTTCGGCAACAGAGGCGCATAAGTGCCCAGTTTTTCCAGATAGCGCCCATCGCGCGGCATGCGGCTGTCAGCCGCGACGATGCGATAAGATGGACGTTTCTTGGAACCAGCGCGTGCCAGACGAATTGTAACAGCCATTTTAGTCTCCTTTGGTGTGTTTCTGGGCGAATTGCCCGTTATTTTTGGAATAGGTCGTGATGTCGGATCACTTCCTTGATGATGAAGTCGAGAAATTTTCGGGCGAAGACCGGGTCCAACCCGGCCTCCTTTGACATGCGTTCCAAACGGTCAATCTGCCAAGCTTCGCGCTCCAGATCGGCCGAGGGCAGGTTGTGCTCGCCCTTCATAACGCTGACCCGCTCGGTATGTTTGAACCGTTCGGCCAGCGTCCAAACCAATATCGCATCCAGCCGATCAATCGACTCGCGTTGGTCGCGCAACAGCGATGCGGCGCGTTCGGTGTCGTTCATCTTGCACCTCTTGGGTTGGGGTGACGATAGACAAGGCAAGGGTCGGCATCTTCCACCTGAACCGAAGGATCGAGCGTGGCGCCTAGCCGTTCGTTCAATCGGATCGAACGCGCGTTGGCCGGATCAACGTAGCTGACCAAAGTTGGCCAATTCAGCGTGGCAAAGGCATGGTTAAGGGCGGCAAGCGCCGCTTCGGTCGCATAGCCCTGACCTTCGCCCGCTTGGGTGAACAGGAAACCCAGTTCAACTTCCGGGTCGCCAAATTCGTGGTGCAGCAGGACAAAGCCGACAAGTTCGCCATCGGCCAACCGTTCCACCGACCACAACCCGGTGCCTTTTAACACCCAGCCAGCAATCGCTTGGCTGAAATCCAGCCAAGCCTCTTCGCGGCTGAAAGGCCCGCCAATGTGAACGCCGCGCTCACCGCATTCGATAGCGGCCCAAGCGTCAAAGTCGGCGATCAAGGGTGCCCGCAGACGCAAACGTTGCGTTGTCAAAATCGGCAAAGTCTGCCGGATTTTGGCTGAAATTTCCGCTGCATGGCCAATCGGAGCAGATTCCCACGAGCGCATCATGCCGCCACCTTTGGGTGACGATACACTAGACAAGGGTCGTTATCAGGTGTCGCAGCTTTTGGGTCAAAGACCGCCCCCAGCCGCTCGGCCAATCTGATCGAACGCGCATTGTCCGGGTCAATATAGCTGACCAGTTCGCCAATCCTCTGATGGTTCCGCGCATATTCCCGCGCGGCGGTGGCGGCCTCAAAGGCGATTCCCTGACCTTCGGCATGCTCCAGCAACGACCAGCCCAGCTCGTGCTCGGGGTAATGCACATGGCGATTGACACCGGTCAGGCCACAAAAGGCCCCATCTTCGCGTCGCTCAATCGCCCAGCAGCCAAAGCCCAACAACAGCCAATGACCCTGCGACCCGGCAAAATCGAACCACGCCTCTTTCAGATTCTTCGGCCCGTCCTCATACCGCGCCCGATCCGACGCCATATGCTCGGCATAGGCGGCGAAGTCGCTCATCCGTTGCGCCCGCAATATCAACCGCTCTGTTGCAATCATCGGGATCATCGCTTTTTCAACAGCCCGCTCAAGCCTTCGGGCAGTTGCATCCCACCCGGCATCGGTGGCATGCCGCCGCCCGTCACCGGCCCCGGCGCAGTTTTGCCAAACATGTTGCCCAATGCCCCGCGCATCAGGCCCATCTTCGACATCCCGCCCATTTTCTTCATCACATCGGCCATTTGCCGGTGCATTTTCAGCAGCTTGTTCAGGTCGGAAACGTCCAGCCCCGACCCCGCCGCCACCCGCCTTTTGCGGCTGGCCTGCATCAGGTCGGGGTTGCGGCGTTCCTTTTTGGTCATCGAATTGATCAGCGCGATTTGTCGGCGCAAAACCTTGTCGTCCAGCCCGGCCGCATCCAACTGCTTGGACATTTTGCCCATGCCCGGCAGCATGCCCATCATGACCTGCATGCCGCCCATCTTGATCATCTGTTCAAGCTGGCTTTTCAGGTCGTTCATGTTGAACTGACCCTTCTGGAACCGCTTCATCATCCGCTCGGCTTCCGCCGCATCCAACGTTTCCTGCGCTTTCTCGACCAAAGCGACGATGTCGCCCATGCCAAGGATACGGCCAGCCACCTGCGCCGGACGGAATTCCTCTAGCGCCTCCAGCTTCTCACCAACGCCAACAAACTTGATCGGCTTGCCGGTGACCGCCCGCATCGACAAAGCCGCGCCACCGCGACCATCGCCGTCCATTCGGGTTAAAACCACGCCGGTGATGCCGACGCGTTTGTCAAATTCGGTGGCAACGTTCACCGCGTCTTGGCCGGTCAAACCATCGACCACCAGCAGTATCTCTCGCGGTTTGGTCGCCTCACGCACCGCCTCGACCTCGGCCATCAGCTCGTCGTCGATATGCATGCGCCCGGCGGTATCCAGCATGAACACGTCATAGCCGCCCAAAGTCGCCTGCTGCTTGGCCCGCTTGGCAATCGCCACCGGGTCCTGACCCAGCACGATGGGCAGCGTGTCGACGCCAATCTGCCGACCCAATATCGCCAGTTGTTCCATCGCAGCAGGGCGACGAGTATCGAGCGAGGCCATCAGCACCCGCTTGCCCTCTTTCTCCGTCAAGCGTTTGGCCAGTTTCGCCGTCGTCGTCGTCTTGCCGCCACCCTGAAGCCCGACCATCAGAATGGGTGAGGGCGGGTTGTCGATTTTCATCTCACCCGCACGCTCGTTATCGCCCGCCAGCACCCGCACCAATTCGTCGTGCACAATCTTGACCACTTGCTGGCCCGGGGTGATCGACTTGGTGACAGCTTGGCCCGTCGCCTTGTCCTGCACCGCTTTGACAAAATCACGGGCAACGGAAAGCGAAACGTCAGCTTCCAACAAGGCGACGCGAACTTCGCGCAGCGCGGTTTCAACATCGGCGTCCGACAAAGCGCCTTGCTTGGTCAGCTTGTCAAATACGCCAGAAAGGCGGCCAGAAAGGCTCTCAAACATATCTCTCGCGCCCTCCATGAGCACAATCAAAACCAAACGGCACCAGTGGGCGCATCCGCGCTGACTGGTGTCGATCCCGGGACAAGCCCGGGACCGGAAGGGTGAACTTCCGGGAATTGTGAGCTAGGTAGAGGGGGTTGAGCGTGGAGTCAAGGTGGCAACAGGCACTCACCTATGTAGGCCGGTCGTCTTCTTTTTAGCCCGTAGCGCAGCGCAGGGCGCGCCCGAACCGACCCCACGGGTCGGGCGAAAACGCCCACCCCTCGGCTCGGTCGCGCCAGTGAGGGCACAGATAGGGTGGCCATTTAGGATGAATGCGCACTAGATTACGCCATGACCACTTACATCACCCTGCTACGCGGCATCAACGTCGGCGGCAACAAGCTGCTGCCGATGAAAGACATGGCCGCGATGTTGGGCGACTTCGGCTGTGCCGATGTGCAGACCTATATCCAAAGCGGCAACGCGGTATTCCGGTCGGATCGAAGGGCAGCGCAAATCGCCAGTGATTTCCAATCGCTCTGCCAAAAATCCAAAGGCTTCGCCCCGCAAACCTTGATCCTGCCGCTCGCCATCTACGAAAAAATCGTCGCGGCCAACCCGTTCCCCGAAGCCGTCGCCACCCCCAAAGCCCTGCACATCTTCTTCCTACTGGCCCCGCCGACCAATGTCGATCAAGCCGCCATGCAAGCCGCCTGCAACCCGGTCGAACGCTTCCACCTCACCGACCAAGCCCTTTACATCCACACGCCCGACAAACTGACGGATTCGACCATGCTGCCCAAACTGGGCAAATTCATCAAAACCCCCACTACCCAGCGCAACTGGAACACCGTGGCGAAACTGTTGGAAATGGCCCGCGCCCTCTAAAATTTCGTCATTGCGAGCATAGCGAAGCAACCCAGAAATTGCGCCACTGGGTTGCTTCGTCGCTTTGCTCCTCGCCATGACATTTTCCCAAATCAACCCCCTAGCCTTCCCCCACCCAACCCGCTATCGCCCCCCCATGCACATCATCGTCGCCGCCTTCTATCATTTCGCCCGCTTCCCCGACCCGTCCGCCCTGCGCGGTCCGCTGTACGACCTGTGCCGTGCCAACCACATCAACGGCACCATCCTGCTGGCCCCCGAAGGTGTAAACGGCACCATCGCGGGGTCACGCGAAGGCATCGATGTCATCCTGACCCACCTGCGCCAACTTCCGGGTTGCGCGGCGCTGGAACGCAAGGAAGGCACCGCCAAAACCATGCCGTTCCACCGCATGAAAGTGCGGCTGAAACGCGAAATTGTGACGATGGGCCAACCCCAAGTCGACCCAATGTCGGGCACCGGGCACTATGTCGAGGCCAAGGATTGGAACGCTTTGGTCCGCGCCGACGACGTGGTTCTGATCGACACCCGCAACGACTACGAAGTTGAAATTGGCACCTTCCAAGGTGCGGAAAACCCGCAAACCGACAGTTTTTCGCAATTTCCCACTTGGTGGGAAAACAACAAAGACCGGTTCCAAGGCAAACGCATCGCCATGTTCTGCACCGGCGGCATCCGCTGCGAAAAATCGACCAACTACCTGATCGGGCAGGGCGTGCCCGACGTGTTCCACCTGAAAGGCGGTATCCTGAAATATCTGGAAACCGTTCCCGAAACCGACTCAACATGGGCTGGCGAATGTTTCGTCTTTGACGCCCGCGTTTCTGTCGGCCACGGGTTGAAAGAAGGCAACCACGACCTCTGCCACGGCTGCCGTCAACCAGTCTCGCCAGCCGACCGAAACCACCCCGACTATGAACGCGGCGTCTCCTGCCCCAAATGCCGCCCAACCACCGACCCGCAAGACCTCGCCCGCTATCGCGAGCGGCAAAAGCAAGTGGACTTGGCCCGCGAACGCGGCGAAAGCCACATCGGGCAACGGCAGGATTAGGCCAGAAGTTCACACACCCTCAAAGCATTTCCGATTAACATCACAATCGCTGATTGTTATGAAATGCATGAATGTTGGAGTGGTTGATGCAAAACGGCCCGCTGCCCGCCTTCCGCGCCCGCGTGGCCGAGGGGACTTTGCGCGACGACGCGGCCCAAAGGCTGGCGGCGGAAAAGCTGCAGTTGCTGCACACCCGTCTGCGCGATTATGACCCGGCCAAACCAAAGAAAGTCGGACTTGGCATGTTCGGTTGGGGTCGCGAAAAACTGACCGACGCCTTCATCCCCGGGCTTTACCTGTATGGCGGTGTCGGGCGTGGCAAATCCATGCTGATGGACATGTTTTTTGAAACCACATCGGTGGTCAAAAAGCGTCGGGTGCATTTCCATTCCTTCATGCAAGAGGTGCATCGCGGCATCAACAACGCCCGCAAGGCCAATATCGATGACCCGATCCAACCAGTCGCCGATGCCATTGCCGATGCGGCGACTTTGCTGTGTTTCGACGAAATGCAAATCACCGACATCACCGACGCCATGCTGGTGGGGCGGTTGTTTGAAAAACTGTTCGCGCGCGGCGTGGTGATTGTTTGCACTTCGAACCGCCATCCAGATGAGTTATACAAAGATGGCCTGAACCGCCACTTGCTCCTGCCGTTCATCGCCCTGATCAAAGACCGTCTGGAACTTCACGAACTGGAAAGTCCGACCGACCATCGGCAAGGGCGTTTGGCCGAGGTCAAGGTCTGGCACCAGCCCTTGGGGGCGCAAGCCGATGCGGCAATGAACGCCGCTTGGTCGCATTTGGCGGGCGGGCGCGGTAGGCCTTTGGAACTGACGGTCAATAGCCGTAAAGTGGTGATCCCGCAGTTCTTGAACGGGATTGGCCGGGCAAGTTTCGAGGACCTGTGCGAAACGCCTTTGGGGCCAGCAGACTATCTGGCGATTGCCGGGGCGTTGCGGGTTTTGGTTCTGGACCAGATACCGGTGCTGGATGGCGTGGCGATGAACGAAGCCAAACGGTTTGTGACGCTGATTGATACGCTTTACGAAGCGCGGGTCCGCCTGATCGCCTCTGCCGAAGCCGAACCTGCGGCGTTATATCCCGCTGGCAAGGGTGCGTTTGAATTTCAGCGCACCGCCTCGCGGCTGGAAGAAATGCGCGCGGCTGGATGGGGGTAGTGATGTCGGACCGGAACTCATCGCTGTGCCGCGATTGCTGCCTTCCATTCGATGGTTCGGGCCGCTGTCCAGCCTGCCGATCCCCCCGAACGATAAGCCACGCCGAACTTCCAGCCCTATCAATCGCGCATCTTGATTGCGATGCGTTTTATGCCTCGGTCGAGAAACGTGACAATCCCGGCTTGCGCGACAAACCGGTCATAGTCGGCGGTGGCAAACGCGGGGTTGTCTCGACCTGTTGTTACTTGGCGCGAATCAAAGGGGTGCGTTCGGCAATGCCGATGTTTCAGGCGCTGAAACTTTGCCCAGAGGCCGAAGTGGTCAAGGGTCGGATGGAGCTTTATGTCGGCGTTTCCAAAGAAATTCGCGCTTTGATGGAACGTTTGACCCCGGCAATAGAGCCACTGTCGCTGGACGAAGCCTTTATCGATCTGACAGGAACGGAGCGTTTGCACGGTGCCATTCCAGCCGTGCTTTTGGCCAGACTGGCCCGCCAGATTGAAAGCGAGATCGGCGTTTCCGTCTCTATCGGGCTTTCGCACAACAAATTTCTGGCCAAAATTGCCAGTGACTTGGACAAACCGCGCGGTTTTTCGGTGATTGGCAAAGCCGAAACCGAGGCGTTTCTGGAAAAGCAAAACGTCGGCATCATTTGGGGCGTTGGACCTGCGATGCAGGACTCACTTCAACGCGCCGGCATTCGGACGATTGCCGAATTGAAACGCCGGGATCGCAAGGCATTGGCCAGCCAGTTTGGCAGCATCGGCGACCGGCTTTGGCATCTGGCGCGGGGGCAGGATCAACGGTCGATCCAGCGGGATGCAAAACTAAAATCAATTTCGCATGAGACCACGTTTTTTGAAAACACCAGTGACCGCGATATTCTGGAAGGGCACCTGTGGCGGCTTGCCGAACAAGTGTCTGACCGGGCAAAAGCCAAGGATTTGGCAGGGTCGGTTGTGACATTGAAACTCAAACGTGGCGATTTCACCCTGATTTCTCGACGGCTGACTTTGCCGGATGCAACACAAATGGCCGATACAATTTTTCAAAATGCACTGCCTATGCTGCAAAAAGAATTGGGCCACGCGCCGTTTCGCCTGATTGGCGTCGGCCTTAGCACCATAACCAAAGCCAATGAAATTAAAGCCTTAGGTGATTTGCTTGACCCGAATGCAAAGAAACGCGCCGCGACCGAACACGCCACTGACGCCATTCGCAAGCGTTTCGGCCCCGATGCCATTCTCAAAGGTCGTGCGTTACGTTAGCGGCAGCACTGTGCGAAAATGCAACAAAAGGTAAAAAAACTCACACTTTTTGCAATCGCACATTTGACAATGCTGCGTTGCAACACAATATGTATCTCGTGATGCGTTGCATCGCGCGCCCTCATTGGGCGTTTCCTCCCTAGACTTGGGCCGTGTTCTACACGGCCTTTTTTTTTGCCTATTCGGCAGCCATTGGCAGGCGATGTCGAGTTGGGTCGCATAGAGTGGCAATGACTTTGCCAAGCCGCGTTTTGACGTGACCAAAGGCCAAAGACGGCGTCACCGACTGTTCGTTCATATAGATGGAACGATCTATTTCGATCTGAATCGCATGCACATTGCGGCTTGGGCGACCGTAAAACTGCGTGATATGGCCACCAGCAAACGGCGCATTTCTGGCAACAACAAAACCTTGCTCGCTGAAAGCATCCGCCGTTTGCTCCATGATCTGATAGTCGCAAGCGGCACCAAAACGATCACCCAGAATGACATCGGGCCGTTTTCCCCGCACTTTGGGGGCAGAGGCCAAAGCCTCATGCGGCATGGAATGGCAATCAAACAGCACTGCCATTCCGAACAATTCCAATTGGCGGCGAATAAGTTGATTGAGCATCCGATGATACGGCTCATAGGCCAGAATCAACCGCCGTTCTGCGTCGGCCAGCGATATTTTGCCGCGCATGATCGCGCGTCCTTCGGAAACCACGCGCGGAATAACCCCAAGACCCGCGGCGATACGCGGATTCATTCCGCGTTTTACCGCGCCGTGGATAATCGCCGGATCCATTTCATCATGCGCCCGGTTGAGGTCAACAAAGGCGCGGGGATAGGTGGCTGCCAGCAATGGCGCGCCAAAATCGTTTGCCGATACAAACAGTTCATCGACAAATGCATCTTCCGAACTGCGGATTTCGTGCGGGTCAAGCTCAATTCTGGCGAGAAAATCTTCCGGATAGTCCGAACCGGAATGCGGTGAACTGAAAATCGCGCAAGACGTTTCGCGTCTGGCGCTGTGAAGGCGGAATGGCACAAAAGACATCGTAACCCCATCTACTACCGCTACATCATAGCGCGAAATCGTTAAGAATCAAAAGCCCTTGAACAGGCGAGGGACTCCTTTTATAGACACCGAACGCGGGCGCTGCCTTCGGGCGGCGCTTGTTGCTTTTCGGGTGTATAGCTCAGCGGGAGAGCACTTCGTTGACATCGAAGGGGTCACTGGTTCAATCCCAGTTACGCCCACCATTCCCTTCGCGGGATAAAAGATTTTCGGCCGGGTCCGCCCCGGCCAGATAACAGGAGTTGGCCATGAAGGTCAGAAATTCGCTGCGTTCCTTGAAGAACCGGCACCGTGATTGCCAAGTCGTGCGCCGCAAAGGCCGCGTCTATGTCATCAACAAAACCCATAAACGCTTCAAGGCGCGTCAGGGCTGATTGACGTTTATACGATTTGAACGGGCCGCGTGGTTAGTGCGGCCCTTTCGTTTGGGTGATTGCGGTCAACGAATCGATGCGACGATCAACTGCCGAACCGTATTGGCGTTCAGGAAACCCGTCACCTCGATACGCTGGCTTTGCTGGAACTGCCGAATAGCGCGGCGGGTGTTCCTATCAAAGACGCCATCGACATTACCCGGTTCATGCCCCAGCGCCGAAAGGCGACGTTCAACCAATGTGCGGCTGGCTGCGTTCAGACCCAAATTTGCCTCGATGGCTTCCCATTCCGCACGATTGTCTTCGGTATTATCTTCGCCGCGCAATGCGGCGATACGTGCCAGCGCATTGTCGACGAAAACCCCGCGTGGATATAGGTCTAGATAGTGTTCGTAAGATCGAATCGTATTGTCGGATCGGGCGCTATCCCAAGCCTGTTGTTCGGCGCGTTCTGCTTCGTCCCGGTCATCATTTTCGATGCGGTCAAGCGCCGCTTTCGCATCTGCGGCGTAAATGCCGTCGGGGTATCGCGCCAAATAGGCCCGCAAATCAGCGGCACGACCGCTCGCCCCGGTTTCCCGCCAATACGCGACATCTGCTGCCGCTTGTTCGCGGCGTTGGCGTTCGGCTTCGGCCGCAATTTCATCGGACCTTATTTTGGCCAAACGCGCCATCAGCGAAACCTGTTCACGGGTCAAAAACCCGGTTTGCGACAGTTTCTCATTGCGCTGCCAAGCCTTGATCGCTGTCCGAGAGCCAAGGCCGAACACGCCGTCCACCCCGCGCGGGTTATAGCCAAGCACCGTCAGTTGCTCTTGAATTCTGCGCTTTTCGGCTTGGGTTAGACCAAGGTCAATTTCCGCCTGCTCGATTGGATCAATCTGCGGCCTGCTCAGCGCCAAAATCCGGGCGCGTGCAACTTCTTCAAAGGTGCCGTTGGGGTAGCGACGCAGGTAATCCTCATAATCGCGCACAGTATCGCCGGTCTCGGTCAAGGCCCAGAACGTGCGCTCGGCCAGTATCGCGGCGGTTTGGTTGATCGGGGGGGTTGTCGTTTCCGCCTCGTTGGCGAAAATCAAATCGGGTGAAATAAACCCTTGCACAACGATATCCTCGTCGGTTCCTCTCACTGCCTCGGTGGCAGTAAGGGAATTGGCGATAAAATCCGAAGATAGCACCGAATAAACCGCATCGGTGTCGCCCGAAACCACCAACAGACCTTGAGGAATCTCCAGTGAACCGATACCAGAATCCAACGTGCCTGTAGGTTCAAATCCAACTTCAGGCGAACCCAAGAACACCGCAGCGCGACCGGCATGGGGGGCCAACAGGTCAAACAACAGGCCAAGCGACGGCGCGTTGAACTCCACCTCGACCTGATTGTCGGGTGCCAGATCAATGGGGGCAATCCAAGTTTCCGAACCGGCATTCAGGATGTTGCCGGCGAAATAGACCACTACTTTGTCAGCATCCGACAAAAAGCCGTCAAAGTCTGCCAGCAGTTGATACATTTCAACGCGGTCAAGGTTCTTGCCGGAAATGACGCGATAGCCCTGTTTTTTGAATGCTGCGACCAGGTTGTCGACGTTGCGTTCAACGCGCGCGATATTGTCCGCATTGTCGTAGCTTTCGTTACCGATAATCAGAGCAAGATCAGCGGCAGCGGCGGGAACCGCAAGTAACAACGCTGAAACCAGACTTGAGTGAAAAAGTGTCGGTCGCATCCCGAGCCTCCTGAAAATTTTGTCACCTTGAGCATAGCACAGCAATTCGCCACGTCATTTCATCTAAACTCACAAGCTGGTTATCTGTTCCACGCGATGGCGGAAATTCGCGGATCGGCGGCAAAAACGAATGTGTCGAAAGCCAATGGCTTTGTCAGCCCATCGCCATAGGCGACGACACCCTTCGCGCCAAAATGCAATTGCCAATGTTGACGGGCGATGGGGGCCCTTTTGGTGAACGCTTTGCAGGTCAATAGAGCGATGTTGGCACGATGATCGGGGTCGCGCACGGAAACATACCGAATGACCGTCGCGCCTGCCTGGCGTGCTGTATCGGCAAGCCGTTGGCAGGGGTCATATTCTGTCAAGTGTTGCCAAACATTTGCATCTGTGTTGAGGGCTGGCGTTGATAGTGCCAACGCCAAATCCGCCCGATAACCCACCTCTATTGCGGTGAATTCCAGCGCGTTTGCCGGCCAAGGCGTGGCCGGGCTTTCCGCGAAAAACAGCAGACGATAAAACGCAGTTTCGGCAACCGCAGTTGCGATGTATTCGCTGGCATAAAACACCCCAAGTGTCAGCCCTTGCCTGCGAAAACGCGAGCCATACGGGTAGCTGCCGTATCGAAACGGCGCGTAAAGCAGGTAATCCAACCCGGCACATTCGGGGGGAACCATTGGTTTACTCTGCTCCAAAATAGCTTCCAGCACCGCCTGTTCGGCCAGCCCATCGACCAGTTTCAGCGTTGAAACCTTGTGCTGGGCTTCGACCAACCGCCAGCTTGTGCCAGCGGCGGGACGCAGTTCAGAGCGGAGCGCGTCGGGCGTCCAGATAACCAAGAACCTGCACCAATCCGTCAATCCGCTTCATTCGCTCTGCTGGGACTCCGCCCACGCCCGAATTTTCCGCCCGTACCCAGACGCGTTGCGCTGCGCTATCGCCCCCTAAAATTGCGTCGAGTGAGCGAAACACCCGCACCAACATCGCGCCCAATTCAAAGGATTTGTCGTTGCGTTGCAGCGTCAAACCATTGCGCAGGCGCGAAACACTGGCGGGTGACACACCAATCACCTGCGCCAATTCCGCGCCGGTTAGCCCCAATATCTGCGCCGTACGCAACACGGCCTTGGTCAGTATCGCCGCCTGATCCGGTTCAATCTCGCGCGATTTCAAAAGTGCGGCGACCATTGCGATTCCTTTCATGTGAAATATTATATATACAACATTTCACATGAAATCAATTCCCATTGTGCCAAGGAATGCCATACCCTGCGCGTCATACAGTTTGAGATGTGCATGGACGACAACGACACCAATTTGGCGATAGAGGCCGCAAAGGGTGACCGGCGGGCGTTTGAACGTTTGCTGACGCGGCATTACGACCGAATATACCGCGTTGCATATCGAGTTATCGGCAATCGGGCCGAGGCGCAGGACGTGGCGCAAGAAGTCTGCGCGGCGCTTCCGGCAAAGCTAAAGGGATTTCGCGGCGACGCGGCGTTTTCGACTTGGCTTTATCGCGTGGTGTTGAACGCCGGGCGCGACCAGCTTCGGCGCAAGGCAGCGCAACAACGCATTACAAGCGATTGGGGCAACGTGCAGGTGTTGCACCGCGAAACCGATGTGCAGCGGATGGCGGAACTTGATTGGTTGAACCGGGCTTTAACACGATTATCCGACGAGCTACGCGAGACTGTGGCGCTGGTTCTGGGCGAAGAAATGTCGCACGCGCTTGCCGGGCAAGTTTTGGGCCTATCCGAGGGCACCATTAGCTGGCGAATGAGCGAAGTTCGCAAAGCCTTGAAATTGATGGCGGCCGAGGAGGCGCGCTTCGCATGAGTGACGACCTTGAAAGACTTCAGGCAGCCCTGAAAATGGATGCGTCTGAAATAGAGGAAACCGCCAAAACTCGCGCATTGCTTGCCGGACTTGAAAGTTTTGATCGGGTGAACCAAGGAATCGATCAACGGTCGCGTCCTTCTGCCAAGGCGTCGCGTTTTGCGTCGCCGTTGCAGCAAGGATTGAAAACCATGTGGACACGTATCACCTCACGCCCGTTCCTGTTGGCGACAACCAGCTTGTGCACGATTGCTTTGGCCGTCGTCATCACCCAACAAAACCGACCATTGCGCTTAGCACCCTTGGGCGACGTTGCCCCTCTGGCCTCTGAAGGCGACATCGCCGCACCCAAATCAGTAGTCGTTGCCGATGAACGCGCCGATGGAGCGGCGCTCCTGAAGGACAAGTCTGTAGAGGAATCGGTCGTCGTCCAAGCCCCAATTGCCCCGGCACAAGACGCGGCGATGGCATCACCCGATGTGGCGGCAGTCGAAGGTCGGTTGCGCAGTGAGAATGCCCAAACCTTGGCCCGGGAAGCCGAAAAAGGCCTTGTCACTGGCAGGGCGGTAGACAGTTTGGCGGCATCGGGATTGGCCGAAAGCATGCCATCGCCCAGTATCGTCGCGCAGGAATCCGACGCCGAACTGTACCGATTGCAGCAAGATCAACCCTCGGGTGACGTGTTTGACGGCGCACCCGTAAACCCGCTGAAAATCACCGCGCAAGAACCGGTTTCGACCTTTGCCATCGATGTGGATACCGCCTCATATTCCTATGTCCGCTCGGCCTTGCTTGACGGCTATCGACCACAAGCCGATGCGGTACGCATCGAGGAATTGGTCAATTATTTCGATTACACCTACCCTAAACCGGCCGACACCGAAGTGCCGTTCCAACCCAGTGTTTCGGTCAGCGCCACGCCGTGGAATCCCGGCACCAAGCTGGTCCACATTGCCATCCAAGGCTTCACCGCCGACGAGTCGGAACGAGCACCGGCCAATCTGGTGTTCCTGATCGACACTTCCGGCTCGATGGAAGACGCCAACAAACTGCCGTTGCTGGTGCAATCTTTCCGGCTGATGCTGGCCAATCTGCAACCAGATGACCGTATCGCCATTGTCACCTATGCAGGCAGCGCCGGACTGGTGCTGGAACCGACAAAGGTTTCCGACCAGCGCAAGATTCTCGCCAGCCTGCAAAACCTGTCCGCCGGTGGCTCCACTGCTGGCGCGGAAGGGTTGCAGCAGGCTTATGGCGTTGCCGAAGACATGGCCGGTGACGGCAGTGCCCGCGTCATTCTGGCTACCGACGGTGATTTCAACGTTGGCATTGCCGACCCGGAAGAACTGAAAAACTTCATCGCGGCGAAACGCGACACCGGCGTTTTCCTATCAGTGCTCGGCTTTGGTCGCGGCAATTACGACGACGCAACCATGCAAGTCTTGGCACAAAACGGCAATGGCCAGGCAGCCTATATCGACACTTTGGCCGAAGCGCAAAAGGTGCTGGTCGAAGATGTGGCGGCAACTTTGGTGCCCATCGCCAATGACGTGAAAATCCAGGTCGAATGGAACCCGGCGACCGTCGCCGAATACCGTCTTATCGGTTATGAAACCCGCGCGCTGAACCGCGAGGATTTCAACAACGACCGTGTCGATGCCGGTGAAATTGGCTCCGGCCATACCGTGACCGCGCTGTATGAAATCACCCTTGTCGGCTCAAGCGCCGTGATGACGGATGATCTGCGTTACGAATCAGCGGCAGCAGCCCCCGAAACCAATTTCACCAGTGAACTCGGGTTTTTGAAACTGCGCTACAAACTGCCCGGCGCCACCACCAGCCAATTGATCGAAACCCCGATTACGCCGGATCGGGTCGACATCGCGCCGCAGGAAACCGCCTTTGCCGCCGCCGTGGCAGGCTTTGGTGAACTTTTGCGCGACAATCAAGCAATGGGAGATTGGTCGCACGACGACGCGCAAACTCTAGCCCAATCGGCGCGCGGCGAGGATACATTCGGCTATCGTGCCGAATTCATCCGGCTGATCGGTTTGGCAAAGGCTGCGCAATAAACAAAAAGCGGCCCGCGTTTGCTGCGGGCCGCCCAATTCTTGTCGACGATTAAGCCGCTTTTTTCTCGATCAGTTTCGCACTCGAAATCTCGATCTTGCGCGGTTTCAGCGCTTCGGGCACTTCACGTACCAGATCGACGTGCAACAGGCCGTTTTCAACCACGGCCCCTACAGCTCGCACATGATCGGCCAGTTGGAAATGTTTCTCAAACGCCCGACCGGCAATGCCGCGATGCAGATAGGAAACCTTGTCCTCAACGGCCTTCTTGCCGGTCACGACCAACACGCCGTCGCGGCCTTCAATCGCCAGTTCGGCCTCGGTAAACCCGGCCACCGCAATGGTAATGCGATAGGCGTCTTCACCTGTTTTTTCGATGTTGTAAGGCGGATAGGTCGTGGTGCTGACATCGGCGCTGAGCACGCTGTCCAGCAGCGAGGCAAGCCGGTCAAAACCAACGGTAGAACGGTATAGGGGTGTAAAATCAAACGTGCGCATTGGATCCTCCATAAGAAGCGACACATGAATGCGGCCCTCCATCATGGACGGGCCATCAAGTTTACCAGCCCCGGAAACCGGCGACTGACAGCCATTCATTTAGTATTGCAGGATGCCGTTTCAAGACCGGAAGATCACTCGATCACTTTGGTAAACGGGCTGGAAGCGACGGTTCGGCCAAGTTGTTCGGCCAGCGAGACACCTGGCTTGCGCGAAACAAAGGCCGGGTTAGTTTGCTTCAATTGGGCAATCAGGGCATCCAAAGTTCCGTCCAAGGCAACAGCGAAAGCAATGCGTTCGCCATCAACGTCGGCCATGGCCGACACCACCGATGCAATCTTTGGCCGTGCGTCAGCCATGAAAAAAATTGGCGCACCCGATGCGCCAAAATTGACCGAACAGGTCAAAGCCAGAACATCAGCGTCTTTGTTGATGATGGAACAGGAATCCTGGATCGAGGGTATTTCCGAACGGTCTTGTGCATAGGAAACCACCGAAACCGTGTCCCCGTTTTGCGGCGAATAATAGCGATCAAACGGGTGGATATTGCTGGTAATCGGCTGGTCCAATTCGATCAAGGCCAAGTCATGCGAGATACGTGCCGAAGTATTATCGCTGGAAAATTGATAGGCCGGGTCAACCAAAACGCGCCGCGCCGAACGCACGGCTTGGGCGACTCCACCGCTCCACCCGGCGACAAAGCGCACAGTTGACGTCGCCACCCGCTCGCCGGAATTGCGGTCAAAGAAACAATGCGCGGCGGTCAAAACCAATTGCGGCTCGATCAAGGCCCCGGTGCAAAAACTGCCCCGGCCAATATTGACGCGACCAACTGCCGACCATAGCCGCGCCTCGTCGGCACGGTCGAGCAATCGCAAGGGCGATTCTTGCGCCAGAGCAACGGCTGGGCAGATCAGGCACAATACAAGACAGAGGATATATTTCATGGCGATCAGCAGTGCTGGGTCATTCGGGCGCTTCTAAGGCAAGATGGGCCAGTTTTGGCGGCACCGGACCACCCGTGGCCCAATCGAGCAGTTCCACTGTATGCACGATTGGAATGCCTGTGCCGCTGGCGATTTGCACTATGCAGCCCAAGTTACCAGCGGCAATGACTTGCGGCGCAAGCGCCTCAAGGCTGCTCACTTTGCGATTGCGCAGTTCACCCGAAATTTCTGGCTGCAACAGATTGTATGTTCCCGCCGAACCGCAGCACAGATGCGAATCCAGCGGCTCAACCACGGTGAAGCCGACCTGTTTCAACAGGTCTTTTGGCGCTTGGCGGATTTGTTGGCCGTGCTGCAGCGAACACGCAGCATGATAAGCGACGCGCAATTTGGGCATCGCAACGGGTTGGATACCAAGTTCAACGGCAAATTCTGAAATATCTTTCGCCAGACTTGAAATTACTTTTGCCGATTGTGCAGACGTATGGTCGCGGAAAATATGCCCGTAGTCCTTGACGGTCGTGCCGCAACCCGAGGTCGTAATGATGATGGCATCCAGCCCTTTGTCGGCAATTTCCGCGCTCCAGGCTTCAATATTTGCCAACGCGGCTTTGTGGCTTTCGCCCGTCTTCCCCATGTGGTGGGTCAATGCACCGCAACAGCCGATGCCGTTGACCTCGACAACCTCGCAGCCATGCCGCGTCAGTAACCGAACAGCGGCAGCGGAAATTCCGGGGTCAAGCACGCTTTGCACACAGCCGCGCAGAATGGCGACGCGCTTTCTAGGACGGCTACCATCAAGCAACGCAACGTTGGTAACTTGAAGCGACGGCAGGGCCTTTGGAGCAAAATCGACGAAGGGCCGAAGTTTTCGCGGCAAGATGGGTGACAACGGTTTGAACAATCGCGCTGCGCCCAAGGCCAATCGAAACCGCTGCGGATAGGGCAAGATTTTGGCTAAAATAGTCCGCAAGATCCGGTCGAAAAATGGTCGGCGATAGGTATTTTCGATATGCTCGCGGGCGGTGTCGATCAGATGCATGTAGTCGACCCCCGAAGGGCAGGTGGTCACGCAGGCAAGGCACGACAGGCACCGATCGATATGGGTGACGGTCTTTTCATCTGCCGGACGATCATTTTCCAGCATGTCTTTGATCAGATAAATCCGACCGCGCGGCGAATCGAGCTCGTCGCCCAACACTTGATAGGTCGGGCAGGTCGCGGTGCAAAACCCGCAATGCACGCACGACCGCAAAATTGGATTCACCAGCTTTATCTGTGGTCGCGTCAGTTGTTCGGGCGTGAAATTTGTTTTCATTCGACCCTCAGCCGTTACTTTGGCTGCTAAAGCACTGGCGGTCGCTGATAAAGACTCCATGCGGGTCAAACTTGAGCCTTAGACCAGCTTCGATATTTGCCACAACGCCGTCGACAGGCTGAAAAACGGGTTGGGTCGATGCACGTATATCCGAGCTTGCGCGAACCAGCGTTGCATTGCCGCCACCGGCCTTGGCCAGCGCCATTTTAACGCTGTGCGTTGCGGCGTTGTTAGCTGCGCCGACGTTCATCCAAACCAAACCACCGCCCCAATCATACACGACATCAAGCTCTATCGCAGATTGCCGCATGGATTGCACAAACACCGGAGCAGCGCTGGGTTTGAGCGAAACACGCCACACTGACCCCGGTATATCCACAAACAGTGCCACGTCAGCGATGTCGCGCCAAAGGCGGGCGACTCTATTGGGATCGTCGTCAATTTCGCAGTCAATAGTCGGCCCAAGAACAGCCTGCAATTTTACAATTCGGCTGGTAACGGATTCCGCAAACCCTTCGACGCGCAACACCGTTTGCTGGCGCGACGGCAAGTGCGCCGCCCCGCTTACCCCAAAGGGCGAACCCAGAGCCTTGGCCATTACTTGAATTGCCCGGTCATCGCTACATCCATGCAAAATCAAATTTGCCGAGGTTTCCGGCCTTGGCAGCACTTTGAAGGCGACTTCGGTCAACACGCCCAAAGTTCCAAAACTACCCGCCAACAGTTTGACCAGATCAAGCCCGGTCACGTTTTTCATCACCCGACCACCGTTTTTGACGACTGTTCCAATGCCATCGACAAACCGAATGCCGATCATCGAATCCCGGCATGCGCCCGACTGGACGCGCCTTGGGCCGGACGCATTGGCAGATGCAGTGCCGCCGATTGTTGGGCTGCCCGAAGACCCCAACAACCCCGCGAAGTTCGGGGGTTCAAAGGGCAAATATTGGCCTTCACCTGCCAATAACTCGGTAATTTCGGAGATTTTAGTTCCAGCCTTTGCGACCAACGTCAAAGCGCCCGGTTCATAAAGTGTCACGCCGGACAGAGCGTTCAATTGCAGTGTGTGTGTTGGCTCGGCCCGCCATGTTTGGACTTTGCTTGCCCCACCGATAACGCGCAGTTTCTCGCGATTTTTTGCCAGCATTTCGCTGACGTCGCCCTCCGACTTTGGCTGAAAAATCAAGCCACGCTCCGCCGGGTCTGGCTGGCATCAAGCGGAAAGACCTTGGTCGGGTTGAGCAACCAAAGCGGATCAAACACGTCCTTCACCGCCATTTGCGCCTCCAAATCCTGTGCATTGAACTGCACATGCATGAGGTCGCGCTTTTCCACACCAACGCCGTGCTCGCCGGTCAAACAACCCCCGGCTGCCACGCACAGCCGCAGGATTTCTTCGCCCAACTGCTCCGCCCGCTCCAAGTCACCAGCTTTATTGGCATCAAACAATATCAACGGATGAAGATTGCCGTCGCCGGCGTGGAACACGTTGCCAACTTTCAAATCATATTTGATGGTCAAGTCGTGAATTTGCCGCAAAACGCTGGCCAGTTCACTGACCGGTATCACCCCGTCTAGACAAATATAGTCGCCCAATCTTCCCATCGCCCCGAAGGCCGCCTTGCGTCCCAGCCAGATTTTCGCCGATTCCTCGGGCGAGCGGCTTTGCAATATCGTTTCGGGGTGATGCGCTTTGGCGATGGCCAATATCTTGCCCAACTGAAAGTCGATTTCCTCATTTGACCCTTCGACTTCGACAATCAGCATCGCCTCGACATCGGGATAGCCCGCGCCGGAAAATTCGTCGGTGGCGCGGATAACCATGCGGTCCATGAATTCAATTGCAACGGGTAAAACGCCGGAACGGATGATGGCGGCGACGCATTCGCCTGCGGCCTCGCTGGTCGCAAACCCCAACAATATCGGCCTTGCGCCTTCTGGTTTGGGCAAGATTCGCAAAGTCGCTTCGGTGACGATGCCAAGCTGGCCTTCCGATCCACAGATGATGCCCAACAAATCCAAGCCGCCAGATTCCGCGTTCAGACCACCAATCTCGACGATCTCGCCCGTCATGGTAACCAGCGTTACCGCCAACAAGTTGTTGGTCGTTACCCCGTATTTCAGGCAATGTGCCCCGCCGGAATTCATCGCCACATTGCCGCCAATGGCGCAGGCCAATTGGCTGGAAGGATCGGGCGCATAAAAGAAACCAAACGGTTCAATCGCGGTGGAGACCGACAGATTGGTGCGGCCAGCTTGCACCCGAATGCAGCGGTTCGCGGTATCGATTTCAAGGATTTCGCTCATCCGCGATGTGCCCAACACCACGCAATCGGCGGTTGGCAAGGCGCCACCCGACAACGAGGTTCCAGATCCGCGCGGCACCACCGGCACGTGCATTTCGTGGCAAATCTTCAGAACCGCCGCCACTTCCGCCGTGCTGGTCGCCAAGGCAACCGCCAAAGGCGCGCAGGAATAGGCCGTATAAGCGTCACATTCGTAAGCACGGGTTTCTTTGGCGTCAGAAATGATACTGCCAAAAGTCAAAGCCGCGCGAATGTTCGCAACTATCGCGTCTTTGCGGGCAAGGACCGACGGGTTTGGAACTGGCATTTGCATGCTTCAGCGCCCCTCAACGCGCCAGGCGGCGATGGAAAACAACCCAACCAATGCCAACATCAACCAAGCCGGGGCCAGTGGCAGCAAACTGATACCCGTTACGTCATAGGCATTGCGCTGCGCCAGACCAAGCCAGTTCCGCCCCGCAGAAACCCGACCCTCGCCCACCAAGCGAATTCCCGGAATACCGTCGCTCAGGCGAAATGTGCCCCCTCCCGTAGCATTAACCAAAGGTGCCAGCAGGATATCCGTCGCAATGGCATTGACGAATTCGATTGGCACGGCAGGACCAACGGCAACGACCGAATTTCTGTCGCCTTGGGCGACACGATAAAGCCCATTCGAAACCGCAGAAAAACGCGCCGACCAGTAGCCCGGAGTTACCTCTTGCAACGGCAGTGTTGTCAGCGACCCATCGGGAAAAGTGACATCAATGTTGCCCGATCCATCGCCCATCGACCGGCGCGAAACCGTCACATCGCTTCCCGCAACTTCCGCAGCCAGAGTTTCCTCTTCCAACTCCGGTTCTTTCATTAACCAATGCGCCAACCGTCGCAACAATTCCAGTTGCGGCCCGCCGCCTTCATAGCCACGCGACCACAGCCAGGCTTGGTCCGACCCCAATTGGGCAACGCGGCCTTCACCAACCCGATCCAACACCAGCAATGGCTGATCCTGCGGCCCTGTCATGACAGTGAACCCGCGCAAGGGATCTGTCTCGATCAAGCGAAACCATCGACCCCAACCCGGCGTGCCATCAGCCAATGACGGGCGCGGCGCGAATTCTTCCAGGTTTTGTGTCACCGGATGCCGACGACCAAGCTCGGATATGCGCGGCACATAACCGCCATCAAGAACCTGCCCGGTTGGCTCCGCAGGCAAGATTTCCCCCAGCGGTGATCGATACAGGCTTTCCACCCCGGCAAATGCTGGCCCGGACGTCACCAACAACGCACCACCTTCGCGCACATACTTCACCACGTTTTCCAGATACTGATTGGGCAGAACATCGCGGTTGCGATATTTGTCGAATATGATCAGGTCAAAATCCTTGATCTTGTCCATGAATAATTCGCGGGTTGGGAATGCAATCAGCGAAAGTTCAAATACCGGCACCCCGTCTTGCTTGGACGGCGGACGTAGAATTGTGAAATGAACAAGGTCAACCGCCGAGTCTGCTTTCAGCAAATTGCGCCAAGTTCTTTCACCCGCATAGGGTTCGCCCGAAACCAGCAAGACGCGCAGCCGGTCTCTGACGCCATTGACTGCGATTACGGCCTGATTGTTTTCGGCGGTCAATTCGCCCGGCGTATCCGCCAACAACAACTGAATGACGTTTGCACCGGCATGGGCAAGTTCCAAAGGCATGCTGACGCTTTCGCCCAAACGAACATCAAGCGACATCGGCTCGGCACCATCGACCGAGACGAATACCGGAACTTTGGCATTCGGCTCGATCACATCCGCCCCTTGGGATTCGACGCGGAATTTCACCACCACCGGCTCGCCGACTATGGCGAATGCGGGGGCCGTTTCCAACACAGTCCGGCGATCCCACTCGTCAGGCAAACCGGTCAAAAGATGATGCACGGGGGCCGGAAAGTCGGCCACTGCTTCGGCATCGCTGATTTGGCCATCGGAAATCACAATTGCCCCGGCCAAACGATCGGGGGCAATTTCGCTGGCGGCCTGTTGCAACGCCGATAAAACGCGCGAGCCTCGATCAGCGTCAGGTCCAATGCCATCGCCAACCCGCACAATTCGCGTTTCGAATGGTGCCACGTCAACACGACCAAGGTTCAACACAGACATTTGCTGGGTCAGTTGTTCAAGCGCCGCCTCTGACTGGCTTGTCCTTGGCGCAATCGTCTGGCTCGACGTTTCATCGACGACAATGATTGCAACATCAGACAATGGATCACGCTGTTCGTGTTTCCACACCGGGTTTGCCAGCGCCGCCAACAGCGCCAGGCCGGCGGCGCACCGTAAGGGCCAGCCAGACAAGCCGCGCCAGAAAGCCAAAGCGACCATGACCAAAATGAGGCCCGCCGCCACCAGTAATACAATCTGTGGAACAATCGGCAAAAAGGTGATGGTCCCGATGTTCATTGGCCCAGCCGTTCCAGCAAAGCAGGCACATGAACCTGATCGGATTTATAATTTCCGGTCATCACATACATGATGATGTTGACGCCAAAACGCCAAGCAATCTCGCGCTGGCGCTCACCTCCCACACCACGCCCAACCGAAAACATCGGCTGTCCGGATTCTGACAGTGCCCAAGCCGCGGCCCAGTCATTGCCACCAACTATAACCGGTGACACGCCATCGTTCAGGTTGCGAAACGGCATCCCCTCGGATTGTTTGGCATTAGCCGCAGCCTCAACCCAAACGCCAGCCCCGCTCCAACGACCGGGATATTCCTGCAACAAATAAAACGTGCGGGTCAACACATGGTCGGCAGGAATCGGTTCCAAAGGCGGAATATCAAGGTTTGCCACCAGTTTTTGCAATACCCGCCCATTGGGCGAAGTGCCAAGACCGGTGGCAAGATTTGCGTCGCGGGTATCAAAAAAGATCAAGCCGCCGGTGCGCAGATATTCGTTGAGTTTCGCACTGGCGGCTGCTGACGGTTGTTGTTGCAATTCACTGATTGGCCAATACAGAAACGGATAAAACGCCAGTTCGTCCTGCTCAAGGTCGATTGCCACGGGTTCGACCGGCTCAATTGCCGTGCGTTCCACCAATATCCGCGTCAACCCCGAAAGTCCGGCATAACTCACCTCGTCAATTGCGGCATCGCCGGTTTTGACATAGGCCAAGACCGTTTCATTTGCCGCCAGAATTGCCGCTGTGTCATCTGCCCATGCGACCGAGGCCATCGGTTTCAGCAACCCCATCAAGGCCAATATCGCAACTTGCCCGGCAAGTTTTCTTTGCAAAGTCCCGGCCAACCAAAGTGTCGCCAGAATATCGGCCATCAAACCAACCAGCGCTGCCAATAACAGCCAAGGTTTCAGGTCTTTTTCCGCAGTACCGCTGCTATCGCCGATGAAGACTCCCGATGGTGGCGGTGCCATCGCCGCCAAAACGCTGTCGGGTCGCAGCAAGTTTATCGCAACGCTTCTTTCGCCTGCAAAATAGATACCCGGTGGCGCGTCGCGTCCGACCTCGCCCTGCGACAATCGTTCGCCGGGCACGCCAGCCATGACATCGGTTGCCACAACTTGGCCAAACCCATTCAACACTTTGGTCGGCACCCAAGTCTGGCCATCAAGGTCGCTGGCCCCGGCAAAACCCGATCTTGCCGAAACCGCAAGTCGCTGCAACATCTGCACAAACAGACCGGAAAGCGGCAAGTTGGACCATTCGGCATTGGCGGTTACATGAAACAGCACAACACGGCCTTCCTCCAGCGATCTGGCTGTTACCAAGGGCGTGCCGTCTTCAAGGCTGGCCAAAACCTTGGCCGGAAGTTCGGCGTCGGGTTGGGCGATGACCTGCTGGGACACCAAGATTTCTGAAGGCACAACCAAACCATCAAACGGGCTGGATTCCGTAAACGCACGCAGTTTTTTCGGGTCGCCCCAAGTCATTGCGCCGGTTGCATTGCGGCCACCCGCCCGCAAGCGAACCGGCAACAACGGGTCATCTTCCAATTGGCCAGCACCGCTTTGCGCCAGACGCGGGCCCGCAAATCGCAGCAAAAGTCCACCTTGCTTGACCCAGTCCGTCAGCCCGTTGCGTTCGGTTTCGGTCAATGTGCCAATATCCGCCAAGATCAAAACATCCGGCGCTGCCAGCAGCATGTCTTGCAGCGATGCCTCGATCAGTTCGGTGGTCGGGGCCAGTGCCTTGCGCAAATAAAACAGCGGCGCGTTGAATTGTTGCTCTTCTTGGTCTGCAGCTCCTGCCAAAAGTCCGACCTTTCGCCGTTTGGTCGCGTCATCCAGCAAAACGACCGCCCCGACAGACGATATTCTCTGAATGTCCAAACGACTGACCCGATTGCGCAGTTCGACCGGCATTTCCAGTTGCGCTTCGCTTTGATACTCGTCGCTGGCAAAGCTAACCTCGGTTTGCCCCAACAATCTTTCGATGCCGGAAAGATCAGCACCAATAGCGTTGATCGTTAGCGGCAAGTCGCTGCCCAATTGACTGCGTAAAACCTGAACCGTCAGAGTATTGTCTTTGATTTCGGCACCCGATAGCCCATAAACGCTCGCCTTGGATGCAAATAATGTCACCGGACCCCTCGCAGTCAGGGCGGTAAAAAGCGCGCTGTCATCCGCCGTTTTCAACCCATCCGCGAACCAACTGGTTTCAAAACTCGCATCGTCAATCTGTGCCAGCCAATCAATCGCCGCCTGTCGATCCGGCGCCCAAGGCTGCGGCACCAGTGCCGGAAGGCCTTCTATCAATTTCGCCGGGTCTTGCAGCGGCAAAGCGCTTTGGTCGAGCAACGGTTCTGTCAGCGAAACCAAGGCCACCGGACGGCTATCGCGTTGCGCCTGTTGCAGAATTTCCCTGATGTTGGCTTTGGTATTGTCCCAATCGTCCGCCATCGCCCAACTGGCATCGACCAAAACCAACAACGGCCCTTCGCCGCTGATCCGTACTGTCGGATTGAACACCGGGCCGGCAAAGGCCAATATCGCGGTGGCAATGGCGGCAACGCGTAACAACAACAACCATAGCGGCGTGTTTTCCGACACTTTCTCGCGGTCTTTCAACCCCAGCAACAAGCCGACGGCGGCAAAGATAACCTTCACCGGCCTCGGCGGAATCGCCCTGAGCAGCCACCACAAAATCGGCAAACCAAGCAGCGCCAATAACAACCAAGGCGCGACAAACCCAATTGGCCCCAAGGTCAACATCTCAAGCCACTTCCCCAATCGCCATATACAGCCAAAGCAGCGCCTTGCGCGGGCTTTCATTGCTGCGATGGAACAAGCACCGCCAACCGGCGCGGCGGGTTATCGTTTCCAGAAACAATCGCCGTTCAGCCAGCCTATCGATATATTCTTTGCGCAAAGCCGCCGCCTTCTGCGTTTCAAAATTCAACGTACCCGCCATGCTTTCAAACCGAACCCGACCGTCAAACGGAAAGGTTTCCTCGACCTCATCAAGGATCTGCACCAAACAACCGCTGATGCCTTGGTCGGCGGCTTGGTTCAAAATCGGCAACAGATTTTCCGTCGGACCCAGAAAATCCGATAGCAGCACCGCCTTGCTGTTTTTCACCATCAGGTCGCTTGGCGGCACGCCGAAATCTGCTGCCTGCCGGTCAGTTTGGCTCATTTCCAGCGCCATTAGTTCCAGATGATTTTCGCTGCTCTTGGGTTGATTGGCGCGCGTTCCCATCAAGGCGACACGCTCCCCGGCATTCTTCAACAATATCGCCAATGCCAGCGCCAAAAGCTTGGCGCGTTCACCCTTGCTGTGCTGCGCCGAGGGACCGCGATAGTCCATCGCCCGCGAGGCATCGGCCCAAATTTGCACGGTTTGCGCCGCCTCGCGCTCGCGTTCTCGAACGAACAGCAAATCCGACCTGCTCGAGCGTCGCCAATCCACCAAAGTCGCCGGATCGCCGGGAATTGCCTGACGGAACTGCCAAAAATCGTCGCCACGACCGGGTTGCCTGCGCCCGTGCAAACCCGCCGCCACAACATAGGCAAGTTGCTGTGCATCCGCCAAAAGCGGTGGCAGTGCACCGACAATCTTTTCCGCATCGCGCCGTAACCAAATCGCGCGGCTTCCAACGGTCATATCTGCGCTGTTGGGCCGAATATCTATCACGCGGCCGCCTCGATTCCCGTCACCTGACGAACCAGAGCTTGAATGACACTTTCAACCGTCTGCCCCTGCGCCCGCGCGGCAAATCCAAGCGACATGCGGTGCTTCAAAACTGGAATGGCCAAGGCGCATACGTCGTCAATCGAGGGCACCAGCCGACCTTGCAGAACCGCGCGTGCCCGCGTTGCCATTAACATCGCCTGCGCAGCGCGCGGCCCCGGTCCCCAACTAATCGCTTGCGCTATCGCGCTGGGCATATCATCCGCGCCCGGTCGCGCCGTACGCACCAAATCCAATATCATTTCCAAAACCGCGTCGCCGACTGGAAGCCGTCGCAGCATCGCTTGCGCTTCCAGCAACGTTTTCGTGTCAAACACCGCGTCAACTGCGGCATCTTCCGGCCCGGTTGTCGCCAAAACAATGGCGCGTTCGGCGATACGGTCGGGATAGCCGACATCGATCTGCATCAAAAACCGATCAAGCTGCGCTTCGGGCAGGGGATATGTGCCCTCGTGCTCGATTGGGTTTTGCGTGGCAAAAACGTGAAACGGCTCGTCCAAATCAAGTTGCTGGCCGGCAATCGTGACTTGCCTTTCCTGCATGGCCTGCAACAGGGCGGATTGGGTGCGCGGGCTGGCGCGGTTTATCTCGTCGGCCAGCAGCAACTGGCAAAACACCGGACCGGCGATGAAGCGAAAAGCCCGCCCACCATCGCTGGCCGTTTCCAGAACTTCGGCCCCCAGAATGTCAGATGGCATCAAATCCGGGGTGAATTGAATGCGTTTTGACTGCAACCCCATGACGATTCCCAAGGACTCGACCAAGCGCGTCTTGGCCAACCCGGGAACCCCAACCAACAAGCCATGCCCTCCGCACAGCAGGGTAATCAGGGTCAAATCCACAACTTTATCTTGGCCAATGATGCGCTTGGCGATCATCGCTTTGGCGGCGATCAGTTTCTGCCCAACCTCTTCTATCGCCATGACCAATTCATTCGGATCGGTGTCCATATTTAAGCCTTCACAAACTAGGTGCCACTCGCGTCGGGCGCGGATTTGGTGCAGAATAGACCACGTTCAAGCGCGATGGCATAGATCAATGGGCGATCATATTCAGAAAATCGTGACCGGCGGCACCGAAAGCTTGCTTTTGGCGGCCAAAACGGCGGGTTTGAAAGGCCCCGCACCCGTCCACCTTTGGAATCCGCCTTTTTGCGGCGATATTGACATGCAAATTCGCCGCGACGGCACTTGGTTCTATCTTGGCACTCCGATTGGCCGAAAACCTTTGGTCCGGTTGTTTTCCTCGATCCTAAGGCTTGATGAAACCGGTTACGTGCTGGTGACGCCGGTTGAAAAAGTCGGCATCCGGGTGGATGATGTGCCGTTTGTAGCCGTTGATTTTGAGGTGGAAAATCCCGGTCCGGATCAGCGTTTGACGTTCGTCACCAACGTTGACGACATCGCCACGGCGGGCCCAACCAATCCGCTGCGCTTTGAGCGTGATCCGAAAACCGGCGAGCCGTCGCCCTACATTCTCATCCGGCGAAATCTGGAAGCTTTGATCGACCGGAAAAGCTTTTATCGAATGATTGAACATTGCACCAAAGCGCTGGTTGACGACCAAGAATGGTTTGGCTTGCACTCGTCCGGGCAATTTTTCCCGTTCGTTCCGGCGAGCGAGCTACCCGACCTGTGATCGGCCAAAAATTGGCAGAAATTCGGCCAAGACTTTGGCGTAAACTTCGCGTTTGAACGGAACGATATTGCCCACAAGATCATTGGGATTCATCCAAGTCCATCGGCGAAATTCGGGGGTCTCGGTGGCAATGTCGATCAGCGTGTCATCGCCGTTTAACCGCATCAAATACCATTTCTGTTCTTGCCCGCGAAATCGGCCTTTCCACATTTTTGCAACCAAAACTTCGGGCAGGTCATAGCGATGCCAAAACGCGGATTCAGCCAAGATAGAAACATTGGCGGCGTCGATCCCGGTTTCTTCGCCAAGTTCTCGAACCGCCGCTGCTAGCGGCAATTCGCCAAGTTCGATGCCACCTTGCGGCATCTGCCAAGCGGGACCGGGACTATCCAGCCGTTGACCGACAAAGACATGCCCCTCGGCATTCACCAGCATGACGCCGACGCAAGGCCGATAGGGCAGTTTTTCAATCTCGGACTTTTCCAACAGAACGACCTGCTTTACCAGCGACTGCAACTTACGGCGCAGCACTCAAGACAGCCATTCCGTGAATAAAATCCAACGCATAGGCCAACTGGTTGTCTTCCGAATGCAATTTTGCCGTCGCTTCTTGCGCCGCGCGTTCCTCTTCCAAAAGTTTCAACTCGTCCTCGGTCAAGGAATCGTTGTTGAGCGAGCCGCGTAAATCGCTTTCGGAATCCACGAAAAAGTCCGATTGTGAACTGGGCACCGAACCATCAACTGGATCAACTTCCGCAACCGGCGGGCGATATTCGACGATGATATCAGGTGCCACGCCCAAGGTTTGGATCGAGCGACCCGATGGCGTATAATAGCGTGCCGTCGTCAGTCGCAATGCACCGTCGCCCTGCATCGGCATGATCGTTTGCACCGACCCTTTGCCAAAACTGCCGGTGCCAACAACGACGGCGCGGCGATGATCTTGCAAAGCGCCCGCGACAATTTCCGATGCCGAAGCCGAGCCGGAATTGACCAGAACCACCAAAGGTTTGCCCGAGGCAAGGTCGCCGTCGGTAGCGTTGTAACGCTCGCTGTCTTCAGAATTGCGCCCGCGGGTTGAAACAATCTCGCCTTCGTTCAAGAAAGCATCTGAAACATCCACCGCTTGCGTCAACAGTCCGCCGGGATTGTTGCGCAGGTCCAAGACAAAGCCTTCGACTTTTTCGATACCGCCGGCTTCTGCAACTTTTTCCTTGATGTCAGCTTCAAGGTTTTTGAATGTCTGCTCGGTGAATGACGAAATCCGCACAACCACAGATTGCCCTTCCAGCCGGGACCTTACAGGGCTGACCTCAATCGTATCGCGGGTCAATGTCACGTCGAACGGCTGGTCGGTGCCCTCGCGCACGATGGTGATGACAACTTCCGAACCAACCGGCCCTTTCATCATCTCTACTGCCTGATCCAGCGTAAGGCCCAAAACCTGCTCGCCATTCACATGTGTTATGAAATCGCCCGAAAGAATGCCAGCGCGCGAGGCGGGCGTGTCGTCGATCGGCGAGACGACTTTGACAAAACCATCTTCTTGCGTAACCTCAATGCCCAAGCCGCCAAACTCGCCACGAGTTTCTGATCGCATATCGGCAAAGGCCTCGGGCGGCATATAGGATGAATGCGGGTCGAGCGAACTAAGCATGCCGTTAATCGCCGCTTCGATCAGTTTCTTTTCGTCGACCTTTTCCACATAACCCGAGCGGATGCGCTCAAAAATATCGCCAAACAAATCGAGCTGCTCGTATGTCGTCGCCGCTTCTTCCGCCTCTTGCGCCACGATGGGCTGGGCGAATTGCAATGTGACGCCCAGACCAACCAAGGCACCAATAAACCCTGCAACGTAATAGTTTTTCATCTGCCGATCCCGCCTAATCCTGTTGGAACCAAGGCGTCGGATCGACCGACTCCCCGTCTTTGCGAAGTTCTATATAGAGTGTTTGGGCGACCTGCACCCCAGTTTCCGCTGACGCTGCGATCAAAAATTCTTCATCTGTCGTATCACTGCCGCCAAGTTGGCCAATCGGGTCGCCTTTGCTTAGCACGTCACCTTCAGCGCGGAACAGCCGTTCGATCCCGGCGAGGATCAGCAAAGTTCCCGCCTGCGGCTCCAGAATGACGACATTGCCAAAGTCCAGAAACGGCCCGGCAAAACGTATCGTCGCATCAAACGGCGTTGTCACCAAAGACATCGGGGCCGCTTCGGCAACAATCCCCGGACGGCGCAAGCCCGATGCATCGGGCTGGTTGAACGCGGTCTTGATCAAGCCCGCCACCGGTAACGGAAACTTCGTTTCTGCTAGCAAAATTGGCTCGGTCGCAAAATTGGGCAGCGGCAATTTGGCAAGCTCGCTGGCGAAAGCCGTCAAACTTTCCGCCGTTGCCGATAATATCTGCACCTGCATGCGGTCTTCGACAAACAAAGCGGGCACCGCATCGCCCTTGGCGATTGCGTCGTCCAGGGCGGCGCGTGCATTGACCAAACCGGCCAATCCTTGCCGCAAATTATCGGTCGCAATCCCCCGCAACGAACGCAATTTGTCAATCGCAACGATCTGATCTTTCAAAACCCTCGCCTTGCCCTGCAACGCCGGTGCCGCCACGCCCAACAACTGTGCGGTTTGCGCCGCCGCCAGTGGACCATTGGGATGCAAGAACAACAGCGGCGCAGGCTGAGACTCCATCGCATAAAGCGTGCCAAGTATTCGGCTGAAATCGCCGCTGTCACGGTCATATTCAGCGGCCAATTCCTGTTGTCGCAATGACAAGACCCGAAGGTCATCGCGCAACAGCCGCAGTCCGTTTTCATAAGCCGTGATCACGCCGCCCAAGGTCAAAACCAAATCGTCGGAACCCGATGCCGCCGCAAACTGCTCGCTCGCAGTTTCAATGTCCGCAATTGCGGCACTCAGCGGCGCGGATAAATCGGTCTCCGCTCGCACGCTGTAGGTCGCGGCCAATACGGCAAGAATGGCGACAAAAACTTTCAACCGGCAACAACCAAACTTTGCCCAGTCATTTCAACCGGTTGTGGCAGACCCATCAGTTGCAACAGGCTTGGCGCCAGATCGGCCAAGCGACCACCGTCACGCAAACTCGCGCCTTTTGGCCCGCCAATCAAAATAACCGGAACCGGGTTCAGCGTATGCGCTGTGTGCGGCTCGCCGGTGATCGGGTCGATCATCACTTCGCAATTGCCATGATCCGCTGTCAAAATCATCGCGCCGCCAACGTCTTTCAAGGCCGCCAAAGCCTGACCGACGCCGTTGTCCACCGCCTCGCATGCTTTAATCGCCGCCGCCAAATTGCCGGTATGCCCCACCATGTCGGGGTTGGCATAGTTGACGATGATCAGGTCGTATTTCTGCGAGCGGATACCGGCGACCAAATTCGCCGTCACCTCGGCTGCGGACATTTCAGGTTGCAGGTCATAGGTCCTGACTTTTGGACTGGGCGAAAGCTGTCGATCCTCACCCGGATAAGGCGGCTCGATCCCGCCGTTCATGAAAAACGTCACATGCGGATATTTCTCGGTTTCCGCCAGTCGCAACTGCGTTTTGCCATGCGCCGCCACCCATTGCCCCAGGGTGTTGGCAATTTCCCGGGCCGGGAACATCACATCCAGCAGTTCATTCAGGTGGGTTGAATATTCTACCATCCCACAAGCCGCCGCAAATTGCGGCCGTCCGGGAACCGGAAAACCATCAAAATTTGGGTCCAGCAATGCCGATAAAATTTCCCGTGCCCGATCCGCCCGAAAATTGATGAACAACAACCCGTCACCCTGCGCCACGCCTTTGTAATCGCCGATGACAGTTGGCGCGACAAACTCATCGCTTTCGCCACGCGCATAGCTGGCCGCGACCGCCGCACGCGCCGATTGTTCATGCCCACCTTTGGCCGCAACAATTACGTCGTAAGCTTCCTGCACCCGCTCCCACCGGTTGTCGCGGTCCAGCGCAAAAAACCGTCCCGTTACCGTCGCAATCTTGGCAGTTGCCGGCAATTCGGCCTCGAAACTCGCTAGGAACCCATCCGCACTTTTCGGCGGCACATCGCGCCCATCCAGAAATGCGTGAATTTTCACCGGCACACCGGCGGCAGCAATGATCTGCGCCGCCCGCGACAAATGCTTCTGGTGCGAATGCACCCCGCCAGGGGACAGCAATCCGGCAATATGCGCCGTGCCGTGTTTGGCCATCATCGTGGTGATGAACGATTGCAGGGCAGGGTTTTGTTCGAATGTGCCGTCCGCAATTGCCTTGTCGATTTTCGGCAAATCCATCCACACAATGCGGCCCGCCCCGATGTTGGTATGGCCGACTTCGGAATTGCCGATCTGACCTTCCGGCAGGCCCACGTCAGGGCCGCAGGCGATCAATGTCGAATTCGGACACTCCGCCATCACTTGGTCGAACGCGGGCGTGTCTGCCAAGGCTACAGCATTGGCAAAGGTTTCTTTACGCATGCCCCAACCGTCAAGAATGCATAACACAACGGGCTTGGGAACGGGCATTGGCGCATCCTGAAAAAGGGGTCGTGCAGGCGATATAATAACCGCCACTTGGCAAGGGCAAGAGCGGGCGTTCAAATCCGATGATACGGCGACCCCGCAAGGATGGATGTAGCCCGATACAATTGCTCTGCCAACATCACTCGCACCAGTAAATGCGGCCAAACCATGTGACCAAAAGAAAGGGCAAAGTCGGCATCTGATTTCAATTCCGCATCTAGACCATCAGCCCCGCCAATCAGAAAAACCAAATCGCGTTTCCCTTCATCGCGCCAGCGGGCGATTTGTTGGGCGAAATTGGGGGAAGTCAGGTTTTTTCCGCGTTCATCCAAAACCACCCGACATGCCGATTGCGGGATTGCCGTTCGTAACAAGGCGGATTCCGCGCCCATGCCGCCGCCGCGTTTATCCTCAAACTCGGCCAGCGAAAACGGCCCAAGCGAAAGATTGCCGCCCGTTCGATTGGCCCGCAACAAATAATCGTCGCACAATTGCTTTTCCGGGCCAGAACGCAACCGGCCAATGGCGAGAATGCCAATTTTCACGCTAGATCAAACCGGTTTTGCCGTGCGTCGCGCCTGTTCGGCCATCGGTAGCCACATTTTTTCAAGCTGATAGAACTCGCGCACTTCCGGGCGGAACACATGCACAATGACATCGCCGCAGTCGATCAACACCCAGTCGGCGGCCTCTTTGCCTTCCAGTCGGGATTTGACATTCAACCCATCCTTGACGCGATCCGTCAGGTTGTCGGCAATCGACGCCACTTGTCGGGTTGAACGACCCGAAGCAATCACCATGTGATCGGCAAGTTCCGATTTGCCGCGCAAATCAATTGACAGCACGTCCTCGGCCTTGTCGTCATCCAGCGATGTCAGGATAAGTTTGAGCAACTTGTCGCTCAGGTTTGTCTTGGGGGTTTTTTTGGAACCCGCAGACTTTGCGGTCTTTGCCACCGCATGCAACATTTCAGGCAGGTCAGTTCCTCCGTTAAATGCACCATCGCCGGTGCGGGCTGTGGGCGGTAGAATAGCATTGTTCGCAGCCCGATGATAGGCAAGGTTCTGCGACAGTTTCGTTAATGTATTTTTGTGTGGAACATGCGTTCGCAAAGACGCAACTGAAACGTTTCAGATTGACGCCAAATGGGCAAAAACTGGGTCTTTTTGAACGACTTTTCGCGTTTTCTGGAGCGACCGACTTGTGGTGAAATGTATGAATATTTGGTTAATTTTTTTTTTTAATTGTGTGTTTTCAATATCTTACGCGATCTGGCACGCGTGCGTGACTTTGAAGTCAATATCGGGCCAATCTTTCGGTCAAAAGCTCGAAAAACCCATCCGAATCGAGGTCACGAATATAATGGGCGTTGATTTTTCGCCCCGAACCCCCCCACCAATCGACCACAGTCTGGCCCATTGTCAGCTCGGAAGCCGCTTCAATTTCCACATTCACATCGCGTCCGCGATAAAGTTCGGGCTGCAAAAGGTAGGCGATAACATTCGGATCATGCAGCGGCCCGCCGTCGGTACCGTATTTCCGCTCATCAAAACGCTCGAAAAAGTCCATCATTTCAGCGGTCGCCGTGGCAACCCGACTATTCAGCGCCCTAATCTTCTCGACCCGTTTCGAAGTCGTCAGCGCTTTGTGGGTCATGTCCAAAGGATGCACAACCAGTGGAATCCCACTGGAAAACACCGTTTTCGCGGCGTGTGGATCAACGAAAATGTTGAACTCGGCGCAAGGCGTGGTGTTGCCACCCTCAAAACAAGCCCCGCCCATCAAGACGATTTCCCGAATTCTCTCCGCAATTTCCGGGGCACGGATCAAGGCCAAAGCAATGTTCGTCAACGGCCCAATCGGGCACAAAGTAACAGAACCCGATGGGCACGACAGGATGGTTTCAATGATGAAATCAACGGCATTCTGATCCTGTAATTTCATCGTCGGATCAGGCAAAACCGGCCCATTCAACCCGGTTTTCCCATGCACATATTCCGCCGTCACCAGCTTGCGAACCAATGGCCGCGCGGCACCCGCAAACACCGGAATATCCGTGCGGCCAGCCAACTCGCAGATCATCAAAGCATTCTTTTGCGTCAGTTCAAGCGGCACATTGCCAGCCACACAGGTGATCCCCAGAACCGCTAGTTCAGGCGAGGCCAAGGCCAGCAATATCGCCACCGCATCATCTTGCCCAGGATCGGTATCGATGATGATTTGCCGCGGGTTGGGCATCAGCTTCGCACCAATTCCTCATAGGCCTTGGCAACCTTGCGGGTCAATTCACCCACCTGAAAATGATGCTCGCCAATCTGCCCAACCGGCGTCACTTCTGCCGCAGTTCCGGTCAACCAGCACTGCTGAAACGAACTTAGTTCATCAGGCATGATGTGCCGTTCAACAACTTCAACGCCCATTTCGCGGATCATGCCAATCACGGTTTGGCGGGTTATGCCGTTGAGGAAGCAATCCGCCAAAGGCGTATGAACCACGCCATCCTTGACGAAGAACACATTCGCGCCAGTAGCCTCAGCCACGTAACCCCGGAAATCCATCATCAGCGCGTCGGAACAGCCTTTACGCTCTGCGGCATGTTTGGACATCGTGCAGATCATATATAGCCCAGCCGCCTTAGCCGCCGAAGGAATCGTCTCAGGTGAAGGGCGTTTCCATTTGGAAATGTCCAGCTTCGCGCCTTCCAGCTTGGCGCCGCCGTAATAAGCCCCCCATTCCCAAACCGCGACGCCCATGTGGACCGGGTTGCGCGATGACGACACTCCCATATCCAACCCCGATCCGCGCCAACAAATTGCACGGACATAGGCATCGGTGAAGCCATTGGCATCCAATGCCGCGCGTTTGGCAGCTTCGATTTGATCGACCGAATAGGGGATCGGCATGTCCATCAATTCGCCCGATTTCAGCAGTCGCGCAGAATGTTCACGGCCTTTGAAGATTTTGCCGTTGTAGCACCGCTCGCCCTCGAAAACCGAGGATCCATAGTGCAACGCGTGGGTCAAGATATGCACTTTGGCATCACGCCAGGGGATAAGGTTACCATCCATCCAGATGAACCCGTCGCGGTCGTCATATGACCCAGCCATCTTACATTCCTTCCTCAGTCTTTCGGAAAGTTGCTAAAGTCAGACATTCCGCGACAGATTATTTCAAAAAACACCAGATTTGCTAACATTTGATTCTTGGAAAGTCAACAAGACTGACATATTATGCTCACGCGTCTGAAATATGAGGCGAGCATATGCAGCAAGAAAAATTCCCCAGCAGTGGGTCGCGTGGCGAACAATTACTGTTCCTGACCGACGATCAAGTTCGGCAAGGCATTGAGTTGATGTTCTTTGCTTATAAAGGTTTTACCTCTGACCCTGACCGTATTCTTGAAAACCTCGCTTATGGTCGTGCACATCATCGCGCCGTGCATTTTATCAATCGTTCGCCGGGACTGACGGTGAACGAATTGCTAGATATTCTTGGGGTCACCAAGCAGTCGCTGAACCGGGTGTTACGACAACTGATGGACGATGGACTGGTGAATTCCAAGATTGGCCGGGTCGATCGTCGCCAACGCAACTTGACCCTGACCGAAAAGGGTCAGGCGTTTGAACGCGAATTGTCGGACGCTCAACGCTCACGAATGCGCAAGGCATATTCCAGCGCCGGTGCCGATGCCGTTGCTGGGTTTCGCAGCGTACTGCAGGAAATGATTGACCCCGAAACGCGCGAGAAAGTGCGCAAATTGGTGGAGAAATCGCGGTGATCACCCTCGAACAACCCGACGCACACATTCTGGTCGTCGATGATGACGAGAGAATTCGCACGCTGCTGCAAAAGTTTTTGGCCCGCAATGGCTATTGGGTGACCGCCGCACGCGATGCGGCGCATGCTCGACGTTTGCTGGAGGGGTTGGAATTCGACTTGCTGGTTTTTGACGTGATGATGCCGGGAGAAGATGGGTTTACTTTGACCCGCGATTTGCGTCGCCATATGACGACGCCAATTCTGCTTTTGACTGCCAAAGGTGACTCCAGCGACCGCATTCGCGGGTTGGAGGCCGGGGCCGACGATTACTTGCCAAAGCCTTTTGAACCCCGCGAACTTTTGCTGCGCATCAACGCGATTTTGCGCCGCGTGCCCAAGAACGAGTCTTCAAAGGAACCGCCACGAACGCTGCAAATGGGCGATGTGCGCTACGATTTGGCACGCGGCGAATTGTGGAAGGGGTCAAGCCCGGTGCGCCTGACCGCGACCGAAGCCGCGCTGATGCGCATATTTTCCTCGCGCCCTGGCGAAGCGATTTCGCGCTCACAATTGGTGGATGACCCGGCACCCAGCGATAGCCAAGCGCAGGAGCGCGCTGTTGACGTGCAGATCACCCGGTTACGACGAAAAATTGAGGTCGACCCAAAAGCACCGCGCTACCTGCAAACCGTTCGCGGTTCGGGTTATATGCTTTCGCCGGATTGACGTAAGTGATGACGACCGTCGTACTGACACATGGCGATTGCCTGCGCCACGAAAATCCGCCGGGGCACCCCGAAAGCGTGGATCGACTTCGCGCCGTCACTTTGGCACTTCGCTCGGCAGAATTTGCGCCGTTGCGTTGGGTGGACGCACCTTTGGCATCTGACGAGCAAATTTTGCGTGCGCATTCACGCGGCTTGCTTGACCAAGTCCGAACAAGCGTTCCGCGGTCGGGGTTTGCTGCGCTTGATGCAGATACAACTTTGTCACGGGGATCACTAATGGCCGCCTTGCGTGCTGCAGGGGCAGCATGCGCGGCGGTTGATCTTGTCATGTTGGGTGCCGCGAAAAACGCATTCTGCGCAACCCGCCCGCCCGGCCATCACGCGGAAATTGCAACTGCCATGGGTTTTTGTATTTTCAACAACGTCGCAATAGCTGCAAGACATGCACTTTCATACTGGAACCTCGCGCGAGTCGCGATTGTCGATTTCGATGTGCACCATGGCAATGGCACCCAAGACATTGTGTGGGTCGATCCGCGAATTGACTATGTCTCGACACACCAATCGCCGCTATATCCGGGCACCGGCACCGCAACAGAACGTGGAGCAAGTGGCAACATCTTGAACCTGCCACTAACACCCAATGCAGGTTCCAAGGAATTTCGCGCAAGTATAGAAATAGAGGCATTGCCTTTTCTTGAAGATTTCTATCCAGAACTGCTTTTGGTTTCTGCCGGTTTTGACGCCCATCGCGCCGACCCTTTGGCAAATCTGAATTTATCAGAAACCGACTTCGCTTGGGTTACCAGCTTGCTTTGCGACATTGCCGACAGGCACTGCCAAGGTCGCATCGTCTCGACACTTGAGGGCGGATATGATCTTGATGCACTTGCCACCTCAGTGGCAGCGCATGTGCGAGTTTTGATGGAGCGTGGGGCGTGAGCGACAGCGATTTAAGCAAGATGACATTCGAAGCAGCGATGGCCGAGTTGGAGAAAGTCGTAAGCCAATTGGAATCCGGCGCGGTGCCTTTGGCGGAATCCATCGTTCTCTATGAACGTGGCGCAATGCTCAAAGCCCATTGTGATGCCATACTGAAATCCGCCGAAGAAAAAGTCGCGCAAATCGTACAGGGCCCGGATGGCAAAGCTACCGGAGCACGTCCCGTCGAAATCGGCTAAGATGACTGACCGCGAAACACAGATTTTTCTCGCTTCGTTGTCGCAGGCGGCAAGCGACGTAGAATTAGTGATGGACGCGCTGCTTCCGGCCGCCGAAAGCCAAATCATTGAAGCCATGCGATATGCCGCGCTTTCGGGCGGCAAGCGAATGCGGGCATTTCTTGTCATTGAAAGTTGCGCGATTTACCGCGTCCCCGACAAGCAAGCGACACGTGTCGCAGCGGCGGTTGAATTCATCCACGCCTATTCCTTGGTGCACGATGATTTGCCAAGTATGGACAATGATGATTTGCGGCGCGGCAAACCAACAGTCCATGTGAAGTGGGACGAAGCGACCGCTGTTTTGGCTGGTGATGCTTTGCAGACACTGGCATTCGAAACATTGACCGCGCCGCAATCGGCACCTGATCCAAACACCAGACTGC
This sequence comes from Oceanomicrobium sp., assembly GCA_031415055.1. GTDB lineage: Bacteria > Pseudomonadota > Alphaproteobacteria > Rhodobacterales > Rhodobacteraceae > JANMOK01. The sequence continues at coordinate 29,679 of JANOQZ010000003.1, read as the reverse complement.
GGCTTATACGCTCGCTTGCGCAGGCTGCCGGGGCGACCGGCATGGTTGGCGGGCAAGGATTTGATATTGCTGCCGAGCGTAGCCGCGCGCAATTGGGCGTTGATGACATTACCGAATTGCAGGGTCTGAAAACCGGCCAATTGTTCCGCTGGTCGGCAGAGGCCGGGCCAGTCATGGCAAATCTTGATGCTTCCGCTATGGCTGAATATGCACGCGCCCTCGGCCTGGCGTTTCAAGTTTGGGATGACGTGCTGGACGTCGAAGGTGACCCGGCCAAGACCGGCAAGCGACTGCGAAAAGATGCAACCGCGGGCAAAGCCACATTTGTCGCTTTGTTGGGTTTAGCGGGTGCCAAGCAACACGCTGCGGGACTAGTGGATGCGGCTATATCGGCGCTTGATCGTTTTGGTTCGCCCGCCGAAAACCTGCGTCGCGCGGCGCGTTTCAGCATTAACCGTGACGCCTAGTGCAATTTTCGTGCGGATGATTGAGTTTGCGCGACGAAACGCCTAGTTGCACGACGAGTGCACTCCAAACAATCTTGAGCCATCGTGAACCAACAAAGACCAGATACGCCACTGCTTGACCGGGTCAATTTGCCTTCCGATCTGCGCGGGTTTTCCAATGTCGAACTTCGGCAGTTGGCCGATGAACTTCGTGCGGAAACTATTTCCGCCGTTTCCGTAACCGGCGGGCATTTAGGGGCGGGGCTTGGGGTTGTCGAACTTACCGTTGCGTTGCACGCTGTATTTGACACGCCGCGCGACCGGTTGATTTGGGACGTGGGCCATCAAAGTTATCCCCATAAGATATTGACAGGGCGGCGCGAGCGTATTCGCACGTTACGCATGGGTGGCGGTTTGTCTGGATTTACCCGTCGAGGGGAATCGGAATACGATCCGTTTGGTGCCGCCCATTCGTCTACGTCGATATCGGCGGCACTAGGGTTTGTCGCTGCGCGCGATCTGGGGGCAGAGCCCGCTTTGCCGATCGGGGATGTCATTGCTGTTATCGGCGATGGAGCGTTGTCTGCAGGTATGGCCTACGAAGCGATGAATAATGCGGGTCATTTGGGAAAACGCATGTTCGTTGTTTTGAACGACAATGAAATGTCCATCGCCCCGCCGGTTGGCGCGATGGCAAGTTACCTGATGAGACTCTATTCCGGTGCCCCTTTTCAAGACCTGAAAGCCGCAGCCAAAGGTGCCGTCAGCTTGTTGCCCGCGCCTCTGCAAGAAGGGGCGCGACGGGCGAAAGAAATGCTCAAGTCAATGACCGTGGGTGGAACATTGTTTGAGGAACTTGGGTTTTCCTATGTTGGCCCAATCGACGGCCACGACATGGACCAATTGTTGGCGATTCTGCGCACGGCGAAGGCCCGCGCAACGGGACCAATGCTTATCCATGTCATCACGAAAAAAGGGAAAGGCTACGCGCCCGCCGAATTGGCTGCGGATCGCGGGCACGCTACGGCAAAGTTTGATGTGATAACCGGCGAGCAAAAGAAATCACCGTCCAATGCGCCGAGTTACACCAAAGTTTTCGCACAGAGCTTGATCCGCGAAGCCGAAAAAGATGACAAGATTGTAGCTGTCACCGCAGCGATGCCAGATGGAACTGGCTTGAACCTGTTCGCCGAAAGATTTCCGACCCGATGTTTTGACGTCGGCATCGCTGAACAGCATGCAGTAACTTTTAGCGCTGGCATGGCTGCGGGTGGGTTAAAACCGTTTTGCGCGATTTATTCCACGTTTCTTCAGCGCGGCTACGACCAGATTGTGCATGATGTTGCGATTCAGCGATTACCGGTGCGCTTTGCGATTGACCGCGCTGGACTGGTGGGGGCCGATGGCGCAACGCATGCCGGGTCGTTTGACATCGCATTCCTTGCCAATCTGCCGGACTTTGTTGTCATGGCCGCCGCGGACGAAGCGGAACTTGTGCATATGGTTGCGACCGCAGCGGCAATTGATGACCGGCCATCTGCCCTCAGATTTCCGCGCGGCGAAGGGGTTGGCGTTGAATTGCCCGACAAGGGAGTGCCGCTCGAAATTGGTAAAGGCCGTGTTGTGCGTGACGGCGGCCGCGTTGCCATCCTCAATTTTGGTGCTCGGCTGACCGAATGCGAGAAAGCGGCCGATGCATTGGCGCAGCGAGGCGTCAGTCCGACAATCGCGGATATGCGCTTTGCCAAACCACTGGACACGGCAATGATTCGACAATTGGCGGCGCACCATGAAGTGCTGCTGACGGTTGAAGAAGGCGCAATTGGCGGATTTGGTTCGCATGTGGCGCATTATTTGCATGAGGCATCACTGTTGGCCGGCAATTCGAAGTTTCGATCAATGTTTCTGCCCGACACGTTTTTGGACCATGATACGCCGGAAAAAATGTATGAAGCAGCAGCTATGAGTGCTGCCCAGATTGAAGCAAAAGTGTTGAGCACTTTGGGCGTGGCGCAAATTGGCGCGAAGTCGGCCTAGCGGCTCAAAATCTCATGCTGGCGCCAAAACCAATCGCATATGTGAAAATGTCGATCGAAAGGTCGCCTCCGCCCGTCAGAACGACATCATTGGTTGAATAGGTCGAATTGACTTCGCCGAAAACCGACCACCGATCGCTTAGGTCATGCTCGACCCCGGTCAAAACCCGCGCGGCAGGTCCGGCAAGTTGATACGCAAATGTTGTCGGCCCACCAATCCGCGTCCGCACTTCGACATGCGGCACAGACACGCCAATTCCCGCACCAACGTAGGGCCGAAAGTCGTGGAACGGAGCAAATCGGCGCATCACACCAACGGTTAGGATGTTCAAACCGTCAGTAAATTCGAGAATTTCAAAACCAGTATTCTGCATCGTAGCCGGGTCGGCGTAGACTTTTTCATGCGTAAACTCTAAGGCGACACCCCAAACTTGGTTTTGCATCCAATGTGTCGCCCGAAGCCCGTAATATGGCGGCATTGCAAAGGATTTACCCAGCCAGTTCGCGTTGAAATTGAAAACTGCACCTGTATCGTCGTGCCCGGAAACTTGGCTTGGTGCAGCAAATTGCGCACCGCCATAAATTGAAAATTGAGTTTCGGCTTTTGCGTACCACGACGGCAGTAACATGGTCACGGCCAAAGCAAGCGTACGCGCAGCAATTTTCAAAGTAGCATGCTCCTGTTTTTGTCGCCGGTTTTGGCCTCGGTTGCTGGCGCATAGCTCATCCGACGCGGCAGTCAGCCTCATTGAATCATAGCCAAGCTTGCAGATCAAATCCAAATCAACGGGCATGATTTTCCTGCAGCATGCAACAAAGAATTTGGCCAACAACCAACGCATGTGATTATTTTGCGACGACGTTAACGAAATTACAATTTTTTTGGTTCATTTTCCCAGCAATAAATGGTATAGTCAGACATCGAGTGGAAACCGACTGTGTAGCGATTGATTGGGTTCTAGGTTTCAGAATCGGTATTTGGGGGTTAAGAAAGCTATGTTTTACACTGTTCGCGCAGCCATATTGGCATTTGCGTTCGTTGTCGTTCCTACTTATTCGTGGGCACTGACGACGGCTTATATCGACACCGTTGATGGCGCTTGGGGTAATGTCATCCCAGCACCTAATCCAACTGTCAGAATTACTAACGGCGGCCAAAGGCTGGCGTGGGGGAACCGTTTTCAAGGTCGAAAAAGTTCCTACATTTTCGGCGGAATTGACAACACCGGACCGCATGCTTTGGGTGATTCGTTTGATTTGGGTCGCTTTACCCACAACAATTTCACCATCCTTGGCGGCGGAATCACCGCTGCTACGCTTTCCGTGACGATCACAGGACGGCTGGTTGATGGCCTTGCTTCGACAATTTTTAGCGTGACTTCGGTTTTTGATGTCATGCACGATGAAACCAGAAACAATCAGGCCGTCTGCCCCTACGGCGACACGCCGCCATGTGGTGACCTGATTACGTTTTTGACAAATGCAGCCATGTCGGAAACCATCGCCTTCAACGGAAGCAACTTTTTGTTTGAGGCTTCAGGCTTCATCGGCGCGTTTACCAATGGAAATTCGCTGTTTTCTGACGAGAGCTTGCGAAATCATGCGATAATGCAAGGTCGGCTGACGGAAGTACCATCGCCCTCACCGGTGCCACTTCCTGCCGCTTTGCCACTCTTGGCCGGTTCGATTGGCTTTGTTGGCTGGATCAAGCGTCGAAAACGGACCTGAAACTCGGCAGGATGCGGGTGGGGGCTTCGGCCCCCGCTTTTTTTTACGCAGTCCTAGTTTGGCGAAGTGCTTCATATAACGCGATTGCTGCCGCCATGGCGACGTTCAAGGATCGGCCCATCCCGGGCATCGGAATTGTGACAATCGCGTCCACTGTCGCCCGCACGTCGCTTGGAACCCCGGCTGATTCCCTTCCTAGCAGCAACGTGTCGTCGCTTTCAAAGCGAAAGTCCCAGATTGGGACACTGCCACTTGTGCTCAACAATATGATGCGGCCACACGGATCAAAACTTTTCCAATCGTCGTGGCGTCTGATGTCAGCCTTGTCGCCATAATCCAGCGCCTGATGGCGCAGAACTTTGAGCGAAAACGGAAACCCGCAAGGTTCAACAATATCCAATCCAACGCCGGTGCACGCGGCAAGCCGCACCATTGCCCCCAAATTGGGGGCAAGATCGGGTTCAAAAGCCGCAAGTCTTATCGCCATAAAATAATCCAGTAGAATTGCTTGCACTGCGTCCTAAAGTCCGCTGGACCCCGACGAAACATCACGTTATTCCTCGCGCAACTGTGCTCCAACTTGAGCATCCGTGAATGTCAGCCCGCAACGATCTGGGCGCAAGAGGGAGAAGAACGTGTCCCACGCCGAAGATCAATCAGGATCGCGTCGCGATTTCTTGTATGTCGCCACGGCCGCGGCGGGTGCTGTGGCCACCGGCGCAGCCGTTTGGCCGCTTGTCAATCAAATGAACCCAAGTGCGGATGTGCTGGCCGTTGCCACCAAAGAGGTCGATGTTACTACCTTAGAACCTGGCACCCAGTTGACGGTTAAATGGCGGGGCAAGCCTGTGTTCATTCGCCATCGGACAGACGAGGAAATTGCTGCCGGGCGCGCTGTTGACATAAATGAACTGCGCGACATGACGGCAGAGAACGACAACCTTGATCCCACAGCCGATGCATCCGACGCGAATCGCACGATTGATGCCGATGGCAAATGGCTGGTAATGATGGGTGTCTGCACGCATCTTGGCTGCATACCGCTTGGCGACGCTGGCGACTTTGGCGGTTGGTTCTGCCCCTGTCATGGATCACACTACGATACCGCTGGTCGCATACGCAAAGGTCCAGCACCAAGAAACTTGGATATTCCAGTAGCGGCTTTCGTGTCCGATCTGGTCATCAAACTCGGCAAAGACGGAGAATAATCAGATGGGCGGCATCCCACACGACTCTTACGAGCCGAAGTCCGGTTTCGAAAAATGGCTGAATTCAAGGCTTCCCGTTGTCGGCCTCATCTATTCGACGCTGGTGATTCCCACCCCAAAAAACCTGAATTGGTGGTGGATATTCGGCATCGTTCTGGCATTTTGCCTTGTGCTTCAAATTGTCACCGGCATCGTCTTGGCGATGCACTACACCCCGCACGTCGATCAGGCTTTCGCCTCGATTGAACACATCATGCGCGACGTGAACGGCGGCTGGGCGCTGCGCTATCTTCATATGAATGGCGCGTCGTTGTTCTTTTTTGCTGTCTACATCCACATCTTCCGTGGCCTCTACTACGGCTCCTACAAGGCCCCTCGTGAGGTGACTTGGATCATCGGTATGCTGATTTACTTGTTGATGATGGCAACCGCGTTCATGGGTTACGTGTTACCTTGGGGCCAGATGTCGTTCTGGGGCGCAACGGTGATTACCGGCCTATTTGGCGCAATTCCCGGCATTGGCGAAACGATCCAGACTTGGTTGCTGGGCGGACCTTCGGTCGACAACGCGACGTTGAACCGCTTTTTCTCGCTGCACTACTTGCTTCCGTTTGTCATTGCAGGCCTCGTCATTGTTCATGTCTGGGCTTTCCACACAACTGGCAACAACAACCCGACAGGCGTTGAGGTCCGGCGCGACTCCAAAGCTGTTGCCGAAAAAGACACGGTGCCGTTCTGGCCCTATTATGTCATCAAAGACGTATTCTGGTTGGTGGTGATCTTGGTCGTATTTGTTGCCATCGTCGGCTTTATGCCGAACTATTTCGGTGATCCGGTCAACTATGTTGAAGCCAACCCGCTTTCCACGCCGCAGCATATTGTGCCCGAATGGTACTTCCTGCCGTTCTACGCCATCTTACGGGGTATCACCTTTGATATCTTGTTCCTCGAAGCCAAGTTCCTTGGCGTATTGGCGATGTTCGGGTCCATCCTTGTCATGGCGTTGGTTCCCTGGCTCGATACCAGCCGGGTGCGTTCGGGCCGATACCGCCCGCAGTTCAAATACTGGTTCTGGCTACTGGTGATCGACTTCATCGTCCTGATGTGGTGCGGGTCACAACCGGCCGAAGGTCTGGTGCCACTTATTTCGCTGCTTGGCGCGATCTACTGGTTCGCCTATTTCTTGGTGATCCTGCCATTGCTTGGCGTCACCGAAACACCATTGGATCAGCCCAAAACTATTGCCGACGACTTTGACTCCCATTACCCGCCGACCCCGGCTGAATAAGTGCAGGAAAAGAATAAGATGATCGCAAAAAACATCTTCGCCGCAATGCTTGTTCTCGGCTTCGCCGGATCCGCGCTGGGGCAAGAAGAGAATTCTTCAATGTCACATGAATCGGCAATCCCCGACGTGGCTTTTGCCCACGAGGGTCCGTTTGGCAAGTTCAACCAACACCAGCTCCAGCGGGGGTTGCAGGTTTACACCGAAGTTTGTGCAGCGTGCCACGGGTTGAAATATGTCGCCTTCAGAAATCTTGGTGACGAAGGCGGACCAGAGTTTGGCACCGCCGAAGTGAAGGCTTACGCAGCCCAGTTCGAGATTTCCGATGCTGACACCGGCGAACCCCGACCCGGAATTCCTTCCGACAAATTCCTTGCCAATACCGAAGCCGGTGCACCGGACTTAAGCCTGATGGCCAAAGGCCGGGCAGGGTTCCACGGTCCAAGCGGTACGGGAATCAATCAATTTTTCAAAGGTATGGGTGGTCCGGAATATATCAACGCAATTTTGACGGGCTATACCGGCAAGGAAAAAGAGGAAGCGGGCGAAACTTACTATGAGAATACGGCCTTCCCGGGCGGCTGGATCAAGATGCCGCCGCCGCTCGAAGCCGACAAGGTGACGTATGCGAACGAAGTTCCCGCAACTGTAGAAACCATGTCAATGGATGTGGCATCATTTCTGATGTGGACCGCCGAGCCCAAGATGATGGCGCGTAAACACTTTGGTTTCGTCGCTTTCTTTTTCTTGGGGCTGTTGGCGGCCTTGCTATACCTGACCAACAAACGACTTTGGGCACCGATCAAACGCAAAGCGGCCTAGCGCGGTTTCAGCCTAAATAGTCGCGCAGTGCTGGCGGCGGATCGGCGAACAATTGTGCAGTTGCAACGGGCTTGGTGACAGTGCCGTTTGCAACGACGGATGCGAAGGAAGCAATCCTCGCAGCGTCTTCTGGCAAGTGCGTTACCAACAGAACCGTCAACGACTTCTCGACCTGCACCTGCGAAACCAAATCGAGCATCTCGCTGCGTTGGGCAGGGCCTAGAGCGGCGAAAGGCTCATCCAGCAGCAATACCGGCCTTTTGCGTAACAAGGCACGGGCGAGCGCCACACGGCCCGCCTGACCGCCTGAAAGTTGCGCAGGCAAACGATTGCCAAGTCCTGCCAGATCGACTCGGGCTAAAGCATCCTTGACCAAACCCAATTCGTCCTTGTTCAACCGAAGACTTGGTTTCAATCCCAGTCCGACGTTTTGCGCGACACTGAGATGGGGAAATAAGTTGTAGTCCTGAAACAGCATCGTCACCGGGCGCTGACCGGGCGGCACATTTTGCATGTCCTTACCGTCTAATCGGATGGAGCCGGATTGCAATTCGATGAACCCCGCAATAGCCGCCAAGATTGTGCTTTTGCCACTACCCGAGGCTCCGATAAGGGCTGTCGTTGTTGCCGAAGCAAACTGCAAGTCCGCCGTCAATTGAAACTGGCCCAATCGCAACAAGATGTGGTCCAGTTCAATGCCCAATTCGCACGCCTCGATCAATGAACCAGAACAATCCAAACGACAGGATTAAAAGCAGTGCCGCCACGCCGGCCGCCGCGTCCATCTGATAGGACGCCAACAATCGTTGCATCAACAGCGGCAAAGTTCCGCCGTCAGGCGTTGCAAACAGCGCGATGACACCAAGGTCGCCCATCGACAAAGCCGCAGTAATTGCTGCAGAAAACCGCACCGGTTGCTTGATTTCGGGCCAGAATGCCACGCGAAATGCCGTCCAGCCGTGCAAATCCAGCGACAGTGCCAGTCGCCCATATCTCTGTCGAGCCTTGGCGAATGCCGGAATCAACCCGCGCAGGGCCAATGGAATGCACAGGCACGTATTGACGATCACCGTGACCACCAGAGCCAAAGCGAACGGATCGGCGAAAGGATTTATCATAATGAACAGGCCGGTGCCCATGACAAACGGCGAAATTGCCAGCGGTAAGTAACTGGCAATCTCGGCAAATCGGGTCTTCAAGTCTTGGCGAGTATTGAGCATTTGCGCAATGACTAGGCTAAAGAAAACCGTCAAAACCGAGGAAGTCAGTGCAACCAGCAACGATCGAAATGTTGCCAGCCAAACGCTGTTTGGTAACCCAGAAATCAGTGCGGGTAGGCCCGTGAACAGGATGGAAATGATTGGGAGAAAAAGGAACGCGCTTGCAGCGATGATAGTCACGCAGTCAGCAATCAGTCGCCAAGTTCCGTCACCGTCCGATCGATTGTGAAAGCTTCCTAGCGTGGTGCCGAAGGCACTTTTGCCTTGAACCAAGGCAACCGCAAGTACCGAAAAGCCGCAAACCAATACTTGCAAAAAAGCAAGTTGCGCCGCTGCGCTCAAATCAAAATCGAACCTCAGGGCCTGAAAAATGGCTAATTCCAAAGTTGTCGCCTTCGGACCGCCGCCCATCGTCAATACGACAGCGAAACTTGTGGTGCAGAGAAGAAATACCAACAGAAATGCGCCCGGCAAAACGCGCCTTAACATGGGCCACTCCAAGCTCCAAAAAAAGTTTGCGCCGCGCATATCCAGCTGGGCGGCCAAACGAAACTGCTCGCTCGGAATATCGGACCAACCTTGCAAAATCAGCCGCGTGACCAGCGGCAAATTGAAAAAAAAATGTACCAGTAAAATTCCGGGCAGGCCGTAAATGTTGAGGGGTTGAAAACCAAAATACACCAAAGCACCGCTAACCGGTCCTGATCGCCCGAATATTGAGAGAAGCCCCAAAACGGCAACCAATGCGGGCAAAAGAAACGGAACGCCGAGCAGCGTGACCAAACTGCGGCGTCCGACAAAACTTCTGCAAGCCAATGCGCGGGAAAGTGGCACGGCCAAAACGACGCATATCACGGCCGATATTCCGGCTTGCAACAGTGTAAAACGCAGCGAACTTAATGCGCCTATTGGAAAACCGTGGTTCCAGTCGCCCACGAAAGCTACTGCCAAAACCGAGCCGAAGCTAACTGATGTAATCAGAGCCAAGGCTGTCCAGCCCAAGACAACAAGGGCGCGGTTCGATGCCATTATTAGCGTGCCAAAGCGGCGATCCATTCCGCCAGTGCCTCGTCACGCACATTCGCCGCGTCACCATTGGAAAAGAGTAGTGATTTCGTCGGCACGATCATGGTATCAAAACCACTCGGCAGTCCGGACACTGGAATTCGCACTGGATACATCCAATTCGTCGTCGGAATTGCAGCCTGAAAATCGTCGGACAAGACAAATTCCAAGAACTGCCGGGCCAGTTCGGGTTGGTCGCTCGATTTAAGAATCGCTGCGGTTTCGACCTGCATGTAGTGGCCTTCGACGAAAGCAGCCGCAGCTTTGCTATCGTCATATTCGGCAATCAAATGATAGGCAGGTGATGTGGTGTAACTTAAGACCATATCCGCCTCACCCTGCAAAAACAGACCATAGGCCTCTGACCAACCTGCGGTTACCGTCAAGATATTCGGAGCAATGTCTGCCCAAACTTGATCCGCATCGTCGCCAAATACCTGCTTAATCCAAAGGAGGAGACCCAGCCCCGGTGTCGATGAACGCGGGTCCTCGATGATGATTTTGAAACTGTCCGGCACGTTGCGCAGGTCTGTGAAACTGGTCGGCGGATGGGATAGTCTCGTGGTGTCATAGACAAAGGCAAAATAACCCCAGTCAAACGGGATGAATATTGGATCGTTCCAATCGACGGGAAGGTTTAGTTCCGGCAAGGCGATTCCATGTGCTGTAAAAAGACCAGAAGCCAAGGCGGACCCGCTGATACTGGTATCCAATCCCAACACCACATCGGCGTCGCTGTGCTGGCCCTCAAGCTGCAAACGCGACAAAACCGCAGCCCCGTCACCTGCTGGAACCAGTTTCAAGTCGCAGTCGCAAGTGGCCTCAAATAACGGTTCAATGATCGGTCCCGGCCCCCATTCCGAAACGAAACTATCATAGGTATAGACCACCAATTCAGGCCGATCTTGCGCGGTTCCTGCTCCGGCAAAAATGCCCAGAACAGCCGCAGATAGCAAAGTGGATTTCATTTTGTCCTCCAATTCTGCGACGTAATGGAGAGACATGGCAGCCCAAAAGCTACCCGCCTTCCCTACGCCGGCATGATCCGGTTCAGGTTCAACGGGTTCGTTTCGGTTGAAACATCTCAGCCTGATCACAGGCCCCCCGAGGCTGCTCCTTCCTATGCGGCTCGGTTGGCAAACGCAAGCCGCCTCACCAGAAATGGGGAATTGAGGTTGCCGACGCAAAAGAATAGATGACGCTGATCGCTATCGAATATCCCCGGAGATCACCCCGTATGAACGGCCAATCCTTGCGGCGCGGCGGCAGCTTTGCGCTTTTGGCTTTCGCCATATTTGCCTTGCACGATTCGCTGATCAAAGTGTTGGGGTCGGGCTATTCGGTGTTTCAGATCATTCTCTTTGCCAACCTCTTCGCCTTCATTCCCACAACGATGCTGATGATGGCCGATAGTAAGGAAGAAAACTTTCGCCCCCGCCGCCCTTGGTTAGTTACTTTACGCACGGTCCTTGGCCTGATGGGTGCTGCTGGCGCTTTTACCGCCTTCACCTTGTTGCCGCTGGCAGAGGCTTATGCCCTGATCTTTGCTTCGCCGCTCATCATCACGCTCATGGCCGTGCCCTTATTGGGTGAAAAAATTGGACCATCGCGATTGATTGCAGTCCTTGTTGGCCTAATCGGCGTGCTCATTGTTTTGCGCCCAGGTATTTCGCATTTCGGCCTTGGTCATGCCGGCGCATTGGTTGCAGCGGTCTTTGGCTCCGCCGCCACGGTGATCGTGCGCTTGATTGGCCCAAATGAACGCAGCGTGGTTTTGATCCTGTTCCCGATGATCGGCGGAATTCTGGCCATGGCCGGGATCATGCCCTTCGTCTATCGCCCCGTCGAATTGATCGACCTAGCGATCATGGCTTCGGCCGGTTTCTTGGTTGTCGCCGGGCAGCTTAGCATCATTACGGCCTATCGCGCCGCACCTGCCGGGTTCGTCGCGCCGATACAATATTCGCAAATCATCTGGGCGATTTTGTTGGGCTATCTTTGGTTTGGCGAAGTGCCCGACAAGTGGGTGGTGATTGGCACAGGTATTATCATAGCGAGCGGGCTGTTCATTGTCTTTCGAGAGCGAACCGGCGGCCGGTCGCGGCATAAACCCGTTTCGGGCAATACCGATGTTAACGCGGGCACAAGGCTGGCTTTGCAACCCAATGAAATCGCCGCCGAATAGGGGGCTTTCCGCGCACGGACCCATAGGTTAATCCTGCAACAGCTAGGAGTGCGCGATGTCGTTGAATACGTTCGGCCATTTGTTTCGGGTTACCACTTGGGGCGAAAGCCACGGGCCAGCGATTGGCGCGGTCGTTGACGGTTGCCCGCCGAACATTCCAGTGGACAGCGCGATGTTGCAGCATTGGCTGGATCGACGCAAACCGGGTCAGAACAAATTCACCACCCAGCGGCAAGAAGCGGACGCGGTTGAGATTCTTTCGGGCGTATTTGACGGCAAAACCACTGGCACACCGGTGCAGCTTTTGATCCACAACACCGATCAACGCTCCAAAGATTATGGTGACAACCTTGAAAAATTTCGCCCCGGTCACGCCGATCTGACGTACTTCCTGAAATACGGCAACCACGACCATCGTGGTGGTGGCAGATCAAGTGCGCGGGAAACAGCCTCGCGCGTGGCCGCTGGTGGACTGGCGAGGGCCGTTTTGGCAGTGCTTGCCCCGCAAATCCGCATAAGGGGCTACATGGTGCAGATGGGTGTTCATAAAGTTGACCGAGACCGGTTCGAAATGGACGAAATCGAACGCAATCCGTTCTGGACGCCGGATGCTAGGGCGGCGGCACTTTGGGCAGATTATCTCGATGAATTACGCAAATCCGGCAACTCTGTTGGTGCCGTGATCGAAGTTGTGGCAAGCGGCGTTCCAGCCGGATTGGGGGCACCGATTTATGGCAAACTCGACAGCGATTTGGCCGCAGCGATGATGTCGATCAACGCGGTTAAGGGCGTCGAAATCGGGACTGGAATGGGTGCAGCTACCCTGACGGGCGAACAAAACGCCGATGAAATTCACATGGGAAAAGACGGACCAGTGTTTTCGTCAAACCACGCCGGCGGTATTCTTGGTGGCATTTCGAGCGGCCAAGACATTGTCTGCCGTTTTGCCGTCAAACCAACATCCTCGATCCTGACCCCACGAACCACGATCACCAAATCGGGCGAGGAAACCACGATCATCACAAAGGGGCGGCATGACCCCTGCGTCGGCATCCGTGCCGTGCCGGTGGGCGAGGCGATGATGGCGCTGGTGCTGGCGGATCATCTTCTGCTGGACCGGGGCCAGACCGGCGGGGTGCGGGGACGGATCGGCTGAGCCGCCCCCAAGGCCGGGTCAAGTTGCGGGGCCCTGACGGCGGGCGCATTGCAAAAAGGTCTCTGCCGTGATGATGATCTGCAGCCGGAGCTTGTTGCGGTCTCTATAGTCTTCCGGGTGTTCCAGGGGGCCTTTCACAATCATGCCGATCCCGCCGAACCTGTCCTTCACCTCGCCGCTGGGGATGATGAAGCCCGGTGCATCGACCCAAGTGTCCTTGTTCAGCTTGCCATATTTGCCGACAGTGGCGTCGGGATTGATGAAAGCATAACTGAGATCGGCGACGACTATGGCACCCAGATAGTTGCCGGCGGCGTCATTGCAATCCCAGGTGCCGTCGGCGAACAGTCCGAGGGTGTTGCCGTCGAGAATCGGGGTATCCGGTTCCTCTGCGGCGGTTTGCTGGGCCTGAACGGTGTCGGCCAGAACCAGGGCGAGAGCGGCGGTGGCAAGAAGTTTGAACATCGTGGTCTCCTTTTGGTTGGCGTGTGGTGTAAGTTTGCGGTGGACGACGGTCAGGTCGCCGACCCGCGACGCTGCACGCACTGGAACTTGTTCGTGTCCGTGACGGCGACATAGAGGACGAGTTTGCTCCAGTCCGAAAAGTCCATTTCATGTCCGGGCGGACCTTGAACGTGCATGGCAACAACGCCCAATTTTTCCTGCAGTGCCCCGCCAAGGACGACGAAGGACGGCGCTGCGCCGTATGAGACCTGGTTGAGCTTGCCATAGCTGCCGACCGTGCCATCGGCGTCGACAAATGCATAGGATCTGTCGGCGATCACGATGGCACCAAGATAGGTGCCCGAGGTATCGTTGCAGTCCCAAGTTCCATCAGCGGTCACGCCGGGAATGTTGGAGTCAAGTTCATCTTCGGCCTTTGCGGCACTTGAAAGAACCAGAGCTACAGCGGCGGTGGCAAGAAGTTTGAACATCGTGGTCTCCTTTTGGTTGGCGTTTCCAATTTGATGTGCCGAATGCGTCCGGGGCATTTCCTAGGTTTCGGCCTGCTGACCTTGCGTCGCCCTGCGTTCGTTGAACGTCAGGCCTTGCGTCAAGACCCCATCGCCACAGCGTCAAAAACGCCGACCTCGCGTGAAAAATGGTTCAGTCGGTAACGGAAAAGTATCTGACATCCTCGGCGGACACGAAAACGAAGGGCGATTCGGGGTTTTGCCCGGTGGTGTTGCGATAGACCGGGCCGCAGACCTCGCCCGCCGGGTGATCGGGCAGGGACTGACACAGGAGACTGTCGTGCAGAACCTGATGGCCGGACACCTTGCCGCTGTCGCTGGAATAGGTAAAGCCGCCCTGGGCGTCGCCTTGAAAAGTGAAGGCGCTGCCATTGCCCAGATGCCCCGACCATCGGGCATCCAAGGCGATGGCCGCAAGATCGGTGTCGGCCACCCGCTGATCTTCGTTGCCGCGAAACCCATAGGGCCAATCGGGCAGACCGGCACGGCGCAAGCCTTCCAGAAGGCGGACGTTCTGCCGGGGTTCGCGCAGGGTCGCATAGCGTTGCGCCGTCAGGTGCAGATTGGCGCGGGGCATCACGGCCAAAAGCCGGTCTTTCATCTCGCCTGCCTCACGCAACCGCCCCTGCAGCGCAAGTGCCGCCGCAAGATGCTCCAAAAGCAGGGTGTTGCGGGGCAGGTCCGGCCAGACGGCGATGAAATCAGCAGTGGCGGCGTCATAACGTTCGTCGGCAAAGGCGGCCTGGCCAAAGATCAGATACCTGTCGGACCGGGGCACCGGATCGAGGCGTTGAAGCCGTTTCAACTCGGTCCTGGCCTCGGTCGTGTTGCCGGCGCGTGCGAGGATCAGCGCCAGATTGGCATGCCCCTCGGCGCTGCCCGGCTCAGCGGCAACGGCGTTGCGGGCGGTGGCCAGTGCCAGAACCTGTGCGCCGTCCCGAGCCTGAATGCGTGATAGCACGATCAGTGCGCGGGCATTGGCGGGATCAATCTGCAAAGCGCGGCCAGCCGCGACATAGGCTTCGCTGCGCGCGGCAAGTGACGGTATGATGCCGTCTAGGCTGCGCTCCCACAACTCGACTGCGACAAGGGCGTAACCGGCGTGGGCGTTGGCGAAATCCGCGTCCAGCGTGAAGGCCCGGCGAAAGGCGGGCAACACTTTGCGCAGGGCGTCGTCGCTGGTCGCGGCCCGGCGTTCGGCCTCGGCCCGCAAATATTGGTCATAGGCCGCAAGATTGCGGGTCGGGATCAGGTCGATCATGGCGGCATGCGAGGATTTCGGCGTGGTATCTGTCGCGGCGGTGCCTAGGTCAGGCCCGATCTGGCGCCAGATCACGATGCCCAAAACAAACAATAGGGCCGCAGCAGCGATACTTCCCACCAGAGTTGTGCGTAGCAGGGTCGGGGCGCGATGGGATGGTGGCGCAGCTTGCGGCGCGGGCTGAAGGAGGGAAGCGGGCGAAAGGCGGGTCGTACCCGGCGTCGGAAGGGGCGCGGGTGTGACGCCGAGTTCCGATTTCATCAAGTTGCGAAAAGCTTCGTCCTGATCCCGCGCCTCGCGCGGCCTGCCGAGTTCTTGCAGACCTGCAATCAGACTGCGATGCAGCGTCTCGTCAAAGGGATCAAGTGCCAGCCCGCGTCGGGTCACGCGGACCGCATCTGCCCATTGCCGGTTCTGGTCATAGCTTTCGGCGAGCGACGCGACGACTTGCATTGCGAGATCCTGCAGCCTCGTGCGTTCCTGCAGGAAATACCCGTCCGGTTCCAACGCGAGGAGGTCGATCCCATCCAAAAGTTCACCGCGATAAAGCGTCAGCGCCGCTTCCTTGTCGCCAGGGTCTGATGAGTGAGCCAGACGGTCAAATTCGGCCACATCAGTCTGGATGACCTTCGGGTCCAGCCACATGAAATCGCCGTCGGACACAAGGGCATCCGGACAGGGGTCCAGCGTCTGCCGGAGGGTCCAGATCATCTGACGCAAGCTGGCACGCGCCTGGGCGTCAGCGCGTCCACCCCACAGCATGGTGCTCAAGACACCGCGCTCAAGCCGATCCCCACTCGCAAGGGCGAGACGTGCCAGCAAAAGCTGGGCCCGGGCTCCGGTGATCTTCAAGGCATCGCCGGGCCCACTGGCCAGTTCAAATCGCCCGAGAAGCCGCAGAACTAAAGGCATTTTGTTCCCTGCACCGGGGACTAGGGTCAAGATCGACCGACCCGACGGGAAATTCTAGCACAGCAATCAGCGTTGTTCTACACGGATGGCCTTGCAGCGTCGTGGGCAGTGATCAAGTCAAACGAAAGGCAAAGCCTTGACTGCCACTTCAGCACCGTTGGAATGCGCTTTGAAATCGCCCTGAATTGGAGCATAACGCTCAACGCGTGCACTTTCGCACGCCGCAATCTCGGGGGGATGTTATGGATATTTTGAATCGCAGGTCTGCTATGTCGCTCGGATTGACTATTGTCGCGGCAGTGCCGCTCGTCGCGCTGCCGACGACGGCTTCGGCGGAAATGTATGGGCCGGATGTCGGCACCGAAATCATGCCGGGTATCAGGCAGGTCGCAATTGGCGAGTGGCCGGTGCAGTTCGGCGGTTACACGAAAGCGGTGGTGAACGACTATGTCCTGGCCCCCGGCACGGCATTCCCGGAAGACGTGATGAAGAACGATATGATCTGCCAGATCATGGAAGGCGAGTTCATGGTCACTAAGGACGGCGAGCAGTTCCAAGCCAAGTCCGGCCATGTCTTCTCGTGCGTGATTGGCACGGTCGAGGCAGACAAGAACGCGGGTGCCGCAACGGCGATCATGCGAGTCATCGACCTGCTGGCCGCCTGACAACCGTCACACTGCGCCTGGCACAGACGTTCCAGACCCACGCTGTAGTTACACCTCCTGCGTGGGCATGGCAAAATTTTTGACCCATCCAATCTGATTGTTTTTCAATCCGATGGGCATCGCCGCGGACTGCAAGGCGCCGAAAAATTCACAAAGGACAGATTGATTAGCGTCGAAAGCTGGCCACCAATTCGACATGCCCCGACCAACGGAATTGATCGACTGGTTGTAGCCAATCCATGATGAATCCCGCGACGGCCAGTTGTTTGACGTCGCGGGCGAATGTTACCGGGTTGCAAGAAACGTAGGCTAGGCGGGTAATCTTGGAAGGCGCAATTTGCGTGCACTGCGCTTGCGCGCCTGCCCTTGGCGGGTCAATGACGATTGCATCGAAATGGTTGAGTTCCGCAGGCAAAAGCGGGCGATTGAACAAGTCGCGTGACTCGTGTGTAACGCGTTTTAAGCCGTTTGCATGACGCCAGCCTGCATCGAGCGCCGCGAGCATTGCTTGATCAAATTCTACGGCATGGACTTCCGCTTTTTCTGCCAGTGGCAAAGTAAATGTGCCGCAGCCGGAAAATAGGTCTGCAACGCGGCTTGCTCCAGAAACCGCTTCCAAAACCCCGGCTACCAAAGCTGCTTCGCCTTGCGACGTGGCCTGACCGAAGGCCGCCGATGGCGGCGTCACTTGTGCATTGCCAAACCGGCGCGAAGGGGGTCTTGCCAAAGCTATGACATCGCCATTCCAGGTAAGGCGGGCGAAATCATCTTCGATTGCGATAGAAATCACCTCTTCTTGGACAGAAGCCTCCAGCTCTTTCGCTTCAGAAATGCCCACGTCGAGACCCGTGTCGGACACTGATACACTCATCCGAATTCCCGTGTTTCGCGTCGCGCCCAGCTTCGCGAGTTTCTGCAATGCCGGCATGGCCGAAAGCAATTCTGGTACAATCAAGTGACACTCTTCAATCGGAACGATAGCGCCTGAATTACGACCGTGAAAGCCAACTTGAACGGTCTTTTTGGTTCTGCGCCCGGCAAACACAGCGCGTTTTCGACTGTTTGGCGGCGAAGAAACAATTGCACGAAAAGGCGCGGTCAATCCATGAGCCGCGAGCGCCCGGCGAATGATGTCGACTTTCCAATCTGCCAAAAACGGGTCCGAAGCATGCTGCAATGCGCAACCACCGCAAGTGCCGAAATGTTTGCAGACGGGCGCAATGCGTTGAGGCGAGGACTGCAAGACCCCGACATTTGCAAGTCGATCGCCCTCCAGCTGCCCGCGCACAATCTCGGTCGGCAGCGTGAAGGGCGCATAGATGTCGCCCTGCGGACCGGTCGCAATGCCGTCGCCTTCCATGCCTAATCGATCAATGCGAAATTCCATCAGGTCGATGTATCGCGCCGTCGGACCTTGGGCCAGCTAAAAACCTGCGACACTGTTTCATGCAATTCCGGTGGAATTTGTGTCTCTGGATACCTAAATGATAGGTAACATTCGCAAAGGAAAAAACATGTCCGCAACTCCCATCGCTGCAGGAACCAAAGTTGGCCATATCCATCTGAAGGTTGCCGATCTTGACCGCGCTATTGCGTTTTACTCTGGAGTTCTAGGGTTTGAATTGCAACAGCGCTATGGCCCGCAAGCAGCGTTCCTTTCCGCAGGTGGCTATCACCATCACATTGGCCTAAACACTTGGGAAAGCCTTGGTGGCAAAGCTCCCGCACCGGGCACCACGGGGCTATACCATACGGCATTCCTATATCCGACGCGTGCCGATTTGGCAGATGCGTTTCGGCGGGTCATAAAGGCAGGCATCCAGTTGGATGGTGCTGCCGATCACGGCGTTTCCGAAGCGCTATATTTGCGCGACCCCGACCAGAACGGTGTCGAACTTTATTGGGACAAAGACCAGAAAGATTGGCCGCGTGACGCTGACGGCAAAATTAAAATGGTCAATTCACGATTGGATTTGGATGATTTGCTGGCTGAATAAATTGCAAATCAACAAATTGCGCCAACCAAATTTCAACTTCAGTATCGCCGCGCAGCCACACCCGGTTAACGTGATCGGGCAAGGTCAAGAAAAGGTGGCGGTATTTTACCGTCGCACGAGCGTTCATTCGAACCATATGCCAAAGTAATTGTAACAACCTGACCAAGCTGCCGTTTGGTTCCCCGAGTATTTTTTTCTGACACCATCGACGAATGACACGGAACACACGCGCCAGCAGTGGACGTTCCAAAAATATGACAGTGTCAGCTTTGGACAAATGTTTTCGTGCATTGCAATGAACGATTCCATCGATGATCCATTCACGCTTTTGTTGAATTTCGTCAAATGCGGCGATGACTTGTTGGCTAATAATCTGGTCTTCAAGACGGCCTGCCAGATCGTCAACCGCATAAAGGCCAATATTTTTAAGGCGCATCAATTGCTGGGCAGTGTAAGTCTTACCTGAACCGGGTTGGCCGATTATGATTATGCGCTTCATTCGGCTGCATCCGCCCCAATGAAACCACCCGACTGCCGCGACCAGAATCCGGCGTATAGCCCGCCTTTTGCCAATAGCAGAGTGTGACTGCCTTCCTCGGCAACTCTGCCGTTCTCCATCACGACAATTCGGTCCATCGCCGCGATGGTTGACAGGCGATGCGCGATGGCAATGACGGTGCGACCCTGCATTTCGTGGGTCAGTGCATCTTGAATGGACGCCTCGACTTCGCTGTCCAAAGCCGAAGTTGCTTCATCCAGCACCATAATCGGTGCATCCTTCAGAATGGCACGGGCCAAGGCAATACGCTGGCGTTGGCCGCCTGAAAGCTTGACCCCGCGCTCGCCTAAATGGGCTTCATAGCCCGTTCGACCTTTGAAATCTTTCAACCCGATGATGAAATCATGCGCTTCGGCGCGAATGGCTGCGGCGATCATCGCTTCGTCGCCGGCATCGGGATTGCCGTAAAGGATATTGTCGCGGGCGGAACGGTTGAACATCGCGGTTTCTTGCCGAACCATCGCGATTTGATTGCGCAAACTATCTTGCGGAATATCCTGTATGTCGGTGCCGTCCAGAAAGATTTGTCCATCGGCGACGTCGTATAAACGCAACAAAACCGCTGCAGCCGTCGATTTTCCGGCACCGGACCGCCCAACCAAACCGACCTTTTCCCCCGGAGTCACATGCAGCGAAAACCCGTTCAGCGCACCCGAACCGGCTTTTCCGTAATTGAACCAGACGTCTTGAAACCGAATGTCGCCCTTGGCGCGAACGATCTTTTTCGCCGATGCAGAATCTTGGATTAGGTGCGGAACGGTCAAGGTTTTGACGCCATCTTCTATCTCGCCGATATTCGAGAAAATTCCGATGGCCGTGAAAGATACCCATCCTGTCATTTGCGAAATTCGGGTGGAAATCAGGCCGGCCATAGCAATATCGCCGGCGCTTGCCGTGCCTTTGGTCCAAATCCACAAAGAGCCGCCGATCATCAACACCGGCAAAAACCCGGCTAAAGTCATCAGATTGAAGCGGAACCACGTTGAGATTTTACCAAAATCGATCGAGGTAATGCGAAACGTCTGCATCGCATCAATCGCCGCTTGGTCTTCGCGTCCAGCCCGGGCGAACAATTTGACTGTGGCGATGTTCGTGATGGTATCAACGACTTGCCCTGTCACCACAGCGCGGGTTGCGGCGCGGGCTTTGGAAAACTCTCTTATGCGTGGCAAATAATGACGAATGAAAAAGACATAGACCACCAGCCAGATCGCCAGCGCCAGAACCAATCGCCAATCAATACTGCCGAAAAGCGCGAAGGCAGCCGCCAAAGTTGCCAATGAAAACGACACGACATTGACCAATTCCATGGCGACATCGGTGACTGCGCGTGACACTTGCATCTGTTTTTGGCTGATACGCCCAGCAAAATCGTCTTCGAAAAAGCTGAGCGCCTGCCCCATGGTGTGGCGGTGAATGCGTGACAAAACCAACGGCAGCAGATTGGCGCCAATAGTCAATGCCGTCATCGCGGCGTTCAAGCCCATAACAACGGGGCGCAAAACCACAAAAAACGCCGCCATAGCCAACAGAATAGGCCATTTTTCGGCGAAATAATGCGTCGGATCGCTGGCCAATGCATCGTCAATGACCCAACCCAACATGAACGCTCCGGCCACTTCGGCCACGCCTTGGGCAACGCCTGTCAGCAACGAGACCGACATGACGCGCCAAGAACCGGACAGGCTCCATTTGATGAAGCCTGTCAAACTTGTGGGTGGCGGGCCGTCAGCGGGCGCGAAGGCGTCGATAAGATCGGCGAAACCCTTCATTCGGCGGCTACCGTTTCCTCGTCGTCGTCCTCACCGATGAATCCGCCAGACTGGCGGTTCCAGAACCCGGCGTACAGGCCGTTCTGCTTCAACAATTGCACATGACTGCCCTGTTCGGCAATGCGTCCGTCATCCAGCACAATGATCCTGTCCATATGCGCAATGGTAGACAAACGGTGCGCAATGGCAATGACCGTTTTCCCCTGCATCACGCCATAGAGAGTGTCTTGAATAGCCGCTTCGACTTCCGAATCCAGCGCCGATGTCGCTTCGTCCAACACCAAGATCGGTGCGTCTTTCAGGATCACCCGCGCCAGCGCTACCCGCTGCCGTTGGCCACCAGACAGCTTGACTCCGCGCTCGCCGACATAGGCTCCATAACCGGTGCGGCCTTTCGGGTCTTGCAGCTCCAGAATGAAGTCATGCGCCTCGGCACGATGCGCCGCTTGGATCATTTGCGTTTCTGTGGCCGTTGGCTGCCCATACAGAATATTCGCCCGCACCGACCGGTGCAGAAGCGATGAATCCTGCGTGACCATGCCGATTTGCCGACGCAAGCTGTCCTGCGTCACATTCTGGATCGGCTGTCCGTCGATCAAAATTTGGCCCTGCTCTGGGTCTTGAAACCGCAAAAGCAGATTGACTAGCGACGATTTCCCGGCACCAGACCGTCCGACCAGTCCGACCTTTTCACCAGCTTTGATCACCAACGAGATATCGTCCAGCCCGCCATGTCCCTTGCCATAGTGATGCGACAAATTGCGATACTCTATCTGGCCGCGTGGCACCGACAGCGTTGCCGCCGCCGGAGCATCGACCACCGAATGCGGCACCGAAATGCTTTGCAAGCCCTCACGCATCGTGCCTGCCCGCTCGAACAATTGTATTGTGATCCACATGATCCAGCCGGTCATCGCATTCATTCTAATGGTCAGCGCGGTTGCTGCCGCCACTTCGCCGATACTTATCAACCCATGTGACCAAAGCCACAGTGCCGGACCGACGACGGCAACGATGAGCAGACTTTCCAGTATTACCAGCCCGAAAGTCAGTTCTGTCATCAGCCGCAGGAATCGCTGGAACCGCGTCCGGTGCCGCCGCAAAGCAAATAGCGCGAACTTTTCCTCGCGCTCACCATGGGCGAACAGCTTGACGGTTTCGATATTGGCATAAGCATCCACAATCCGCCCGGTCAGCATCGAGCGGGCTTCCGACATCTTTTCAGATGCTGAACCCACGCGGATGGCTATATTTCGCACGAACCACATATAGACCAGCAGCCAAAGGGCCAATGGCAAGGCGATGCGCGGGTCGATCTGCGTCAAAACGATCAGCGAACCGGTTGTATAGGCGGTCGCATACCAGATCGCCTCTAAGGACATATATGCCGTGTCCTCAACCGCCGATCCAATTTGCATCACCCGATTGGACAGCCGACCAGCGAAGTCGTTCTGAAAGAATGCCCGCGATTGTCCCAGTAAGTGCTTGTGAGCTTGCCAGCGCGCCTGATCTTGCAAGTTTGAAGCCAGTGTCTGCTCCAAAAACAGATGTTGCAAAGTCATCACCGCCGGGCGCAGCACCAAAATGAATATGCAGACAGCGACAAGCTCCGCACTATTGTCATGCCAGAACGCTGCCGCTCCCGATCGATTCATCAGGTCGATCAGGCGACCCGAATAAAAGATCAGCGCCGCCTCGATCAGCGCGACCGCAACCGAAACAAGTGCCATCCAAGGCAACCAGCGCCGATACGGCACCAACTGTGTGCGGATATAGGCCAACAACGTCTTTGGCGGCGTCACTTGCGGAAATTCCGCGAATGGATTTACAAGATTTTCGAAGAACCGAAACATGGTGCCCTCCAACGGGCTAAAAGATCAGGAAGATGCGAATTGGGCTGAAAGCAGCCCACAACCGGGCTGGTCAGCGACTGAGGTTGGGCCCGGTATGTTGCATCAAAGATCCTCCACATGAGTCGTGGCGGCCTTATAGCGCGGCAAATTTCCCAAGTCACCCGTTTTTCTTGGCCTTTGGCCGCGAAGATTGTATCGATTGCGGATGATTGACGAAATTTCGAATACCCGCAAATCCCGTGCTGCAGCTTGGTTTGCCCAGTTGCGTGACATGATATGTGCGGAATTTGAGGCTTTGGAAGCGCTTCAAATTTCCGGTCCATTTGCCGAAATTCCAGTTGGAAAATTCAACCGAGCCTCAACCAGACGCGCTGGAAATCCGGGCGAGGAAGCGGGTGGCGGTGTAATGTCTGTTCTGCGTGAAGGAAGGTTGTTTGAGAAAGTCGGGGTGAACGTTTCCGAAGTGTTTGGCACGCTATCGCTCGCCGCGGCGAAGGCGATGAAATCACGCAAAGACTTTGGGGACGATCCGCGGTTCTGGGCGTCCGGAATTTCTTTAGTTGCCCATCTGCGCAGCCCGAAAGTGCCCGCCGTTCACTTGAACACGCGTATGTTCTGGACACCGTCTGGCACATGGTTTGGCGGCGGAACCGACCTCAATCCAATTGTGGAAGATGTTGAGGATACCGATTTTTTCCATTCAAAACTGCGTGAATCCTGTGACCAGTTTGACCCCAATTACTACCGCAAGTTCAAAAAATGGGCCGACGATTATTTCTGGATTCCTCACCGTCAAGAGGCTCGAGGTGCCGGCGGGATTTTCTTTGATGACTTAGACTCGGGCGATTGGGAACAAGATTTTGCCTTTACCCAAGAAATCGGTCGGGCCTTTCTAAAGTCATACATTCCTATCGTGAAAAAACGAATGTTTGAATCCTGGAGCGAGGCCGAACGCGATTGGCAATTGATAAAACGTGGGCGCTATGCCGAGTTCAATTTGGTCTATGACCGTGGCACGCAATTTGGTTTGCAGTCCGGCCATAGTGTCGATGCGGTTCTGATGTCGATGCCGCCATTGGCCAAGTGGACCTAGACGCTCATCCCAAAGCGGCCCAAAGCTTCGCTGAAAAGTGCCGCATCGACATTGCCACCGGAAGCAACCGCAATTACCGCGTCGCCGTGAATCTGATCTTTGTGAAACAGAGCCGCAGCCAGTGCGACCGCTCCGCCGGGTTCCAAAACAAGTTTCAAACGCAGAAAGGCAAGTGCCATAGCTTGCAAAGCTTCGTCATCACGAACAACAAGGCCCGGCCCGCAATGTCGCGCGAGGATCGGGAACGTGATTTCACCGGGGCTTGGGGTAAGGATTGCATCGCAAATTGACCCTGTGTCGCTAGGGTTTTTCTGGCGCGAGCCGCTGGCCAGTGACCGCGCTGTATCGTCAAAACCAACCGGTTCAACCGGTCTGGGTCGTAGCCCCGGCGCGGTTCCTGCCAAGGCCACAGCGATGCCTGACGTCAACCCGCCACCGCCACAGCAGACCAACACGTCGGCCTTTGTCACGCCTTCCAGAGCAGCCTGCTCGGCGATTTCCAAACCAACCGTGCCTTGCCCGGAAATAACGATTGGGTCGTCAAAAGGCTTGATCAGCATCATGCCCCGTTCAGCCGAGTATTTTTGCCCCAAAGCTTGGCGCGTATCGTCATTGCGGGGGTGCAAAATTACTTCAGCGCCTAGCGCGCGCGTGTTGGCAATTTTCAACGACGGCGCGTCATCGGGCATGATGATGATGGATTTGATGCCATGTCGGCTCGCCGCCAATGCCACGCCTTGTGCATGATTGCCGGAAGAAAAGGCAACGACGCCCTTGGCGCGAGTTTTTGCATCCATCGCCGATATTGCCGACCAAGCGCCGCGAAATTTGAAACTACCGGTATGTTGAAGGTTCTCGGCTTTTACTAAAAGCCGCCTTCCAGCGATTTCATCAAGGAAAGGCGAGGAAAGCAGCGGGGTTCGTCGAATGACTGCCTGCAATCGAACGTCGGCCTCGCGGATCATCGCCAGCGTGATCATGCTATGCGCGCCAACAATGCATCGAATGCGGCAAGCGATTCCGGTTCGTCAAGAAACGGCACATGGCCACGGTCTGGCACATTCTGGACAAAAATTTCGGGATGTAGACGACGCATCTTGGCCACCGTCTCCGGCGACAGAATATTGGAATTGTCGCCGCGAATAACTGCCATTGGAACATCGCCCAAGGCCTCAAACAGCGGCCATAGATCGATTGGAGGCAAAGAGGTTGCCGCCTCAAAAGCGTTGCGCAGATGCGGATCATAGGTGATTTTCAGTCCATCGGGGGTTTCTTCCCACCATCTGGAAATCGTTTTCTCCCAACGTTCGGCCGATAATCCGGGGAAGGTTGGGGCCATTAGTTCGGCCATACCTTTGCCAGCCTCAACCAGATTGGCGAATTTCGGGTTGAGGCCAAGATGCAGCTTGATGCCGGACACGCCCGCAGGTTCAATGTAAGGACCAACGTCGTTAAATAGCACGCCGTTGAGCCTGTCCTTGGCAAAAGCCGCCAATGCCAGCGCGATGAGACCGCCGCGCGAGGTGCCGATGATGGTAACTTTGGGCAGGTTCAAATGGTCGAGCAAAGCCAGAGCATCCATCGATTCCTGCACGATCGAGTAGTGGCGCCAATCGGGATCAAAGTCTGAGCCGCGACGACCGCGACTGGTGAGGCAGATGAAACGGGCTTTTTCGCGCCGTTTTGCCAGTAAATCATCGAAATCCGACAGGTTTCGGGTCAATCCGGCGAGGCATAGCAATGGCGTGCCGCTGCCTTGGTCGGTGTATTCCAGTTTCAGGCCGTCAAGGGTGGTGAAATGCATGGCCCCAGCCTAGAATTTTGCCTTGAACCTGCGCAAGGGCTTTGATTTTTCACCTTCACGCACGCGTGCCAGAACGCGTAACTATATGATATTGCGACATAAAAAAAATAAAATTAACCACTTGTTAGCTATTTTGCCCGGCGAATTATTTGCATTAATAGCCCTTGGACGCGTTATGCGATTTGATAGCGAGGTGCCGCGAAGTCGGCGCGATTCGAAGATTATTGCGAGTGAAAACACAGAATTGTTGCGCCGCAACACGCCAGCTGAGATAAAATCCATGTCGGGTAAATGGCCCCAATTGGGGGGTGCGAGGGCCGTTTTTGGCCGTTTGGTGACGTTTTGCGAAGGCGATTCCGGGCAAAAGCAGTCTTTGTTGCGGGTGCGAAGGTCGATATTCCGGACGCAACGGGCAAATAGCCACTTGAGTCGACTCGGCGTCGGGTGAACATGGAGGCGAAACAAGGGAGGGTATGATGGCCGGGAAGCATGGCACGATCAATTGGACCGAACTTTGGACCAGCGATATCAAAGCGGCGCAAGCACATTACGGCAAGATTTTGGGCTGGACCTTTGAAGACATGCCGGGGGCCGAGGGTGGCTATAAACTGGCGAAGCTGGGCGATGAAACCATTTGCGGATTGTTTGAATGGCAGGATGCGCAATCGAACCGCTGGTTCACCCATTTTACGGTGGATGATGCGGACAAAGCGGTTACAACCAACGTTGGCGCTGGCGGCTCGGTCATCAAACCGGCGTTCGATATTCCCGCAGTTGGACGGGTGGCGATTTTGGCTGATCCTACCGGCACGATGTTTGGTGTTATCGCGCCGGTTTAGGACTGGTTTGGCTCAGTCGACCCAGACATTGACGCGCGGCAAATTGCGGGCGTCACGGGCGGCATCGACGATGGCTTGGATGAATTCAGTTTTGGCACGGGTATAGGCGTCACGGTCATCGCGGAATTCGATGGCAAGCCGGTCTTTCAATGCGCCATAAGCACGCGCTTGATCGGGGTGGGCCAATAGTTGGTCGCGCATCAGTCGCTCATGTGCAAGGTTCCAGTCAGATTCTGCAAGTATGTGCAAATGCACTGCGGCCTGTTCAGCTGCGAGTTCCTTGCGCAGATACAACCGGTTAGGTATCCCCGGTTTGCCGATTGCGTAACCCAAATCGGCAAGCAGACGCAGGCTTTCTTTGGCCATAGGCAAGGCTGCCACTTTCGCCACGATGTCGATGATTGGTTTGGCTTGCAAACCGGGGATGGCAGTGCTGCCGAAATGTTCGATGGCTAACAACGGCAGTGTTCCGAGCCGTTTCTTTTCTTGGGCAAACTGCACCGGCCATGCTGTATCGTAGGGCACAACGACAATCGGCCCCGTCAGCACCTCACATATTCTCCGGCTGCGCCATGCCGGTGACGTGATAGCCGCCGTCGACATAGATGATGTCACCGGTGGTGCAGTTGCCCATGTCGGATAGCAGATATACGGCGGCGTTGCCGACAGCTTCCAGCGTGGCATTCGCCCGTAACGGCGCGTTGATTTCGGTGGTGCGATAGGTTTTGCGGGCACCGCCGATGGCGGACCCGGCAAGGGTGCGCATCGGGCCGGGGCTGACGGCGTTGACGCGGATATGGTAGGGGCCGAGGTCGTTGGCGAGATAACGCACCGCGCTTTCCAGAGCAGCTTTCGCCACACCCATGACGTTATAGCTGGGCATCACCCGTTGCGAGCCAAGGAAGGTAAGGGTGATGATCGAACCGCCATGCGGCATGATATGGGCGGCGCGTTTGGCCAGATCGACAAGGCTGAAACAGGAAATGTCCAGCGAGTTGAGGAAATTGGCGCGGGTTGTGTTGATGAAGCGGCCGGTCAGTTCTTCCTTGTCGGAGTAAGCGATGGCGTGGACCAGAAAGTCGATTTGGCCCCATTCGTCGCGCAATGTCTTGAACACGTGGTCGAGCGAGGCCTCGTCCTGCACATTGGCGTCGATGACAATGGTTGAGCCAATACTTTCGGCCAAGGGAAGCACCCGTTTGCCGAAATTGTCGCCCTGAAAGGTGAATGCGAGTTCCGCCCCTTCGCGATGCAGAGCCGATGCAATGCCCCAGGCGATGGATTTCTCGTTGGCGACCCCCATCACAAGGCCGCGTTTGCCCTTCAGCAGATCAGCCATGTCATTTCACCTTTGGTATCTGGACAGCAGCATGGACCCGTTGGTGCCACCGAAGCCGAATGAATTGGTCATTACCGTATCAAGCCCGGCGTTATCGACCCGCTTGGTCGCAATTTCCGCCGGAGTAAGCGCGGGGTCGAGCGTATCGACGTTGATCGAGGGCGCGATGAAATCATGTTCCAGCATCAGCAGGCAATAGATTGCCTCTTGCGCGCCCGTCGCCCCCTGGCTGTGGCCGGTCATCGATTTGGTGGAACTGATCGGCGGCGTGGTGCCTTCGCCAAAGACCCGGCGCACGGCCTGAACCTCGCCGACATCGCCGACAGGGGTCGAGGTGCCATGGGCGTTGATATAGCCGACCTTGCGCCCCGGTTGCAGTGTTTCCAGCGCCAGACGCATGGCGCGTTCCCCGCCTTCACCGGATGGGGCGACCATGTCATGGCCATCCGATGTGGCGGCATAACCCGTGACCTCGGCGTAAATCTTGGCCCCGCGTGCTCTGGCATGTTCCAGTTCTTCCAGCACGACCACGCCGCCGCCGCCGGCGATCACGAAACCGTCGCGGCCCGCGTCGAAGGCACGCGATGCTTTGTCGGGGGTGGCGTTGTATTTCGAAGACATCGCGCCCATGGCGTCGAAAAGGCAGGATAGCGTCCAATCCAGCTCCTCCCCGCCACCCGCGAACATCACATCCTGTTTGCCGAATTGAATCTGTTCGGCCGCATTGCCAATGCAATGTAGGCTGGTCGAACAGGCAGAGGTGATCGAATAGTTGATCCCCTTGACCTTGTAGGCGGTCGAAAGGTTCGCCGAAACGGTCGAGGACATGCCGTGCGGCACCATCAAGGGGCCGATGCGTTTGGGCGAGCCAGTGGAAAGAACCGTCTGATGCGCCGAAAACAGGTTCATCGTCGACGGCCCGCCGGACCCGGCGACAAGTCCGGTGCGCGGGTGCGACACCTCCGCCTCGGTCAGCCCGGCATCGGCAATCGCCTGGCCCATCGCCAGAAAGGCATAGCCCGCCCCCGGCCCCATGAACCGCAAGGTGCGTTTTTCGATATGATCGGCAATATCAATCCGTGGGCGGCCGGAGATCTGGCTGCGGAAATTGTATTTGATCATGTCTTCATCGGCCCGGATGCCCGATGTGCCCGCTTTCAGCGATGCCAGAACCTCGGACGCATTCAGCCCGATACAGGAGACGATCCCCAGACCCGTGATGACGACGCGCCGCATGGGCGTTCTCCCTCAATTTAGTTCAAGCCTATGTAGTGTAGAGGTGGAAAGGGGGCAAGTTGGATTGGGGTGAGGAGATAGGAAGGCAAGGGTGCTTTGTATTCATGCTGCCAAACGCGATGTAGCGAACGCACGAAGACCACATGAGGAAATCCAGACCTGCAAGAAGGAATTACAAACAAATGATAATTGCCACGACTTTCCGTTCACGTTAAGTTCTAAGC
>JANOQZ010000002.1:0-111602 GCA_031415055.1 Oceanomicrobium sp. | reverse complement strand
CCAACTAGGGTCCGCCATGATCAAATCAACGCCGGGGGATCGTTCCATATCCGGGAATGTCACCCCGACATCGACCAGAATCCACGCCTCTTTGCCCGGCTTGCCATAGCCATAGGCGTACATGTTCATGCCAATCTCGCCAGCCCCGCCCAGTGGCAGATACAGCAGTCTCTCGCCAGCCATCAATTCTTATCCCTGTTCAAAGCATCAATCAAAACCAACCCATGCATGGTCAAATCTGCGTCCAGATGGTCAAAAACCTCGGTCCCGGTGCCAAACAACGTCGAAAGCCCGCCGGTGCCGATGACTTTCATTTTGCGCCCACGCTCGGCCTTGATTTGCCGACATATCCCCTCGACCAGCCCGATATAACCCCAAAACACCCCCGATTGCATGCAAGCCACCGTATTGGTGCCAATCACCTTTTCCGGGTGGGTGACATCGACATGCGGCAAAGCCGCCGCCGCGTCGTGCAGCGCCTTCATCGATAGGTTTACCCCCGGAGCAATCACCCCGCCGATATAGGCCCCGTCGTCGTCGACCACATCAAACGTCGTTGCCGTGCCAAAATCGACCAAGATCAAATCGCCGCCATAGCGGTTGAACCCGGCCACCGTATTGACCAGCCGGTCGGCGCCCACATGCACGCCCTGATCCACCCGCACCGGCACGCCCAGCTTGCACTCCGGCTTGCCCACCACCAAAGGTCGGCAATTGTAATAGCGGCTGGCCAGCACCCGCAGATTGAACACCACCTGCGGCACCACTGATGAGACGACAACCCGGTCGACTACCGCCTCGATCCCCTTCAAACTCATCAGGCTGGAAAGCCAAACGAAATACTCGTCCGCTGTGCGTTGATGTTCCGTCGCGCAGCGCCACTGGTCAAGGAACTGCGTCCCGTCATGCACGGCAAAAACCGTGTTGGTATTGCCCACGTCTATGGCCAACAGCATCAGACAGCCTCCTCAAAGGCGAAATGGACCTCGGCAGCGGGCAAAGTAACCCTGCCGGTATCGGTCGCCAGAACCAGCGCCCCGGTATCATCAATCGTCTCGAAAATCCCATGGTATGATTGGTTGGGCAACTTTGCGCTGATCCGCTCGCCCAGTTTGGCCGCCCCCAACAGCCAAGCGGCCCGCACCGGCGCAAACCCTTCACCGGCAAGTTTCGCTTCCCACCCGGCAAACGCCGGGGCCAACAGCTCCAGAAACTCCTCCGGCGCAATCGAAACGCCAAATGACTCGCGCAAACTGACTGGTTTCAGCGCCCCCGCTTCCAAATCCGTCACATCGGGCACCGCCGCCAGATTAACACCAATCCCAATACACAAATGTCGCCCGGAACTTTCCAACAATATCCCCGCCAGCTTGCGCCCGTGCAACAGCACGTCATTCGGCCATTTCAACGTGAACGCCTCGGCCCGCCCCGTACACGCTACAAAAGCATCCCGTAACGCCAAAGCCGCCACGAACGAGCGCAACGCCGCCTGCCCCGGTCCACCGGCCACCGACATTAACAAGGTTGCGGCGAAATTCCCCGCACCCATCGACCAGCTACGCCCGCGCCGCCCGCGTGCCGAAGTCTGCGCCAACGCCAATATCCACTTGGGCCCCCGCACCCCAGCCAAACCCTGACGCATCGCTTCGGCATTGGTGCTGTCCAGCGTGGCGAAAGTCTCGCGCTCTAGTGAATTCATCCTATTGGATCAGCGACGCAGCCGCAGCCGCCGCAAGTGGCTCGATCCCAAACAGATTGATCACGCCAAACACCATCGCAATCGCCGATCCACCCAGAAACGCCCAGTGCAAAACCGGCATCTTGCCATCCAGCGCCTCTGCATCCTCGCCGAAATACATCAGATAAACGATCCGCAGATAATAAAACGCGCCAATCACCGAGGCGACCACCCCCGCCACCGCCAGCCAAATCAACCCAGCATCGACCGCCGCTTTCAGCACGTAAAACTTGCCGAAAAACCCCACCAACGGCGGCACCCCGGCCAGCGAGAACATCAGCACCGCCAGCGCCAATGCCCGCCCCGGCTCGATCCTGGAATAGAGCCCCAAAGCCGAAATATCGGTTACCGCTTGGCCGTCCTTCTCCATGTTCAGGATGAAGGCGAACACGCCGATATTCATCGTCACATAAATCGCCAGATAGATCAGCAGCGACTGCGCTCCCTGCTCGGTGCCCGACGCCAGACCCAACAGCGCAAACCCCATATGGCCAATCGAGGAATACGCCATCAGCCGCTTGATATTGGTCTGGCCAATCGCCGCGATTGACCCCAAGAACATCGAGGCAATCGCCAGCGCCGTCAGAATCTGTGTCCATTCCTGCGTCGCACCGCCAAAGGCGTCATACAGCACCCGCGCAAACATGCAGGCCGCCGCCACCTTTGGCGCGGTGGCAAAAAACGCCGTCACCGGTGTGGGTGATCCCTCATAGACGTCCGGCGTCCACATGTGGAACGGCGCGGCGGAAACCTTGAACGCCATGCCGACGCACAAGAATACCAACCCGAACAACAACCCAATCGAAATACCCTCGCCGCTTGCGACTTCCTGTATCTGCGCAAACCCGGTCGAACCGGTGTAGCCGTAAACCAAAGACGCCCCATACAGAAGCAACCCCGAAGACAGCGCCCCCAGCACGAAATATTTCAGCCCCGCTTCCGTCGATTGCAGCGAATCGCGCCGAAAAGCCGCCACCACATACAAAGCCAGCGATTGCAATTCCAACCCCATGTACAGCGCCATTAGGTCACCCGCCGACACCATCATCATCATGCCAATGGTCGCCAGCACCACCAGTATTGGAAACTCGAACTTCAAAAGATTGTTCGCTTCCAGATATTTACGCGACAACAGCAACATCGCCGCCCCGCCCCACAGGATCATCACCTTGGCGAACTGGGCAAAACGGTCATCGACAAAGGCACCGTTAAACGCCAGATATTCGGCGTCACCGCGCCCCAAAGCAATCCACAACCCCGTCGCCGCCAACACCGCCGATGTCGCCGTCAGAATCGCCCCCGACACCGCCGGGCGTTTGTCGAAAGCCCCCCACATCAAGGCCGCCATCGCGTATATCGCCAGCGCCAGTTCCGGCAGGATCGCGGGGATGAATGTTTCGCTCATATCGTGATCCTAATTCGCCGCAACTTCGGTCAACGACACCTGCGCCGCCAAAGCCGTTTCATAATTGCCCAGCAGATTTTCGACCGACGGCCCGATCACATCCAGCACCAGCGCCGGATAGACCCCCAGCAAAATTGTCATCACCACCAGCGGCGCGAAAATCACCTTCTCGCGCAGGCTCATGTCGGTAATCGTCATCAAGCTTTCTTTGACCAAATCTCCAAAAACCACCTTGCGATACAGCCACAAAGCGTAACCCGCGCTCAAAATCACCCCCGACGTAGCGAAAAACGCCACCCAGGTATTGGCCTTGAACGCCCCGGTCAAGGTCAGGAATTCCCCAACAAACCCGCTGGTCCCCGGCAGCCCGACATTGCCCATGGTGAACAGCATGAAGATCAGCGCAAACGCCGGCATCCGCACCACCAACCCGCCATAAGCCTCGATCTGCCGCGTGTGCATGCGGTCGTAAATGACGCCAACAATCAGGAACAATGCGCCCGAAATGAACCCATGCGAGATCATCTGGAAAATCGCCCCGTCCACCCCCTGCTGGTTGACCGCGAAGATCCCCATCGTCACGAACCCCATATGCGCCACCGAGGAATAGGCGATCAGCTTTTTCATATCCTCCTGCATCAGCGCCACCAAACTGGTGTAGATGATGGCAATAACCGACAGCGTGAACACGAAATCGGTCATCAAATCCGAAGCCACCGGAAACATCGGCAGGCTGAACCGCAAGAACCCGTAACCACCCATTTTCAGCAATATCGCCGCCAACACCACCGACCCGGCTGTCGGCGCCTGTACATGCGCATCCGGCAGCCAAGTATGCACCGGCCACATCGGCATCTTCACCGCAAACGAGGCGAAAAACGCCAGCCACAGCAGCGTCTGCGCCCCGCCGGCAATCTGCCAACCCAAAACCGAAATCGGCACCGCCGAGAAAGGAAACTCCAACAACTTGGCAATATCCGTCGTCCCCGCCATCCGCGCCATGGCGATCATCGCCACCAGCATCAGGACCGAGCCGAGGAACGTATAAAGGAAGAACTTGAACGCCGCGTATAT
Source organism: Oceanomicrobium sp. (assembly GCA_031415055.1). Classification (GTDB taxonomy): domain Bacteria; phylum Pseudomonadota; class Alphaproteobacteria; order Rhodobacterales; family Rhodobacteraceae; genus JANMOK01. The sequence goes on along the minus strand of JANOQZ010000002.1, from coordinate 107,385 downwards.
CCGCTCCTTGCCGCCCCAGATGCCGACGATCAGGAACATCGGGATCAGCCCGCCTTCAAAGAACAGGTAGAACAGGATCAGATCCAGCGCACAGAACACCCCCAGCATCAGCGTTTCCAGCAACAGAAACGCGATCATGTAATCCTTGACCCGATACTCCACCTGCCAGGACGCGCCAATCACCAGCGGCATCAGGAACGTGGTCAGCATCACGAACAAAACCGAAATGCCGTCGACCCCCATCTTATAGGTCAACCCACCCAGCCAAGCCCGTTCCTCGACCATCTGGAAATCGGGGTTGCTGGCATCGAAATTGCGCAGAATAATCAGCGATAACAGAAACGTAGCACCCGTCGTTACCAGCGCCAGCATCTTGGCATTCTTCGCCGAAGCCGCACTATCGTCGCGCAGAAACAGCATCAAAACCAGCGCCCCGATCAGCGGCAGGAACGTCACCAAAGACAGCAAATTATCCATCAGTTGCCGCCCCTGATCGCAAACCATGTCAATATCGCCACCACGCCGATGATCATCACAAAGGCATAATGATAGACAAACCCCGATTGCGCCCGCCCCGCCAGCCGGGTCAACATCGGCACAATCCCCATCGCCACCCCGTTCAACCCGCCGTCAATCGTGCCCAAATCGCCCTTGCGCCATAGGAACGTGCCCAGCCGTTTCGCCGGGTTGACGAACAGGAACTCGTACACCTCGTCGAAATACCATTTGTTCAACAGGAACTGATACAAATACCGGTTCTGCGCCGACAGTTGCGCGGGAATGTGCGGCGCACGGATATAAAACTGCCACGCCAGCAAAAACCCGACCAGCATCGCCACGAACGGTGCCGCCTTCACCCAATTCGCCACGTCATGGCTGTGATGCAGCACCTCGTTATGCTCACCCTGAAACACGCTTTCGGCAAACCAATCATGCGACCCATCACCGACAAACGAGCCGACCCAAATCATCCCCGCCAAAACCGACCCCACCGCCAGAACCGCCAGCGGCACCAGCATGGTCAGCGGGCTTTCATGCGCATGATCATGCGTGTGATGGTCGCCACGGGCGTGCCCGTAAAACGTCATAAACATCAGCCGCCACGAATAAAACGACGTCATACACGCCGCCAAAACCAGCGCAATAAAGGCAAAAGTCCCGGTTCCCCCAGCGGCAAACGTGCTCTCGATAATCGCATCCTTCGACAGGAACCCGGCGAAACCCACTTGCGTCAGCGGTATCCCCACCCCGGTAATCGCCAGAGTGCCGATCATCATCGCCCAGAACGTATAGGGAATTTTCTTCCGCAGCCCGCCGTAATTGCGCATGTCCTGCTCGTGATGCATGGCGGTGATCACCGACCCGGCGCCGAGAAACAGCATCGCCTTGAAAAACGCATGGGTGAACAGATGGAACATCGCAGCCTGATAAACCCCCACCCCGGCGGCGGCGAACATGTAGCCCAGTTGCGAGCAGGTCGAATAGGCGATCACCCGCTTGATGTCGTTCTGCACCAGCCCGACGGTGGCGGCAAAGAACGCCGTCGAAGCGCCAACGATCACAATGAAATTCTTCGTCCCCGGCGCAAACTCGATCAGCGGCGACATCCGGCAAACAAGGAAAACCCCAGCCGTCACCATCGTCGCCGCATGGATCAACGCCGAAACCGGCGTCGGCCCTTCCATCGCGTCGGGCAGCCAGGTGTGCAAAAACAACTGCGCCGATTTGCCCATCGCGCCGATGAACAACAGCAGCGCCAGCACTTCGGCGGCATTCCAGTCACGCCACAAAAACGTAATCGACGAATCCGCCAGCTTCGGTGCCGCCGCAAACACATCGTCGAAATTGATCGAATCGACCATCAGATACAGGCCGAATATCCCCAAAGCGAAACCGAAATCGCCGATCCTATTGACGATGAACGCCTTGATCGCCGCCGCATTGGCGCTCGGCTTGCGGTAATAAAACCCGATCAAAAGGTAAGACGCGACGCCCACCCCTTCCCAGCCGAAAAACATCTGCAACAGGTTGTCGGATGTCACCAGCATCAGCATGGCAAAGGTGAAATACGAAAGGTAAGCAAAGAACCGCGGCTTGTAACTTTCGCCGTCTTTCCACTGGCTATCGTGGTCCATATAGCCCCACGAATACAGGTGCACCAAGGCCGAAACACTGGTGACAACCACCAGCATCACTTGGGTCAGCCGGTCCATCCGTATCGCCCAATCGGCGCTCAACGACCCCGATTCGACCCAGCGCAAAATCGAAATGCTCTCGGCATGTTCATAGGTGCCAAAGAACAAGATCCAACTCAGCGCACAGGCCAAAAACAGCGCGCCGGTGGACACCGCCAAAGCCGCTTGCTCGCCAATGATCCGCCAGCCAAAGCCGCAGATCAGCGCACCAATCAACGGCGCAAAAAGGATGATCGTCGGCATATTCAACCCTTCATCATGTTGACGTTTTCCACGTCAATCGAGCCGCGGTTGCGGTAAAAACACACCAATATAGCCAGGCCAATCGCCGCCTCGGCGGCGGCGACGGTCAAAACAAACATGGTAAACACCTGCCCCACCATGTCACCCAGATGCGCCGAAAACGCGACAAAGTTGATATTCACCGCCAGCAACATCAACTCAATCGACATCAAAATAACGATGATATTCTTGCGGTTCAGGAAAATGCCAAAAATGCCGATGACAAACAGCAAAGCGGCAACCGTTAGATAATGTTCTAAACCAATCATATCCCCGCCCCCGGCTTCACATCCAGCATCGCAATCGCCGCTTTCGGGTCGCGGTACATCTGGGCCAGCACGTCCTGCCTTTTGATGTCGGTCCGATGCCGCAGGGTCAGCACAATCGCGCCGATCATCGCGGTCAGCAAAATCAGCCCGGCGGTCTGGAACAGATAGACGTATTTGGTGTACAGAAGCATGCCCAAAGCCACCGTGTTTTCAACGACTTCCGGGGCCGGGCTCACCGCTTGCCTTAGGGCGGGCGCGTTGCCGGCAAACACCCAATTGCCAAACACCAGCCCCAGTTCCACGATCAGGACCAGCCCAACCAGCAGGCCAATCGGCAGATATTTCGCCAGCCCGCTTTTCAATTCGACAAAATCGACGTCCAGCATCATCACCACGAACAAGAACAGGACCGCCACCGCCCCGACATAGACGATCATCAACAGCATGGCGATGAACTCCGCCCCCATCAGCACGAACAGGCCGGCGGCCGAGAAAAACGTCAGGATCAGCCATAATACCGAATGCACCGGATTGCGGGCCAAAACCACCAGCAAGCCCGCCGCCACCGCCACACAGGCGAACAGGTAAAATGTCAGGACCGTTATGGTCATCCGTGTTTCCTTCTACTGTGTCACCCCCACGCAGGTGGGGGTCGCCTCACCGCCCGATTCCCGCCTTCGCGGGAATGACAACCCTGTCACCCCCGCGCAGGCGGGGGTCGCGCCCGCGTTACCTAGCACACCCGGCAAGGGTGTTGCGTTTTCTGCAAACCACCGCACGCTGCCCGCTATTGTCATCCCCGCGCAGGCGGGGATCACCGATACGGCGCATCCAGTTCGATATTTTTGGCAATCTCCGCCTCCCAGCGGTCACCATTGGCCAGCAGTTTTTCCTTGTTGTAGAACAATTCCTCCCGCGTCTCGGTGGCAAATTCGAAATTCGGCCCTTCAACAATCGCATCCACCGGACAAGCTTCCTGACAAAAGCCGCAATAGATGCATTTGGTCATGTCGATGTCATAGCGCGTCGTGCGGCGACTGCCATCCTCGCGCGGCTCGGCGTCAATCGTTATCGCCTGCGCCGGACAAATCGCCTCGCACAGCTTGCAAGCAATGCAACGTTCCTCGCCATTGGCATAGCGGCGCAAGGCGTGCTCACCCCTAAACCGAGGCGACAACGGCCCCTTTTCATGCGGATAATTAAGCGTCGTTTTCGCCTTGAAGAAATACTTCATCCCCAAAGCAAAGCCGCCAAAGAAATCCGCCAACAAAAACAGCTTGGCCGAGCGTTTCCAGTTGATCGCGGTCATAGCCTCACCCCCCCACTACCCAGCGGGCATAGCCCGGCACGCCGTATTGCGCCAATGCGGCCACGATCACCACCCAGCCCAGCGACATTGGCAGGAACACTTTCCAGCCAATCCGCATAAGCTGGTCATAGCGGTAACGCGGCACAATCGCCTTCACCATGGCGAACAGAAAGAAGAAAAACAGCATCTTGCCGACCAGCCACAAAATCCCGTCGGGCAAAAATTCCACCGGCGACAGCCAGCCGCCAAAAAACAATATGCTCATCAGCGCGCACATCAGCACCACAGCCATCAACTCGCCGATCATGAACAGCAGGAACGGCGTCGAGGAATATTCCACCTGATAGCCCGCCACCAATTCCGACTCGGCTTCCGGCAGATCAAACGGCGGCCGGTTAGTTTCGGCGAGCGCACTGATGAAAAACAAAAACACCATCGGGAAATGCGGCAGCCAATACCACGACAGCAATCCCATGCCGTCCTGCGCCATGACGATGCGGGTCAGGTTCAGCGAGCCGGTCGAGATCAAAATCCCAACGATGATAAAGCCAATCGACACTTCATAAGAAATCATCTGCGCGGCAGATCGCAGCGACCCCAAAAACGGATATTTCGAATTCGACGCCCAGCCGCCCATGATGACGCCGTAAACTTCCAGGCTCGACACCGCGAAAATGAACAGGATGCCGACGTTCAAGTCAGAAACCACCCAGCCCTCGTTGAACGGAATCACCGCCCAAGCAACCGTCGCCAATACGAACGTGGTCAACGGTGCCAGCAGAAACACGATCTTGTCGGCACCTGCCGGAATGACGATTTCTTTGACGATGTATTTGATGAAATCGGCAAAGCTTTGTAGCAGACCCCAAGGGCCAACCACATTCGGCCCCCGCCGCAGCTGCACCGCCGCCCAGACCTTGCGGTCGCCGTACATCAGGAACGCCAGCGAGATCAGGATCAGCACCGTCACCAGCAGGCACTGGCCGAGGATGATCAGGAAAATGCCGGGATAAGTCGAAAAGAACCCCATGCCCCTACTCCGCCGCTATCGGCAAATGCCGCGACAAAGCCAACCGGCTCAACTCCGCCATCACGGTGGAAGCGCGGGCAATCGGGTTGGTCAGATAGAAATCCGCCAGCGAAGGCCCAAAATCCCCATTGCCCAGCTTGCCCGATTTCTCCAGCTTCCATTCATTCATCGGCACCAGATCCATCATCGCCAAATGCGGAAACTCAGCAAACATCGCAGCCCTTAATGCCGCCAAACTATCCCAAGGCAAAACCGCCCCCAATTCCGCCGACAATGCCCGGACAATCGCCCAGTTTTCCCTGGCTTCGCCCGGCGCAAACCCCGCACGGTTGGCCATCTGTGGCCGCCCTTCGGTATTGACAAATATCCCCGATTCCTCGGTATAAGCCGCACCCGGCAAAATCACATCCGCCCGATGCGCACCTTTATCGCCATGCGATCCCTGATAAATCACCAACGGCCCGGCCGGAATTTCGACCTCATCCGAGCCAAGGTTATACACCACCTCGGCCCCGGCAATCCCATGCGCACTGACAAACCCGATGTCCATGCCACCAACGCGCGACGCCGCCGTATGCAGCACCATGAACGTGCTTTCAGTCAATTCTGCAAACTTCATCGCCGCCGCCAGAACCGCCGCACCATCAGCCCCGGTCAAAGCCCCGGCCCCGACAATCACCATCGAATTCTTGCCAATCGAATCTTCATGCGGCTTGGAATTCATCGCCGCCAAAGTTTCGCGTCCGGTTCCCAGATGCACCACGTCATAGGTTAAATCGACCATCGGACCGACGACACCAACGCGCGCGCCATTCAGCCAAGCCTTGCGAATCCGCGCATTCAACACCGGAGCCTCGACCCGCGGATTGCAGCCGATCAGCATGATCCGCTGCGCCGCATCAATATCCTCGATCCGCGCATTGCCAACATATCCCGACCGGTTGCCCACTGGCAATTTCGCCCCGTCAACCCGGCATTCCACCGACCCGCCCAGACCCGAAACCATAGCTTTCAACGCATACATCGCCTCAACCGGCACCAAATCCCCGGCCACCGCAGCAACGCGTCGGTCCTTCATCGCCTTGGCCACCGCCTTGAACGCCTCGTCCCACCCAACCGCCACCAGCTTGCCCGATTTGCGCACAAACGGCCGATCCAGCCGTTGCCGCCGCAGCCCATCCCAGACAAACCGCGTCTTATCGGAAATCCATTCCTCGTTCACGCCGTCATGGTTGCGCGGCAAAATCCGCATCACCTCGCGGCCCTTGGCGTCAATGCGAATATTCGCCCCCAAAGCATCCATCACATCGATGCTTTCGGTCTTTTTCAATTCCCAAGGCCTTGCGGTAAACGCATAGGGTTTCGACACCAACGCCCCGACCGGACACAGATCGATGATATTGCCCTGCAGGTTCGAATCCAACGTCTGGTTCAGATACGAAGTAATCTCCGAATCTTCCCCACGCCCAGTTTGCCCCATCTGGGTGATCCCGGCGACTTCGCTGGTAAACCGCACGCACCTTGTGCAGGAAATGCAGCGCGTCATATGCGTTTCGACCAGCGGCCCCAAATCCAGATCAATCGCCGCCCGCTTTGGTTCCCGATAACGCGAAAAATCGACGCCATAAGCCATCGCCTGATCCTGCAAGTCGCATTCACCACCCTGATCGCAGATCGGGCAATCCAACGGATGGTTGATGAGCAGGAATTCCATCACCCCTTCGCGGGCCTTTTTCACCATCGGCGAATTGGTTTTCACCATCGGCGCTTGGCCTTCTGGCCCGGGTCGCAAATCCTTGACCTGCATCGCACAAGACGCCGTCGGTTTCGGCGGACCACCCACGACCTCGACCAGACACATCCGGCAATTGCCCGCAATCGTCAGCCGTTCGTGATAACAAAACCGCGGAATTTCCACCCCGGCCAATTCGCAAGCCTGAATGATCGTCAACGCCCCCTCGACCTCAATCTCGGTGCCGTCGATGTTGATCTTTTTCAGATTGCTCATTCCGTGATCTCCGCCGCGCTGGCAACGGGTTTATTGAACTGCCAGCACGCCCGCAAGGCCTTGATCATGGGCGCGAATACTTCTTTCCATTCCCGCCCCGGCTCAAACGACGCCACCCGCGATTCCGCATCGCGCAACGCCAATTTTGGATCGAATGACAAGTGGGAAAGACACATCAGTGCGACCTCCGGAAACCTTGGTTTCTTAAAGTCGAAAACGCGCCGAAATCCAACTTAATTCGCAGCGGGAAAGACAAGTTCGGGCGATATTTTCAATGCACCTTCAAACCGGCGCTTCGCAACGACCATTCGTCAATCCAGCAAGAACGTCCCCAATTGCGTCCTCGCCGCCATTTGCTTGCGCCCCGTCGCACAGGAACTTTCCGGGTCATTGTCGCGCATGCCGATCGAAAACAGGAAATATCCAATCAACTCGTTGAACCGTTCTTTATCCAGATTGCGTTCATGGCGGTAAAAATCATCAAGATAATAGTTGTTTTCGCGCTTGATCGCCGTGTCCAGCACGGCCGAGAATTTCGCCTGGTTTTGGCGCAAATCCGGACAATCCTCGATAATCACATTGGCCGCCACATAGTTGACCATGATTTCCGTCACTTTCGGCGGAAATGTGCTGCCCATTTCCTGTGTTACAATCGCCGCAATTCCCTTGGGCGACACATCCGTATTCGCCGTGATTTTCACTTGCTCGGCCAGCGCTTGCCCCGCTGTCATTGCAACCAACAAATTGGCGCTCAGGCAAAGCGCCAGCTTCAATTTACCACAAATCATGATTTCCCCCACGGAACCAATTTCACCCAATTATGGGTGCCGCAGTGTCGCTAATCGCCCTCAAGTTGTCCAGTATTTCCTTTAACCCTCGTCATTTCTCTCCCAACAACGACCCAATCAAACTTCCCGCTACGATTTCCGCGCGTCCAAGCTGGCAGTAACTCTCGACATCCCCTTCAATCACCCCACGGTCTGCCATATAGGCCTGCGCCAACCCGTTGACCCGGGCCTTTTCCGACTTGTCATCCAGAAACGCTTCGACCTCATTTTCCGTATAGCCCAATTTTCGGGCATATTTTTCCAATGCCTTGGCCTTGAAGTAAAACGTCACCATCCGCGCATATATGTTCGGACAGGTCTTGCGAACCTTGTCTGCAACCGCGACTGCCAACAGGCTTTCGTTGATGTGCGCTTCTTCCGCCAACGGTGTTTTCGCCAAGACAGGCATCGCTGTGACCAGACAAACCATCAAAGCACCAGCCATCCATCCTTGTTTTCGCGTAAACCCACGAACCATTATCTCAAACTTTCTGTTGTTCAACTTGCCCGCCATTGTGGCAAGTGCCGCCGCTACGCGCCATGCAACTTTACGTGCAACGGAAATTTCGGCATATCCTCGCCGCTTATGCGCGACGACGATGCCGAAAGCACGGCACGACATCGCTTTGGTTTCCTTACGCAATTAGGTCAAGTATAACCTTGTTTGTTGGTCGCAAAACCCAACGGGCGCGTAAAATATTAGACCGTTTCCGAAGAAGCCTGCGTTTCAAGATATTTCAGCCGCTTCCGGGTTGCTCATGAATTGGGCCCCCAAGTTCAGCGCGGCCTAGTTCATGTTACGCAGGGTCAATTCCCAATGCGCGAGGTGACTGGCGCAAAGACAGGGTTCTTGTCGATGACCACGATCGAGTCATGCACATGTATCCCTGAAATGTGCGCCGACCGCTCGGCGTCGTGTTCGGGCTCTTTGTGATACCAGTGGTGCATATCATCGATCATCCGGCGGACCTCGTGGAAAAAATTCGATGGGTTCTTCAGCCCGCCACCAAAACCTTCCCAATAGGCGGTGTGCAGGTCCTCGATCATATAAGTTCCGCCGTCGGCCAAAAGCGGAAATAGCGACTTAAGGCTGGCGCGGATGTGATCCATTTGATGACTTCCATCATCAAGAACCACGTCGATTCCATCCATTTCCGCGACCACAGATTGCAGAAATTTTGGATCGGCCTGCGACCCAATTCTGACTTGACCGGACTGGCCGTTAAATTTGGCGCAAGCCTCATTGATATCGATTCCGTAAATTACGGCTTCGGGGCCAAAATAATTGCGCCAAAGTTGTAACGACCCGCCATGCGCCACGCCGATCTCCAGAAATCGAACCGGACGCCCGCGAAATCGCGAAAAATACCGATCATAAAGCGGTATATAATGGTGCCATTTATGCACAACGGGACCAGCATTTTCGGCGAAAATTTTCAGCAGCGGGCCTGTATACCCATATTTCGCACTTATGTCGGCGGCAACGTCACTGCCGCCGAAGGCACGTTTTCCGGCCCTCATGACCGCCATCTTAAAACCAATTTTGAACTCATTCCGCCGCCACCGCCATCGCTCGACCCACCCGTTTCGCCTTGATCCGGTACTCGATCTCGTCGCGGAAATGCCGCACCAGCCCCTGGATCGGCCAGGCAGCGGCATCGCCGAGCGCGCAGATCGTATGGCCCTCGACCTGCTTGGTCACATCCAGCAGCATGTCGATTTCCTCGACCGCCGCTTCACCCGTCACCAGCCGGTCCATCACCCGCATCATCCAGCCGGTGCCTTCGCGGCACGGCGTGCACTGGCCACAGCTTTCGTGCTTGTAAAACTTCGACAACCGCCAGATCGCCTTGATCACGTCGGTCGACTGATCCATCACGATCACCGCCGCCGTTCCCAACCCGCTGCGTTGTTCCTTCAGCCAGTCAAAATCCATGATCGCTTCTTCGGCGATCTTGGCCGGCAGCAACGGCACCGAAGCACCGCCGGGAATGACTGCCTTCAGGTTCTTCCAGCCGCCGCGAATGCCGCCGCAATGGGTATCAATCAGCTCTTTCAAACTAATCGACATCGATTCCTCAACCACACAGGGGTTGTTCACATGCCCCGAAATCGCAAACACCTTGGTGCCCACGTTGTTCGGTCGTCCGAACGACGAAAACCATTCCGGCCCGCGCCGCAGGATCGTCGGTGCCACCGCAATCGACTCAACATTATTCACCGTCGTCGGACAACCATACAGCCCCGATCCGGCAGGGAACGGCGGCTTCATCCGTGGCATGCCCTTTTTGCCCTCAAGGCTTTCCAACAGCGCGGTCTCTTCGCCGCAGATATAGGCACCGGCACCGTGGCTCAGATACAACTCATAATCCCAACCCGAACCGCAGGCATTCTTGCCCAGCAATCCAGCGGCATAAGCCTCGTCAATCGCCCGCTGCAACGCCTCGCGTTCCCGAATGAACTCGCCACGAATATAGATGTACCCGACATGCGCCCCCATCGCGAAACCGGCGATCAGGCACCCCTCGACCAAAGTATGCGGATCGTGCCGCATAATCTCGCGGTCTTTGCAGGTGCCGGGCTCGCTCTCGTCGGCATTGACAACCAGATAACACGGACGCCCATCCGAAACCTTCGGCATGAACGACCATTTCAGCCCGGTCGGAAACCCCGCCCCGCCACGACCGCGCAGCCCGGATTTCTTCATCTCGTCGACAATCCAGTCGCGACCCTTGGCGATGATCCCAGCCGTGTCGTCCCAATGCCCACGTTTTCGCGCACCAGCCAAGGAACGGTCGTGCATGCCGTATAGATTAGTGAAAATCCGGTCTTTATCCGCCAGCATATCCTGCAACTCCCAAACCCGGCGCTTCCGCCGGGCCCATGTCAAACCAGATTCAACCCTTGGCCAATTTCTTAGCCTGCGCCACCCACTTGTCGCGGGTAACTCGGCCTTTGAAACCTTCCAGATTATCGTCAACCCAGGCCACTTCAGCAGCTTTCCAGGCGGCAATCTGGTCAAAGTGGTAAAAGCCCAGCTTGTTCAACAGCTTTTCCATCCCAGGTCCAACGCCGACGATCACCTTCAGATCATCCGGCTTGCCACCACGAGCACCCGTCAAACCCTCGGGCTTGTTCGACTTGGCCGCAGCCTTGGCAACCGGCGCGGCTGGCGCATCAGCAACCTTGGACGCGACCGCCACTTTCGCCTTGGGCGCCTTCGCGGTTTTGGCAACCGGAACGTCGACAACTTTGGCAGGCGTCGCGGCTTTCACAACTTTGGCCGCGGGTGCCGCCTTAGCTGCCTTAACCGCAGCAACCGGCTTCGCAACCTTTTTCGCCGTGGCCTTAGGTGCCGCAACCTTTTCGCTGACGGCAGTCGACACCGCCGGTGCGGGGACAGGAGCAGGCGTTGGCGTCGGCGGCGTTACCGGTTTCGGCTGCACATGCACCGGCGTCGGCATCCGCCGCACCGGCATTTCCATTTCATTCATCGGGCAAACAAACATCGGAATCAGCCATCCAAGGCCAAAAAAAGCGACCAAGCCAAACAGCAGGGCCCAGATGAATCGAACGTCCCAATAGTGCCGCAACAAATAAATGACGAACAGGCCCAACAAGGCCGCTGCCACCCAACACAACGTTTTGCACCGCTGATTTTTGAAACTGTCCATTTTTATCACTCCCGGTTAGATATTATTTGTTGTTTGTTATGATTTTTTCTTAGGCTTTTGCCAGCTTTTTCGCTTGGGCAACCCAATCGTCGCGCGTGACCCGGCCTTTGAACCCTTCCAGATTCTCATCCAGCCAAGCAACATCGCCCTTTTTCCAACCGGCGATTTGGTCAAAGTGGAAAACGCCCAACCTGTGCAGCAGCTTTTCTAAAGCCGGGCCAATACCCTTGATAATTTTCAAATCATCGGCCTTACCGTCACGCGCCTTTTTCAAACCTTCCGGCTTGCCGCTGGCAACCGTCTTCACTTCCGACATTTTCACCGCCGCACCCTTCAGCACCGGCACCTCGCGCCCATCAATCCGCTTCACGGTATCGCCCCAAGCCAAAGCCTGCGCCACCGAGAAATTCGCCGCCTCGCGCCCCTTGGCATGCGCCTTCAGCGTGGTTAACCCCGACAAAGGCTCCGCCGCATAACGCCCGTTCTGCGGCCCGGGTCGAGGCACCTTGCCAGCGGCCAAAGCATCCAAAATCTCGCCCAATTTGGCTGGCGTCAAATCTTCATAGAAATCCTTGCCGATCTGGACCATCGGTGCATTGGTGCAAGCGCCCAGACATTCGACCTCCTCCCAAGAAAACTTGCCATCCGCACTCAGATCATGCGCATTGGCGGCAATCTTGTTCCGACAAACCTCGATCAGGCTTTCGGCCCCGCAAATCATGCAGGTCGTGGTTCCGCAAACTTGCACATGCGCCACCGAGCCGACCGGCTGCAACTGGAACATGAAATAAAACGTCGCCACTTCCAGCGCCCGAATATAGGCCAGCCCCAGCATATCGGCCACCGCCTCAATCGCCGGCCGCGACAACCACCCCTCCTGCTCCTGCGCCCGCCACAACAGCGGAATGATCGCCGAGGCCTGACGGCCATCGGGGAACTTGGCAATCTGGGTTTTGGTCCAAGCGAGATTGGCCGTGGTGAAGGCGAAGGATTCGGGTTGGGTCGGGTGAAGGCGGCGGAGCATTAAGCGCTAACTTTCATAGGTTCGTTCATTTGTTCGTCGGACCAATTGCGCAAAGCGCGCGCGGAAAAGTCTGCGCCGTTGGACCACTGGATTCCGCCGCCACCCTCCACAACAGAAACGTCGCGAAAAACTTCGGGCAAGTTCAGCATTTCGAGCAGCACGTGCCCGTTCAACTGATTTGCAACGTCAACCATCCGAGTCACGTCATCATCCCAAGAAACCCGCAGACGACCCGGCGCAACTGCTTTAACGTCGGCAACACTCAGCATCTTTTTCACGGGTTATACTCCTTCCAGACCTTGCGAAGCACGTCACGATGACCTTCAGCCCATTCCGTCGCCTCGCGCAACGCCTGTCGATTAACTTTTCCTTCAATCACAGTCAAAGTCTCAATCGTCACTAACGCATTTCCCGCTGTGGTGCCGACATGGAAATGCGGCGGCGCATGATCGCGAAAATACATCCGAATGACGCAGTATTGAAGGCGAACAATGACGGGCATTCACCGATCAATCTCCCCGAACACCACATCCAGCGACCCCAATATCGCGCTCACATCGGCCAGTTGGTGCCCGCGGCACAGGTGATCCATCGCGGCCAGATGCAAATACCCCGGCGCGCGAATTTTCACCTTGTAAGGCCGGTTGCTGCCGTCCGACACCAAATACACCCCAAACTCCCCCTTCGGTGCCTCAACGCAGGCATAAACCTCGCCCGCAGGCACATGAAACCCTTCGGTATACAGCTTGAAATGATGGATCAAAGCCTCCATCGAGGTTTTCATCTCGCCCCGCGCCGGCGGTGTCAGCTTGCCCTGTGTCGCCACCGGCTCACCGACACATTTACCAAGCTTTTCAACGCATTGCAGGATGATCTTGGTCGATTCTCGCATCTCGGCGACCCGGCACAGATAGCGATCATAACAATCGCCGTTCTTGCCGACCGGGATCAGGAAATCAAATTCGCTATAGCATTCATAGGGTTGCGAGCGCCGCAAATCCCACGCCATGCCGGAACCGCGAACCATCACCCCCGAAAATCCCCAATCCAGACATTCCTGCTGCGAAACCACCGCAATATCGACATTGCGCTGCTTGAAAATCCGGTTCTCGGTCAGCAAGCCTTCAATATCGTCCAGCATCGCCGGAAACGCCCGCGCCCAATCAGCAATATCCGCAACCAATTTCTCCGGCAAATCGACATGCACCCCACCGGGCCGGAAATACGCCGAGTGCAACCGCGCGCCACTAGCCCGCTCATAAAACACCATCAGCTTCTCGCGTTCCTCAAACCCCCACAGCGGCGGCGTCAAGGCACCCACATCCATCGCTTGCGTGGTGACATTGAGCAGGTGGTTCAACACCCGGCCAATCTCGCAATACAAGACCCGGATCAGCGAGGCGCGATAAGGCACCGGCGTCTTGGTCAGCCGCTCGATCGCCAGACACCAAGCATGTTCCTGATTCATCGGCGCCACATAATCCAGCCGGTCGAAATACGGCAGGTTCTGCAGATAAGTCCTTGATTCCATCAGCTTTTCGGTGCCGCGATGCAAAAGCCCGATATGCGGATCGCAGCGTTCAACGATCTCGCCGTCCAGTTCCAGCACCATCCGCAACACTCCATGCGCGGCGGGGTGTTGTGGGCCAAAGTTGATATTGAAATTGCGAATCCGCTGTTCGCCTGTCAAAACGTCGGTTGCGCCGTCTCTCATTTCGACACGTCCTTTTTGGCTTCCGGCAAAATATATTCCGCACCTTCCCAAGGCGACATGAAATCGAATTGGCGGTATTCTTGCGTCAAAGCCACTGGTTCATAAACCACCCGCTTTTCGACTTCGTCATAACGCACCTCGACATAGCCAGTAGTCGGAAAATCCTTGCGCAAAGGATGCCCGCGAAAACCATAGTCGGTCAAAATACGGCGCAAATCGGCATGGCCCGAGAACAAAATCCCATACATATCAAACACTTCGCGCTCAAACCAATTGGCGGAAGGGTGAATGGCAGAAATCGATGGCGCAATCTCGCCGTCGCCAATCATCGCTTTCACCCGGATACGCTGGTTTTTGACCATCGACAGGAAATGATAGACCAGCTCGAACCGCACCCCACGCGATGGATAGTCCACCGCCGTAATATCGACCAGACTGGTATATTGGCAGGCAACATTGTCGCGCAAATACTCAACCAGCGCCGGAATATCGGCGACAGCCACTGCAACCGTCAATTCGCCACCAAAAACCTCACTAGAAATCACTCCGGGCAGTCCCGCCGCAACCGCAACAAGGGCTTCGCTCATGCCTAATTCCCCTATCGCGTTATCGTGCCGGTACGGCGGATTTTGCGCTGCAACTGCAAGATACCATACAGCAAAGCCTCTGCCGTTGGCGGGCAGCCTGGCACGTAAATGTCTACCGGCACAATGCGGTCACAGCCCCGCACCACCGAATAGGAATAATGATAATAGCCGCCGCCATTTGCGCATGACCCCATCGAGATCACATAACGCGGCTCGGGCATCTGGTCGTAAACCTTGCGCAAAGCCGGGGCCATTTTGTTGGTCAATGTCCCCGCCACGATCATCAAATCCGATTGTCGTGGGGATGCGCGCGGCGCCGTGCCAAAGCGTTCCATATCGTAACGCGGCATGGCCGTGTGCATCATCTCAACCGCGCAACAGGCCAGCCCGAATGTCATCCAGTGCAACGATCCGGTCCGCGCCCAATTGATGATATCCTCGGTCGAGGTCAGCAAAAACCCTTTGTCCGCCAACTCATTGCTCAAGGCTTTGGTGGCAACTTCGTTATCACCCCCGGCAGAAACCGACAGCGCTGCGGAACCGCTCAATCCCATTCCAACGCTCCCTTTTTCCACTCATAGGCAAAACCCACCGTCAACACACCCAAAAACACGATCATCGACCAAAAACCGAACAGGCCGACATATTGAAAGCTGGCCGCCCAAGGGAACAGGAACGCCACTTCCAGATCAAAAATGATGAACAGAATGGACACCAGATAAAACCGCACATCGAACTTCATCCGCGCATCATCAAAGGCGTTGAATCCGCATTCATAGGCAGAAACTTTTTCCGGATCGGGGTTGCGCACCGCGATTACAGCGGCAGCAACAATCAGGATCACCCCCAAAGCCACAGCCAGCCCCAGAAATATGAGGATCGGCAAATATTCCCGCAGCAAATCTTGCACGACAGCTCCTCCAATATCGGCCCGAAAGCCACCTGAATCTGCGCATTTTTGGCAGTTGCCAAGCGGTTTAGCGCCCTCCCCTTGTCTGGTCAACCAATGCGGGCTCTCTGCTGACAATTCTCTCGAATAAAGATTGGAAAAGCAATTTTCCAAGCGATTCCCGCGTTGCAAGGAAACAACGCCGCGTTTGCGAAGTTTCCGATTGCCAAAATATTTGGTCGCCTCATGCGGCCAGCAAAGCTAGATTCCCAACAAAATATAATAATGGCAGGCGACTACAGGCAGATGACAAGACCGGCGCAGCGCGATTCCATTTCGCGGGGCTTTTCGGGCGCTTCCAGCAATTGGCAAGCGAGCGCAATTCTATTGTCCTGTAACCACCCGCCCGAAACAGAGCCCGTTTGGGCGAAAAGGTCGGCGTAACATGCGTATTTTGGCAATACTTTCCCTGAGCAGCGCCCTGATCGGCTGCAGTGCCGGCGAAGATTACACCCCGCCCAGCATGGGTCTGACGCCAACCTTTGCGCAATCGCCCGGCTCCTCCACGTCGCAATTCCAGGCCGAACCTTGGTGGGAGGCTTTCAAAGACCCGCGCCTGAACCGCTTGGTGCAAGACGGCATGCTGCAAAACCTGACCGTGCGGCAAGCGATGGAACGCGTCACTGCCGCGCAAGCCACCGCTGGCGCTGCGGGCCTGACAGGCACAATGGATGGCACCTTCTCATCAAGTATCAACAACGATTTCGAAGGAAATGAGACCCGTATCAAATCGGGCACCTTAAATATTTCATGGATCGCCGATTTCTTTGGCCAATACAAACGCGCCAAAGAATCCGCCGATGCGCAACTCGATGAAGCCTTTGCCAATGTCGAAGTGGCACGGCTAATCTATCTGTCCGATCTGGTTTCCGCCTATATCGACGCCCGGTATTATCAGGAAAGTTTGGCGCTCAAACGCAAAGACCTTGAAGCTAGGCTACAGACTTTGGCACTGACCGCCGAATTATTGGATGCAGGCGAAGTCACCCAGCTGGCGGTGGCGCAAGCTGACGGTCTGGTCAATGAAACTCGCGCCGAATTGCCATTGCTGGAAAACGGCTTCCACCAATCGGTGAACCATATCGCCACACTGGTTGGCAAACCTGCGGCAGAAATCTTGCCCGACCTCATGCGCGGGGCACCCCAACCGGTGCCGCATCGTCGTGTTGCCGTCGGCATTCCCGCCGACCTCATCCGCAATCGCGCCGACATTCGCTCGGCCGAACGGCGTCTGGCCGGTTCGGTCGCAGATGCCGGTATCGCCGAAGGCTCGCTGTTCCCCAGCATCAGTCTTGTTGGTGCGCTCCAAGGTCGCGGAGTCAACGGCATTGGCACTCAAGGCTGGTCTTTTGGCCCGGTCGTCGACATTCCGCTGTTTGATATGGGTCAACGGCAAGCGCGGCTTTCCGCTGCCGAATCCACCGCCCGTTCGCGCTATTTGGAATGGCAGGAACTGGTACTGAACGCAGTTGAAGAAGTTGAAAACGCTCTGTCCTCGGTACAACGCAACGGTCGCGCCGCCTCTGCCAATCGCGAAGCGGTGAATGCCTATGAAACCGCCTTGGGTTTGGCGCGAACCAGTTACGAAAGCCAACAGGTGACCTTGTTGGAAGTGCTCGAAATTCAACGCAACCTCGAAAACGCCCGCAGCAATTGGGCGGCAAACCTGCGCCAACAAGCGCAAGATTTCGTGTCGCTGAATGTCGCTTTGGGCGGCGGCCAATATGCCCGACCCGCCGTGATGGCGGCAAATGCCCCGACGCTCGAACCCGCTTCGGCGCCGGTTGCGTCTGCGATTGCCACACGTGGTGTATGGGTCGTTCAACCGGGCGAGACCATGTATCGTATCGCGCTTAATCATGGCGTTTCGGTTGCGGCTTTGGCCGCCGCCAATGGCATCGCCGCGCCCTATACGGTGCGTCTGGGACAAACGCTGACTATCCCCGCGAAACCGCCAGTCTAGCTATTCTTCGCTATCGGCATGAAACACGTGCAGCACCCGGTGAAACACCGGCAATAGCAACAATCCGCTGCAAACGATCAGGAATATGCCGCAATAAATCGAATACAAGCCCGCGAAAATCTTGCCGCCATTGGTCTGCAATTCTGTCACTTCCCCCATACCGCCCAACAACATTGCGGCGTTGAGAAATGCGTCGATCCAATCCATACTTTCGAAATAATGATAGCCAAACATGCCAATCAGCAATGATCCGCTAAACAGCAAAGCCGTTATCATTAACCAATACAACACCCGCCCGGCAAATTCGGGCGCCGCAATCACCGGCTTAGTTTTGGCTTCGAACATGGGAAACTATTGGCGCACTTCAGCGGCCAATTCCAGTGCGATCAATGGAAATTTTCTTCCGCCATTGCGATGTCCATTGTCCGCGCCAGCGAAGTCAAACGCCTATCCAGCGTCCATATTCGCCCATCTCGCAACAATATTGCCGACGCCAACAAATGTGCATCGACATATCCGACGCCCGAACCCGCCAAGTTGTGGCTCACGATAAAGATCAAAACTTCTTCCTCGGTTGCAACCGGAGCTACTTGAAAATCGCGAAGTTCGGCTATCATTGCGACGCGATCTCGCAGATTTCCCAATGCGATTTCGCCCAAGACAAAAGGGTGAAGCCAAATTTGACCATCGCTGGACAAGCGCGCAAAAATTGAATTGTTTGAACGCAGGTGATCAATCCAAACCGAAGTATCGACGATTATCACGCTGCCTTTGGCCTTCGACGCGGTATACTTTTCAATTGTGGTTCCGTTCCACCCAACAACGCCAGCCGACGGCCAGCTTCGCGGGCGATCAAGCCACGCAAAGCTTCGTTAATCAGCGCAGATTTCTCTCGAATTCCTGAATATTCCTGTGCTTTCGCTAGCAAATCATCATCCAGCGTAATCGTCGTGCGCATCTTGCGTCCTCCAAACACGCATCAAATATAGCATCAAATGATGCGCAAATCAATGCGTCAGGCCACGCCAACCGTGCTGGCGCGGATAATCAAATCCGGGTCAATCAAGGTAACGCGCGCTTCGGGAAAATCGTCACCCGCCCCGATCAGCCGCATCAGCCGATCCACCGCCAAATCGGTCACCATCGCTACCGGATAGTTGACCGAGGTGATCGGCGTCGCTGCATGTTCGGCAAATTCAATATTGTCAAAACCGACAATCGCCATCTGTTCGGGCACCGAAACACCGTTCTTTTGACACCAGCGCAACGCCCCAATCGCCAATGAATCATTGGCGGCTAACAAAGCGGTCGGTCTAACCCGACCGCTCATCAGCGTGTCCATTGCCCAATAGCCTTTGATCACCGTATGCCCCTGCGGATCAACCGTGAACGCCGGATCGACCGTCAAGCCCGACTCGGCAAAGGCTTGCTGATACCCGTCACGTTTCTCACGATTTCCCAAAAGATTGGCCCCATCCAGCAGGCCAATCTTGCTGTTCCCGGTCTCGATCAAATGCCGCGTCGCTTTATAGGCCCCCCGCCGTTCATCGACCGACACTGCATCAATCCCGGCATCGGGATCACCCACCAGCAACACAACCGGATAATGCGTCGCCCTTAACCGCCGGATATGGTCCAAAAAGCGATGGTTGCGCGGATATATCAGCATCCCATCCACTTGGCGCGAGCGGAACATTTCCACCACTTTGATCTCTTCCTCAAGATCGTTGTTGGAGGTGGCAAACAATGTGCCATAGCCGCGTTCGGCCAATGCCAATTCTATCGCCTGCGCTGTATGGGTCAAAATCGGGTTGGTGATGTCAGTCAGAACCAAGCCAATCGTCTTGGTCTCCCGACTTACCAAAGACCTTGCAATATGGTTGGGCTGGTAATTCATCGCTTGCGCCGCCTGGCGAATGACCAGCCGCGTATCTTCAGGAATGCGGGTGCTTTCGCGCAGTGCCAGCGACACCGTATTCACCGAAAAGCCAGTCCGGTCGGCGATGTCTTTCAGGCGGATGATGGATCTGGCCATGAAGGCGACCTAAAACCTCCGTCCCTATTTTACCAGCAGTTACATTCCCGCTGCGTGCAATCGCTTGATGCCTGCGTATTGCATGCAATCGTCATGCATTTCCATCAGTTCAATGCGGTTGCCGTCCGGGTCTTCGATCCAGGCTTGCCGGTTACCGTCGGCTCCCTTTTTGATCTGCGCCGTCAGTTTGATACCTGACGCTTGAATACGTGCCGCAGTCGCGTCCAAATCTTCGATAGTGAAACACAGATGGTTCACCCCATTGGCATTCCATCCCGGCGCACGATCTTCCTCGGCACCCGGGAAAATTTCCAGATAATGCAAGTCAGTAATCCGCAAATAGACCAGCCACAGGCTGCCGTCATCTTTGAGAAGCCGCAGCATTTCGGGGAAGCCAAGCTTGTCGCGATAAAACGCCAACGAGGCCTCCACATCTTTCACCTTTAACGCCGCGTGACCGTATCCGGTTATGCCTTTCATCTATTTCCCTTCCACATCAACCGTTTTGCAATTCCGCGCCGCGCTCCGAACCCAATCGTTATAAGAACGTTAATACGACGACTTTACTCTTGCCGACCCTTCTGTCAACTGGGCAGGCTATTTTTGGTCCCAGTCTGGCCCCCAAGCCGGATCAATTGCCCTTTGCCCGCGATCAATCGCGTCGATTCGTTCAATCTCATCGGCATCAAGCGTCAATTTGGTTGCAGCGTGGTTACTGCGAATGTGATCCGGGTTGCTTGACGTAGGTATCGCGCAATAGCCCTTGGCAAATTCCCACGCCAAAACCACTTGTTCGGCAGTTGCCCCACGCAATGCGGCAATCGCCGAAATCACCGGGTCACGGCGAAACGCGCCCTTGGCAATCGGCAAATAACAAGTCACCGTAATATCTTTGCTATTACAATAACTTGCCAGCTTTTTGTTTTGCAACCACGGGTTCAATTCGAACTGGTTATTCACAATCCGTCCCGGCCCGGCAATGGTTATCGCCTGCTCCAATTGGGCAATGGTAAAATTGGAAACCCCAATCAGCCGCGTGAGCCCCTGATCTTGCGCCAACAACAATTGCTCCAGATATTGCGCTAAGGGCTGCTTGCCGTTGGGGGAAGGCCAATGGATCAAGGCGATATCCACTTGGTCCAACTTCAATTGTTCCAATGAGCGTTCCAGCGACGGCACCACCTGCCCGATCCCGAAATTCTCAGTTGAAATCTTGGTCGTAACAAACACCTCGCCACGCGGAAGGCCCGATAATTTAACCGCCTGCCCAACTTCGCTTTCGGTGTCACAGGTCTGTGCGGTGTCGATATGCCGATAGCCGATCTGCAGTGCACATAGAATCGCCTCAACGCCTTTCTTCCCGGTTCGCCCATAGGTGCCAAAGCCCAATTGCGGAATAAGTGTTTGATTTACTGCCATAATTTGTCAACTTTTCCGGATATCACATAATTTCCATGCTGCCCCTGGCACATAAACCAACAACATTTGTCAAATTACCCAATTGACGCAGCGCCAAATCTTAAGGATAGTTTAACGATAATACGGACGCGATGAAAGCGTTTCGTGCAAGAAGTGCAAAGCACCGTTTCGGGAGGGTCGATTGAAATTGCGGTGGAGCAAGCTGTCGCCACAACTGGCCCTCACGCCAGCGGTTGCGATCACGCTTGTCGCTTTCCTTGGCTCGATCTGTTGGACCATCTTCATCTCGTTCACCCGCTCGCGTCGTTTCCCAGAATATTCCATCAACCCCGATGAATGGGGCCGTCAGTTCAACCGTCTGTTCAAAGACAATGCTTGGACAATTTCGCTCAGCAACCTTCTGGTGCTTGGCATCGGCTCTATGTTGGCCATCATCGTCGGCTTCGTTCTGGCCGCGATGATCGACCGCGAAAAGCGCGGTGAGGATGTGTTTCGCACCATTTTCCTCTACCCCCTCGCCATTTCCCTTATCGTCACCGGCGTCGTCTGGCGCTGGATGTTCAATCCGGGCTTGGGCATCGAGAAATTCCTCCACGACCTCGGCTTTGCCAATGCCGATTTCAATTGGCTCGCCGACCCCGACAAAGCCATGTATGGCATCATCCTCGCTGGGCTTTGGCAAAGTTCTGGCTTTTATATGGCGCTGATGCTTTCGGGCCTGAAATCGATCAACAGCGAAATCTGGAGCGCCGCCAAGCTGGATGGAGTAAGTTTCTGGCGGCTCTACCTCGAAATCATAGTGCCGATGATGAAGTTCACCTTCCTCACCTGCGCGATACTCCTCTCGCTCGGCGTTGTGCGCGCCTATGACATAATCGTCGCCATGACCAACGGCGGTCCGGGGCAAGATACCTGGACCCCGGCGTTTTTCACCATCAACGCCTATTCCGGCAAATCCAACATTGCCTATGCCTCGGCGGCTGGTGTCATCATGCTGGTCATAACCTTGACAATCTTCTTGCCTTTGGTCGCCCTCACGTCGTGGCAGCTTAAACGACAACAGGCGAAAGTCACATGACCGACGCTACGTTCATCGCGCGTCGCAAGCGCCACATTTCTGGCCGCTCCATTGCTATCCTCGCATTCCTCGCCATTTGTGCAGCATTCTTTTGCGTGCCGCTGTACGTCGTCCTCGCCACCTCACTCAAAACCATGGACCAAATCCGCTTTGGTGCCATCTTTTCATGGCCGCAGCCTTTCACGTTGGATGCTTGGCGCGAAGCGTGGTTCCACGCTTGCTCGGGCATCAAATGCGATGGAATCAGGTCGGGTTTTTTCAATTCGCTTTCCATCCTTTTCCCCAGCCTCATCCTGTCCATCGCAATTTCCTCGGTCACCGGCTATGCGCTGGCGCTTTGGAACGTGCGATGGGCAGGAGCTTTTCTATTCCTTCTGTTCATGTGCGCCTTTGTGCCAATCCAGATCATCATGATCCCGTTGATCATTCTGACCGGCAAATTACACGTCTACGGCACAGTCTGGGGAATCGCGATTATCCATTCCGTCTTGGCCATGCCGATCCTGACCCTTATTTTCCGCAATTATTACAAAGACATCCCCAATGAAATCATCCAGGCCGCGCAAATGGATTCGGGCAGTTTCTGGCGGATATTCATCGAAATTATCCTGCCCATGTCGGCCAATATCATGATCGTCGTTCTGATCCTGCAAATCACCCATATCTGGAACGATTTCCTTGTCGGCATCACCTTTGGCGGCATCGGTACCCAACCGATGACGGTGATCCTCGCCAATGTCGTCATCACCACCACCGGTACGGCGGAATATAATGTCGATATGGCCGCGGCCCTGCTCACCGCCATCCCGCCGCTTCTGATCTATTTCGTGCTGGGCAAGTTCTTCGTCCAAGGCATCACCGCTGGCGCGATAAAGGGATAGTCATGCCGAACGTCGAATTCCGCAACATCTGGAAAAAATACGGCGCTTTGAGCGTGATGGAGAATTTGAACCTATCCGTCGGCAGCGGTGAATTCCTAGTGCTGCTTGGCCCTTCTGGTTGCGGCAAGACCACGCTGTTGAACCTGCTGGCAGGCCTGCAAGACGTGACGGGCGGTTCGGTTTTGATCGACGGCAAAGACGTCACCGACCTTGACCCAAAAGACCGGGGTCTGGCGATGGTGTTCCAATCCTATGCGCTCTACCCAACCAAAACGGTGCGCGGCAATCTCAAATTCGGTCTTGCTGCGCAGAGGCTCAATTCGGCGGAAATAGAAGCTCGCGTCAACTGGGCCGCCGATCTTTTGCAAATCTCCAAACTGATGGATCGCCGGCCCAGCCAGCTTTCCGGCGGCCAACGACAACGCGTCGCCATCGGTCGCGCCTTGGTCAAGAAAGTCAGCGTTTTCCTGTTTGACGAACCTTTATCCAATCTCGATGCCAAACTGCGCACCGAAATGCGGCTGGAAATCAAGAAACTGCACGATGAACTGAAATCAACCATCGTCTATGTCACTCACGATCAGATCGAAGCCATGACAATGGCCACTCAAATTGCCGTCATGGACGCTGGCGTTATCCAACAATTCGGCACGCCCGACGAAATCTATGAAACCCCGGCCACCTTGTTTGTTGCCGGTTTCATCGGGGCGCCGGCAATGAATATGCTGGACGCAACAATGTCGGGCACCGAGGCGACCCTCGCCAACAGGGCCATAATTGACCTTTCGCGCTACCCGTTCGTCGTCGCGCCGATTAACGGCCAAACCGTCAAAATCGGCCTACGCCCCGAACATTTTGCCGTCCATGGCACCGAAGGCATAGCCGCCTTCACCCTGCCCGTCGCCTCAACCGAGCGTACCGGCAGTGACGCCACCATATTCCTAAACACGGGCCACAACCTCATGGCGGTTCGCGCTGACCCCGAGGTTGCTCGTGCGATAAAGAACGGCGACACCATTTCAGTTTCGTTTCCGGCGGGCAAAGCCAATGTCTTTGACGCTCAAACCGGCAAACGGATGTAAGTGCCTGATAAAAGTGCCTGAAACAAATGGGAGGAAGAAAATGCAACATAAGTCGATTACCCGCCTGAGCGCGGCTTTGATGCTGTGCACTGCCCCTCTGGCCAGTGCTACCGAGCTGGTTATCCTGCACGGCTGGTCTTCGCCCGCCGAAGTTGGTGCGCTTGGCGTCATCAAGGATGCCTTTGAAGCCAAGGGTCATACGTGGATTGATCTGGCAATCCCGCACGATACCAGTGCCGATGTCGGTTTGGTCAACCTGATTACCGGCGGCAACGCGCCCAACATCTTCATCGAAGCCAATCCCGGCGTCTATCGTGACTTGACGAAAATGGGCATGGGCCAGCCCCTGACCGAATTCTTCGCCGGGCGCGACATCACCGCCCATTTCCCGCCTGCCGTGACTCAGGCGATCACGATTGACGGCGAAATCATGAAAATCCCGACGGCAATCCACATTGACGGGATGCTCTATTACAATATCGAGGCTGCTGCCAAAGCGGGTGTTGACCCGACCAAGTGGGATTCACTCGACGCCATGTTCGCCGATTTCCCGAAAATTCGTGACGCAGGTATCATCCCGCTTGGTGTCGGCGCGCAAACTTGGCAGATCGGCTATCTGACGCATGCTTTGGTCGCCGCAATGTATGGGGACGCACTGTTCCCGAAAATCTACTCGGACGCGCCCGATCGTGACGCATTGGCATCGGACGATATGCGCGGCGTTCTGGCAATGTTGCGGCAATGGCAAACCGAAGCCGACGAAGGCAGCGCCAACCGCGACTGGAACGTCACCACCAACATGGTGATCACCGGCCAAGCGCTGATGCAAATCCACGGCGATTGGATGAAAGGCGAATGGCGGACCGCCGGTAAAGAAGCAGGCAAAGATTTTGGCTGCATCAACATTCCTGGCACCAAAGGTCTGTCGGTAACGGTGGATAGTTTCTGCATCCTTGGTGGGGTCGAACCCGTCATTCTGGAAGCAGAACTTGAATTTGCCGCGACCGTTGTGGACCCGGTTGTTTCCGCAGGATTCGCAGCGCTCAAAGGCTCATCACCCGTGCGGCTCGACGTTGATCCGGCTTCGCTCGACATCTGCTCGCAAGCGGTTCTGGAGGCGATCAAAACCCCCGGTAAAGGCTTTGTAACGCCCCACAATCTGACCGACGCCGACTGGATCGACGCGATCTGGAACGTCATGTTCAACTATTGGTCTGATCCAGCCATGACGGCGGATACGGCCATTGAGAGCTTGCAAAGCGAATACGACGCGATCTGGGGTTAAGTTTCCTCCCTGCCGGTGGCCCCTAAGTCGGGGCTGCCGGTCCCTCAATCCGGAGACGAAAATGGATAAACGCCTGCTCGACGAAGATGCCGTCATGCAAATCTGCTTTGTCACCGAAGACGTGGTGAAATCGGCGCAATGGTTTAGTGACCTAACCGGAAAACCGGTCCCTAAAGAGGGCAAAGCCGCCGAACCTGACGAGGCACACGCCATCTACAACGGTAAACCCGCTTCGGTCGGTTGCCGGATTATGATGTTCAAATTCGGCAATATCGACGTCGAATTCCTGCAACCCGGTCCGGAAAAAAGCGCGTGGCGCGACCTGCTGGAAGAAAAAGGCCCCGGCTGCCACCACATCGCCTTCAAAACCCGTAACCTGACCAACCGCCACGACTACCTCGAATCCAAAGGCCACCCGCTGCTGCAACGAGGCGAGTTCCACGGCGGCGGAGGACGTTACGCCTATTACGATACGACCAAGGAAATGGGCGTGATGCTGGAGTTGCTGGAACGCGACACCGACAAGGAAATCCAAAGTTAATGCCCTGGCCTATCGCCTATCAACTCTACTCCTCGCGCAATTTCCCACCGCTACCCGTCCAATTCGCACTGCTCAAATCCATGGGCTACGACGCTATCGAGCCGTGGCTGCCCGCCTACGAATCCGACCCGAAACTTTTCCGCCGCCAACTCGATGACGCACTCCTTGCCTGTTACGGCTTCCACATGCCGCTGGCCGGCCTCGTCAACGACACCAACCGCTTCATCGACATCGCCCTAACGCTTGGAGCGAACTTGATGATCCCCCCTTGGGTCGCCCCCGAAGAACGCCAACCAACCATTGCCTACTGGCGCAGCCTCGGCCACCAACTCGCCGAAGGTGCGGCCAAAGCCAACCCCCACGGCCTAACCGTCGCGTGGCACAACCACGATTTCGAATACATCCCCCTGCCTGATGGCACCCGCCCCATCGACCACATCTTCGATGCCGCCGGACCCGAGGTAAAATTCGAGATCGACCTAGGCTGGCTCACCCGCGCCAGGGCCGATCCCGCCACCGAACTCAGCCGCTACGCCAACCGCATCGCAGCCATCCAAACCAAAGACACCGTGCCCTTAGGCACCGCCCAAGACGACGGCTGGACTGCCACCGGCGACGGCACTATGGACTGGCCCGCGCTGTTTCCCCTATTCGCCCAAACCACCGCTACGCACATCGTCACCGAACACGACAATCCATCAGACTGGCAAATCTTCGCAAAACGGTCGATAGATTGCTTGCGCCGGATCGGCGTCTGAACCAGCGAGGCCAAACATGCGCATCATCTTCACCGGCGGTTCCGGCTTGGCAGGCAAAATCGTTGTCCCGTGGCTCCAGGCCAAAGGCCACGCGATCCGCAATCTTGACCTCAAGCCGCTCGACTGTCTTGGGGTCAACACCCTTTACACTGACCTCACCGACAGCGGCCAAGTGTTCAACGCCCTGTCGATGCACTTCGGCTATGACGGCTACGACACTGGCGGCGGACCTGCCAAAGTCGACGCGGTGGTCCATTTCGCCGCCGTGCCTGCGGTGCTGATACAGCCCGACAACCGGACCTTCGCCTCCAATGTTGTCAGCACTTACAACGTCATCGAGGCCGCGACCAAACTCGGCATCCGCAAAATTATCATCGCCTCGTCCGAAACCACCTACGGCGTATGCTTTGCCGACGGTGATCGCGATTATCATTCCTTCCCGCTGGAGGAAGACTACGACATCGACCCGATGGATTCGTACGGGCTGTCAAAGAAAGTCAACGAAGCCACTGCCCGCTCTTTCGCCGAACGCACGGGTGCTGACATCTACGCCCTGCGCATCGGCAACGTTATTTCGCCGGAAATGTACAAAAACTTCCCCGGCTTCCTCGCCAACCCGCCGTCGCGCAAACGCAACGCGTGGAGCTATATCGACGCCCGCGACCTCGCCCAAATCGTTCACCTTTGCCTAAGCAAAGACGGCCTCGGCTTTCAGGTCTTCAACGCCACTAACGACACAATCACCGCCAACGAACCAACTGGGGCCTTCCTCAAACGCCTGTGCCCAAACACCCCGCACAGCCGCAAACTGATTGGGAACGAAGCCCCGCTTTCCAACCGCAAAATCCGCGAGGTTCTGGGTTTCAAAGAAGAACACGATTGGCGAAAATACGTCTAGCCAATTTTTCGGGCAATATCGGGTCGCAATACCAAGTCATACAACGTAATCGACTCGATCAGCAACAAATACGCCGCAAACACATCGCCAAATACCGAGCGGATCATGCAAGTCTCTTCGCTTTTGCAGTCGTCGCAGCGTTGATAGGCGCTGCGCGACAGGCACGCGACAGGCGCAATTGGGCCGTCAATCAGCCGCAGAATCTCGCTGATACCAATGCTGCGGGGTTCGCGCACCAATGCATAACCACCATCGCGCCCTCGTTTGCTGACAATCATGCCGGCAGCTTTGAGTTCCAGCAAAATATGCTCCAAGAACCGCTTTGGTGCCTGCGAGCGTTTGGCGATTTCCTCGATCCGCAGTGGCGCGGCGCCATTGCCAAATTGCGCCGCCAAAGCTGACATGGCCTTAAGCGCATATTTGGTTTTTTGCGAAATCATGGAATCCTCGCTAAATCAAATACTTCACCCGATCAAGCTTGTGACAGCCCGAAATAGCCCGGCACACCAAGAAACTGGCGGAGGAGGTGGGATTTGAACCCACGGTGGACTTTCACCCACACCGGTTTTCAAGACCGGTGCAATCAACCAAGTCGCCCAAAGCCAATTGACCTGCGCCAACACAAAATGTTCAACTGCCCGCCAACAGTTTGGACAACAGATCATAGTATGACGCCCGACGAATTCATCAAGAAATGGCGTCCGAACGAACTGAAAGAGCGTTCCTCCTCGCAATCGCATTTCAATGACATCTGCCGTCTGCTTGATTTGCCCGATCCCAACACCGCCGACCCAAAGGGCGAATGGTTTGCCTTTGAAAAAGGCGCGGCCAAAACCACCGGCAGCGATGGCTGGGCCGATGTCTGGCGCAAAGACTGTTTTGCGTGGGAGCGCAAGGGCAGGAAGAAAGACTTAGGCAAGGCCTTCTCCCAACTTCAGCGATACGCAATCGCGTTGGGCAAACCGCTCTTCATGGGGAACTAACCGTATGAGCCTGCACGCAGCACTCACCCGCGCCAAAACCGAGGAAGACGTCAAGGACGCCTATATCAAGGCGCTTGGCCTCAAAGGTGTGAATAAGGGGCTGGTCGATATCCAGACCCCTGAAATTTGGTTCGAGGCCAAGGAGGCCACCACCCCGCCGCTGCTGATGTTCGCGCAATTGCTGGTTTACGTTCGTGCCGCGCGCAAGCGGGGCGAGGCGATCCCCGGCTTCTTGTGCGTGATCGACCGCGAAAAGGCGGCCCTGATGGCAACTGAGCACGCTATGCCGCTGCTCGATGACAAGACCATCGTCTGGCCCAAATCCGGTTCTGCGGCGGATAAAGCGCTCGCTGCCCAGATCTCCCCCACTATCGAAACACATTTCACCCTCTACCATATCGACGGTTACGAGGCGGAGTTCATCAAGGCCGCGAAGGATGCGGTGCGCGAAGGCCGGATCATCCGCACCCCGATCACGCCCGACAACCTGCGGCAGGTGTTCGACAAATGGGTGGCGATGGTCGGCGTCGAACTCGGCGTAAAGCGCGAGGCGGATTACGCCGTTCTGTTCTTTGCCGACATCATGCATGACGGGCGCAACGAAGCGATGCGCAACCTACCCGCCCGCCTGCTGTTCAGCGGCGAAAAGCCGGTTTTCATCATCGGGGCAGAGCAATACGAACTCGCCAGCGAGCGCGGCTATCGCAATTTCTGGAAAATCTACCACCGCCCGCCCGAACAGAAGCATCGGCACTATCTGCTCGAACGGCGCGACAGCCTGCTGCCGCTGGACGACCAAAAGTTCAAGGGCGCGTTCTACACCCCGCTGCACATCGTGGACAAAGCCTATGATCAGTTGGCCGCGACACTGGGGGCGGATTGGCAGCAGAAATACATCGTCTGGGATATGTGCGCGGGTGTAGGCAACCTAGAAGCCAAGCACAGCAACCTGCGCAATGTCTTCATGTCCACGCTGGATAAAGAGGATGTGACAATCATGCGCAGCAACCCCGCCTTTGCTGGGGCCGAGATTTTCCAGTATGATTACTTGAATGATGATGTGACCGATTTTGGTGAGATTGATTACAACGTGTCGGGCAAGGTGCCGCAGACGCTACGCCAAGCGATTGCCGACGCAAAGGAAGGCAAGAAGGGAGCGAAGCCGATTCTGGTGCTGATCAATCCGCCGTATGGCGAAGCTTCAAACTCACAAGGCAACGCTGGCAAATCGGGAATAGCGACGACCCGTGTTAGCCACGGAATGAACGACCTTGGTTATGCTGCGCGAGAATTGTTCGTGCAGTTTTTACACCGAATCTTGGCTGAGTTGCCTAAGTCCACATTGGCAATGTTCAGCACTTTCAAGTACATTAATGCTCCCAACTTCGAGAAATTTAGAACGCATTGGAGCGCGAAATTCCTTGATGGCTTTGCGGTTCACAGTAAGGCTTTCGATGGGCTAAAGGGCAACTTTCCCATCGGCTTTCTGCTTTGGGATTTAGGCTGCAATCAGCCAGTCCAAGTAATAACGACCCGTGCGCTCGATAAGGCTGGGAATGAAATTGATGAAAAGAGCTTTTTCGATATTCCGAACAACCGCTTTCTAAGTGGCTGGCTTCCTCGAACTCGTAAGATTACTACTGAAGCAGTCCCCTTGATCAACGCAGTCACGCCAATTGGCAAGGTCGATCACATCAGAAACCAACATTGGGCAAATGGCGCGATTGCGCATTTTTTCTGTAATGGAAATGATATGCAAAACGCTGGGACAATGACCGCAGTATTCTCGTCAGTGCATTCGATTGGACACGCTGGCGGCTACTTTGTCACCGAAGAAAACCTTTGGAAAGTGAGCGTTATGTTTACTGTTCGGCGTGTAATCGCAAGAACATGGCTCAACGACCGCGATCAGTTCCTGCAACCCTTACAGCCGCTCCCGGACGAATTCAAATCCGATTGCCTTGTCTGGATGCTGTTCAACGGCAGCAACCTCACAGCGGGGGCTGACGGGCTGCGCTGGAATGATCGGGACTGGTCGCTGACCAATCACTTCATCCCTTTCACAGAGGGTGAGATCGGCGCTAAGGCGCGGATCGAGAGCGATTTCATGGTGCGCTGTATGGCAGGCATGAAGTTGTCTCCCAAAGCTCAGGCCGTGCTCGACGAAGGCCGTAAGCTGTTCCAGCGCTTTCACGCGACCAGCTTCCCCAACAAGATCAGGCAGGAATGCAAGCTAGGCCGCGCGGACGCAGGTTGGTATCAGGTACGCCGCTCGCTCGAATCCTTTAGCGATACGGAATTCACCGACTTCGGCCCCTTCAAAGCCGCATATGCAGACTTATCCGTAAAGCTGCGCCCGCAGGTGTTCGCGCTTGGATTTTTACCGAGCTAGTGTTGCGAACCTGACGCAGAGTTTCGCTATAAGTTATCCCTTGCAACGGACGAAGTGCGCGAAGCCTGGCTGAACCCGTCAGATCTGGTCAACCGCGTCCCCGAAGTCGTCCCCGGCTACCCTGACCGCATCCTGCCCAAGGATGACGAGGCCGCAGCCGTCCTGAAAAAACGCACTCTCACCAACCTCTACAACACCCGCCCCGCATGGCTCGACCACGCCCACAAGACGCTGGATCAGGCGGTGGCCGAGGCTTACGGCTGGGGCGACGACTGGCGGGCGGGCAAGCTGAGCGAAGACGAAATCCTCGCCCGCCTGTTCCACCTTAATCAGGAAAGGGCCAAAGCATGAAAATGGACCCCTATACCCGTGGCCGCCACGACGGCATGCGTCACGCCATCACTTGGCTGCATCAGGAAGCGCTGCGGATGAACGATCTCCATGCCCGACGTCTATTGAACGGCGCCGCCATGGATTTGGGCAGCCAACTGCGCAATTCAGCCGCGCCGGGTGGCCCACCTGAAATCACCGTAGCCGCGCCAGAACCCGAAGATATGTAAACTGGCGGAGGAGGTGGGATTTGAACCCACGGTGGACTTTCACCCACGCCGGTTTTCAAGACCGGTGCAATCAACCGCTCTGCCACTCCTCCGACGGCGTCTTCTTAGTGGGGCGCGATGAAAAGGGAAACCGGTTTTTGCCGTATCTGACGCCCGGTTCTTGCGACACTTCGCTGATCGTCCACCACCCCTTGTGTGCCCTTCCCTTTCCAGCACGGCTTCGTTAAACTTACCGGAAAAAGAATCCATAAGTAATCGAGCATTGGCCGCAGACCAGTCCACAAGATCGGGTTTGGTCGCATTGCCGAAACAGGAGACGCCAGATGCAGCACGTTTTCGGCAGCGCCGTTTCACCCCTTATGCGCTCGCTCGCGGCCTGTCTTTTGTTGGCTAGTTGCGGCGAAAATGGGCTGTTGCCAGCAGGCACGCAGCCCAACCGCCCCGACCCAATCGTCATTCAGCGCACCGACGCCTCGGTGTTCCAGAAATCTGACAAGGCCCTGTGGGATGGTCGCCCGTCCCTGGGCGGTGTCTGGGTGGCGCATGCCGATGTTACCAGCCCCGAGCAGGTAGAAATTCGTAACGGAGAAACTGGTCGCGTCATTCAGGCCGCCTTGTTTCGCCGCGAACGTGATTTTCCCGGACCCGCCTTCGAACTTTCCTCGGATGCCGCCGTTGCCCTCAACATTCCGGCTGGCACACCGACTGATATAACCGTCACCGCCCTGCGCCGCGAACCCGTCGCCCTACCAGCCGACGAACCGGTCGAGCCCGATACCGTGATCGCCGAGGATCCAGCCCTCGTTGCTGCCGATGCTGCGGTTGACGAGGCGCTCGCTCCCGATGAAGCGCTTGCCGTCGATGAACCCAAATCCGCTGGGTCGGCCGGATCCTTCGTATTCGGTGCCAAACCGCAAAACACGGGATTGAACGCGCCCGACGCAGAACTTGCGCCGGTTGACGACACGCTTTTGTCCCCGGCAGCCTCGGATCAGGCCGCGCTCAATGCAATGGAATCGCAAGCGCCTGCCGAACTTGATGCCGAACCCGCACCAAAACCCAAAGCTGGCAGCGCCGGTTCGATGCCTGGCAACAAACCGACGCTGGTTGACGATTCTGGCGAGCCCATTCCACTGGAAGGATCGTCGCTCGAACCAATCACAGCCACCGAAATTCTCGCTGTGCCGTTACCGGAACCTGAAACCGAAGCGGCCATTGAACCAACATCGGAAACAGCCCCTGAACCAGAAGCTGCCCTTGAATCGGCGACTCTGACCGAACCCACCGCTCCCGTAACGTCCGATCTTGAACGCCCCTATGTTCAAGTCGCCAGTGGCTCCAACAAAGATAACGTCGATGCGCTTGCGGCAAAATTGGTCGCGGCAGGCCTGCCAGCCGCCGTGCGCGAGACCACCGACCAAGGCAAACCGCTGTTCTATGTTGTAGTTGGTCCGGCCTCGTCCCAAGCCGAACTTGATGCCACCCTCGCTCGCGTCCGCGAGTTGGGCTATCCCGAAGCATTCATCGCCAAAGGCTGAGGTCACCCATGATCTTTCGCGCCACCCTTGCTGTCATTCTCACCGTCGTTGCCGGCTGCACAGCAACGGCCTTGCCGCAACAGGCTGTGGCGCTCGATACCGCCGCACGTGAAGCATTGGTCGTGGACCACAACACCGGCATGGTCTTGATGGAAAAAAACGCCGATGTATTGATGCCCCCGGCATCGATGTCGAAATTGATGACGATTTATCTGGTGTTTGAGGCGCTGAAACAGGGTCGCCTGACGATGGATGCCATGCTTCCCGTCAGTGAAAAAGCTTGGAACATGCAAGGTTCCAAAATGTTCACCCAAGTCGGCACCTCGATCAAAGTCGAAGACCTGATCCACGGCGTTATCGTGCAATCTGGCAATGACGCCTGCATCGTGTTTGCCGAAGCCATCTCGGGTTCTGAAGAGGCTTTCGCCGACCTCATGAACAACAAGGCGGCGAAATTGGGTATGACCAACTCCCATTTCTCCAATTCCACCGGCTGGCCCGACCCTAGCCAGAAGATGTCGGCCCGCGATCTGGTCACCGTTGCCACGGCACTGATCCGCGATTTCCCCGAATATTACCCCTATTTCGGTCATACCGAATTCACTTGGGAAGGCATCAAGCAAGAAAACCGCAACCCACTGCTTTATCTCGGCATCGGTGCCGATGGATTGAAAACCGGCCATACCGAAGAAGCGGGATATGGCTTGGTCGGCTCCGCCAAACAGGGGGATCGTCGCATTACCTTTGTCATCACCGGCCTTACATCAATGCAACAACGCTCCGAAGAGGCCGAACGGTTGGTCACTTGGGCGTTTCGCTCGTTTGAAGAGCACCTGCTTTACAAGGGTGATGATGTGGTTTCCCAAGCCGAAGTCTGGCTTGGCACCGAAGACCGGGTAAATCTGGTGACCGAAGGCGACCTTTCAATTCTGGTCCCTTCCGGCATCGGTGACAAGATTGTAGCCCATGTCGTCTATAGAGGGCCGGTGGAAGCACCCATAGAAGCCGGTCAGGAAATCGCCAAACTCGTCCTCGATATCCCCGATATGGGCGAACGCAGCTTCCCGCTGGTTGCCGCCAAATCGGTGGGCCGCGGTGGCTTTCTGGCCCGCGTCAACGCCAGTGCGCAGATATTGGGTGACAAGGTGATCAGCCTCAAATCGCAGGTATCGAACTAACCCCATGTTCATCACTTTCGAAGGCATCGATGGGTCTGGCAAATCGACTCAGGCCCGTTTGTTGGCGGAAAGTCTGCGCGACCTTGGCCACGAAGTTGTCCTCACCCGCGAACCCGGCGGTTCACCGGGTGCCGAGGAAATTCGCGCACTCGTCTTGCGCGGTGATCCCGGTCGCTGGTCGCCGGAAACCGAACTGCTTTTGTTCAATGCCGCCCGCCGCGACCACGTAGAACGCACGATCCAACCCGCATTGAGCGCAGGCAAAATCGTTATCTGCGACCGCTTCGCCGACACAACGCGCCTGTACCAAGGGGCGACCAGCCCGGAAATGCGCGAAAGCGCCGAAATCATCCACAAACGGCTTATCGGCCTAGAGCCCGATCTGGTCATCCTCATCGACATGGATCCTGCAACCGCGCTCAATCGCGGACTGGCCCGCAAATCCGGCGAGGATCGGTTTGAAGAAATGGGACTGGCGTTCCAGCAAAAACAACGCGACGGGTATCACGACCTCGCCCAAGCCAGCCCAACGCGCTTCGCCACATTCGATGGCGGGCAAGATATGCGGTCGCTGGCCGAACAAATTCTGCAACATGTCATAACAAAGCTACCGCCAACGCATTCCCCATAGCTTGACCACAGCAGAAATGTTATCGCCAAAGGCCGCCAATCGAGGGGTAGAATGGACCATAAACCGGGCAAAAATGCCGTCCTTTTCGTGTTCATCACAGTGCTGCTGGATATGGTTGGTTTTGGCCTGATTATCCCAATCCAGCCACAACTTATCCAATCCGTCGGCGGCACCAGCATCGGCCAAGCCTCGGTCGTGGCGGGTTGGCTGTTCCTGGCTTACGGCGGCATGCAGTTCCTTTTTGGCCCCGCTATGGGCGGCCTGTCAGACGCGTTTGGCCGCAGACCTCTGCTTTTGCTTGCCGTTTTCGGCCTTGCTGTTGACTATCTTCTTACCGCGTTCGCCCCCAATCTTTACTGGCTGTTCGCCGGACGGTTGATCGCAGGCCTGTGCGGCGCATCCTACACCATCGCCAATGCCTACATCGCCGATATTACTGCCCCCGAAGATCGCGCCAAAGCTTTCGGCATGATGGGTGCCGCTTTCGGTGTTGGCTTCATCATTGGTCCGGCAATTGGCGGTCTGCTGGGTGAATTTGGCCCGCGCGTGCCATTTTTTGTTGCCGCCGCAGTATCGGCCGCCAACTTCGCGTTCGGTTACTTCGTCCTGCCCGAAACCTTGGTCCCGGAAAAACGTCGTCCGTTTGAATGGGCCCGCGCCAACCCGATTGGAGCGTTGAAGGTTTTTGCTTCCTACAAAGGCGTGCTTCCACTTTGCGGCGTCATGGCAATCTATATGTTCGCCTCGTCGGTCTACCCGGTCATTTGGCCATTCTGGTCAGTAGCCAATTTTGGCTGGAGCGCGGGGACAATCGGCATTACCCTTGCGGTCTTTGGACTGACGATGGCCGCTGTGCAAGGCGGACTGACCGGTCCTGTGGTCAAGCTGTTGGGCGAATCCAATACCGTTCTTTTCGCGCTGATTGTCGGGGCCATTGTCGCATTTTCGTATGGTTTGGCACCCAACCTGATGTGGGTCTTGATCCTTTTGGTGCTGCATTCGCCGGAAGGTTTCGCCAATCCCGCCCTCACTGCCCTGATTTCTCGCGAGGTTCCCGAAAACGCCCAAGGCGAAATGCAAGGCGGCATTGCTTCGGTACAAAACCTTGCCATGATCCTTGGTTCGCTGTTTTTCAGCCAGATATTCGGTTTTTTCATGCGCGATAACGCACCCATCAAATCGCCCAACATTGCGTTTTTTGTTGCCGGCATTTTGCTTGCCGTAACCGTCATTGCATTCTTGCTCACACGCCGGAAGGCCGTCCAACATGCCTGATGCCGAAGACATCCCCGAACCCGATTGCGTCGATGGTGCGCCGCACCCGCGTGAGACGATTTTCTTGATGGGGCAAGATGAAGCTGAGAAAAGCTTTCTCGAAGCCTTCTCTAGCGGTCGGCTGCACCACGGCTGGATGCTGTCCGGCCCGCGAGGTGTCGGTAAAGCTACCCTCGCCTATCGCATTGCCCGTTTCCTGATCGGGGCCAATACCGATGCCACCTCGCTGGATATGTCGCCCGAAGCGCCGGTTTTCAAGCGCATCAAATCCCAAGGCGAAGGCCAGCTATTCATCTGCCGTCGCCCCGTCAACGAAGATACCGGCAAACTGAAAACCCAGATCACCGTTGAGGAAGTGCGCAAACTTAAAAGCTTTTTCCAAATGACCGCCACCGATGGCGGCTGGCGCGTAGCCATTGTCGATCCAGCCGATGAATTGAACGCCGCCGCCGCCAACGCCTTGTTGAAAATCCTCGAAGAACCGCCCGCCAAGGCCATCATCCTGCTGGTCTGCCACCAACCTGCTGCGCTTTTGCCGACCATCCGTTCGCGCTGTCGGGAACTTAAACTGAAACCGCTCGACCCCGGTAAACTTGGTGCAGCGCTCGATTGCGCCGGTTTTCCGCCCGAAGAAAACCAAACCGCCCTTGCCGAACTTTCCGCCGGTTCGGTCGGTGAAGCCGTCCGCATTCTGGCCGACGACGGGCAGGCGCTCTATTCACGTATAACCGCGCTGATCAATTCAGCACCCAAGATGAACCGAGGTCTGATCATCGCCCTTGGTGACCAATGCACCGGTCCGGCCAACGCCAGCCGCTATGATATGACCGTGCGACTGATCGCGCTGGTGCTGTCACGCCTGGCACGAAATGGCGCTGGCAACCCGCCCAAGGCCGAAGCCGCCAAAGGCGAACGCGACCTTGCAAACCGTCTTTCCAACACCCCGACCCAAGCCCGCATTTGGGCCGATCTGGAACAAATGCTTTCCGCCCGTATCCAACACGCCCGCGCGGTGAACCTTGACCCCGGCCAAGTGATCCTTGATACGTTCCTGCAAATTGACGCCGCCGCGCGACGGGCTTCCCGATCCAGCGTTTGAAAACCAAAATTTTATGACCCTACCCGTTCTTGTTGACAGCCACTGCCATCTCGATTTTCCCGATCTCGCCCCCGAGACCGCTGAAATAGTCGCGCGAGCTGGTTCTGCTTGCATAACGCGGATGGTCACCATCTGCACGCGGCTTAAAAACGCAGCCTCAGTCCAAGCAATATCCGAGGCACACGTGGGGGTATTCTGGGCCGCCGGAACCCACCCGATGCACGCCGCCGAGGAACCGATGGCCACTCTCAGCGATCTAATCGAACTTGCGAACCACCCAAAATTCGTCGGCATCGGCGAAACTGGGCTGGACTATCACTACACCTCGGACTCCGCCGAAATCCAACAAACCAGCCTGCGCATCCACATCGCCGCCGCACGCCAAACCGGCCTGCCCCTGATTATCCATTCCCGCGCCGCCGACGCCGATATGGCCCGTATCTTGACCGAGGAGCACGCCAACGGCCCTTACACTTGCGTCATGCACTGTTTTTCTTCCGGCCCCGAACTGGCCAGAACCGCGCTCGATCTTGGCTTCTATTTGTCGATGTCGGGCATCGTCACCTTCCCCAAATCGCAAGACCTGCGCGACATCTTCGCAGCCTCGCCACTCGACCGCATTCTTGTCGAAACCGACAGCCCATATCTCGCCCCAGTCCCCTATCGCGGCAAACGCAACGAGCCCGCCTATACGGCCCATACAGCCGCTGTTGGTGCGACCCTGTTCAACCTAACCCTCAATGACTTTGCCGCCGCCACAACCGCCAATTTCGATCGCCTATTCACCCGGGCGCATCCATGAGCGACCTCTACCGCTTCACCATACTCGGCTGCGGCTCCTCCGGTGGCGTTCCCCGCCTTGGCAACGTCTGGGGTGCATGTGACCCAGACAACCCCAAGAACACCCGCACCCGCTGTTCCATGTTGGTCGAGCGCATCGCCCCAACCGGCACCACCCGCGTCCTGATCGACACCAGCCCCGACATGCGCCAACAACTGCTGCGCACCGGCATTTCGACGCTGGATGGCGTCATCTACACACATCAACACGCCGACCATGTGCACGGGCTTGATGATCTGCGTCAGATCACCTTCAACCGTCGCGCAAAGCTGCCGGTCTGGGCCAATGGTGACACGACCAATTCACTGATCACCCGCTTTGGCTATGCCTTCATCCAGCCCGAACACAGTGCTTACCCTGCCATTCTCGAACTGCACGCTTTGGAAGGTCACACCATAATTCCTGGCGCGGGTGGCAACATTCTGTTCCAGTCGATCCGCGTCAAACACGGCAACATCGATGCGCTTGGCTTTCGCATCGGCGGGTTGGCCTATTTGCCCGATGTCGAGGAAATCTATGAAGAATCCTGGGCTTACCTCGAAAACCTCGATTGGTGGGTGCTCGACGCCCTGCGCTATCAACCGCATCCGACCCACGCGCATCTGGAACGTTCGCTTGAATGGATCGCACGGGCACAGCCCAAACAAGCCGTTTTGACCAACATGCATATCGACCTCGACTATGTGACACTCGACCGCGAAACCCCGCCGCATGTCCACCCCGCCTATGACGGCATGGTCATCGAGTTGCCGCTGTGATCCTGCAACTTCTCGAAGTCGTTATCCCGGTCTTTTTGTTGATCGCGGCCGGCTACCTTGCTACCCGGGCAGGCCTACTGAAACTTGAACATGTCGACGGTTTGATGGTCTTCACCCAAGGCTTCGCCATCCCCTGCCTGCTCGCCCGCGCCCTTTATGACCTTGACCTGAAGGCTGCCTTCGACCCCGGACTGTTGACCGCTTTCTACGGAGGTTCCGTGGTCAGTTTCGTACTTGGCATTCTTGGAGCCCGTTATCTTTTCCACCGCCGCCCTGGCGAGGCCGTCGCCATTGGCTTTGCCGCTCTGTTCTCCAACTCGGTCCTCCTCGGCCTCGCCATCATGGAACGCGCCTATGGCCAAGCGTCGCTGGCACCCAACTTTGCCATCATCGCCATGCACGCGCCGGCCAATTACCTGCTTGGCATCACCGCGATGGAATTTTCCCGCGCCGACGGGCGCAGCCTGCCAGCAACCATGGTCGTCGTCGCCCGCTCGATGTTCCGCAATTCGCTGATGATCGGCATTTTCATCGGTGCGGCCCTGAACCTCAGCGGCCTCATCATCCCCGCCCCAGCCCTTGCCGCTGTCGACATGATGTCGCGCGCCGCCCTGCCCGCCGCTATCTTTGGCCTTGGCGGCATGCTGACCCGCTATGCCCTGCGTGCCTCGCTGGCCGAGGCTGGAATGGTCACCGTCCTATCCCTCATCGTCCACCCAGCCTTGACCTACGCGCTTTGCCTCGCCTTCAACCTCGACCTCGGCCTCACCCGCGCCGCCGTTGTCACCGCCGCCATGGCCCCCGGCGTCAACGCTTATGTCTTTGCCAACATGTACAACCGTGCCACCGACGTGGCCGCCAGCTCGATCCTTCTCGCCACCGCCGCCAGCGTTTTTACGGCTGCGGGGTGGTTGTGGGTTTTGGGCTAGTTACTGCCCAGACCTTTCCAGTTTTGACGCCAACCCAAGCCCGCCATAAAGCGCAATCAACTGCACAACGCTGTTGTATGTTGTGTCGGAGACGGCAAGTAAATCGGTGTTGCCCAACAGCATTACCCCGGCATAGGCCGCCCCCGCGCTCAGCGTCTTCTTGCCCATCATCATGCTACCACCCAGCATCTTGTCGATGGTAGTCATGGTCGTCCCCGTAGTATCCGACATCGCTTGTCCTCCTGAAATCATGGAATTCTCTGTGCCCAGCGCCAGCAATGACGAAGGTGCCGTAACCCCGGCAAAAGCTAATGCCGACGCCTCAACATCGTCCAGCCGGTTCATCCAGCCTCTGCCAAAATGCGAGAATGTGGAAAGGCTGCGGTAAAACGCTTCGTAAATATCCGCATAATCCGCAACCGCCTTTTTGACATCGGCAACCATCGCTGCATCGAGGCTCAACTTGCCGATTTTGCCATCTTCCTCCAATGCAAGACCCTGCCGATTGAGCGCCCGCTGCAAAAATCTGCCACCGCGCGACGGCCCGGAATTGACCCCGCAATTATACGTCATCATTGCCAAAGGCAGGGGCAGCTCGTCACAGCGCAACAGGCGCCAGTAATGTGCGTTAAAAATCCGTCGCGCCTCCTCCCGGGTCAAATCACGCACGTCTTGCACCGAAACCGAATGCCCGCGCCAATCCGCCAATTCGTCCTGCGTGATCCCAAGATTGGTCGCCCCACCGGGGTCTTGCGGATCATTGACGAAACCGCCTTCCCATTTTTCGACCAGCACATGGCATTGCAGGAAAGCATCGGAATAGTCCGCGCTTGGCGCAACCGCCGCAACGCTTGGCTGATTTAGGTTCGCGGCGACATTTGGAATTGCAGCAAGCGGCACAACAATTGCTTGCCCGTTGACGCTGCTCCAATCGATACCAACCGCCAAGTCGGCGGGCGCAACGGTAATCTCGAAATGCATCGCATCCTTAATCGACCGCCAATTTCCACCCCAAACAAACACGCCCAGTCCACCCTTGGTGCAGATTGCAACCGCGTCGTTGATCATCGCTTCCGTCATATCGGTATCGGCCTTGTGCGCTTTCACGTCCAACGCTCGTGCATCCTGGCTGGCAGCATTCGAGAATACCGGCTTGCGCTTGCCGGAATGGTCCTTGAACGGATTGGTATGCCAGTTGATGTCTAGGGCAATGCCATAGGAATGCAGGCTTTTCTCCGTGCCCCCAGTGATAGTGCGACAATTGTAACTGTCGGTATCGTCGAGGCGAAGATTGTAGCCATGCCGACCGATCACCGCCGCAAGCGCCGAAAAAGCCTCTTGTGTCGGCGGGGCGACAAGTATTCGGTCACCCACAAAGTCAATGGCGACCATTTTATCGCGGGCACATTCAAATTCTTTCCACGCAACGCGAAGCTCTTTGGTTGAAAGGGACATATCAAAACTCCCCAGAATGTCCTAAAAATTGCCTCCGCCCGAAAGATTTCTAAAGTTTTTTTTAGATTACCGCAAAAACCGATAATTTGCACGCAATCATTGGTCGTTGCCTAGCCGTCCGCTGGCACAGCCTACACGACGGAAATCCGTGCGACTGTGCGTTTCCCCACGTTTGCGAAAATTCAGCTTGGCGTCACGCCCCTAAGCCGTTCCGACCTACGCCGCAACAATTCCACCGTCGCCAGCAACCCGATCGAGATGATCACCAGAATCGTCGCGACCGACAGAATAGCGGGCGAAATCTGCTCACGGATACCATTCCACATCTGGCGCGGGATGGTCTGCTGTTCCGGCCCGGCGATGAACAGCACCACCACCACTTCGTCAAACGAGGTGACAAAGGCGAACAGCGCCCCCGATATTACCCCCGGCATGATCAGCGGCATGATGACCTTGAAAAACACCCCCGGCGGCGAAGCGCCCAGATTGGCCGCCGCCCGGCTCAGCGAATGGTCAAAGCCCACCAAAGTCGCGGTGACAGTGATGATAACAAAGGGAATGCCCAGCATTGTATGAGCCAAGATCACGCCCAGATATGATGACGTCAGACGATAGCCAAAACTCTGCCAATAGAACCCGGCATCTAACGGGCTGAAACTGACATAGGGCAGCCATAGTCCGGGATCAGAGTAAAAGAAAAACATCCCGGTCGCGGTGATGATGATCGGCACGATCATCGGCGAAATCAGCATCGCCATGATCGCTCGCCGCCACGGCATTTCCGGACGCGACAGGCCCAGAGCTGCGGTCGTGCCTAAAACCGTCGCTAGGATCGTGGCCCAAAGGCCAATCCATATCGAATTTTTTGCCGTGCGCAGCCAAGTCGAATTGGCCCAGACATCGGCCCACCAAGCGCCACCGCGCGGCCCGTCGGGCGCAGCCATACCGAAGGTCAACAGCAGATCATACCAGCGCAGCGAATATCCTTCCGGGTCCAGCTTCAGCATCTTCTCGGTAAAGCTGAAATAGGGCTCGACGTTGAAACTTAGCGGGATCACCAGCAAGATTGGCGCGATCAGGAAAATGAAGATCAAGGTGCAGATGGTCAGATAGACATAGTGCCAAATGCGCTCCAACGGGTCGGCATAGGTCGGAAGGGCCATGGCTCTATCCCAGCTTCATGTTGTCGATGCCGATGATCCGGTCATACAGCCAATACAGCAGCAAAACACCCGCCAAAAGCAATGCCGCCAGCGCCGCCGCCATCGACCAGTTCAGTGAATCCGTCATGTGATAGGCAATTTGGTTCGAAATCAGCACGCCAGTTGACCCACCGACCAGTGCCGGCGTGATGTAGTACCCAACCGCCAAAATGAATACCAACAACGCCCCGGCACCGATTCCCGGCACCGTCTGTGGTAAATAAACCCTCCGGAACGCCGTCCAACTGGTCGCTCCCAAGGATCGCGCCGCCCGCACGTACGTCGGCCTGATTGTGCGCATGACCGAATACAGCGGCAGAATCATGAACGGCAGCAGGATGTGCGTCATCGCCACAATGGTGCCGGTCTGGTTGTACATCATCTGCACCCGGCCCGCTTCGCTGATGATGCCCAGCCAAACCAACAGGTCGTTGACTATGCCTTTGCTTTGCAAGAGCGCAATCCAACTGGTCGTTCGCACCAGAAGCGAGGTCCAGAACGGCAACAACACCAATATCATCAAAAGGTTGGAATAACGCATCGGCAGCGTCGCCAGCAAATGGGCGACTGGAAAGCCAATTATCAGGCAAATACCGGCAATGACAGCAGACAGCCACAGCGTTTTCCAAAACAGTTTCACGTAGATCCGTTGATTTTCCGGCACACGCTCGGCTTTGCCGTTCAGATCGGTTTTCATGTCAACCGCGGCCAGATAGAACTGGGTGCTGTGCTTGGCCGAAGCCGCCCGCATCGCCGCCCAGACTTCGGGGCTGCCCCAGTCTTCATTAAGGTCAATCATCGCCTGCTTGAACGGCGGCTCCAGACCTTTGACCTTGCGCGCCGCCGAGGTGAACAGCGACCGCGTGCCCGACACGTCATAGTTGATCCGCGCCGCCACGATGCCAACGGTCTTGGCCACGGCTCCGGCCTGCAGATCAGTCACCAGCGCTGCATAGGCCAATTCATCCGGCCCGGTTCCCACCGGATTGGCAGCGAACCACGCCACTGTCGCGGGCATGTTGTTGAGAAAAGCCGGGTTGTTGACGGATCGGTAAAGCATTGTGCCAATCGGCATCACGAAGGTCAGAAGGACAAAAACCAGCAGCGGCAGCACCAGGAACAGTGCCCGCCACTGCGCACGCCGCTGTGACCGCGCCAAAGCCGACTGCAGCGGCCGCCCGTCGGCGGTTCGCAGCATTCCCAGGTCTGCAAGACTATCGGCCACATGAAATCCTTCAACTAGGTCAAAGGCGCAGGATTGCTCCCGCGCCCAAGGATATTTCGTATTAGCTTGCCGCCAACCAAGCGTTGAACCGTTCGTTCAGCTCGGCATCGCGGTCGACCCAGAACTCGTAAGACGACGCCAGGGCGTTCCCAAGGTTCACTTCCGCTGTCGGCATATGCGGGGCCATTTCGGTTTTGCCGTCCTGATACAGCCCGACAAGCGCGCCCGAGGACAACCGTGCCGGGCCATAGCTGATCCATTTTGCCTGATCGGCCAACGCCTGCGTCGAAGTCGAGAACTTGAGGAACTCCAACGCACCTTCAAGGTTCGGCGCACCTTTGGGGATTACGAACAGGTCGTATTCATAAACTTGGCCATCCCAAACGGTCACGAATGGTTTGCCTTCGCCGACAGCGGCCCCGAAGATACGGCCATTATAGGCAGTCGACATTGCCAACTCGCCGTCAGCCAACAACTGCGGCGGCTGTGCGCCGGCTTCCCACCAAATCATTTCGCCTTTGATCGTGTCGAGTTTGGCGAACGCACGATCGACGCCTTCGTCGGTCGACAGCATGTCATAAACTTCCGCCGCCGGAACGCCGTCGGCCATCAGCGCCATTTCCAGATTGGCTTTGGCACCCTTGCGCATGCCGCGTTTGCCCGGGAATTTTTCCAGATCAAAGAAATCGGCCATCGTTGTTGGGCCCTCGGGGAACACCGTCGAGTCATAGGCGTAAATGGTCGAGA
Organism: Oceanomicrobium sp.; assembly: GCA_031415055.1. Classification (GTDB taxonomy): domain Bacteria; phylum Pseudomonadota; class Alphaproteobacteria; order Rhodobacterales; family Rhodobacteraceae; genus JANMOK01. The sequence continues at coordinate 62,764 of JANOQZ010000002.1, read as the reverse complement.
ACACGATTGTCGAAACCGCGCATTCGGTAACTGCGCCGGGCAGGAAATCGTCAGCAGCCGAAGTGCCATCGGGCGCTGCCGGGAAAGTGCTAATGTCAATGGACTCCAGCAGACCTTCGTCGCATAGCCGGATGGCGTCGGCATATTCAACGTCGGCCACATCGATGGTCACGTTGTTGGCCTCGACTTGCGCCTTGATCGGCGTCGCCGGATTGTCGGCGTCCACCGAGATGATATTGATCCCGGTCGCAGCCGTGAACGGCTTATGATAGGCCTCGACTTGGCTGACGGTATAGGCCCCGCCCCAGGACATGACGGTTACATCCGCAGCCATCGCCAAGTTCAGCGAGGCCGCCGACACCAGTGCCGTCGTGGCAAGCATTAGTTTTGTTCTCATTTCTTTCTCCCAATCCGTCCATTCCCTGTTTTGAAACCGCTCTATCGCTGGACAGTCCAACAAAGCGGCAAAGCCTTACGCCGCATCCAGCGCGCGGCAATCCTCCACTTTCCAACCGATATTGATCTGCTGACCTGGCACTAATTTCACCTGGCCCGCCGCGTTGCGGCATTTGATCACGAAATCATCCCGCCCGGCTGCGCGAACACGGGTGCGGAAAATGTCGCCCATATAGATGAACTCCAGCACCTCCGCATTCAGCGTATGCCCGCCCTTGGGCAACATTTCCGGCTTGAATTCGACCCTTTCTGGTCGGATCGATACCAAAGTCTTCTCACCTTCATGGGTTACATTCACCGGTACCGCATCGATGATCTCACCGGTCGGCAAGCGTACCGCACACCGGCCATTGCCGATTTTTTCGACCACGCCGTCCAGCGTATTATTCTCACCAATGAATTGCGCCACGAACGAATTCTCGGGCCTTTCATACAAATCTTCCGGAGCGGCCAATTGCTGAATGCGACCGTCGTTGAACACCGCTACCCGGTCGCTCATCGTCAACGCTTCGCCCTGATCGTGGGTCACATAGACCACGGTAATCCCCAAACGGTCGTGCAAATGCTTGATCTCAAACTGCATATGCTCGCGCAACTGCTTGTCCAATGCGCCCAAGGGCTCGTCCATCAACACCAATTCAGGCTCAAACACCAAGGCGCGTGACAAAGCAATCCGCTGTTGTTGACCACCAGATAACTGCGCCGGACGCCGGTTGAGGAACGCCCCCATTTGCACCATATCCAGCGCTTTCTTGACCTTATCCTCGCGCTCGGTCTTGCCGATGCCGCGCACTTCCAACGGAAACGACAGGTTCTCGCCCACCGTCATATGCGGGAACAGAGCATAGTTCTGAAACACCATGCCAATGCCGCGCTTGTGCGGCGGCACCGAATTGATCGGTTTGCCGCCCAACAGTATCTCGCCATGCGTCGCGGTTTCAAAGCCTGCCAACATCATCAAGCACGTCGTTTTGCCCGACCCGGACGGGCCAAGCATGGTCAGGAACTCGCCCTTGGCAATGCTCAGGTTCAAATCCTTCACGACCAGCGTCTCGCCGTCGTAGCTTTTCTGCACGCGGTCAAACACCACAAAGGCGTCACCCGTCATTCCTGAAACCATTAAACTTTCCAACCCGGTCAGACTTAGGCAGTCTGCGCTGCCTCGGCTGGAACCGTAGCCTCAAAACGATTTGGGTTGCAATGAATTATCCATACCAATCCGAACAATCCCACAGGCGGAAGTGTTGCTTTCCGCCGACGGGTTTTCGTGCCGCTTGCAATGCGACGGCGCACCGAATAGCATTTCGCCCAACAGGACGCCTATGTAAATGTTGCGCCAATCATAACAAACGGGGGTTGCTTTGCGTATTCAAACACTTGCTGCCATAGTTGCGTTTACCTGCATGGCCTCGTCGGCCAGTGCCCTGACCATGACTTTTGACGAGGGTCTCGGCATAATGGCCGATACCAACGGCAATTTCATTGATGATCTTTATTCCGAAGACGGCATCGACATGACCGGCTTCACTTCCGGCGAATTTGGCGAAGGCGACGGTCGCGCCCATCTCGACAACCCAAGCGACGGACACTTCACCAAGGCCTTGAGTTTTAGCACCGGCGACCGTTTCGATCTGGTCAGTTTTGAATTGTTCCCGCTCAATGGCGATTGCTTTGGCTGTAGTGCCTATGACAACGTCATTGTCACTGGCTATCGCGGCGGGCTGACGATTGCCCAGTCGATCTTTGCCATGGGTGCCGCGCCCAGCCTGTTCTTTGGCTCGCTGTTTCTCGACCTTGACGAACTGATCATTTCGACGGTCAATGGCCCCTCGCCCGAGCACGACTTCACCAACACCCATTTCGAGATTGACAATGTCAGTCTCAGTCCCACCCCCTCACCCGTGCCATTGCCCTCGGCACTTGGTCCGTTCGCAGTAGCGTTGCTGTGTGCAGGTTTCTGGCTGAGCCGCAATCAAAAGACGGCCAAAGTCAAAATCTGATCTGGTGCGGTTGAGAGGACTCGAACCTCCACGGGAGTTACCCCACAGCGACCTCAACGCTGCGCGTCTACCATTCCGCCACAACCGCATTCAAGGTGGCGGGGTGATAGCAAAGGGTCCAACCGTTGTGAAGCCCGAAAGTGGGCAGTTTGCGCGGGTGCCGATCCGGCAGCCTCACTCGGCCACAAGCGTGCCAGTTCCTCCCAGTTCGGTCGGGAAATCCTTTTGTTTCGGCAGGCCGTCTTTCATCGGCAGCACGGTATTCTGGTAATTGACATGCAGCATGGCCGTGAACGGCACGTCGGGCAGGATCGCTGCATAGACATCGACAAGTTTCCATTGCGGGTGATCGGTCAGCAGATGGCCGCCGCAGACACTGCACCACTTGCGCACCGAGTTCGCCGACTTCTGGAACGACATTACCTTGTCGGCGCCTTTGGTGACTTTCACCGTTTCCGGCGGCCAAAGGGTGAAGGCGTTGACCGGCCCGGCCGACCACTGACGGCAGGAATCGCAGTGGCAATAGCCCATCGCCGCCGGATCGCCGGTCACTTCCAGTTCGACCGCGCCACAGAAACAATGGCCTTTGTGCTTGGTATCAGCGCCCATTCACTTCTCCTATCGTATCATTGATGTGTACAGCCGTTCGGCAAACAGTCTGTCGTGAAATTTAACGTAGAACATGCGGCGGATTCGGACAACAAACCTTTGCTGACGCAACATTGCCCACCCTTGTGCCGTCAGGCCGAGCCGCCTAGACTCGGGCCCATGATGGATGGTTCCGGCAATACCGGCTCGCTTGTGTGGACGTGCACCGAACTGCCTGTGCCATATCCAGCGGCAATGGCGGAAATGGACTCTCATGTCGCCGCCATGATTGCAGGCCAAGCGCCGGAACGCATCTGGCTGCTCGAACACCCACCGCTCTACACCGCCGGGGTCAGCGCCAATCCGGCGGACTTGCTGCAACCCGACCGCTTCCCGGTCTACCCAACCCGTCGCGGTGGCCAGTACACCTATCACGGCCCCGGTCAGCGCGTCGCCTATGCCATGCTTGACCTCAACCAACGTGGCCGCGATGTGCGAAAATACGTCTGCAAGCTGGAAGAATGGGTGATCCAGACCCTCGCAGAGTTCAACGTCACCGGCGAACGCCGCCAAGGTCGCGTTGGCGTCTGGGTCGCCCGCCCCGACAAGCCACCGCAGCCCGACGGCAGACCGGCCGAAGATAAAATCGCCGCCATCGGCGTGCGCATCCGCAAATGGGTCGCCTTCCACGGCATCTCGATCAATGTGGAGCCTGACCTTAGCCACTATGACGGTATCGTGGCCTGTGGGATCGGCGGCTATGGCGTGACCTCTCTGGTCGATCTCGGATTGCCGGTGACGATGGACGATCTGGACGCCGCGCTCAGGTCCGCTTTCACCAAAGTCTTCGCCAACTGATCCAAGCCAAACCGCTTTTTTTCGGCGCTGCGGCGTTCTTGCTGTTGAGTGCGCCCTAACACCGCGCTAAACCGCTTGCAACAAACAGGTTTCCCTTTGGGGAATCGCAGTCCAAACGACTGTGATGAGGAGAATAGAATGGCCGACGCCACCGCCCACGCCCAAGCGCATGATGCGCACCACAAAGTGGGCTTCTTCACCCGTTGGTTCATGTCGACCAACCACAAAGACATCGGCATTCTGTATATTTTCACCTCGGCTTTGTTGGGCTTCATTTCGGTCTGCATGACCCAGTTTATGCGGCTGGAACTGATGGAACCCGGCGTTCAGCACATGTGCATGCAGGGCTTCAGCCTTGTCGCCGCGGCGGTCGAGAATTGCGAACCCAACGGCCATATGTGGAACGTCATGGTCACCGGCCACGGCATTCTGATGATGTTTTTCGTGGTCATCCCGGCGCTTTTTGGCGGCTTTGGCAACTATTTCATGCCCCTGATGATCGGTGCGCCCGACATGGCGTTTCCGCGCATGAACAACCTGTCGTATTGGATGTACGTTGCAGGCGCGACTATGGCCGTCTGCTCGCTGTTTGCCCCCAGCGAAGGCGGGCAACTTGGTTCTGGTGTCGGCTGGGTGCTGTATGCGCCGCTGTCAACCTCCGAAGGCGGAATGTCGATGGATATGGCGATTTTCGCCGTCCATCTTTCCGGTGCCTCATCGATCCTTGGCGCGATCAACATGATCACTACTTTCCTCAACATGCGCGCCCCAGGCATGACACTGCACAAAGTGCCGCTGTTTCCGTGGTCGATCTTCGTCAACGCATTCCTGATCCTGCTCAGCCTGCCGGTTCTGGCCGGTGCCATCACCATGTTGCTGACCGACCGTAATTTCGGCACCACCTTCTTTCAGGCCGAAGGCGGCGGTGACCCGATCTTGTATCAACATCTGTTGTGGTTCTTTGGCCATCCCGAAGTTTACATGATCATCGTGCCCGGCTTTGGCATTGTCAGCCAGGTGATCTCGACCTTCTCGAAAAAACCGATCTTCGGTTACCTGCCGATGGTCTATGCGATGGTCGCCATTGGCGCCTTGGGTTTCGTCGTCTGGGCGCATCATATGTATACCGTTGGCATGTCGCTGACCCAGCAAAGCTATTTCATGCTGGCGACCATGGTCATCGCGGTACCGACCGGCATCAAGATATTCAGTTGGATTGCTACCATGTGGGGCGGCGCGGTGGAATTCAAAACCCCGATGCTCTGGGCGATGGGCTTCCTGTTCCTGTTCACGCTTGGCGGCGTCACCGGTATCGTTCTGTCGCAGGCTGGCATAGACCGCGCCTATCACGACACCTACTACGTCGTCGCCCATTTCCACTATGTGATGAGCCTTGGTGCCGTGTTCTGCATCTTTGCCGGCGTCTATTATTGGATAGGTAAAATGTCGGGCCGCCAGTATCCCGAATGGGCGGGCAAGCTGCATTTCTGGATGATGTTCATTGGTGCGAATATCACCTTCTTCCCGCAGCATTTCCTTGGCCGCCAAGGCATGCCGCGCCGCTACATCGATTACCCTGAACAATTCGCCTATTGGAACCAAATCTCCAGCTATGGCGCTTTCCTCAGCTTTGCCTCGTTCCTGTTGTTCTTTGGCATCGTGTTCTATACGTTGCTTTATGGCAAAAAGCTGACCGAGAACGCCTATTGGGGCGACCATTCCGATACGCTGGAATGGACGCTGCCCAACCCGCCACCCGAGCATACGTTCGAGACGCTGCCCAAGCAGTCCGACTGGGACAGGCAGCCGCAACATTGAATTCGGCAGTCTGGCTGTAAAACATCGGGCCGGGGCCAGGACTCCGGACCTTGCTGTGTTTTGCGGTGGTCGCCTCGGTCCGGCATCGGCACCGCTGGGGCCGCGCCGTTAAATTCCGCGCTTTCGTCCCGGCCCGCCCTGCCGCATATTCGCCGCAGCGAGTCCGCCAACATTTCGGAGACACTGCCATGACCCAACCCCGCCGTTTCCGTTCCCGCGAATGGTTTGATGACCCACATCGCCCCGATATGGTGGCGCTGTATATGGAAAAATACCTCGGCTGGCGCTATTCGGTTGCCGAATTGCGTTCCGGCAAGCCGATCATCGGCATCGCGCAAACCGGTTCCGACCTGTCGCCGTGTAACCGTGTCCACATCGAACTGGCTTTGCGCGTAAAGGAAGGCATCCGCGAAGCAGGCGGCATCCCAATGGAATTTCCCGTGCATCCAATTCAGGAAACCGGCCGCCGCCCCACCGCCGCACTGGACCGCAACCTCGCCTATCTCGGCCTCGTCGAAATCCTTCATGGTTATCCCATCGACGCCGTAGTTTTGACCACCGGCTGCGACAAGACCACGCCCGCCTGTCTTATGGCCGCCGCCACGGTGGACATCCCCGCCATCGTTCTCTCGGGTGGCCCTTCGCTCAACGGATACTACGATGGTGACCCGCTGATGGGGTCGGGCACGTCGATTTGGCGGGCTCGCCGTAAACAAGCCGCCGGAGAAATCACCGAGGATCAGTTCTTTCAAGCGGTCGCTGCCTCCAACCCTTCCATCGGCCATTGCAACACCATGGGCACTGCCAGCACGATGAACGCGCTGGCCGAAGCTTTGGGCATGTCGCTGACCGGTTGTTCGGCAATCCCTGCGGCCTATGGCGACCGATCAACCATGGCCTATGAGACCGGCAAACGTATTGTCGCAATGGCTTATGAAGACCTCAAGCCTTCAGACATCCTGACCCGCGACGCATTCCTTAACGCTATTGCAACCAATTCGGCCATCGGCGGTTCGACAAACGCCCAGCCCCATATCGTTGCCATCGCCAAACACATCGGCGTCGAGATCAAACCAGCGGACTGGCAAATCCACGGCCATGACATCCCGCTGCTGGCCAATGTGCAACCAGCAGGGAAATACTTGGGTGAACGGTTTTACCGTGCCGGTGGCGTGCCCGCGATCATGTGGGAACTGCACCAGCAAGGGCTAATCCGCGACACCAAAACCGTCACGGGCCGGTCCATGTTCGCCAACCTGAAAGACCGCGAAAGCCACGACCGCGAATGTATATTTCCTTTCGACAAACCACTGAAAAAATCTGCTGGTTTCGTGGTGCTGACGGGCAACCTGTTTGACACCGCGATAATGAAAACCAGTGTCATCTCGCCCGAATTCCGCGCCCGTTACCTAAGCAACAAAGGCGATGAGGGCGCATGGGAAAGCCGCGCCATCGTGTTTGATGGCTCCGAGGACTATCACCACCGCATCAATGACGCATCGCTCAACATCGACGAAAACTGCATCCTCGTCATTCGCGGCACCGGTCCCATCGGCTGGCCGGGATCGGCGGAAGTCGTCAACATGCAACCGCCCGATGCCCTGCTCAAACGCGGCATTACCAGCCTGCCGACGCTTGGCGACGGACGGCAAAGCGGAACCGCTGATAGCCCCTCCATCCTCAACGCCTCGCCCGAAGCCGCTGCCGGCGGCGGCCTCGCGTGGCTAAGAACCGGTGACAGGATCCGCGTTGACCTCAACAAAGGCACCTGCAACGCCTTGGTCGAAGCCAAAATCTGGCAGGCCCGCAAAGCCGACGGCCTACCCCCCATCCCCGCCAGTCAAACCCCGTGGCAAGAAATGGCCCGAGCCCATGTCGGCCAACTGGCGGCGGGCGGCTGTATTGATTTGGCGGTCAAGTATCATCAGGTGAGGAATGCTATTCCCAGGCACAATCATTAAACTCTGCTGCCTAGCCCTTGACTCTAATGTCCGACTCGGTTAATTAACCTATCAGTTAGTTAACCAACCGGGTAATCACATGCTAGACGACCCGCTGTCGCTCACCTTCTCGGCTCTTGCCGACCCAACCCGCAGGGCAATCCTGGCGCGGCTGACTTTGGGCGACTCTTCGGTCAACGAACTCGCCGAACCCTTTGCCATCAGCAAACCCGGCATTTCCAAGCATTTGAAAGTGCTGGAAAAAGCCGGCCTGATCGCCCGAGGCCGCGATGCCCAATTCCGCCCCTGCAAGTTGGAATCAGCGCGCCTGAAAGAGGTCGATCAATGGCTTGAAATCTATCGTAGTCAATGGATTGAGCATGTGGATAGATTGGAGGAGTTCCTAGGCAAACTCCAAAAGAAAGACCTAGACAATGGCAAACTTTGAACTGGCAAGCATTGCGTTTGAAACGCGTAACAGCCGCGAACTGAACGCCACCTGCGAACAAGTCTTCGATGCATTCGCCGACCCGGCAAAGTTGCCTCAATGGTGGGGGCCAAAAGGTTTCACCATAACCATCGAAAAATTCGATTTCCGGCCCGGTGGCGAGTGGATTTTCGTGATGCATGGCCCTGATGGGCAAAATTACCCAAATCGCAAACTCTTTGTCGAGATTGAACGCCCATCGCGGATCGTCTTTCGGCACATGCAAGAAGGCCACGGCTTTCTAATGACCATGACGTTCCAAGACCTTGGCAACCGCACCCGCCTGATTTGGGATATGCAGTTTGAAAGCGACGGCGACGATTCTGCCCTGAAAGGCTTTATCTTGTCGGCCAATGAAGAAAACTTTGACAAACTTGGCGATCTTTTGCGTCAGTCCAGCGACCTTTAGATACGCACAACATCCAACTGATAGGAAACTGCCATGCCCAATGATCTTGAACTAGTTTTGACCCGCGTCCTCAATGCGCCACGGCACTTGGTGTATCGCTGCTGGACCGAGCCGGAACTTATTGTTCAGTGGTTCACGCCCGCACCGTGGAAGACCCTTAGCGCCAAAGTGGATCTGCGACCCGGTGGGTTCAGCTTGGTTGTAATGGCCGACCCTGAGGGCAACGAATACCCCAATCCGGGGCAATATCTGGAAGTCGTGCCGAATGAAAAGCTGGTGTTTACCGACGCCTATGTTGGTGACTGGCAACCGTCGGCGAAGCCATTTTTCACAGGTTATCTAACCTTTGACGATCAGGGAGGCAAAACTCTATACACCGCGCGCGCCCGCCATTGGACCAAGGAAGATGCCGAAGGCCACGCTAAAATGGGTTTTCACGAAGGCTGGGGCAAAGCCACCGATCAACTTGAAAAACTTGTTGCAACACTCTGAAAAGGCCAAACAATGGGCGACCTAACGATTACCACCTTCCTAACCCTTGACGGCATCATGCAAGCGCCCGGTGGCCCCGGCGAAGACCCCAGCGGCGGATTTCAGCACGAAGGCTGGATGGTGCCGCATGTGGATGACGAGTTCGGCACCTACATGACCGATATATTCACTCGCGCAGGGGCGTTTCTGATCGGTCGCGGCACCTATGACATCTTCGCCGCCTATTGGCCGAACGCGCCCGTAAGCGACGATCCAGTGCAAAACAAATTGAACGAACTGCCCAAACACGTTGCCTCGCGCAGCACGACCAAATTCGACTGGCACAATTCGCATCACGTCAAAGATGTTTTGAACGAAGTTGTGGCACTCAAAGCGCAAACCAATGGAGAATTGCAAGTGCACGGCAGCCCCGGATTGGCCCAGACATTGATCAAACATGACCTGATCGACCAATATAATCTGCTGTTCTATCCGGTTGTCCTTGGCGGGCAAGGCAAGCGACTGTTTGGTACCGGCGCAGTGCCGACAAATTTGGAACTGGTTCAATGTCATTACGGTAGCAAAGGGGCTCTCTATGCCACCTATTTGCGCACCGGTTTGTTCGAAAAAGGCACCTTTGGAGGTTGATGCCAACGGAAGTGTCAAAAGTATTGCCTGCGTCCGCATTTCGCTGACAACGATTATACGCTGAACACGGAACTGGGCATTATTGCCGCCTTGGATACGATCTTCCAGGACACTGTTGTGTGCAAACCGCACGCATTTCGGAACGCCAGCGGTTTGGATCCGTATGTTCGCGCCATTGCCTGCGGAATGGATACAATTCGCGGAATAGATGACATCTTTCGCTTCTAATCGGCCGACCGAACCGTTTCATCCTTCTTTTGTGTCACTCAGCACGGAACTCTTTTATTTGAAGCGCGTTAGCTAGCTAGCCCCTTCGAAGCATGGGAGATAGTTTGTGGAAAAGGTTGTCTCGATCTCAATCACCAGACGAAATGCAATTGCCGGACTGGCGCTGATTGCGGCACCAGTCGCCATATTGGCGAGTGCGAGTCATACCTATGCACAGGAAGAGCAGGCGATGTCCGGGGATAGTCTGTACGAGAGACTTGGCGGCGTTTTCGCCATTGCAGCGGTGGTGGATCACTTCAGCGACGCCATCGTGAAGAACCCGATTGTCGGCGATATGTCTGAAAACCCGCAACTGCGGGAATGGCACACCAACAACCTGGGCAGGTTGCCCGGCCTCAAGTTTATGCGCACACTTTGGGTTTGCGAAGTTTCGGGCGGGCCATTCAAGTTCTCGGCCACCAAGCCCGGCGCGACGCCGCTCGGCCTTGAGGAGGCCCACCGCGACCTCCAGATATCGCCCGCAGAATTCGATGAGGTCGCAGCGGAACTCGGACGGACCCTGGACTTTTTCGAGGTTCCTCAACTTGAAAAGGACGAAGTCCTTTCGGCCTTCGCCGCCCACAAAGACGAGGTCACCCTCGGCCACGTCAGCCCCTGAGTGCGCCCGATTTGTACTGGGTCTCTCAACCCGGATTAATCTTAGGTTTCTCGATACGGACACTCCCGGTCGGTCGGTGCCGACGCGATTGTCAGCTTCCCGTTGATGCGGAGTTTGATTGAAAACAATATTTGCTGCGACGCTAAGTCCTCTGATGGTATTATATTGGCTAATTTTCCGACATTTCACGCACGATCATCGCCGCCCGAAAACGTTGGGGCCTGCTGCAGAAAGTGCGTTCGTGAGAAGGCAGAAATACTTGACGGACGCGTTTTCCCGTCGTCTTCTTCCATTGCCGAAATTGAAGGAGCCCGCCATGACCACAACCTTGCTAATCATCGCCGCCCTGATCGTCGCCTTTTTGGTCTATGTCATGCTGCGACCCAATGAATTCCGCATCGAACGATCCTCCACCATCGAACGCAAAAGCCCGGAAGAGGTTTTCGCTCTGCTCAACGACTTTCGCCACTGGGCGAAATGGTCACCTTGGGAAGCAATGGACCCAAACTTGCAGCGCACGTTCAGCGGTGAAAATGCCGGGGTCGGCGCGGTCTATGCGTGGAAAGGCAACAAGAAAGTCGGCGAAGGCCGCATGGAAATCACCGAATCCAAACCCGCCGCCTTTGTGCGCCTGAAACTTGATTTCATCGCTCCGATGAAAGCCAACAACATGACCGATTTCAACGTCATGGCCCAAGGCAACGGCACCCGCATCATCTGGTCGATGTACGGCCCGTCACCTTTCATGTCAAAACTGTTCGGCTCTTTCGTCAACATCGATAAAATGGTCGGCAAGGATTTTGAGAAAGGTCTGGCGAATATCGAGGCCGAGTTGAACAAATAACCGCCACCGAACCCTACGAAACCTCCTCGGCAAAATGCTTGATCACCAGCCTAATCGGGTTGGGCGCAGCTTGACCCAGCCCGCAGATGCTGGCGTCAACCATGACTTGGCTCAGCTCCTCCAACAGCCCCTGATCCCAGCGATCCGCCAGCATCAATTGCACCGCCTTGCCACAGCCCACCCGACACGGCGTGCATTGGCCGCAGCTTTCGTCTTCGAAAAACCGCAGCATATTCAACGCCGCCGCGCGAACCGAATCTTTGTCCGACAGCACCACAACCGCCGCCGAGCCAATGAAACTGCCCAAAGGTTGTAACGTATCAAAATCGAGCGGAACGTCATCCATCGACGCTGGCAATATCCCCGACGACGGCCCGCCCGGCTGATAGGCTTTGAACACATGCCCATTCGCCATACCGCCCGACGCTTCGATCACATCCAAAATCGTCGAGCCCGCTGGCAGCAGTTTCACCCCCGGATCACGCACCCGTCCCGATACCGAATACGACCGCAGTCCTTTGCGCCCGTTCTTTTCATGCGCCGACAATATCTCTGGCCCCAAACGCGCGATTTTGCTGACCCAATGCAAAGTCTCAACATTATGCACCAAAGTCGGGCGGCCAAAAATACCGACCTGCGCCACAAATGGTGGCCGATGACGCGGCATGCCGCGTTTACCCTCGATGGACTCGATCATTGCGCTTTCTTCGCCGCAGATATAGGCGCCCGCCCCGCGCCGCAGGTCAATATATCCCGGCGCAACAATGCCCGCCCCCTCAAGCAACACAATCTCGCGCCGCAAAATCTCCAACACCGCCGGATATTCGTCGCGCATATAGATGAAGGTTTTCTCGGCTTGCACCGCAAAAGCCGCCATCAGCATGCCTTCCAGAAAAACATGCGGCTCGCGCTCCAGATAATAGCGATCCTTGAACGTCCCCGGCTCACCCTCGTCGCCATTTACCGCCAAATAGCGCGGTCCTGCATACCCACGGACAAAACTCCACTTCTTTCCCGAGGGAAACCCCGCCCCGCCCAGCCCACGCAGACCCGAAGCCAGAACTTCGTCCTGCAACGCATCGACCGATTTCACGCCTGACCGCAACGCCTCCAGCGCCTGATAGCCGCCGTCGTCGCGATAGTCCTCCAACCCCTCATAGTCCGGCACATGCGCATGCGAGTCATCCGCCGCAATCGCCGCCGCCACCTTGGCCAAATCCGCCCGATCAATGTGGCAATGCCCCAGTTCCAGCACCGGAGCCATATCGCAGCGCCCCATGCACGGCGCACGCAGCACCCGCACCTGCCCACCCCCGTCATATTTGGCCAACAAATCGCGTAACAAATCCTGCGCGCCCGCCAATTCACACGACAAAGAATCACACACCCTAATCGTCAAGGGCGGTGGCGCGGCCTCACCCTCTTTCACCACATCGAAATGCGCATAGAACGTGGCCACCTCGTAAATTTCCGCCTGCGCCATTTTCATCTCTTCGCCCAAAGCCCGCAAATGCGCGGCACTCAAATGGCCATAGCGGTCTTGAATCAGGTGCAAATGCTCGATCAGCAAATCTTTCCGACGCGGCCTGTCCCCCAACACTGCCTGAACCTCGGCCAATGCCGTATCATCCAACTGCCGCCCTTTCGGCGTGTGGCGACCCTTGCCCTTGCCTGATTTCCAAACACCTTTGGTCGCATCAACATTGGCCATTCAAGTCCCCTAAGCGGTCTTCCACGCATCACTATCGCGCCCCCGCTGCAGAATGAACCACAAATGCGACCGCAAACCCGGGTCAAGTAATACGAACGCAAAAAATTGTATCGTATCCGCTCCAACCTCACCCTATCCTAGCCGTCAGATCACCACCAAAGGTCCGTATGCGAACAATCCTCCTCCCACTACTCCTGACCCCATATTTCGCCTTTGCTGGCGAAGATCATTTCATCACGGGTGATGAATGGCGTTCCATGGTCACCGGCAAGACCGTCGAATATTCGATCAATGGCGAATTATTCGTGCGCGAATATTACTGGCCCAATGACGATGTGGTGACGATGGAAGTTTCCGGCGAGCAATGTTTTGAAGCCCGCTGGGATTATGACCCTTCAACCAACATCTTTTGCTTTCACAACGGCCCGACCGCCTGTTTCTGGCACATCCGCAACACCGACGGCCTGTTCGTGCGCCAGGCCGACATTGGCCTGCATTTCGGCGCAACCCAAGAAATCTCGGCGATTTCCGATATCCGGCTTTCCTGCACCTCCGCCCCGATAAGTTGAAAACTTCCGACCTTATGCAAGGCATGCGACTGTGCTACCCACGCTGCCAGAATGCATGCGCCCTTGATTGAACCTGCAATAGCACCACCCCCACCATCGCGCTGGCGGCGTCTGTCCGCCCTTTTGCCAATCGTTTTGACCGCGCTTCTGTTCGGCCTTGGCCTGTTCACCCTTATGCGACTGTTGAACCACACCGACATTCGCTCCGTCGCCGGTCAAATACGCGCAACGCCTTGGTCGGTCGTCGGTCTTGCTCTGTTCACCACATTTGCCAGTTACGCGGCCCAAGCGCTGTACGATTGGCCGGCGACGCGTATCATTGGCCGCAATATTCCGTTCACGGCCTTGTTTCTGGGGGGCTTTCTCAGCCACGGCATCGGCAATACCATCGGCCTTAGCGCCATAACCGGCGGCGCGGTGCGCTATCGCATCTATGCCGCGCTGGGATTGGACGGTTACGAGGTTGCGGCAATCACCGCCATCGGCTCGTTTGCTTCTGGCGTTGGCCTGCTGGTTATCGGGCTGCTCGCGCTGCTTTCAGCCCCCGATGTTTTGACCGACGCGCTACCCCTGCGCACCGTGACTGTCGATGTCGTGGTCTTGGCATGCCTCGCGCTGGTTTTAATGGCCGCGCTATTGTTTGTCCGTCGTCGTTCCAAACTGAAAATCGCTTCGGTCACGATCGAGCCGCCAAACATTCGCGTCCTGTCGCAGCAACTTTCGCTGGCGACGGTTGAAATTCTTTTGGCAGCCGCAACACTTTACCTGCTTTTGCCCAGCAGCGACCTCAGCTTTTTCGGCTTGCTGGCGATTTTCGCGGCGGCAATCCTGCTTGCCACCCTCACCAATATCCCCGGTGGCGTCGGCGTGTTTGAGACGCTGGTACTTTTGGCACTGCCCGCAGCCATCCCTACCCATGCCGCGGCGGCGTCGCTGGTCATGTTCCGGCTGATCTATTTCATCGCGCCATTCGGCCTGTCACTTTTGATCCTCGCGCTCAACGAATGGCGGCTGTTCCAACCAAGGATACCCAGTTTGGCGGCCAAATTACCGGGTGCCGCCGTGGTGACACCGATACTGCAGATCGGCAGCTCAATAGTGCCCGTTGCGATGGCGGCCATGACCTTTGGCTCGGGCTTGCTGATGCTGTTATCCGCGCTCATTCCCAATACGGCCAACACCGTCGAAGTATTCTCCGACATCCTGCCCCTAGCCTTCATCGAAGGTGCTGCCCTGCTGTCCAGCGCCATCGGCACAGCCATGCTCGTCATTGCCCACGGCCTGTTGCGGCGAATCGAGGGCGCATACTGGCTGGCATTGTTTGCCTTGCTGGCCGGGGCAGGTACCGCCTTGTTGCACGAATTTGACACCAATCGCGCCATCACCCTAGCCGCAGCCGCGTTGATCCTCTATCCGTGCCGCCGCGAGTTCTATCGCAACGCCCGCCTCACCCGCGACCGATTATCTTTGGGCTGGTTTGCCCTGATAATTGCCGTGCTGGTTGCCTGTGCCTTTGTCTTCTTCTTCGCCTACAAAAGCGTGCCCTACTCTTCAGAACTTTGGTGGCAGTTCGCTGTCAACAAAAGCGCCCCCCGCGCCATGCGGGCTGGCCTCATCGGCTCACTTTTGATCGGTCTGGTGCTGTTGGTCCACGCCCTGCGTGTACCCCGCATTACCCCGCTCAAACCCGATGCGGCGACGCTGGAACGTGCGGCCAAAATCATTGCTGCTCACAACGATTCCAGCGCAAATCTGGCGCTGGCGGGTGACAAGTCGCTGCTGTTTTCTGACAATGGCCAGGCGTTCCTGATGTATGGTCTGCGCGGACAATCTTGGATTGCTTTGGGCGATCCCATCGGCCCCGAACAAGATTGCGCCGAAGTCGCTTGGACCTTTGTCGACGCCGCCCGTGCTGCCAGTGGTCGCCCAGTATTCTATGAAGTTGGCGAAGCGAACCTGCCGTTGTGGCTCGATATGGGACTCGCCCTGCATAAAATGGGCGAGGAAGCCGTGGTTTTGCTCAACAAATTCAGCCTCGATGGACCGGACGCCAAAAAACTGCGCACAACCCATGCGCGGGCATTGCGCGATGGTCTGGCCTTTCAACTGGCGCAACCACCGCATTCCGAGGCGACATTCGCGCAAATCAAATTGGTTTCCGACGCTTGGATTGCCGACAAAGCCCAACGCGAAAAGAGCTTTTCCGTCGGCCGCTTTGATGCCGCTTACCTCAACCGCTTCCCATTGGCACTGGTGTCACTACACGGGCAGATGGTGGCCTTCGCCAACCTTTTGACCACCGATACCAAAGCAATGGCCTCGGTCGACTTGATGCGCCACGACCCCGCCACGCCTTCGGGAACGATGGAGTTCATGTTCACCGAATTGATCCTCAACCTCAAAGCCGCCGGTTTCGCCGAATTCAGCCTTGGCATGGCTCCGTTATCGGGCATGCAAACGCGGCGCGGCGCACCGCTCTGGTCAAAATTTGGCGCCATCGTCTATCGCAGCGGTGGCAATTTCTACAATTTCGCCGGGCTTCGCACCTTCAAGAACAAGTTTGATCCAGACTGGCGTCCGCATTATCTTGCTACACCATCTGCCAACCTGCCGTTGTTGCCGCTGGCCGATGCGGCATTCCTGATCAGTGGAGGATTGAAAGGTGTCGTCGGTCGCTAATCCCCTACTGCCACCCCCCGGTCTGCGCCGCGATTCCAGCGAACGTGCCGCCTTGCAGGTCGCCTATGCCGCCATGCCGGCCGCGTATGAACCGCGCACCCATCTCAAACAAAACGGCCGTCCGCTTTACATCAACCGCCTCATTCACGAAGCCTCGCCCTATCTGCTGCAACACGCCCACAACCCGGTCGATTGGTGGCCATGGGGCGATGCCGCCTTGGCCGAGGCCACACGTCGCGACCTGCCCATCTTCCTTTCCGCTGGTTACGCCACCTGCCACTGGTGCCATGTGATGGAGGAGGAAAGCTTTGATAACGTCGAAGTCGCCGAATTTCTCAACGCCCGTTTCATTCCCGTCAAACTTGACCGCGAACAACGCCCCGACATCGACCACATCTACCTCACCGCCACCACGCTGCAACATCGCCACGCCGGTTGGCCGAATTCCTGTTGGCTGACACCCGAAGGCAAACCGTTCCACACCGGCACCTATTTCCCGAAACCACAGTTCCTGACCCTGCTGCACGCCATCGAAAAGGCTTGGGTCGAAGGGCGCGACAAATTAGAGACCTTTGCCAGCGAACTTTCCCAGCACATCCAAGATGTCTCCCGCCGTTCGCCCGATTCCGCTGATCTGAGCAATTCCCCCGCGCTGGCCGTGCAATATCTGACCCAAGCCCACAACCATCAACACGGCGGCTTTTCCAGCGGCACCCAATTCCCCAACGAGGGGCACATCCTGTTCTTGCTCGACCATTGGCGGCGCAGCGGTGACACCGATGCGCTGCATACCGCCCTCCACACGCTCGACGCCATCGCCGCCGGTGGCATCCACGATCATGTCGGTGGCGGCTTCCACCGCTATACCGTCGACGTAAACTGGCGCACCCCGCATTTCGAGAAAATGCTCTACAATCAAGCGCTTCTGACGCGATGCTTCGTGCAGGCTTGGGAAATCACTGGCAGTTCAACCTACAAACGCGCCGTTGAACGCTGCATCGAATACCTCGCCCGAGACATGACCGAACCCGACGGCACCTTTGCTTCAGCCGAAGACGCCGACAGTTTGAACGCATCGGGCCACCGTGAAGAAGGCGCGTTCTACGCTTGGACAAAGCAGGAATTCGCCGATTGCCTTCGCAAAGACGCCGCCCACTACGAGCACATTCTCGGTCTCGACCAACTGCCAACGCTCGAAGCCGGTGCTGTCATCCACCTGCAACCCGGCAATCTCGTTGATCCCACCCTCGACCCAATCCTCGACAAGCTCCGCCTAGCCCGCGACCAACGCCCACGCCCCTTCCGCGATGCTAAAATCATCGGCGGCTGGAACGGCCTGATGATCCGCGCCTTTGCCGAAGCAGGCTTGGCAATGGACCGCCAGGATTTGATTGAAACTGCCGACAAAGCCCTGAAATCGCTGCTTATTCGCCTTGAAACCCCCACCGGACTCGCCCGTCTGCACGCCGGTGGTAAACCGTTAGAAAAAGCCAACTTGACCGATCACGCGTGGATCGCCCACGCCGCCCTCGCACTGACCGATGCTGGGAAACCCTACTGGGCCAACTCACTTCCCAAAATGGCCGAAACCATCTTCGCCCAATTCGCCACCACCGATAACCGCCTCGCCCTGACGCAAAACTCCCCCCTCGGTCCGGTCCTCGAGGCCGAAGACGGTGCCACCCCGTCCGGCGAATCCTCCGCCCTCGAATTCCTCGCGCTGCTCAACCACCGCCAGCCCGACCCAACCCGCCAATCCCGCGCGATTGCCATAACAGACGCCATTTCCGGTCCCATCGCTGCAATGCCCATGATCCGCCTCACCGCCCTCGTCGCAGCGCAAATCCTCAATTCCGAATCCACCAATCTGCGCGTCTTCGCCGACGGTGCCCTCAAAATCCACCTGCGATGCGACGCTCTCACCTTGACCATCGCGCCCGGCTGGCACCTGACGGCTGCCAACAAACTCGGCCTGACGCCGCTCACCATCACCGACGCGACCCTGCCCGAACCAAGCGCCGATACCGCCTACACGGGCACCCTGACCATCCCGCTGACAAGCGCGCAAACCATCACCATCACCGCCCAAGCCTGCTCGGAAACCTACTGCCTCGCCCCGATCACCACCACATTCCGCCGCCTGCCATGATCCGACTTACCCTGATCCTGACTCTGTTCGCTTCGACGATCCAAGCCGATACCATCGTCACCCCCGACGCTTTCCAAACAATGAGCCAAGGCAAAACGCTATACTTCAATGCCGCGGGCCAAGCTTTTGGTACCGAACAGTATTTCTCCGACCGTAGATCGCTTTGGAGACCCGCTTCCGGCACTTGTGACTTTGGCTATTGGTACCCCAAAGACCAACAAATCTGCTTTGTCTATGAAAGTTGGCCCGAGCCGATATGTTGGATTTTCCTGAACCGAAATGGCACTTACTTCGCCCGCCAGTCCGATGACCGCGATGGCTTGGACGAAATCGAATTGATCGCCAGCGACCACGAGCCGCTGAATTGTCCCGGCCCGAAAACCGGCAGCTAACAGCGACAAACCCGCTACTTTGTGCCAAACATCCGGTCGCCCGCATCGCCCAGACCGGGCACGATATAGCCGACCTCGTTCAAATGCGAATCCAGCGCCGCCGTCACAATGGGCACGTCTGGATGCGCCGACTTCATCCGTGCCACCCCTTCGGGCGCTGCCAGCAAACACAAAAACCGAATATCCTTCGCCCCGGCTTTTTTCAGCAAATCCACCGCCGCAACCGAAGAATTGCCCGTCGCCAACATCGGATCAACGCAAATCACCAACCGATCAGTCAAATCCTGCGGCACTTTGAAATAATACTGCACCGGTTGCAGGGTCTTGTGATCGCGGTACAGCCCGATAAAGCCGACCCGCGCCGAGGGCACCAATTCCAAAATCCCGTCCAACAACCCATTTCCGGCCCGCAAGATACTGACAAGAACCAGTTTTTTGCCCTTCAGCACCGGCGCGTCCATCGCCCCCATCGGCGTCTCGATCGCCTCGGTCGTCATCGGCAAATCGCGCGTCACCTCATAAGCCAACAGCAGACTGATCTCGCGCAGCAACTGCCGGAATTTCGAAGTCGACGCTTCCTTCTTCCGCATCTTGCTCAGTTTATGTTGTACCAAAGGGTGGTCCACAATTTTCAGGTGTTTGCCCATTCATCCCTCACAAAAAACTTTTCCCGTGCTTGCCCGCCGCAATCCCCAAATGCGCCGCCAATGTCTCGCCGACATCGGCAAACCCGCGCAACCCAAACGACCCCGGCTTCACCGCCCCGGTCATCAACACCGGCACCCGCTCGCGCGTGTGGTCGGTGCCGCGCCAGGTTGGGTCATTGCCGTGATCGGCGGTAAAGCCAATCAAATCGCCGGGGCGCAACCGTGCCGACAACTCCGGTACCCGCAAGTCAAACGCCTCCAACGCCCGCGCGTAACCCGAAACATCCCGCGGATGCCCGTACAACGTGTCAAACTCAACGTAATTGGCGAAAATGAAATCCCCTTCCGCCGCCGTCTCCAATAGGACGATGGTCTTGTCCACCAACTCCAGGTCACTCTTGCCCTTGTAGACTTCCGATATCCCCTTATGGGCGAAAATATCGCCGATTTTGCCCACCGCATGCGTGCGCCCACCCGCCAGTATCACCCGCTCGCACAACGTCGGCTCGGGCGGCGTCATGGCAAAATCGCGCCGGTTTGGCGTGCGTTTGAACCCGCTCGCAACATCGCCCAGAAACGGCCGCGCAATCACCCGGCCAACCCGCATCGGATGCATCAATTCTGCGCCAACAAGGCAAATCTCGTACAGCCGCTCCAGCCCAAACGCGCCCTCATGCGCGGCAATCTGAAACACTGAATCGGCGGATGTATAACAAATCGGCTTCCCCGTTCGCACCGATTCCGCCCCCAATTGCTCAACAATTTGTATCCCCGGCGCGTGGCAATCGCCCAAAATCCCCGGTAACATCGCCCGCTTGCAAAATTCGGCAATCAAATCCGGCGGAAACGAAGGGACGGTATCGGGGAAATAATGCCAATCCCACGGCACCGGCACCCCTGCCAATTCCCAATGCCCCGATGGTGTGTCCTTGCCCATCGACACTTCAGTCACCGCCCCCCAAAATCCCTGCGGAACCGCGTCAAACCCCGGCAACTCCATGCCCGAGGCCAACCGCATCGCCGCCCCCAAACCCAGCCGCTCCAGATTGGGCATCTGCAAGGGCCCCGTCCGCCCCTCCTCCGCCCGCCCGCCCGCGCAGGCTTGCGCGATATGGCCCAAAGTATTCGCCCCCGCATCGCCAAACGCCGCCGCATCGGGTGCGCCTCCACAACCAACCGAATCGAGCACGCACAGAATGATCCGGCTCATGCGGCGATCCTTTGCTTGATCAACGGCAAGTCCGCCACCGCCTTCGCCCCAACCGAATAGGCCGCCACAACCCGCGCCTTCGCCGCTTCCAAAGTGGCGCGATCTTTCGCATGCACCCGCGCCAAAACCGTGTGCCCATCGACAAACTGCCCCAGCCCTGCCAGCATATCCAAACCCACCGCATGGTCGATCTTGTCACTGGCCCGCCGCCGCCCGCCGCCCAGTTCCACCACGGCAAACCCCAGTTCCCGCGTTGCAATCCCGGTCACAAACCCCGGCGCAACCGCATGAATATCCTCAATAATTGGCGCACGAGTCAAATACTCGGCAAAGCGTTCTAGAAAATCCTTCGGGCCGCCCAAACCGGCAACCATCTTGCCAAAAACTTCCGCTGCCATCCCAGAATTCAGCGCCCGCTTCAGCTTTTCCGCTCCCGCAGCGGCGGAATCCGCCAACTCGGCCAGCGCCAAAACCTCACCGCCCAAAGCCAGCGTCACGTCCCACAGGCGCGTATCCACCTCATCGCCGCGCAAAAATTTCGCCGCGTTCACCATTTCCAGCGCGTTGCCGGCAGCTGATGCCAGCGGCTCGTTCATATCGGTGATCAGCGCCGAGGTCTTGCACCCGGCCCCGTTGGCCACCCGGACCAGCGATTGCGCCTGCGCCTGCGCCTGTTCCATCGTCGCCATGAACGCGCCCGAACCGACCTTCACATCCGACACCAGCACGTCCAGCCCCGCCGCCAGCTTCTTCGACAGGATCGAAGCGGTGATCAGTTCCACGCTTTCGACCGTTCCGGTGACGTCGCGGATGGCATAGAACCGCTTGTCAGCCGGGGCGATATCCGCCGTCTGGCCGATGATGGCACAGCCGCAATCGGCGACCACCCGCCGCAGCGCCTCGATGTCAGGCTGGGTACGATAGCCGGGGATCGAATCAAACTTGTCGAGCGTGCCGCCGGTGTGTCCCAGCCCACGGCCCGAAATCATCGGCACATAGGCGCCGCAGGCCGCCAGCGCCGGAGCCAGCATCAGGCTGACGTTGTCGCCCACTCCGCCCGTCGAATGTTTGTCAACCACCGGTCCGGGCAAGTCCCAGCGCAGCAACGATCCGCTGTCGCGCATCGCCAGCGTCATGGTCACCAGTTCTTCCATGGCCATGCCGCGAAGAAATACCGCCATGGCAAAGGCTGCAACTTGACCTTCGGTGATGGTTTCGTCATTCAAGCCTTTGACAAAGAACTGAATTTCTTCCCGCGACAGCACCGCCCCATCGCGCTTCTTTGCAATAATCTCCTGCGCCAGCATCAACTGCCCTCGCTCATTGTAAATGCTCGGGCCCAAAGGCGCCGGGCAACAATTCGCCCATCGTCATGCGCATCCGCTCGCCTTCCAAACCAGCCATGATTACCACAACTGAAGGCCCGGCGAATTCCGCCAACTTTTGCCGACAGCCGCCACAAGGCGTCACCGGCAAAGGCGCATCGGCAATCACCAAAACTTCGGCAATTTCCCTTTCGCCTGCCGCACACATGGCGGCAATCGCCGCTGCCTCGGCGCAGGTCCCTTCCGGATAGGCGACATTCTCCACATTGCAGCCGACAAAAATGCTACCGGAAGTGGTGCGCAAAGCCGCGCCAACCAGAAACTTGGAATAGGGCGCATGCGCGTGCAAACGCACGTCTCGCGCCGCCTGAAACAGGTCCACCAACGCCTCCCGATTGCTGAATTTCAACTATCGCAACCGCCAAAGCGAACCGCAAGTCAGGATTTGAGCAGCTTACTGTCCCAGCTTTCGCGCTTGCGATAAATGGTCGAGGGCG
This sequence comes from Oceanomicrobium sp., assembly GCA_031415055.1. Lineage (GTDB taxonomy): Bacteria > Pseudomonadota > Alphaproteobacteria > Rhodobacterales > Rhodobacteraceae > JANMOK01. Next base: position 40,180 of record JANOQZ010000002.1, on the reverse strand, counting down.
AAAGGTCCAATAACCGCGCCGCTTGCGGGATCGAGCCATCACATGCCGCAATCGTCGCTTCGATGAAATCGCGCTCGACAATCGCCAAGGGCTTGCCAACCAAAGCGGCAAAGGCATCGCGCGCCGCCGCCGCGCTGACGTCGACACGACGCGGCCATTGCGTGAAGGAAATCAAATTATCCGGCTTTGCCGCTTGCGGCCTTTGTTGGGCTTCGTCGGTATATTCGGTCAGCAATTCGGCGGGCAGCATTTCGGGCAGAACGTCGCGCCCGTCGTGCAAAACAACGACATTGCGCAAAACGTTCAGCAATTGACGCACATTGCCCGGCCAAGGCCGCGACAGGAAAATATCCTCGACTTCTGGCGAAAACCGTTCGAATTTCTTGCCTTCTTCGCGGGCGAATTCGGCCAAACGCGTATTGGCAATGTCCATGATATCCTGCACCCGGTCGCGCAGGGCGGGCAAATGGATCGGCACCACATGTAGGCGATAATACAAATCTTCGCGGAACCGCCCGGCCCGCACTTCCACCGCCGGATCGCGATTTGTTGCGCAGACAATGCGCACATCGACGTGGCGCGGCGTCACTGCACCGACCGGTTGAATTTGCGAGGTCTGCAGAAACCGCAGCAGTTTCGTCTGCAAACTCAGCGGCATCTCGCAAATTTCGTCCAAAAACAGCGTGCCACCCTCGGCAGCGGCGGCGGCACCTTTCTTATCGGAAATTGCCCCGGTGAAAGAGCCTTTCAGATGGCCGAAAACCTCAGATTCCAGCAAATCCGGTGGGATTGCGCCGCAGTTCAACGGCACAAACGGCCCTTTCGCCCTGGCCGAAACCGAATGAATCGCTTGCGCGCACAGTTCCTTGCCGGTGCCGCTTTCCCCGGTGATGAAAACCGTCGCGGTCGAGCGACCGATATTGCCAACCATCCGGTAGATTTCTTTCATTTCCGGCGAAGCCCCAATGAATCCGGCATAACCGCCGCCGCGATGGTCCAGTCGCGGCACACCTTCTTGGTCGCCCAAAGCGTGCAAGGCATTGCGCACGGCGTTGAGCAGGCGATGCTCGTCAAACGGTTTGACCAGAAAATCAAACGCACCCGCCCGCATTGCTTCGACCGCTCGGGTGATCGACCCATTGGCGGTGATCACCAGAATTTTGGCATCCGGCTCGGCCTTCAGAACCCGCGCCATCAACTCCAAACCGTCGCCATCGGGTAACAACAAATCTAGCAATAAAACCTTGTGGCCGACCCGGTCATAGCATTGATTAGCTTCAGCCAAAGAAAAAGCACAGTCAACAGCATAGTCGGCACGTTTGAGTACCGTCTCATAGACCATCGACAACGAATGCGTGTCTTCGACCAGCAATAGCGGTTTCGTCATGATTATAGCCGAAAACGTTCCTGTTCTTGGCCGAGAAAAATTTCGACCGCGCTGATGCCAGCAATACACTGGTCGCACAGATCCGCAATAGTAGTTTCGTTGCCGCTATGCGCGGCGGCGTTCAGGCGCTCAGCCAACAATTGCAGTGACGTGGCACCAATCGCGCCGGCAACCGAAATAAGGATATGCGTGTTAGAGCGGATCAACTGACTGTCGGCGTTGGCGGCACCCTCCAGCAAACCAGTTTTCACTCCGGCGACGTCTTCGACAACCTTTTCCAACAACTCCCCCATCGAATCCTGGCCAATGGTGGTCACCAGCGAGTGGTAAATCTGCATATCGATCAGTTCGGCACCGTCGCGGGCAAGTTCCGTAATCTCAGGCGTCGCAATTGCATCGGAGGGTCGGCGATCGATGGACAGGTAATCCATCAAGGATTGGCCAAAACTTTCGATGCTGATCAAAGGCTTGGGAATAAGACCATTGGCGCCAGCGGCGGCAATCCGCTCCTTGTGTTCGCGCATCGCATAGGCGGTTAGCGCCACCAGCGGCGTATTGGCGCGTTCGTCGGTGCGGGCGCGGATGGCGCGCAAAACGTCCAGCCCCGACATGCGCGGCATTTCAATATCAAGAAGCGCCAGATCAAAATTGCCTTTTTCAAACTTCAACAAAGCTTCGTAACCATCTGATGCTACGGTAACTTCTGCATTCATGCTTTGCAACATTTGCGTGGCAACCATCTGGTTGGTCTTGTTGTCCTCAGCCAGCAAAATGCGAATACCGCGCAAATTCGGCAGCGTCGGCATCGCCCTGACGGCTTCGGGTGCATCTTCGTCGCTGCATAGGCTCGCTGGGAAATAGATCCGCGCATGCGCGCCCGCGCCGTCGCGGTTGCGCAAGCTGATGCTGGCACCGATCTGGTCGAGCAGCGTTTTTGAAATATGCAGTCCCAGCCCGGTTCCGGGCTTGGCAGAATTTTCCGGGCGGCCATAATAATCAAAGGCTTTGGCCAAAGCGGCGTCGGAAAAGCCCGGTCCATTATCGGTGACCAGCAATTCGATGCCGCCATTCGCGTCGCATTCGGCGCTCACTTCGACCGCGCCGTAATCGGTGTATTTTATGGCGTTGTTAACCACGTTGCCAATCGCCCGCGTCAATCGCAAGGTGCTGGCGTTGAGTTTGCCTGGCAGTTTACTTTTGATTCGCAGGCTCAAGAGGATCGATTTTTCCTCGGCCTGGGCTTCCCATTTGACCGATTGTTCGCGCAAAAATCGCTCGAAATTGCAACTGCCCTCGCTGCCCGTCGTCTCGCCATTGGGCGCTTGGTCCAGTTGCAAGGCGATGTCCATTAATTCCGAGAGTATTACCGACTCGCGGATCACCCGGACCAGTTGCGTGCGGTCTTGCGGGGCCAGTCTTTCGGTGTCCAGCAGTCGCAATCCACTGGCAATGCTACCTAAGGCCGAACGCAAATCGTGCGAAAGCAGGGCTAATTGCCGCTGTGCGCCGTTTTTGTCGGGCGTTTGGTCCATTTCTCGTCCAAGCGGCGTCGCAGTCAATTCATCTCCATCCGCTGCTCAAGGCAGCCTTCACCAATTTCGACCGCAAGCAGTCCAGCCTTACACCAAATAAGCGGTCACGTCATCCACTTTTCTACTATGACGCGAGTTGCTTAAGCACGGAGTCGCGTAAAAGTTCCGGCTTCAGCGGTAATTCAATCCGACCATCGAACTCATCTGGGTTGTTTGGGCGTCCGACGGCGATCATCATGGCATTGGGGTGACGGGTTCGCATCGTGCTCAGGCGTCGGCCTTCATCGGTGCCGCCAGCCTCGATCAAAACGACATGGACTTTGCCGTTACCTTCGCCTTTTTGGAAGCGCACGCGGTCGTTGCGCAACGCCGATTTGCAAATCGTTTCCATCGCTGCCGAGCGCATATCCAGCGCGATGGTCATTTCTGCCGGCTCAAACACCGGCGCTGGGGTCGAAATCAGAATGGCGATGCGGCTGTCGTTGGGATTGTCCAACCCGATGCTGCCGCCCATCCGCTCGATCAGGCCACGCGCCACGGCCGGTCCCAAAGCATCCGAGGCGAACTGATCGGTCGAGCGTTCCGGCGCACCCAAAATCAGCTCGGGCCGCCATTCCAAACCGTTATCGGCATATTGATACGAAATCGCCGTGGTCAGCGATCCGTTGGCGTATGACAATTGAATTTCAATATCGCGTGTCCCCGCCGTGTCGACGATATAGGCAGCGATATGCGATATCACCTGACGCAGACGGCGAAAATCGCCGGTGACGCGCTGCGGGCAGGTCGTATCGGCGAAGACCTTGAAGGAAATGCCTTCACGCCGCGCCAAAGGATCGAACAAATCGGTGATGGCCAGGGCCAATTGCCGCGGCTCGAACGGTTTGACGTCAAGCTGCAATTGGTCGTCTTGCAGGGCGCTGAAATCGAGAATGTCCGACAACATGCCAATCATCTGATGCCCCGACCGTTCGGCCTGTTCGACCAAACGCAACTGCGGCGGTGCCATGCCGGGTTGCTTGGCCAAGGCCAGCAAACCCAGAACGCCGTTCATCGGCGTGCGCAATTCGTGGCTCATCATCGTTAGGAAACGCGATTTGGCATGGTTGGCGGCTTCGGCGGCGACGGCCAGCAGGCGATTGGTTTCCGCCAAAGCCTTATAGCGCTGGTTTTCCCGCCAGATATAGGCGAGGGACGCGAGGCTCAAAAACACCGCCGCAAAGCTCAAGGCGGCGGCCAATTGGGTGCCGCGCCGCACCTGTTCGCGCATATCGGCACGCACGGCTTCTTCGCCCAGTATCACCCGATTGCTCAACAATTTCAACGATGCACCATGTGTGGAGAAATGCTCGATCAGATTTTGCGCGACGCCAAAGTCACCCGGCACCATGCCGACGACTTCGCTCTCATGCCCGCGCAAATCCAGCATCAGCGCCTCGACGGCACGTTCCTTGGTGTCATATGCCATCAGCCGAGCGCCGACCGAGCCTTCTTCAAAAATCGAAGCCCGGCTCCACAAGATATCGTAACGCTCTTGCACGTCGCTGAGGCGCGCCGCGTTGGGCATAAGCTGAAACTCGGCCAGCGACAGGGTGAAACGAATGAGTTCGGCTTCAAGCTGCGTTGCCGACCAGGCGATGGTTTCCTTGCTGGCTTTGCGTAGGCCTTCTAGATTGTAATAGGTCGATAGAAAGCCCAAACCGGCAATCGCCGTCATCAACAAGATGACGGCAAGCGCGACAATTCTGGCAAAGCTTAGCCGCACCCTATTGCACTTCCAGTTTGACCAATTGCCAGATCAGCTTGCCATTGGTCACCGGGTCGCGCAATTCGGGAAAGTCGTTCATCGGATACATGACCCAGATTGGCCCCTTATCGCGAATCGACAGCGCCACACCATCCATATCCAGCGCCAAGATCACGTCATAGGCCTCAAAGTCGCTGAGCGGCACGTCGATGGCATAATCATTGACTGCCGTCAGATGCACCATTGTGCCGGTGCCCTTGCCCATCATTTGCACCACGTCGCGCGCCAACGGCCCGCTAAAGGCGCGGGTGCCTTCGTACCATTCGGTGTCAACGTTGATCGTCACTTGCGGCAGTTCGCGCAACTCGTCCATGGTCACCAGTTTTTCAACGGCCCCGCCCAAGTTTTCCGGCCGAGTCATTGTCAGACCTTCTGCCGCCAGTGCCGGAACCAAGCCGACCGAAAGCCACAAAACCAGAGTCAGCGACAGCCGCAGCATTGTTTGAATCATCATCAACCCCGCATCGATACGACAAACACACCGGCGCAAAAGCCACGGCGGTCCATCGTAAGTTTCCCTTTTGTCGCGCTCAACCTACAATTGCACAGATTTCAGGCAGAAAGCGAAGCATTTTATTGGCAAAATGCAATTTTCGGCACCCAATCTGCGCAGAAAGCAAATTCCGCGACAAGCAACCTTACACCAGAACTGGTTAAGAAAGGGTGATGACAGCGAACTGTGGTCAATTTTTGTCACTTAAATGCGTGACATTCCGCTAACCATAAACCTGCACCGGCGTTCCCGCCAAAGCCGCGATGTTCAGCAGCCCCCGCGCTGTGATCGACGGCGTCACAATTTGCGCCCGATTGCCCATTCCCATCAGAATCGGTCCCACTTCCAGCCCATTCGCCGCCATTTTCAAAATGTTGCGCACCCCACTTGCCGCATCCACGCTGGCGAAAACCAAAACATTGGCCGCACCCTCCATCCGCGAATTGGGAAACAATCGGGCCCGCAACGCCGGGTCCAAAGCCGAATCGATATGCATCTCGCCCTCATAGTCAAAATCGCGTTTTTCGCGGTCCAATATCGCCAATGCCGCCCGCATTTTGCGCCCAGACTCCGTATCCAAAGTGCCAAACTGCGAATGCGAACACAACGCCACTTTCGGCGCCACGCCAAACCGTTTCACATGCCGCGCCGCCGCAATCACAATTTCCGCTACCTGCTCGGCGCTTGGGTCGGGATGCACGTTGGTATCGGCAATAAACAATGGCCCCGATTCCTGAATCATCAACGACATCGCCCCCAATGGCTGCAAATCCGGCGTCGCCAACACCTGATTGACATAGTTCAGATGCCACAAATACTGACCAAACGTGCCGCAGATCATGCTGTCCGCCTCACCGCGCTTCACCATTACCGCCGCAATCGCCGTAGTATTGGTGCGCATGATCGCTTGCGCCAAGGCCGGTGTTACGCCTTTCCGCTGCATCACCTCGTGATAGGTCCCCCAATAGTTGCGAAATCGCCGGTCGCTTTCGGGGTTCACCAAATCAAAATCGCGCCCCGGTTTGATCGGCAATCCATACCGCGCCAGCCGCACTTCCACCACTTCGGGGCGGCCTATCAGAATAGGCCGGTTGTTCATTTCTTCGCTCATCGCATGCGCCGCCCGCAGCACCCGCTCGTCTTCCCCTTCGGCAAACACAATCCGCCGACCCGCGCTTCGGGCGGCATCAAACACGGTGCGCATGATAAAGGCGGATCGGTAAACCGACCCCTCCAGTTTCTTCCTATAGGCCTCAAAATCCTTGATCGGCCGCGTCGCCACACCAGTCTCCATCGCCGCCTTGGCAACCGCACCCGCAACGATCGCCAGCAATCGCGGGTCAAACGGTTTGGGGATCAGATATTCCGCGCCAAACTTCATGTCCTCTCCCTGATAGGCCGCCGCCGCCTCCGCACTTGAAGAAGCCCGCGCCAGAGCAGCAATCCCCTCAACGCAAGCCAATTCCATCGCATCGTTGATCGTGCTCGCCCCCACATCCAGTGCGCCGCGAAAGATGAACGGAAAACACAGCACGTTGTTGACCTGATTGGGATAATCCGACCGGCCCGTCGCAATGATCGCATCGGGTTTTGCTGCGCGAATATCCTCCGGCATGATCTCGGGCGTCGGATTGGCCAGCGCAAACACAATCGGTCGCACCGCCATTGATTTCACCATCGCGCCGGTCAAAACCCCCGGTCCCGATAGGCCAAGAAACAAATCGGCGCCTTTGATCACCTCGGCCAAAGTCCGCAGTTTCGAGTCCTGCGCAAATTCCGCCTTCTGCGCCGTCATCTCCTCGGCGCGACCTTTCCACACCAACCCTGCCAAATCGCATAACCAAATATTCTGCCGCTTCACCCCCAATTTCAGCAGCATATTCAGACAGGCAATCCCCGCAGCACCGCCACCGGTTGATACCACCTTGATCGCCGAAAACTTCTTTTTCGCCACGACCAAAGCATTGCTCGCCGCCGCACCCACCACAATCGCCGTGCCGTGCTGGTCGTCATGAAACACCGGAATCGACATCTTTTCGCGGCACAATTTCTCGACCACAAAACATTCCGGTGCCTTGATATCTTCCAGATTTATCGCCCCAAACGTCGGCTCCAAAGCAATCACAATCTCGGCCAGCTTCACCGGATCGCTTTCGTTCACTTCAATGTCGAAACAATCGATATTGGCGAATTTCTTGAACAAAACCGCCTTGCCTTCCATGATCGGCTTGCTGGCCAAAGCGCCGATATTGCCCAGACCCAACGCCGCCGAACCATTCGTCACTACGCCCACCAGATTGGCCCGCGCAGTGAAACGCGCGGCATCGGCGGGGTTCGCCTTGATCGCCAAACACGCATCCGCCACACCGGGCGAATAGGCCAAACTCAGGTCTTTCTGGTTGGCCAAAGGCTTGGTCGCGCGAATTTCCAATTTCCCCGGCTTGGGAAATTCGTGATAATCCAGCGCCGCATCGCGGTTGGTCTTTTCCATGTGGTCCCCAAGCCTGAAAGGTCGGCCTCGACTTATTGCCCATTGGTATCAGTTTTTCGTTAACATCCAACTGCTCAGATCAAACCGATACCACCGCGTTTTCCACAGCATGATGGCAACGGTGATTTTGCTCGACTCGATAAAATCATCGGCCCATTGCTTTGGTATTTTCCAGCCCCGCGCCCGCCTGCTCGACTGTAGGTCCGAGGCGAATGTCTCACGGTCCTGCACCGCCATCGGTGTCATCAAAATGCCCGCGCCGACCAATTGGTGCAGCGGCCAAAACAGCGGATTGAACAAGATCACATCGGTCGGCGCTCGCAGCCGACGCGTCCGTGCGACCAGCCTTTGCGCCGCTGCACGCGTCAGATAATAACTCGCCGAGCCGAAATAGTTCGAATGCAACGACCGAATTTCCCCGAAATTGGTCGGATATTCCGACAATACTTTGCCCAACAAGACCGGTTTGTTGCCGTTCTTGTGCCATTCCACTTTCACCGGCAACGGACAATCGGTTGCCCCCAAGCCGACCTTTGCCAACTCCGCAAACGGCGGAAACAATTCCAGATCGTCCTCCAGAATCAAAGCTTCCTTGGCGTCGCTTGCCAAGAATTCCTGCCAAACCACCCGGTGGCTCAAAGTGCAGGCCCATTCCGCCGCGCTCATCCAGTGGCTTGGGTCATTGGGTTCAACATCACCACCATGGGTCAAATGCGCACCGGTGGCGAAATCAATTGCATCAAAGCGCTGCCAAACCAGCCCCATCGCCTTTAGTTGCCGGGCCATATTGGCCAAACGACCGGCGTTTCGCGCCAGATTTATCACCCAAATCGCCACCTTTTGGCCGCCGATCTTGTCTTCACTCTGCGCCATTGCGCCCAGCACCAACCCGACCCGCAATCAACCGCAACACCTCCTGCGCCGCCCTCGGAATACTCGTCCCCGGCCCAAATATTGCCTTCACCCCGTGCTGCCGCAGAAAGTTGTGGTCGCCTTGCGGAATCACGCCACCGCAGATCACGATCACATCCTCACCCCCCAAAGTCTTCAAAGCCCTAATCAACTTCGGCGCCAACGTCCGATGCCCCGCCGCTTGGCTGGAAATCCCCACCACATCCACCTTGCGGGCAACCGCATCCGCCGCAGCCTCATCGGGCGTCTGAAACAGTGGCCCAACCACCACTTCAAAGCCAATATCGCCGAAAGCCGAGCCGATCACCTTCGCCCCCCGATCGTGACCATCTTGGCCGATCTTGACCACCAATATCGACGGTCGACGTCCGGTTTCACTTACAAACCGCGCGACCTCACGCCGAACCGCCTCAAACTCTGCATCCCCTGCAGCTGCCCTGCCATAAACGCCGGCCTCGCTGCTAACCACAGCAACATGCCGTCCAAACGCCCGTTCCAGCGCCTCGGAAATCTCACCCACACTGGCCCGCGCCCGCGACGCAACAATTGCCAGCTCCAGCAAATTCCCGACGCCGCTCCGTCCAGCCATTTCCAACGCCACCAAAGCCGCCTCGCAGGCCGCCCTATCCCGGCCCAAACGCAACGCCTTCAGCCGCCCAACCTGCGCGATCCGCACCGCGTCATTGTCGATGTCGCGCACATCGACCGCATCAGCGACCTCAGACACAAACCGATTGACGCCAACGATCACCGCCTCACCTTTATCAATCGCCGCCTGTCGCAGCGCCGCGCTCGCCTCGATCCGCGTCTTCGGCATCCCCGTCACTACTGCTGCCGTCATGCCGCCAAGCGCCTCAACTTCACCCATCAATGCCCAAGCCGCATCCGCCATTTGCGCCGTCAACGCCTCGACGTAATACGACCCGGCCAACGGATCGACCACATCGGCAACCCCCGTCTCGTGCACCAAAATCAACTGCGTGTTCAGCGCAACCCGCGCTGCCGCATCGCTCGGCAACGCCAGCGCCTCATCAAAACTATTCGTATGCAAGCTCTGCGTCCCGCCCAACACCGCCGCCAAAGCCTCGTACGCGGTGCGCACCACGTTATTCAGCGGGTCTTGCGCTTGCAACGACACGCCCGAGGTCTGGCAATGCATCCGCAAAACGCTGCTTTCCAACTTTAATGGCGAAAACTCCGCCATCACCCGATGCCACAACAGCCGCGCCGCCCGCAGCTTGGCGGCCTCCATGAACAGGTTCATGCCGATGCCAAAGAAAAACGATAACCTTGGCGCAAAGTCGTCCACCTTCAACCCACGTTTCAACGCCGCTCGCACATATTCGCGCCCATCGGCCAACGTGAAAGCCAGTTCCTGCACCAAATTCGCCCCGGCTTCCTGCATGTGATAGCCGGAAATCGAAATCGAGTTGAACTTCGGCATGTTTTTCGCTGTGAATTCAATCACATCCGCGACAATCCGCATGCTTGGTTCGGGCGGGTAAATATAGGTATTCCGTACCATGAATTCTTTCAGAACGTCGTTCTGAATGGTTCCCGACAATTGCCGCATCGCCACGCCCTGTTCCTCCGCCGCAACGATAAACCCCGCCAGAACCGGCAAAACCGCCCCGTTCATCGTCATCGAGACCGAAACCTTGTCCAAAGGAATCCCCTCAAACAAAACCTTCATATCCTCGACCGAATCTATCGCCACACCCGCCTTGCCGACATCGCCCTCAACGCGGGGATGGTCGCTGTCATAGCCCCGATGCGTCGCCAGATCGAACGCCACCGAAACCCCGCTCTGGCCAGACTCCAAGGCCCGCCGGTAAAACGCATTGCTCTCAGCCGCCGTCGAAAATCCGGCATACTGCCGTATCGTCCAAGGTCGCCCGGCATACATGCTGGCCTTCGCCCCACGCAGATAGGGCGCTATCCCCGGCATCCCACCCAAGTGACCAAGCCCAACCAAGTCTGCCTCGGTATACAACACCTTCAGCGAAATCCCCTCTGGCGTCGCCTTCGCTTGCAGCGGCGAAGCAACATTCGCACGTTCTTTGGCCACAGCTTTTCGCCACGCCTCTTCAGCGTTCATGGCGATGTATCGGCAAAATCAAAATCCACACCTTCGGGCAACCCATGTTGGAACACTTGCAACTTTTCGCGCAGTTCTGCCACAACATCGGGCGAAGTCGCATAAAATACCACTTCCTTTTCCGCTACCCAGCCGCTGGTCCCAGTCAAATTCAACGCGCCCAACCGCTGCCAATCTGGTGGAACCGCCCGCGCTAGCCATAACTGATAGATCATCGCCAAATCCACCGAATGCGCCTTGACCAACCCCGCCGCCCAACCTTGCGCCGCGTTTTCGTCCAAGCGCAATTCCAACGCATCGCGCGACGCCAAGCCCCAAAGGTCCAGTACATAATAAGGGTTACGCCACGTGACATAGCCAATGTCGTTCACCGCAACGGGCTTTTGGTAAATGTCTTTGACAAACCGCGCCATTTGCGACTGCTGCAAATGAATTGCCCCTGCCGAAATCGGCCCCTGTGACAATATTCCGGTCACATACCAAACTCCCGGAATTGCCACCAAAACCAGACTGGTCACCAAGGCCATTGCCCGGTTTTGCATCGTCGGCACAATCCCAATCAAACTAACCGTCACCAGTAAAACGACGACATAGCCCTCATAGCGAAAACTCCACCCGAATTTGCCAAAGCCCAAATGCAAAAACCCAACCAAACTGGCCGCCAATACCACTGGCCAAAGCTGGTGTTCGCGCCGCCACATCCACAAAGTAAAAACCGCGTAAAACAGCGCCATGAAAAAGACAAACTGCCCCGGAAACTGCATCAATTTGCGCAGGATCGTCACCTCTTCATGCCCCGGTCCAGCCCCCACCGCCAGATCAAGCTTTGCCATCACCGACATCGGCAACGGTCCAATATGGTGCCATTGCAAGAACGCCACGAACAGCGCCACCGGCGTCAATGCCGCCAATCCCAACAGCACCGCCGCCTTCCGATCGTTTTGGGTCAGCAACACCAAACAGGCCGCCGCTGACACGCCCAAACCTTCAAACCGCAGCATCGGTCCCAAAACGACGCCCGCGACCAATAGCCAGCCGATCTTGCCATCTTCCAAATACCGGCACAGCCCCAGCAACACTGCCAAACTGACCAAAATATGCGTGCTATGCTCCATGCCGGTGAAGGCGACGCCGGGCAGGTTCAGCGCGATTGGTCCGAAAATCGCCAAGACCGTTCCCGGCCAGCCAAAAATGCTCGACCGAGCCAACAGCATGCCCCAAAGCCAGGCAGCTCCAGCCAAACTCAGCGCATTCAAGACCAAGGGCACGAACCGTTCAAAGGCCGCCGATGAAAATGGGGCGATCAGCACTGGAAACAATATCGAGGAATCCGCCGAGGCATATTCGCCCGCATTGATCCCGTATTCGCCCCGCGCTATTCCGTCGGCCATCGCCAAATGAATGTAAACATCATCGAGCGGATATTCGAAATAACCGCCGGTCTTGCCCCAAGCCAATACCTGCAACACTGCAAAAAACAGTAGCGCCGACGCCATCGCCAAAATCGGATATGCCTGCCGAGCGGACCAAAAACCCGTCCCTTTCAAAATGCAAACTCCATCAATCTCACCGCCCACCGGTTAAACTAAAACGGCAAACCCTTGTTTCGCAAATGAATTTATCCCAATCCAGCAAAAATCAGCACAGCATCCACCTATCCCTCAAACTCCAATATCACCGCATCCACCGGCAAGTACTCCCGTCCGACCGTAGTCGCCAGAGTCCTACGGGTCTCTCAAAACTCTAATAATTCGTGCGCCAATCACTCGAAATAGCTTTCCTCGACAACCGCAATTCGAAATGTCTCGGTAACTCTGCAGCCCACTTCATATTTGATCATCAGGTCAGCTATTTGCGGACCATCAATCAGCACAATGCGAGCGCCAAGTTTTTCTGCCGTTTGATGTGCCGAACTTGAAAACGAAGACGTGGTAACAAAAATGCCTTTCGTAACATCCTTCATTCCCAAGGCACCGTAAAAGTCTCTAATAGCGCCGGAACCCACAACGTTTTCCGCGCCGTATCGCTTTGCTTGTACATACACCTGATCCACGCCCAGAGGGTCCTGATCGATCACGCCATCAACGCCACCATCGCCCGAAGCCCCCAGCGCTTTGCCAGCGCCATATCCCATTTTCGATAGTAACTCTACGATTACCTCCTCAAAAAAGGCGGGTTTACTGCCCCGCAACCTGTCCAGAATTTCGCTGGCGAGAGCGGCGACAACTTGGGAATACGCACGTCGCAGTTGTTCATCCGGTGTTGAAACAGCGCCCTTTCCAATGCTGTCGCTAATTACCTCCGCGCCACCGCCACGAAACCGTCCTTCAATAAATTGGGGAATGCTTTCAAGATACTTAGTGTCGATTTTCCCGCCATAATTTGATAAGACTTGGCGTCCCTCTTCGGTGATTTCCACGTATCCACGTCGCGTGTTTTTTACCAATCCTGCTTGTTTCAGATATGCCTTGGCCCAATGAACGCGATCCGTGAATCTCGCTTTTCGCCCACTTGGCACAAGTTCTTCCCGTTCCTCCTGAGAAAGCGCGAATGATTCTTGAAGTGCCGTTACCACTTCGGAAATATGGCTCTCGCCTGTTGCCGCCGCCTCCAAAACTGGCCGCATCAACGTTTGAAAATCTGGTATCATCCCTCAAACTCCAATATCACCGCATCCACCGCCAAACTGTCGCCCACCGCCGCGCAAACTTCGGCAACCACCCCGCTCCGCTCCGCCTTCAGCACGTTCTCCATCTTCATCGCTTCGATCACGCACAGCACTTGCCCCGCCACCACCGCATCCCCCACCGCAACCGCCATCGACACCACCAAACCCGGCATTGGGCACAGCACAAAGCGCGATAAATCGGGCAAGGTTTTCACTGGCATCTTCGCCGCCAATTCCGCTTGCCGAAGAGTCATCACATTGACCTTCAAATCCGACCCGCGATAGCGCAGCCGAACACCCCCCGTGGTCAGTTTGACCTTAACAACGAACGCCTGACCGTTGATCAAAGCCCGACACAAAGTCTGCCCCGGCTGCCAATCGGTTTGCACCCGAAACGTCTCACCCTCCAACGTCACATCCGTATGATCCGGCCCTTCGATCACCTCCAACGCAAACCGCGTGTCGCCCAAAGCCACCACCCAATGCGGATCGACTCGCCGGGAATGGTTCACCATCGCCCCCGAAATCCGCGCCGCCCGCGCCTCCAGTCGCGCCTTCATACTGGCCGCCCCTGCCGCCAGCCGCCGCAAAGTCGCATCGGGCAATACCACCCCCGAAAACCCATAGGGAAACTCTTCGGCAATGAACCCCGTGGTAAACTCCCCCGCCACAAACTTCGGATGATCCATCACCGCCGCACAAAACGGCAGATTATGCCCAATCCCCTCGACTTCAAACGCATCCAGCGCCGCCCGCATGCCTTCAATGGCCGAAGCCCTATCCTCACCCCACGTGCATAGCTTGGCGATCATCGGGTCATAAAACCGGCTGATATCGCCACCCTCAAATACGCCGGTATCATTGCGAACCCGGCCCTCAACCTCGACCGGTGGTCGATACCGCACCAGCCTTCCGGTCGATGGCAGGAAGCCGCGATAGGGGTCTTCGGCATAGAGACGACTTTCCATTGCCCAGCCGCTCACCCGAATATCGCCCTGCCCAAACCCCAGCTTTTCTCCCGCCGCCACCCGGATCATCGCCTCGACCAGATCAATCCCTGTGACCAACTCGGTCACCGGATGCTCGACCTGCAGGCGCGTGTTCATTTCCAGAAAATAGAAATTCCGGTCACCATCGACGATGAACTCCACCGTCCCAGCGCTGCAATAATCCACCGCCTTCGCCAAAGCGACCGCCTGCTCGCCCATGGCCTTTCGCGTCGCCGCATCCAGAAACAGCGACGGCGCTTCCTCGATCACTTTCTGGTTGCGGCGTTGGATCGAGCATTCGCGCTCGCCCAGATACACGATATTGCCGTGACTATCGCCCAACACCTGAATTTCTATATGACGCGGGCTTTCGACAAACTTCTCGACAAACAACCGGTCGTCGCCAAAACTCGCCTTCGCTTCATTTTTCGACGAGGCAAACCCCTCGCGCACATCGGCATCGGAAAACGCCACCCGCATCCCTTTGCCGCCACCGCCAGCGCTGGCTTTGATCATCACCGGATAGCCGATCTCACGCGCAATTTTCACCGCATGATCGGCGTCCGAAATCACCCCCACAAACCCCGGCACCGTCGAAACACCCGCCGCGAGCGCCAGTTTCTTCGAGGCAATCTTGTCGCCCATCGCCGCAATCGCGCTGGCTGGCGGGCCAATGAACGCCACGCCAACCTCAGCTAAAGCTTCAGCAAATTCCGCCCGTTCCGACAAAAACCCATAGCCCGGATGCACCGCCTCAGCGCCAGTCACCCGAACAGCATCCAATATCCGATCTATGCGCAAATAGCTTTCAACCGCCGCCGAGCCGCCAATATGCACTGCCTCGTCGGCCATCTGCACATGCAGGGCACCGCGATCCGCGTCGGAATAGACCGCCACCGTCGCAATCCCCATCCGCCGCGCTGTCTTGATCACCCGACACGCAATCTCGCCGCGATTGGCCACAAGGATTTTGCTAAACATCCGCGATGCCGTGGAAACCGCGCCCGCACAACAAAAAACCACCGGAGAATTCTCCCCGGTGGCTCTTTAGCAGTCTTGAAACGATGTTAAATCGTTCAGCGCGGAATGCAGCCCGGTATGTTGAGCTCGTCGCAGAAAGCACCCGCAGCCCCACCGATAATCGCACCGGCAAGCGCATCGCCGCCAATTGCATCGGCGACAACAGCACCGCCAAGCGCCCCGGCAACGCCACGCTCGGCATCTGTGTTAAGACCAAGTTGATCACAGCCTGCAACCGTGGCGACCAGCGCCCCGACTGCAAGAAATTTGATGATGTACATGTTACTCGTCCTCTGGAGTTTGTCGTTATCAACGCTCTATCCTGCACGAAGTTCCCGACGTCAAAACATTCTTTGTTTACCGCAGCGTTACCAGCGGAACTTTGCGCATGCGCGCATGCAATGGAATACTGACTGCACATGGTGGTCCCAAGCAAAACGTGGCCACGACACTAAACACGACCACAACGCCGGTGCCAACACCGACGCTGCTTTCGCGGCCCAATCTTCGGTCTAAATCACCAGACCGGTCGACCCAATTGCAATTCGTCTTCGTTGGTCACAGCACCCACTGCGCCGCCAACCAGGGCCCCTACAATCGCCCCCGGTCCTAGGATAGCCGTGGTGCCCGCGCCCAATGCCGCGCCTGATAAGGTGCGGTCGGCAAAGCCTTCGCCACAACCAACCAAAAGCAAAGCGGCCAAAAGCAAGCTGATTTTCCTGTAAGCCATATCACGGCCCCCCGTTTGTTTTGCCATTTTCACCGCCATACCGGATGACCAAGATTGAAATTGCCACTGTCGGTTACGCCACCAACCACTCCGCCAATAACAGCCCCGGTCAGCGGATCCATCTGCAGCGCCGCCGCGCCCAAAGCACCAATCCCGGCCCCCGAAAGGGCACGATCGGCAAATTGTGTGCCACAGGCACTCAGCAAAACAGCCAAAGCCCCGATACCGAGGATTTTGCCTAAGATTTGCATTCTAGCTGCCTCTCTCAATCGCTCGCCCTTGTTTTGATTTGAGGCGATGCAAATTCATCATACGCCAAGTGATTCGCGCATGCTAGAAAATCTTGCAAAGGTTTGAAAATGTGCGAAATCGTGCCAAATTTGCCGGTCTTCAGGCCGGTGGCACATCCCGATGTTGTCGGTCAAACGACGCTCGAGCATGCTCTATCCGATGCGCGTTTTGCGCCGCCCAATCGGCAAAAGCCGAAGCTGGGCGCAAAAATTCACAACCAAAACCCGTCAGCGTATATTCGACCTGTGGCGGGGTGACCGGCAGCACATGGCGATTGATCATCCCGTCGCGCTCCAAATTCCGCAACGTCGTCGCCAGCATTTTCTGCGAAATATCGCCAATTTGTCGGCGCAAAGCGTTGAAGCGCAATGGGCCAGCACCCAGCGACCCGACGACCAGCAACGTCCATTTGTCACCAACCCGCGCCAGCAGATCGCTGACCCGCTTACAGGTAGCACTATCCATTTGCTCACCAGGTAACACGCACGTGCCTCCTTGCAATCCTATTTAACTCACCAATATATAGTAAGTAACCTAAAGAAACCTACATACTTGGAGAAACTTTATGCAAACCAACTCAAAAACCCGCGTTGCGGTCATCATCGCCACCACCAGACCCACACGCTTTGCCGACAAACCTGCAACATGGATATTCGATCTCGCACAAAAACGCGAGGACTGGGATGTCGAGCTGGTCGATATCCGCGATTTCGACCTGCCGTTCTTTGACGAAATGGCCTCGAACCTGTGGATGCCCAGCAAAAATGCCAAAGCGGTGGCGTGGCAGAAAAAGATCGCCAGTTTCGATGGCTTCATCATCGTCACCGCCGAATACAACCGCTCGATCCCCGCATCGCTGAAAAACGCGCTCGATCAGGCCTATGTCGAATGGAATCACAAACCGATGGCTGTGCTTGGCTATGGCACAACCGGTGCCGCCCGAGCTATCGAACATCTGCGCACGATTGCTGTTGAATTGCAGATGGTTCCCGTCCGCTCCGCCGTGCATTTGCTCGGGGCTGACTTCATAAAAGTTCACCCAATGGGTGAGAACGCCGAGATGAACACGGTCGAAGCCAACCTTCTGCCCAGCGCCACTGCGATGTTCAACGATCTGGATTGGTGGCTGGACGCAACAATTTCCGCCCGAGAAGAGGTGCTGCCCAAGGCCGCGTAACTCGAACCCAACGCCAAAGCCCCGGCCCAAAGCCGGGGCGCATTTGCTCACAAAATCACTCAATCAACGAGCCGTCAAACGCCTTCGGAAACGACGCCCGCGCTAGGGCTTCATCCAGTCGCAGCATCGCCTCATACGATACAACGTCGGGATAATCGTCCACCCAAACCACCTCGCGCCCGATCACCCAGTTCAACCGACCGGCGTCCAGATTGCCGCGCTCAAACGGTTCGCTGCCAAAATGCGCCCACAAAGCCGCGATAAACCCCTCATCCGCCTTGCGATCCGCCGGTCGCCGATCACGATAGCGCTCTCGCGCCTTGATCGGCGAAGGCCTCTCGTTGTCGCGTCGGATGGTGAATTGGAAATCCGTCCCCGGCAGCCGCGAAGGAAAGCCGCGATGTTTCAGCATCGGGCTTTCCCAAGCAGATCATCACATTTCGGTGTCTGGCGCCATCTCTTCACTTGCCACTTCGCCTTCTGCCATTGCTGCACCTTCCGCAGCCATTGGCTCATCTTTCATCATATCGCAAGCCGATAGAAACCCCGCGCCAAATGTCATTGCCAAAATTGTCCAGATAATCCGCATTTTCGTCTCCTCGTTGGTCGCGGGTCATTCGCCCACGCTGTTTGCACAATCCCGCAATGCGGGTGACAGCAGACTGGCACGCTCCCAATTGTCGGCAAATGGTAATCCGCCCCTGTCACAGTCAATTGAGCGAATGTGACTTTCCGTTTACCTACCCCATTCTTCCTGCAATTGTTGCGCAATACGACCAAGGGCCTATACTGGATAAGTATCCGAAAGGGTCGCATGCAAACCTATCAAACCGATTGTTGCATTGTTGGCGGCGGACCGGCGGGCCTGATGCTGGGCTATATGTTGGCGCGCGCCGGAGTTCCGGTGATTGTTCTGGAAAAACATGCCGACTTCCTGCGCGATTTTCGCGGTGACACTATCCACCCCTCAACCATGGAAATCCTGCACCAACTCGGTGACCTACCTGCGTTCCTGCAACTGCCGCACACCAAGTTTGACAAAATGACCCTTGATTTTGAGGGTATGGAAGTCACGATTGCCGATTTCGCAACTTTGAAAGTGACGGCCCCATTCATCGCCATGATGCCGCAATGGGACTTTCTCGACTTCCTCGCCGACCGTGCCAAGACCTACCCAAACTTTCGCCTGATCATGCAGGCCGAAGTTGAAGACTTGCAATTGACCAAAACCCAAATTACCGGCGTAAGCGGACGCACGCCCGACGGGCCCTTCAAAGTAGACGCCAAACTGACAATCGCCGCCGACGGCCGCAGCTCAATCCTGCGCGACAAGGCCGGCATGAAAGTGCTTGATTTCGGCACACCGATCGATGTGCTTTGGTTCCGCCTTTCGCGCAAGGAAGGCGACAGCCGCCAATCGCTTGGCCGCGCCCGAAAAGGCAAGCTTTTCGTCATGCTCAATCGCGGCGACTATTGGCAAGTCGCCCATGTGGTTGCCAAAGGTTCCGCCCAGAAAATCCGCGACGCCGGGCTGGACGCGTTTCGCGCGACGTTGGATGCAACGCTAGGCTTGGAACCCGAACGCAGCGCCCAGATCACCGACTGGGATCAGGTCAAACTGCTCAGCGTGCAGGTCAACCGCTTGGAAACATGGTGGCGCGAGGGCTTGCTGTTCATCGGCGACGCCGCCCATGCAATGTCACCTATTGGCGGCATCGGCATCAACGTGGCGATTCAAGATGCCGTCGCCACCGCCAACCTGCTGGTCGGTCCGCTGCAATCGGGCACAATCACCACCGCCGACCTCGCCCGTGTGCAGGCCCGCCGCATGTTCCCGGTGAAAGTCACCCAAGCCCTGCAAGTCATGGCGCAAAACCGCATCCTCGCCCCGGCATTGAACGCGAATGCCAGCAAACCACCGCTGCCCTTCCGCATCCTCAACCGCTTCCCCTTCCTGCGCCGTTACCCCGCCAGGATCATCGGGCTTGGGATCCGGCGCGAGTCGGTTGGGCCAGAGTTTCTCTAATAATCGACGGCGCTATTTTACCCCGTCAACTTCCCGCAGGCATGACCCGCTTCAGCCACTCCCACACCCCGCATTTCAATGTTCCCCAAATACTCAAGCTGCCGTCACAACAGGCACCGCCTTACGGCAGGTCGCCAACATTCCCCCGACCCGTCACAACCCCGGCGCCATCCTGCCTTCCAAAATCCCCGCAATCGCCAAATCCTCGTCAATATCCGGCCAATGAATCCCCCGCCCGGCCCCCGATAACACCCAATTGCGCCGCTGCTGCGGTGTCGCGTCGCGCAGCCGCGGATACCACCAAAGTGGCGCCGTCGCCAAACCACCATCAGTAAAGCGCAAAATCATCTGGGCGTCGTCAAATTCCACGTCAAGCAGCTCACGAACGCGCTCTGCCAAAATACTCATTCCAAGCCTCCTTGTACTTGTCCCGTCGATGCCGGACACGGTCGATCAGACGCGCAATTTCGACGGCGTTGAAGCCGTCGTTGTAAGCCAATGTTACGTCGTGCAGCCAAAGTTTCACAGACTTTTCCGCACAATCTATGTAGACATGCGCCGGTTCGTTGCCTTCGTGGCTCCAGAAATAGGCCCGACAATTGTTCCATCGGTCGACTGTCGGCATGGCATCCAGCGCTCCAAATCGTCACTAAATTACTTGGCGATCGGCCCGAAAATGCCCGAAATTCCTTTCAATCTGGTTAATCCCCCTTCACAATGGTATATTCCCGTGCTTTTTCCACGGATTCTCCAGCTTCTTCCCCCGAAGCATCGCAAACGCCCGCGTCACACGTTTGCGCGTCGAATGCGGCATGATCACTTCGTCGATGAAGCCTTTTTCAGCGGCCACGAACGGATTGGCAAACCTTGCTTCATATTCGGCGGTCAAAACCGCAATCTCTTCCGCCGACCGCCCGCGATAAATGATCTCCACCGCCCCTTTCGCCCCCATCACCGCGATCTGCGCCGTCGGCCAGGCATAGTTCACGTCGCCGCGCAAATGCTTGGAGGCCATGACGTCATAAGCCCCGCCATAGGCCTTGCGGGTGATCACCGTCACTTTCGGCACCGTCGCCTCGCCGTAGGCATACAGCAGTTTCGCCCCGTGCTTGATGATGCCGCCGTGCTCCTGCGCCGTCCCGGGCAGAAACCCCGGCACATCGACCAAAGTCAGGATCGGTATCTCAAACGCATCGCAAAACCTTACAAACCTCGCCGCCTTCCTTGACGCGTCAATGTCCAGACATCCCGCCAGATGCGTTGGCTGGTTCGCCACCACCCCAACAGTTGACCCTTCCAATCGAATAAACCCGGTCAATATATTGCGGGCAAACTCCTTCTGAATCTCAAAGAAATCCCCCTCATCAGCCACTTTCACGATAAGCTCGTGCATGTCATAGGGCGTGTTGGCATTGTCGGGGATCAAGCTGTCCAGCGACATCTCCACCCGGCCCGGATCGTCAAAAAATGGCCTTACCGGCGGTTTTTCGCGGTTATTCAGCGGCAGAAAATCGAAAAGCCGCCGCGCTTCCTGCAAGCATTCCATATCATCGGCATAGGCCCCATCCGCCACCGAGGATTTCGAGGTATGCGTCCGAGCACCCCCCAAATCCTCCGCCGAAACCACCTCGTTGGTCACCGTTTTCACCACATCAGGGCCGGTCACGAACATGTAGGACGAATCCCGCACCATGAAAATAAAATCCGTCATCGCTGGCGAATACACCGCGCCACCCGCACAAGGCCCCATCACCAGCGAAATCTGCGGCACCACGCCGGACGCGAGGATATTGCGCTGAAACACCTCAGCATATCCCGCCAGCGAAGCCACACCCTCCTGTATCCGCGCCCCGCCGGAATCATTGATGCCAATCACCGGCGCACCAACTTTCATCGCCATATCCATGATCTTGCAGATCTTCTGCGCATGCGTCTCGCTCAACGACCCGCCCAACACAGTGAAATCCTGCGAAAACACATAAACAATCCGCCCATTGATCGTGCCCCAACCGGTTACAACCCCATCACCCGGGAACTTCTGCGCATCCATGCCAAAGTCCACCGCCCGATGCGCGACGAACATATCGAACTCTTCGAACGACCCTTCATCCAGCAGCACGTCCAACCGCTCCCGCGCCGTCAGCTTGCCTTTGGCATGCTGCGCCGCGACCCGCTCGGCACCGCCACCTGCCCGAGCATTGGCACGACGTGTTTCAAGTTGTTCAAGGATGTCTTTCATGCGTCCCCCGGCAGGTTGATAATTGGAAACCTAGCCGACAAGCCGACCGGAAAGAAGCCTCGATTCGACCCCATTGCTCCCATCCAATCCCCCAACTAATCTGTAAGCAAAGGGGACAGTCATGGAACTCAAAGGCAGCCGCCGCATCGCCGCCGACCGCGCCACCGTCTGGGCCGCGTTAAACTCCGCCGAAGTGTTGAAAGCCTGCATTCCGGGTTGCAGCGAACTGACCGGCAGTCCGGAAACTGGCTTTACCGCCGTTGCCACCCAAAAAGTCGGGCCGGTCAAGGCAACGTTCAAAGGCGAAGTCAAACTTTCCGACATCGTGCCCAATGTAAGCTACCGCATTTCTGGCGAAGGCAAAGGTGGTGTCGCTGGCTTTGCCAAAGGCGGGGCATTCGTTACCTTAAGTGACGCCGAAGGCGGCACCGAATTGGCCTACGAAGTTGACGCCAAAGTCGGCGGCAAACTGGCGCAACTCGGCTCGCGCCTGATCGACGGCTTTGCCAAAAGCATGGCCGACAAGTTTTTCGCCAATTTTCAAGCCGAAGTCGAAGGCGTGTCCGATGCCCCCGACGCGCCCAAGAAAAGCTGGTTGAAACGGGTGCTGGAATGATCACGCCCGCCTATGCCCAGCGTATGGCGGCCTATAACCAATGGCAAAACACCAGCCTCTATGCCGCCGCCGATACGCTGGATGACGCCAACCGAACCCTGCATCGCGGCGCTTTCTTTGGCTCCATCTTCAACACGTTCAACCACATTCTCTGGGCCGACCGTATCTGGCTTTCACGCTTTGCCGGCACACCTGCGCCCAACCAAGCCAATATCCCCACTTCGGTGCAGGAAACCGAAACCTGGGCCCAACTCAAAGCCGAGCGCCCCATGATGGATCAAACCATCATCGATTGGGCGGCCAAAATCACGCCCGAATCCCTTAGCGGAAATCTGCGCTGGTTCTCTGGTGGCGTCGGCCGCGAAGTCGAAAAACCCCTCGCGCTGCTGATCATCCATTTCTTCAACCACCAAACCCACCATCGCGGCCAAATCCACGCCATGCTGGCCGCCGCAGGGGCAAAACCCGGCCCCACTGACTTTCCGTTCCAACCAGAATGACGCTTGGGTACTCGAGCACACCTTTAGCCAAGAAACTCGGACTCAAAGACGGCTTTCGCGTCGCGTTCGTCAACATGCCCACCAACGTCCGCGCCGACATCGCCAGCGCCGAACTTGCCCTCGCCGAAACCGGCAAAGCACCGCTCGACCTGATCCACATCTTCACCGCCAGCCGTGCGACCCTGCAAAGCGAACTTGCCAAAGCCCGTCTCAACATCACCCAAAACGGCACGATCTGGGCAAGCTGGCCCAAGAAAGCCTCGCAAGTCGCCACCGACATCACCGAAGACACGATCCGCGAATTGGCTTTTCCGCTTGGCCTCGTCGACGTCAAAGTCTGTGCGGTGGACGAAATCTGGTCGGCTTTGAAACTGGTTATCCGCAAGGAATTGCGAACCTAACCCTGCAGCTTAAGCCGAAGACCCGAAAACAATCCCGCACCGCGAACCGGCACTGGAGCAATTTCCAACAAATCTGCTAAAAAGGTCGGCAACCGGCCCTGCTTGAACATCGCGCCGAAAATTAAATGCGTGTCCACATCGTGCACGGGTACCAATCGCAAACCAGGAATAATCCGCGCCGCATGTTGGGCGTCAAATTTATCATCTTCATGGGCGTGGTCAAAAAACGCCTTCATCGGCACATTGCCTGAAAACATACAATCGCACATCGGCCCAAACCCGGTCGCCCCGAAACCGCGCAGTTCTTTCAAGCGGAATAAATCATAGGGAAATCGCCCGCCCACAGCTATGCCCAAATCCGCGCCAATCTGGTTTGCCACACACAGGGCGGGCAATCCGCCGCTGGACGTGCCAAGCACAATCACACGGCGATAGCCTTTGCTGACAAACCGCGATTTTACCGCCAAAGCGGTGCGCCACAAACTGCTGCCAAAACCGACGACGCCAGATCGATAGTGCCGTTCGCTATCATTTCGCAACAGCAAAACATCGATAGGAACCGGCGGCAGAGCGTCCAAAAATTGCGGAATTGGCATCATCACCCGGCCAACCGAACCGGTAAATATGACCAGCAAAACCTTGGCGGCAACGCGACCTTCACTTTCAAACAATCGCCCGCCAGCGCTGAGTTGCGTATTGCGAAACACCCGCGGCGCACCGCCAATCGGATTCATGCCGCGCCGGTAATATTGCCAACCATGTGCATATTTTCGAAACTCGGCCCGCAGTTCCGCGAACCTTGCCTCACCAACAGCCATGTACAACGCCGCCACTTGATCGGGCGACAAAGTCGTAGCCGCCTTGTTGGCTACAACTTGCAATTCTATCGGTCGGCGACTGGCGGCAATCTCATCCAACAGCGCCGCAACTTCGCTCAAGCAGCCTCGCTTAGCCGCGTCTTGAGCATCGCAACAAACTGGCTGAAGGTCGGAAAATCAACCGTATCGGACATGGCAATTTCCACGTCCAGCGCCGATTCTACCTGAAAACAAAAGTCGGTGATATCCATGCTGTCACCACCCAGATCGGCAATGGCAAAGTCACCGGAATCAACCAGCGCCATCAGCTTTGGCTCGCCCGATATGTTAAACACCAAATGAACCGCCGCCAAAACGGCGTCATGCACGGGATCATTGCTCACGATTGCACCTCAATGATTACAAATTGCGGAATCGCAACAATCCGATTGACCGTCGGGCCTACGTTTATCGAAACAACGCGCGATGCCAAGCCCGAAAGACCAACCGAGATATCGCGCCACAATGAAGTTGCAAAGCCACGACCAAGACAGACATGCCTTCCCAGACCAAACATCGCCGCGCGATCACCGGTCGATATAGCCAATTCCATATCAACCCGAAAATCCGTGCCGGTCGGCAAAGTCTGGCCATCACGTGCCATCGGGCATTTTGCCGTACGCTCGATGGTTAAGACCGACGTCTTTTCTGGCGTAAGCGGCCAAGACATTTCACACAATCTCTTGCCAATGTGCGCTGATAAGACGTGGATAATGTTCTGCGATATCAACCCAATGGTGGCGTCCACTCCCAAAATCGCAAAGGCTATTCGCATACCGATCTCATCTTCACCGAACCCCGGATTGGCATTGCTCAGGTCGCCTTTGATCGTTGTGAACAATGTATCCAGCGCTTGCCGCTTGCGCAAACTCAGCGCCCGATTGAAGACAGCCGTAAGGTTTTCCGCACCCCTGACGCCTGTCAAATCGAAAACCAACGCCTCAACCATCGGCCGGATCACATCCGCCATCACGTCCATCGTGCCGTTTCGGGCAAACGCACCAACCGCTTCGGGCACCAGCCGCAGCCGAGCGTCGCGCAGCACACCAGTATTTCGTTTCAGAAAATCTGCCGCCAGCTCGCGCAAAAATACATGCCGCTCGCCATCATGCGCTATTGGCAAATAATTCAAAGCATAATCGATGCCGGGAAATTCATGGCCCGTCCGCCGCGTCAATTCCGAATAGCCGCGTCCATAG
Organism: Oceanomicrobium sp.; assembly: GCA_031415055.1. GTDB lineage: Bacteria > Pseudomonadota > Alphaproteobacteria > Rhodobacterales > Rhodobacteraceae > JANMOK01. The sequence goes on along the minus strand of JANOQZ010000002.1, from coordinate 14,747 downwards.
GGGGCAACGCCATAGTCAGAAGAGGCGATAATTTCGCGTGACAATTCAGCGGTCGTTGGCACAAAGGCGCGACCGGCCGGATCAAAACTTAGTGACTGAACTGCACCCACGGCGATTCCCCTAGCCCCCGTAGTTAGTCAAATTTCACAAACTTGCCAAGACGCGAGGTGTTTTGACAAAATCTGCGAAAGCGAAATTCACATCTGCGCCATGACTTCATCGGTCAATTCGGCATTCGCGGTGACATGCTGCACGTCGTCGTCGTCTTCCAACACTTCGATCAGTTTCATCAGCTTTTGCGCATCTTCCAAATCAAGCGTTGTGGTATTTGCCGGTTTCCAGATCAGCTTCGCCGTCTCCGCCTCGCCCAGATCGGCTTCCAACGCGGTGGAAACTTCGTTGAACGCAGCGACTTGGCAATAGACCCAATGCCCGTCGTCATCGCTTTCCACGTCATCGGCCCCCGCCAGGATCGCCGCTTCCAGCAAATCATCGGCGCTGCCCACGTTGGCGGGATACATCACTTCACCTACCCGATCAAACATGAAGGAAACTGCGCCAGTCTCAGCCAGATTGCCGCCGTGCTTGGCAAATGTCGCCCGCACATTGGAGGCTGTGCGATTGCGGTTGTCCGTCAGCGCCTCGACAATCACCGCAATCCCCGCCGGACCATAGCCCTCGTAGCGGACTTCCTCGTAATTGGCCCCCTCGCCGCCCTCGGATTTCTTGATGGCGCGCTCGATCACCTCGCGCGACACCGAATTCACCCGCGCTTCCTTCACAGCCAGCCTCAATCTTGGGTTCTTGTCGGGGTCCGGGTCGCCCATCTTGGCGGCAACCGTTATCTCTTTGGACAATTTAGAAAACAACTTGGAACGTGCCGCATCCTGCCGCCCTTTGCGGTGCTGAATGTTCGCCCATTTAGAATGCCCCGCCATGGGTGCCTCCGTTGTCACAAGTCAGGATTTGTCGGTGCTATAGCAAAGCCGCATGGCAAGGATCAAGAGCGGCCCGCAGGTACAAGTAGCGAGTTAAATTACCACCCCCCTTGCATCGCAACGAAAAATTAACCGTTTTCATTGACACGTAAGCGCGTCAACGGGCATATCCAATTGCTCGCAGTATATGTATAATACAGCGAAACTAGGGGTCAAAAAAATTGCCTGAAGACATTCACGTCAACGCCGTCGCTTTCCAAGAAGGCGAGAATTGGGTCGCCCAAGGCATCGAATATGACATCGTTGCGCACGCGCCAGATATGCCGTCGCTTGCCGACGCTTTTACGCGTGCTGTGATCGAAAATATGCTTATCACACAACACTTGGGCAGGGTGGCGCTTGACGGTATCAAACCGGCCCCGGCGCGGTTTCACGAAATGTTCAAGAACGCCAAATGGGAAATGCGCGCCACAAAGCACCACGCTGGTGCCGAAGTTGCACTTCGCTTCGCGGCCTGAAAATTGTCCGTTCCGGTTGGACGACGGCGAAAACTGCAACAATTGATCGTTTTTTTCGTTTTCAATGGCTGCGTTTTGAATGAACTTCCTGCACATCTCGAAGGGCCGGATGGTGCCTATCCAATGCGCTATCTTTATAGCCCTGAAACAAATGATTTTGTTTCGTTGCTTAACTATGCCGACGACGAATGGGTGATGGAAACGGAAATTCAGAACTGGGAAAGGCGTCTTGGATTCAAAGTGCCTGACGAAAACATCCGATGAACCGTTGAAACGCTACACCGTTAATTTTCCCTGGCAACCGGCCTAACCAACGCAATCCCCACCATCATCAATCCAAAAGCCGCCCAGATCGCCCCCGAATAACGTTCGCCCAAAATCAACATCGCCCAGCACACTCCGGTCGCTGTCACGATGTAAGAAACTTGCGCCGCAAACACCGGTCCGGCTTGACCGACGATCCAGACATAGCCGCCATAGGCAATCACATGCAGGAAAGTTGATCCAAGCAGCGCGAAAAGCGGCAAATCCCACGGCTTGAACACGCTGAAATACGAATCCGTCAGAAACATCAACGGACCAGACAACACGATTGCCACAAGGCAGGACCCAAACAATATCTGCGCTGCGTCAAGTTCTCTGGTGCCCCATTTCGCCAGATAATTGCCCTCGACCGCATAGGAAATCGGAGCCAGCAGGGCTGTCAACACAAACAATGTGCCAACATTCTCGGGTAATCGCGCGTTCGGGCCTAGCAGTAGCATGATCGCCAATGCGCCCGCACCTATCCCCGCGAAACGGACCAGACTGGCCTTTTCATTTCCCAAAGCCACCGCCACGGGCACCGCAAACATCGGCACAACCGCAATGATGATCGACATCACCCCGGCGGGCAATTGGAAGGCGGATCGAAATGAAATGAAATTTGGAAAGACCGTGCCCAAAACGGCAATAGCCAGATACAGATGAAAATGCTGCCAAGCCAATCCAAAGGAACGCCGCCGCAGCGTTAGAAACGTCGCCAGCACCATCAACATGAACACCAATTCCCAGAAAATCAACCCGAACGGCGCATAGCCGGTCGAGACCGAAATCTTGGTTAAAGGCTGCGACAGGCCCCAAGCGGTTCCCATGCCCAACAATAGCAGCGTTAAACGTAGCCGCGAATTCACGCCCAGCCCGCCTGCTCCAACAGCGGACCCTGCCGGAATGCTGATACCCGTATCGCTTTGCCGGTCTTGTCATCGGTCTCAACCAACACACCACACAGTGTCGCCACACCTTCGGCAGGGGTGAAACGATCCTTGCCCATGCCGGTAATGAACCGCCGCATCGGCTCTTCTTTGTTCATGCCAATGACCGAGTTGAAATCCCCGCACATCCCTGCATCGCTCTGGCAGGCCGTGCCACCCGGTAAAATCCGCGCATCCGCCGTTGGCACATGCGTATGCGTGCCGACAACCAGACTAGCGCGTCCATCCAGATAATGCCCCATCGCCATCTTTTCCGACGTGGCCTCGGCATGAAAATCAACCAGAACCGCAGCGGCGCGGCCGCCCAATGGCGCTTCTTTCAGCGCCGCATCCAAAGCCGAAAAAGGGTCGGCATAGGGCTGCTTCATGAACACCTGCCCCAAAGCCTGCGCCACAAACACCTTGCGCCCGCCCTTGGCATCAAACATCCGCGCACCCTTCCCCGGTGCCGCCTTGGCCAAATTCAACGGCCGCAGAACGCGGGGTTCTTTTTCAATGAATCCCAACATGTCCTTCTGGTCAAACGCATGGTCACCAAGCGTAATGCAATCAGCCCCCGACTCCAACAATTCGGCGGCATGAACCGCCGACAATCCAAGCCCTGAACTGGCGTTTTCACCGTTGACGACGATAAAATCCAAAGCCAGCCGCAACCGCAATTCCGGCAAAGCCGCATTCACCGCCTTGCGGCCAGAGCGGCCCATCACATCACCAAGGAACAGGATTTTCATGGGCAGGTGATCTATCCGCTCAAGCCTTGGGGTTCAAGCTCTGACGATGCCCGTCTCAGTTATCACCGCATCCAGACGCTGGTCCGTCGCGTCCACCGGCACCGCATCGACCTGTTGTCCGGCATAAGCAAACCCAGCTGCAACCACTTTTCCTTGGCCCCGCAACAAAGCCAATGTCCGGTCATAAAACCCGCCCCCATAGCCAAGTCGAAATAGTCGCGCATCAAACGCCAAGAGCGGCACCAGCAACACATCAGGCTCCAACCAAGCCCCCTCGACCGGCACAGCGGCACCGAACGGGCCTGCCTGTAAACGACACCCCGGCGTCCACACTCGGAACCGCAGCGGCAACCCCGCACCTTGGATCACCGGCACGCAAATCTGGTGCCCGCTATCGTGCAGCGTCAGCATCGCGGGCCTAGGATCAATTTCGCTGCGGATCGGCAAGTAAGCCGAAACCACCGCGCCAGAAACATAGTCCAGTACAAAACCCGCCGCCTTATCCGCCGCCCCAACCCTTTTCGCATGCAAATCCGCGCGCCGCACGTACGCCTGCGCCCTAGCGGTTTTCTTCTGTTCGAAAATATCCATCAATCCGTGATATTTCACACGCGAGCGAAGGGAAAGGGAAAGCGGCGGGCCCATAACAACCGTGGGAACGTTTGACCCTCGTGACCTGAAGTATCAGGTGGGCGCCAGGTGCGATAGGCCAGGACCAGTCGCAGAGCCAGCTCCCGTACGAAGATTTACGGCCAAAGGGATGCTAGAACCTCACGGGAAGAACAGAACCCGCCAAGGAGCAATATAGGCGTAAGGTCGACGCATTGGAAGACCTCAGAATGTCACCTGCGCCAGAACCATCACCGTCCCCATCGCCAACACCAAACCAGCGTCGCGGACAATTGCTAAAGTGGGTTTGTTAAGCCGCATCCCGTCGCCCGCCAGAAAAACCGCGACGGTCAAAACAACCAAAACCGCCTCAAAAAACGCCTGCCGCGTTTCGCATATGCCGATGATCCACGCCAACAGAAACGTCGCCACCACTTGCAGCGCCAAGTTTGCGCCAATCCGCATTGACCCGTTCCAAAACCAACCTAGGACAATCGACACCAAAGTCCCAACCCCAACCGCCAGCCAGTTCACGCCCTCGGTAATTTCGCCCATCGCTTGCCCAATCGCCAATATTCGTTTCAGGGTTCCCCAAATATTTATGGCAAGTCAAGTTTCCCAGCGCCCACGCCACCCTTGACCCATCGCCATAACCTGCTAACACTAAACCATTCAGTTAATTATTGGAGCAAGCCATGTCCGAACCAATTGAACAACAAGCTACCTTCGCGGCCAGCCCCGCCGCCATTTATACCGCTCTGATGACAACCAAGGGCCATTCCGACTTCAGCGGCGAACCCGCGACGATGTCCAACAAAGTCGGCGGCAAATTCACCGCCTATTCAGGCTATATCAGCGGCATCAACGTCGAATTGATCAAAGACAAACTCATCGTCCAAGCGTGGCGCGGCGCGGGCTGGCCCGCAGGTCATTGGTCGGTCATCACTTATCGACTGGCCAAATCCGGCAAGGGCACCAAGTTGAACTTCACTCATGCAGGCGTGCCAGACAAGGAAGTCGACTCAATCGCCAGTGGCTGGCACACGCATTATTGGGAACGTCTGGCCAAACTTTTCGCCTCAGCTTAGGATTGCCTGTCACAGGAGCATGCCATGCCCTTCACCGGCTTCCCGCCCGATACTTTCGCCTTCCTCACCGGCTTGACCCAGAACAACACTAAACCATGGTTTGACGATCACCGGTCGGACTATGACCAACACTGGGTCGAGCCTGCCAAAGACTTCGTCGCCGAGATCGGCCCAAAGCTGCGTGAATTCGCGCCAGATGTGAATTTTGAGCCCAAAATCAATGGCTCAATCTTCCGTATCAACCGCGATGTGCGCTTTTCCAAAGACAAACGCCCCTACAAAACCAGTCTTGATCTGTGGTTTTGGCAAGGCGACAAACGCGGCTGGGAAAACCCCGGTTTCTTCCTGCGCCTGCTACCGGAAAATTTCATCGCCGGTGCCGGTATGCACGGCTTTTCGCCGCCACAGCTGGCCAAATTCCGCGCCGCCGTTCTGGCAGAAACCTCGGGCAAGGCCTTGGAAAACCTCGAAAAATCACTCGGCAACTTGAACTTCGGCGGCGGCAGCCGCAAATCCATCCCGCGCGGCTTTGACGCCAACCATGCGCGTGCGCGCTACTTACTGCACGAAGGCCTGCACGCCACCAAGGAAGGCCCCCTGCCGAAATCGGTCCACAGCTCCGCCTTCCTGACCGATTGCACCGAAATCTTTCGCCAAACCGCCCCAATTTCGCGCTGGCTGGCCGAATATGTCTGAATAATCCTGCCAATTCCGCAGTCCGCCGCCGCACAAACAGCGCGTCACAGCGACATTGCCAACCACAGCGCAATTCCAACCAAAGCGATTGCGAATCCACGCCGGACCATCCCGCTGCGTTGCGCATTCGCCAACATCGGTTGCGCCGTTCCAGCAAGCAAAATGATGCCTGTGTGGATGAAAGTGGCGATTGCCACAAAAATCATCGACAAAGTAAGGGTTTGCGCCAACAGATTGCCGGTTGGCGTCACAAAAGTCGGCACCACGGCAATATAAAAAATCGCCGCCTTTGGATTGAGCAGATTGGTTACCAAACCACGCCAAAAAAACTGGGCGCTATCCTCGAGCTTGATGTTGCCAACCGATGTTTCGCGGGCGGACTGCCAAGTTTCCCACGCGAGCCAAAGGAAATATCCAACCCCAAGCCAAAGCAATGCGTGATACAAAACCGGTGAATTAGCAATCAGCGTCGCCAAACCCAGCGCCGCCGCCGCCCCGATCACTGACAGCCCCAACGCCACCCCCAACACCGCCGCAAACGCGGCCCTTCGCCCATGCGTTGCCGCGATCAGGGCCAGATAGGCCATGTTTGGACCGGGCGTCAGCTCGATCAAGGCGCAGGCAGCGGCAAACGCCGCAAGAGTTGTGACAGGCATGTAGTTCCGTTCCGGGCACTTGGCAGGGTCCAACCAACCACTACCTTGCAAGGCCAGTTTTTAAAACCGATTTCCGAAAAGCGCCCCTTGGCGATCTGCGCCAGTTTCGGCAAGCCACGGTCGCCGCCAAGGCTGCCAAGGAAAGCCAAAGTCACCCGATCCGCTGCAAAAGTAAGCCGATAGGCGTCCGGCGCAATTGCTGTATCCAAGTAGAATGCCAGCGCCAAAGCCGCAACATCCTCGACCGACGATCCCGGCACCGCCACCAAACGCGGCGCATCATCTCGCCATTGTTCAATCCCCACGTCATGGGCCAAGGCGTCACCACCATCGGCGCTGTCGTCGGCACAACAATCGCGTCTCGAAGTGGCCGGCGAGCAGCCAAGTGAGTATCCAGACCGCCCAAACGCCTCGCCATCAATGGGTTTGTACAATGTTGTCAGGCGAAAAGTCATGCGGTCTAGCCAGCAAATGGCGCACAACGCCATTCCCCAGCTTGCCTTGATCGTCCAGTCCGAACTAGGGTTGCAGTTGGAGAATGCTATGCAATTGGACGACCTAGAGACCCCGTTTGTCGCAATCGACGAAACGATCATGCACACCAATATCGCCCGCGCTCAGGCCATCGCCGACCAAACCGGTGTCACCTTCCGACCGCATATCAAAACCCACAAACTACCCTATGTTGCCGCCCGCCAAATCGCGGCTGGCGCGAAAGGGATCAATTGTCAAAAGTTGAGCGAGGCCGAAATCTTTGCCGATGCCGGTTTCGATGACATCCTGATCACCTTCAACATGATTGGCGCTTCGCGTCTGGCGCGACTTGCCGCATTGAATCAAAAAGTGACGCTCGCCGTCACCGCAGATTCTACGCAGGTCGTGCAAGGTTTCGCATGCGCCTTTGGCGCAGAAAAACCTCTAGTTGTCCTCGTCGAATGCGACACCGGTGCCGCCCGTTGCGGGGCGCAATCCCCGCAAGCCGCCCTCGCCCTTGCGCAAGAAATCATCGCCGCCCCGGGTTTGCGCTTCCAAGGTCTGCTCACCTATCCCGCCCCCAATTGTGAAGCGAGCGTGCAGGCCTTTTTCGCCGCCACAATGGCGTTGCTGAAAGCGGCAAACATCTCCTGCCCCATCCGCTCGACCGGCGGCACGCCGGGCCTATTTAACGCCGCAAAAGTGCCACTGGCCACCGAGTTCCGCGCCGGCACTTACGTTTATAATGACCGCAAGATCCTGGCGGATGGCTCCATCTCGCAGTCCGATTGCGCCATGCGGGTTTGGGCGACCGTGGTTTCCCGCCCGACCGAAGACCGCGCCATTCTCGATGCCGGTTCTAAAACCCTGTCCTCAGACTTGTTAGGAATGCAGGGTTACGGTCTGTTGCCCGACTATCCGCAAGCCCAAATTTCCGGCTTGTCCGAAGAACACGGCCACGTCGATCTATCTGCCTGCACCGGCAAGCGCCCGGCTTTCGCCGAGCGCGTTCGCATCATCCCCAACCACACCTGCGTCGTGACAAATCTGGCGGAAAAAGTGGTCTTTCATCGCGGCGGCACGGTTACGCAAATACTGCCTGTCTCCGCACGCGGTCGCGTTTGGTAGACCTCAGATAAGCGATTTTCGCATTCTGACTTTGAAGTCGGCAAACCCGGCTTTGCGATATAACTTCTGTGCCGGATCGTTGCCACAATAGACCGAAAGCGTCAGCTCATCGCGCCCTGCCAAGCGAGCCCGTCGTTCGCATTCCTGCAGTAACGCTGTCCCCAAGCCCTGCCCTCGAGCAGCTTTCGCAACGCCAAGTTCGGTCACATGGGCATGGGCATAGGGCCGTAACTCGGCGTCGCCAAGCTCTTGTACGTCTAACAGAACGACAGCAAAACCGACGCAGTTCCCACCCGACTCTGCGACCAAAAATGTCGCATCTTCTTGCTCTTTCAGCATCGCCACGTACCAAACGCCAATCTCTTCAACCGGCTTCATACGGGGGTTTAACGGTAATTCCGCCGCCTGCATTTCGCGTAGAATTGCAACGACAGCAACCTCGTCGGCTTCGACAAATTCGCGGATCAGGATCTGCATGCTTGGTCGACCAAAATCACACTTTCCAAAACACAAATCCGGCCCAAACAACGGCAATCGCCAGTCCGCCCCAAATCGGCACGCCAAAGAAGAATAGCCAGCCGAGGAAAATGAAGGCCGATCCCAAGAGCGAAACGAACAGCCTATCGCCGCGCGTGGTGTCCAGTCCCAACACGCCATGCCTTGGCGCACCGCCGGGGTTGCGGAATTCCAGCAATCCCATCAACGAAATGCACGAAAAGATAAACACGAAAAATGCCAATGTTGCCGGAATCCAAGCCATCCAGAATCCATTGAACAGAGGCGTAGTCCAAGAAAGTCCGCCGCCTTCTTTCTTACCCACATTGTCCCAACCTGCGGCCAGCGCGGGCAACGGCAATATGACAAAGATCGCGAATAATCGTCTCATCACACCCTCCCTAAGGCAAAGCCCTTGGCGATATAATTGCGCACGAAATAGATCACGATTGCGCCGGGAATAATCGTCAAACATCCCGCCGCCGCCAGCAAGCCCAGTTCATACCCAGCGCTCGACGCAGTCTTGGTCATCGTCGCGGCGATCGGTTTGGCATGAACCGCTGTCAGCGTTTTGGCCAGCAACAGTTCGACCCACGAAAACATGAAGCAAAAGAACATCGCAACCCCGATACCGGCCTTGATGGTGGGCACAAAAATCTGAAAGAAAAACCGCGGGAACGAATAACCATCGACATAGGCCGTCTCGTCCAATTCCTTGGGCACACCCGACATGAAGCCTTCCAAAATCCACACCGCCAAGGGAATGTTGAACAGGCAATGCGCCAGCGCCACGGCGATATGGGTGTCAAATAGTCCGATTGCCGAATACAGCTGGAAAAACGGCAAGGCAAACACTGCAGGCGGGGCCATACGGTTGGTCAGCAACCAGAAAAACAGGTGCTTGTCGCCCAGAAAGCGATAGCGCGAAAAGGCATAGGCTGCGGGCAAGGCCACAGCGACCGACAGCACCATGTTGATCGTCACATAGATGATCGAATTGTAATATCCCCAATACCAGGTCGGATCCGTGAAGATGACTTTGTAATTCTCCAACGTGAATTTTTGCGGGAACAGCGAGAACCCGCCCAATATCTCGTTGGTGGTCTTGAAGCTCATCGAGACCAGCCAATAGATCGGCACCATCAGCAAGAGGATATAGATTATCGGCACCAGCGAGCGGGCTTTCATTTCGCGTCATCCTTGGTCATCAGGGTGTAAAACACCCAAGACACCAGCAAAGTTATCAGGAAATAGATCAACGAAGTCGCCGCCGCTGGCCCCAAATCAAACTGACCCAGCGCGGTTTTCACCAGATCAATTGAAAGCAGTGTCGTCGAATTGCCCGGACCGCCGCCGGTCAGAACGAACGGTTCGGTATAGATCATGAAACTGTCCATGAACCGCAGCAGAATAGCGATGGTCAGCACCTGTTTCATCTTGGGCAACTGTATGTAACGGAAAACCGCCCAGCCTTTGGCGCCGTCAATTTTCGCGGCCTGATAATAGGCATCCGGTATCGAGATCAGCCCGGCGTAGGCCAACAACACGACCAACGAGGTCCAGTGCCAGACATCCATCAGGATGACAGTAGACCAAGCCGCAAACGGACTTTGCGTCATGTCATAGTCGATGCCGATGCGGTTCAGCCCATAGCCCATCAATCCAATATCGGGCAGGGTAAAAATGTTCCACATGGCACCAACAACGTTCCAAGGGATCAGCAGCGGCAGGGCCATGGTGACAAGGCAAACCGGCACCCAGAAGCCAGATTTCGGCATGCACAACGCTATCGCCACACCAAGCGGTATTTCGATGATCAAGATGGTGAAAGTGAACAGAAATTGTCGTCCCAGCGCCGCATGAAACCTTTCGGACGACAACACATCCTGGAACCAGCCCAAACCGTGCCACAGGAAAAAGTTGTTGCCAAACGTCTCCTGCACCGAATAGTTGACTACCGTCATCAACGGCACCAAAGCATTGAAGGCGACCAGCAAGACCACGGGCAAAACAAACAGCCAAGCGCGTCGGTTTTCGGTTTTCATTGCCGCGACCCCGCCAACCAGCCGTCCTGATAAATCCTTGACTGGCTGGGATCAAATGCCAGATGCGACGGGCCAACCGAAACCGGTTCGCCTTCGGGCACCAGCACGTTGATGCGAACGTCACCGGCCCGTGTTTCCACCACCCGATGCCGCCCGACATCGGCGATTTTCACCACCTGCACCGGCAGGCCAGCGTCGCTTAACGTCACAAACTCTGGCCGAACGCCCAACTCCGTCCGACCAATTCCACTGGCAGAATTGGCAGTGGCAATATGCATGTTCTGCACAAACGCCGCTCCATCGCGGATTTCACAGGGCACCACGTTCATGCCGGGCGAGCCGATGAAATGGCCGACAAAGGTATGGGCTGGCGTCTCGAACAATTCGACGGGCGAGCCGATCTGCACAATCTCGCCGTCTTGCATGACAACAACCTGATCAGCAAAGGTCAAAGCCTCGGTCTGGTCGTGCGTCACGTAGATCATGGTTGCATGAACCTTGTGATGCAACTCTTTGAGTTTAGAGCGTAATTTCCATTTCAAATGCGGGTCGATCACCGTCAAAGGTTCGTCGAACATGATGACGTTGACATCGTCGCGCACCAACCCACGACCCATAGAGATTTTCTGTTTCGAATCTGGCGGCAGCCCCGCCGCTTTGCGTTTCAACTCACCATCCAGCTCCAGCATCGCCGCAATCTCGCGCACGCGCTTGTCAACATGCGGCTCGTCAACACCACGATTTCGCAGCGGGAATGCAAGGTTGTCGTATACCGTCATCGTGTCGTAGATCACCGGAAACTGGAATACTTGCGCAATGTTCCGCTGCGCTGGCGGCAGCAAAGTCACATCGACGTCATTAAACAGAATCCGCCCCTCGGACGGCACCAAAAGCCCGGAAATGATGTTCAAAAGCGTCGATTTTCCGCATCCCGAAGGACCAAGCAACGCATAAGCACCGCCATCTGACCAATCCAGATCGATCTCTTTCAGCGCATAATCCGACGGTTGCGACGGATTGGCGCTGTAGGAATGCCGCAGGTTTTTAAGGCCAATCTTTGCCATTTACGCCGCCACCCGCCCATCGGGCGTGAAGTATAAACAACGCGATGTATCTATCCAGAACGTATGCTCGGTGCCAATCTGATATGGCTGCACACCGTTGGACAAAGCCACCCAGTTCTGCCCACCACCAATGCCAAAATGCGCCACCGATTCAGACCCGCTAAGTTCGGTAATCTGCACGACGCCAGTGATCGAGGTCTCCCCCGCCGCAACCGCATTGGGCGTCACGAAATGTGGACGAATACCAACCGTATACTGCCCATCGGCCAAGGCATTCGCCTCCCCCGTGCCGCGCCATTTCACCTGCTCATTCAAGACAAAATCCTTGCCCTGTTTCAGCACCACCGCCGTGTTGATTGGTGGATCAGAAAACACTTCGGCCGTATTCAAATCCTGCGGCATTCGATAAGTCGCTGTCGTTTCGCCAAACTGCGTCACCCGACCTTTATAAATCGTCGCCGTATGCCCACCCAATAGCAAAGCTTCGGTCGGCTCAGACGTTGCATAAACCACAATCGCCCCACGACCGGCGAACAGGGCTGGCAACTGGTCGCGTAATTCTTCGCGCAGTTTGTAATCAAGGTTTGCCAGCGGCTCGTCCAACAGCACCAATTCGCTTTCCTTGACAATCGCCCTTGCCAACGCAGTGCGCTGCTGCTGACCGCCCGACAATTCCGAGGGCTTTCGTTTCAACATCGGCCCCAGCCGCAAAATCTCGGCGGCTTCATTGACACGTCGCGTTATTTCAGACGACTTGACCCCAGCCACCCGCAACGGCGAGGCGATATTCTCGAACACATTCATATTGGGATAGTTGACGAAAAACTGGTGCACCAAGCTGATATTGCGCTTTTGCGGTGAAATGCCGGTGACGTTCTTGCCGTTCATCCAGATTTCGCCGGTCGTTGGCTGCTCCAACCCCGCCATCAATTTGATAAGGCTGGTTTTTCCGGCGTTGGTCGCGCCAAGCAACACGTTGAACCCGCTATCAGCCAATGTCAGGTCGGTTTTGTGGATATGCATATCCACCCCCACCCGCTTGGTTACATTGCGCAGTTCCAGTGTCATTTCGTTGCGCCCCGTTCGTGCAAGTCTAGCGCGGACAATTGATCCTGTCTCACCTGACGTTGTCATTTTTAGAAGAAACCGCCGGAGTTAAAAACCCCGGCGGCAAGCTGGCGATAGCCAGAGGGAGAAACCTAGCCGGCGTCAGACCATTGCTTGATCAGTTCGTCGTAGTTGATCGTCACGCCCTGCTCTTTCTCATTTTCGAGCTTGGCTTTTGGGCCGTTTTCGATACCCAGCCATTCGGACGGATCCTTTGGCTCGTTCAAGCGCGGACCGCACCCGCCGTAAACATTGGCCGATTCATCGGCTGCTTGCATACGGGCCATGGTGATGTCCATTTCCTCGGCCAAACGATCCAAGGCCTCTTGCGCAGTAAATGCGCCCGAGTTCACGTCACCGATTTGCTGCCACCAGATTTGCGCCAGTTTCGGATAATCCGGCACGTTGATGCCAGTTGGCGACCAACGAACTCGGTCGGGTGAGCGATAGAACTCGACTAATCCACCCAGTTTCGGAGCACGCTCGGTGAAGCTTTCATGCCGCACCGAAGAGTCGCGGATGAACGTCAGACCCACATGCGATTTCTTCACGTCGACGGTTTTCGAGACGACGAACTGGGCGTAGAGCCAAGCAGCCATGGCGCGGTCTGGAGGCGTCGCCTTCAGGAAAGTCCAGGAGCCCACGTCTTGGTAGCCGACCTTCTGGCCCTCTTTCCAATAGGGACCATGCGGGCTGGGGGCCATCCGCCACAGCAGGTTGCCGTCGTCGTCCACCACGTTGTTGCCTTCCGACTTTGGCCTGACCAAGCCGGAGCCAAACGCGGAGTACCAGAAGATTTGCTGGGCAACGTTGCCCTGATCGAGCACCGGCAACGACTGGTAAAAGTCGAAGGACGCCGCCCCCGGAGGTGCGTATTTGCGCAGCCACTCGTCCCATTTGGCAATCGCATAGACCGCCGCCGGGCCGTTAGCCTCGCCACCGCGCGAAACGCTGGCACCCACCGGGTTGCAGGAACCCGCTTCCATTCGGATGCCCCATTCGTCGATCGGGATTCCATTCGGTTCGCCAACGGAACCGACACCAGCCATTGACAGCCATGCGTCGGTCATCCGCCAGCCAAGATCAGGCGCCCGCTTGCCATAGTCCATGTGACCATAGACCCGGACCCCATCGATCTCCTTCACGTCATTGGTGAAGAAATCAGCGATGTCTTCATAGGCGGACCAGTTGACCGGGACGCCGAGTTCATAGCCGTATTTGGCTTTGAAAGCGTCTTTCAGGTCTTGCCGGTCGAACCAATCCTTGCGGAACCAGTAGAGATTGACGAATTGCTGATCGGGCAATTGGTACAGCTTGCCGTCCGGTCCGGTGGTGAAGCTGGCCCCCATGAAGTCGGCCAGATCGAGACCGGGGTTGGTTACATCCTTCCAGTCGCCCGCCATCATGTCGGTCAGATTATAGGCAAGCTGCAGCCGCGAGTGGGTGCCGATCGAGTCGCTGTCGTTGACATAGGCGTCATAGATGTTGCGGTTGGTCTGCATCTGGGTCTGAATCGCCTGCACAACCTCGCCTTCGCTGAGGATCTGGTGGTTCACCTTGATCCCGGTTATTTCTTCAAAGGCCTTTGTCAGCACCGTCGACTCATATGTGTGGGTCGGAATGCCTTCGGAGATCACGTTGATTTCCATACCGGCATAGGGCGCAGCGGCGTCGATAAACCACTGCATCTCGGCTTTTTGTTCGTCCACACTCAGCGTCGAGGGCTGAAATTCGTCGTTAATCCATTTCTCTGCTGCGGCCATATCGGCCCAGGCAGCAGGTGCCGCTGCAAGAACCGCCATCATGGCGGCAGCAGACAACAAGTGCTTACGCATTGTTCGTCCTCCCTTGTCGAATCTTACTTGCCTTCGCGTTAGCCGCGAATTCATTAGCTTTCGTATGAGCGCATTCGCGTGTCAAGTGAAACTATTTACTTTTCATTATG
>JANOQZ010000001.1:0-66841 GCA_031415055.1 Oceanomicrobium sp. | reverse complement strand
CACCAGCCGTTCACGGCCTTGCCTCCGGCGGCGAAATGTTTGCGCAGGTCTGGCAGGGGTCGTAGTTGCAAGTCGGGGTCAACGGACACGTCGGGCCCCTTCGCTAAGGGTGGCGAGCTTGGCCCATGCAATCTCGGGGTCCACTGCGCCGAACCCGGCAAAAGTGCCAAAACCGCAGTCCGACCCAGCGATCACGCGGTCGGTGCCTAGGATATTGGTAAAGCGCTCAAGGCGTTGCGCTACAAGGTCCGGGTGTTCGACGAAATTGGTTGTTGTGTCCACCGCGCCGGGGATCAGGACTTTGTCATCCGGGATGTCGCGGGCGCCGTCGCGAAAGACGGTCCATTCGTGGCCGTGGCGCGGGTTGGCGGTTTCGAACAGGATGTAACGGGCGGGCACCTGCATCAGCAAAGGGAAAACCTTGGCCATGTCGATATCGCAAACATGCGGGCCCTCGTAATTGCCCCAACAGATGTGCAGCCGGATGCGGTCTTGCGGCAAGCCCTTCAGGGCGTGGTGCAGCGCCTCGACATGGGTGGCGGCGACTTTGAGGAATTCGTCATCGGTGAGGCTGGCGAAAAGCATGTGGCGCGACAGGGCGAGGTCGGGGCAATCCAGTTGCAGGTCAAGGCCCGCCTCCAGAATGGTGCGGTATTCGTCGCGCATCGCGTCAGCCAAG
This sequence comes from Oceanomicrobium sp., assembly GCA_031415055.1. Taxonomy (GTDB): domain Bacteria; phylum Pseudomonadota; class Alphaproteobacteria; order Rhodobacterales; family Rhodobacteraceae; genus JANMOK01. The sequence goes on along the minus strand of JANOQZ010000001.1, from coordinate 66,162 downwards.
GCCTGAAGGTAGTCCTCGCGCGTTTGATAATGGGCGTTTTGCAGGAACAGGCTGATCACACCGGGCGAGGCGGCATTCATGAAGCCGCGAGAAACGCCGTGGCTAGCCATCGCCGCCTTGAGGTTGGCGATGTCTTTTTGCAGCTCTCCTTGGCCTTTGGCGGCCACGGGGCCAATGCATTGCGGGCGCGCATACTGTGGCGTTCCGCCTTCTTTGGCGAGACGGTCAAGGAAGGTCGGGAACAGTTTCAGATCGGCGGGGGCATTGCGCGGGCTGTCGCCGCCAAAGCCTTCGTAACGGTCCTTGACATAGGTGGCGTAGCTTATCTTGGACGCCTCGCCATCCGAGACGATGTCGATGCCCGCCGCTTTTTGACGCCGGACATTTTCCAGCACCGCCGCGGTCATGCAGGCGTCAAAGGCGGCGGGGTCGTAGGGTTCGGCCTTTTCACGTGCGAACAAGAAATCGACGACCGATTGCGGGCGCGGAAGCGAGCCGACATGGGTGGCGAGAAGGGGCATTTTACGTCCTCTACAGCAAGTGGCCGGTGGGTCCGGCGGCATCATCGGTGGCAGTGACACGGTAAAGCGAGGACTCGCCGGTCATCGAGGGGGCAAGCGAATGCGATAGGCCGGGCGGAATAGCGGCAGTGTCGCCGGGGTTCAACGCGGTGGTGCCGCCCGGCCACGTCAACCGCCAATGGCCGCGCATCGGCATCAAGACCTCGTGCTTGTGCAAGGTGTAGGGCGTGTCGGGGATAGATTTGCGCGATAGCATTTCCACCTCGAACCCGGGGCGATCCTGCAGTTTGCCGTTTGCACCAATCACCGTGGCGGGTTGGTGATCGGACAGGGACATCAAGTCCTGATAACGGGCGACGTGATGGGGGACGACGTCGGCCGTGGTTGGTTCGGGGAAGGCTTTTAGTTCCTCATCCGTCAGCAAGGGCATCGGCGGCACGCCCGCGGGCAGTTTTTGGCCCTTTTTGGTGTCGTAAAGCTTGCCGTTCTTGCCAAGGATCAGCCCGTAATCCTTGGCATCGGTGATCACCTGTGGGGCCCAGATCACGCCGCCGCCCGCATCGTCGCCACCAAGAATGGCCATGATCATTCCATAGTCAGTGCCGACGTTTTCAAAGGCGCGGAAAATGCCGGTGGGGATGTTTATAATGTCGCCCTCTTCCAACACAACCTCGCCCGCCGTGCCCCAGCGGCCCCAAAAGAACCGCCAGCGGCCTTTCAAGGCAAAGAACACTTCGGCGGTGCGGTGGCTGTGCAACGAGTTGCGGCACTTCGGCGGTTGGCCTGCCGCACCGATGTTAAAGCCGGGGGTGTCGACGATATGGACGTGCTGGTCGGGGCTTTCGGACACGCCGCCGCCAATGATGGTGAAGTTCTCTTTCTGGTTCGAGCCGGGGGTATGGGCGTCGATGAAGGCGGTTTTGCACGGCCGCAGGTCGCCATAGCGGACGATGCGGGCTTCCATTTCTTGCGGGGTCATATGCGTTTCCTTTCAATCGGCGGTCCAGCCGCCATCTATGATGAGTGAGGTTCCGGTGATCAGTGCCGCTGCATCCGAGGCGAGGAAGGCAACGGCACCCATGATGTCGGTAACTTCGCCAATACGACCAAGTTTGATCTTGGACAAAATCCAAGCGGTGCGTTCTGGGTTGGCGAAAGTCTGTTCGGTCAGCGGGGTGCGAATGAAAGTTGGCGCGATGGTGTTCACGCGGATGTTGTGCGGACCCCATTCGATGGCCATGCTTTTGGTCATGCCCTCAAGCGCGTGTTTGGTGGCGGAGTAGACCGTGCGGTCGATGCCGCCGACATGCGCCATTTGCGACGAAATGTTGATCAGGCTGCCCGGTTTGCCTTCGGCGATCAGACGGGCGGCGACTGTGCGGGTCAGGAAATAGGCGGCGCGGAAGTTGAGGTCCACGGCAAAGTCGAAATCCCGCGGGGTCGTATCGACGGCAGGGCTATGACGGGCACCGCCGGCGGAGTTAACCAGTATGTCAAAGGCAGGCAGGGCCGCGATGCTGGTCTCGGTTGCTGCCACATCAGTGATGTCGAGGGGCAGGGCATGGGCGACAAAGCCAGCAATCCGCATCTCGGCCACCAGCGCCCGCAATTCCGGTCCACGGCGTGCCACCAGCCAAACCTCGGCCCCCTGTTCGGCCAGCGCCACCGCACAGGCCAGCCCGATGCCCGAGGACGCCCCCGCCACCAATGCACGGCGGCCGTCGAGGCGAAAGGATGGGGTGCGTGGCAGGATCATGGGTTGAAAGTCTGGCAGGAGTGGACTAAGTTCAGTGAACTAAGTTCAGGGAGTGCACCGATGCGGTCGATCAACATACACGAGGCAAAGACCCATTTGTCGCGGCTGGTCGAAGAGGCGGCGCGCGGCGAGGGCTTCATTATTGCCAAGGCGGGCAAGCCGATGGTGCGGGTGGTTTCCATCGAGCCGATCACAGTCGATGCATCCAAGCGGATTGGGTTCATGAAAGGTGTGTTCAACCTGCCGGACAACTTTGACGAGGTCTTTCGCGAACTTGACAAAGAAATTGCTGAATCTTTTGAGAACAGCCGCATCTTCCCGGACGAGTCGAAAGAGGGCACCGCTTGAGACTGTTGCTCGATACGCAGCTTTTGATCTGGGCGGCCATGGGAAGCCCACGTCTGTCGCGTGCCGCGCGGGCTGCCATTACCGACCCTGCGGCGGAGATTGTGTTCAGTGTGCTGTCCGTTTGGGAGGTTGCGATCAAGCATAGCCTTCGTCGCGGCGACATTCCGATCGCGCCCGACACTTTCCGCGAAGCCCTGCTTGGCGCGGATTGGGAGGAGTTGCCCATCTTCGCGCACCATACAATTGCCGTCGTTGACCTGCCATTGATCCACGGCGATCCGTTTGACCGACTGCTGGTAGCGCAGGCGCAGGTTGAGGGCATGACGTTGCTTACGGTCGACAAGACACTTGGCACGTACGGCAATCCTGTTCGGGTGGTCTAACATTTATTCCGCCCCCGCGCCGTAGGGAACGTTGCGGTGGCCATAGCGGCGCACCCGGATGTTGCATTGTTCGGCATGGCCGACGAAGCCCTCGAGCATGCTTAGGCGCGAACCATATTCGCCAATCATCGCAGCCGCCTCATCCGTCACGATTCGTTGATAGCTGTGCGTTTTTAGGAACTTTCCGACCCAAAGTCCGCCGGTATAGCGCCCGGCCTTTTTGGTGGGCAACGTGTGATTGGTGCCGATCACTTTGTCGCCATTGGCCACGTTGGTGCGGGGACCAAGGAAAAGCGCGCCGTAGGAATGCATGTTTTCCAAGAACCAATGGTCGCGGTCGGTCATCACCTGCACATGTTCAAAAGCCATGTCGTTGGCGACCGTCAGCATCTCGTCATAAGTATCACACAGGATCATCTCGCCGTAGTCTGCCCAAGACACCAAAGCCGTGGCGGCGGTGGGTAGGATTTTCAGCAAGCGACCGATTTCTAAAAGGGTCGCTTCGGCCAGCTTGCGCGAATTTGTCAACAGTACAGCGGGGGAATTGTAGCCGTGTTCGGCTTGACCCAGCAGGTCGGTGGCGCATAGTTCGGCATCCACTGTGTCGTCGGCTATCAGCAGGGTTTCGGTTGGCCCCGCGAACAGGTCGATACCGACGCGGCCATAAAGCTGGCGTTTGGCCTCGGCCACAAAGGCATTGCCGGGGCCGACGAGCATATCGACGGGCTTGATGGTTTCGGTCCCAAGCGCCATCGCCCCTACAGCCTGCATGCCGCCCAGAACGTAGATTTCATGCGCGCCACCCATGTGCATGGCGGCGACAATCGCGGGATGCGGGGCACCATTGACCGGAGGTGCTGCGGCGACGATGCGCGGCACACCCGCGACTGAAGCCGTCAACACCGACATGTGGGCCGACGCCACCATGGGGAACTTGCCGCCCGGCACATAGCAGCCGACCGATTGCACCGGGATGTTCTTGTGACCAAGGATCACGCCGGGCAGCGTTTCCACCTCGATATCGGTCATTGAGGCCCGCTGCGCCTGCGCAAAACGGCGAATCTGGGTCTGAGCGAAACGGATATCCACCATGTCGCGGGCGGCGACCTTTTGCACCGATGCCGCAATTTCCGAAGCGGTCAGCCGAAAAGCGGGCGGGTTGTAGTGGTCAAATTTCACCGACAGATCGCGCACAGCGGCATCGCCGCGCGTCTCGATATCTTTTAGAACGGATTCGACCGTCGCCCGAACCTTCGCATCATCGGCGGCCCGCTCGGCCTGCGGCTTGCTGCGTTTCAGCCAAGTCACCGACATCTTGTTCCCCGGCTTGAATACGTTTGCAACTTGGATAGGGCAACGATCAGGGGCATGGCAAGAGACTTGTTCCCGATCAGGCAAAATTTCTGTGTGCTCGTGTGCGACAACCGCAGCAATCGCCTTGTTTCCTGTGAATAATTCTGTCTGACTCGCCTCGAGCAAATCCGACCATAAACTTGTCTTTGCATTCGTATGCAGGCCGCGCTACAAAGGGGATCATAGTCGTGCCTGCCCACAGGCCGGAATGGAGCTTCCGATGTCCAATTTGCCAGGACCCTATCCCACCGACAAGGTAACTTGGGTCAAGGCCCCGACCCGCAATGCAGGTGCGGATAACAAGCCGGTGTCCGACCTAGTGGCCAAGATCCTCGCCGATGTGAAGGCGCGGGGTGATATTGCGGTGCGGGAATATTCGGCCCAGTTCGACAAGACGGACCTGCAGGTGTTCGAGGTCACCCAAGCCGAGCGTGAGGCTGCCGTAGCCGCCCTTGATCCGCAGACCCGCAAGGACACCGAGTTTGCCATCACCAATGTCCGCCGTTTTGCACAGGCGCAGTTGGCGACGATCCTGCCTCTGGACATTGAACCCTTGCCGGGCGTGTTCATGGGGCATCGGGTGATTCCGATCGACCGGGTGGGCTGTTATGTTCCGGGTGGCCGTTACCCGTTGCTCTCGGCTCCGATCATGACCATCGTTCCGGCCAAGGTGGCGGGGGTGTCGAAGGTGATCGCCTGCCTGCCACCCAATGCGCACGAGGCCATGGTCGCGGGTAGTCATCTGTCGGGGGCGGACCAGATCTTCCGAATCGGCGGCGCGCAGGCGATTGCCGCCATGGCGTACGGCACCGAAACCGTGCCTGCGGTGATGAAGATCATGGGGCCGGGCAATGCCTTCGTCAACGAGGCCAAGCGGCAGGTTTTCGGGTCGGTGGGGATAGATCAATTGGCCGGACCGTCGGAGATTTACACTCTGGCTGATCAAACGGGCGATGCCGAGATGATTGCCACCGACCTGCTGGCGCAGGCGGAACATGATGTGCGCACGCGGGTTGGCTTGATCACCACGCACCGGCCGTTGGCCGAAGCCGTGTTGGTTGAAGTTGAGAAACAGTTGAAAACCCTGTCCACGGCCTATGTCGCCGCCCCGGCTTGGGCCGATTATGGTGAGATCGCGGTTTGTGAGGATGAGGTGGCGATGATTGCCTATTCCGATTTCATCGCGGCGGAACATTTGCAGGTGCATACCAAGGACCCGCATGAGATGGCCACGCGGTTGCGGAATTATGGCTCGCTGTTCATCGGGGAATTGGCTTCGGTCGTGTATTCCGACAAGTGTTCGGGCACCAACCACACGCTGCCGACCATGGCGGCGGGGCGCTATACCGGCGGGTTGTGGGTGGGGTCCTATGTCAAGATCGCGACCCATCAATGGCTGGAACCGAAGGGGGTGCAGGCGGTGGGCCCGCCCGCTGCGCGGCAGGCGGCGAGTGAGGGGTTGGAAGGGCACCGCCGTGCGGCGCAGCTTCGGCTGGATCGGATGCAGATGCGCTAGCTTGTACGGGCGGGCGTTGGGCGGAGTGGTCGGTTGCCCGATCAAAGGCGTGACCGGCGGCGCAAACCAGGTCGTCGTCGCCGATGCGGCCAATGAGTTGTGCGCCAAGCGGCAGGCCGTTTGCGAAGCCTACGGGAAAGGAAATGGCCGGTTGGCCGGTCAGGTTGAAGGCGATCGTGCGCATGGGGGTCCAGACGGCTTTCTCGCCGTCGAAGGCGGAAAAGGGCAAGGCGGGGGTCAGGGTGGTGGCGGTCAGGATCAGGTCCACCCCGTCCATCGCGGCCAGCATTGCGGCGGTCAGGGGCGCCACGGCGCTGCGGGCGAGGGTCAGGTCGGCATCAGAAATGGCGGCACCGAAAGCGAGGCATTGCAGGGTAGGGCGACCATAGGCGGAGGCCCGTGTCGCGATTAGATCGCGGTGCCCGGCCAACGCCTCGGCGTGCATGATGACCGAGGCTGCAGCCTCATACGGAGCATATTCGGGCAGGTCGATCAGGGTGATGCGGGCACCATGCAGCGACAGGGTGGCGGCGGCGTCGTCGAGAGCTGCGATCAGGGCAGGATGCGCTTGGGGGTCGGTGGCGTACCAGTCGCGCGCAAAGCCAATGGTCAGGCCCGCAACGCCCCGGCCGATGGCTGCGGAGGCAGGCCGCCAGTCGGGGCCATCGGTGATTGCGTCCAGCGCAAGCGCGGCCTCGGCCACGGTCGCTGCGAGGGGGCCGGTATGGTCAAGCGCAGGCGACAGCAGAAACGATCCGGCGCGGGCCACACGGTCATAGCTGGGCTTCAGCCCGACACAGCCGCAATAGGCGGCGGGCGCACGGATCGAGCCGCCGCTGTCGGTGCCAAGCGCCAGCCGTACCAGCCCTCCTCCCACCGCGACCGCCGACCCCGAGGAGGAGCCGCCGGTGGTGTGGGCCAGGTTCCACGGGTTGCGAGCAGGAGGGTCGGGCAGGTTCAGGTCGGGGCCGACCATGCCGAATTCGTAGGTGGCGGTCTTGCCGATCAGAACGGCGCCTTGCGCCCGAAGCCGGGCGACAGCAGCAGCGTCCTGATCCGCAATCCTGCCCGCCAGAACCGCCGATCCGCTGGTGGCGGGCTGGCCGGCCACATCGGTCATGTCCTTGACCGCCACGGGTAGCCCGCAGAACGGGCCAGGATCGTGGCCTGCCGCCAGCATCGCATCGGCGGCGTCGGCCTGCGCCAGCGCATCGGCGGCGACATGGGTGAAGGCGTCCAGAAACTTTCGGGCGGTGATGCGGTCCAGCACGGCCTGCACCAGCGCGCGTGAGGTCATGGCACCCGAACGCAGCGCGGCAGCCGCCTCAAAGAGCGAGAGGTCGGGGAATTCGGTCATTTCTCGGCGTCCATATAGCGCGCTACGCGGGCGACCTCGGATTTGATGTGGCGGGCACCTTGCAGGGCGGCGGCAAATGCCCGGTCGTCAAGGACTATGCCCTTTTCCGCCAGCAGTTCGCGAAAGGTTTCCGGGGTTAGTTCGGTCAATGTGAGTCCCCGTGCTTGCGGGTCGAGCCACGGATGACGAGGGCGGCGTCAAGGACGACCCGTTTGGAAATGCCCGTGCCCTCGGTGATCTGGGTGATCAGCATCTGCACGGTTTCGGCGACCATCTGTTCGACATTCTGGCGCACCGTGGTCAGATCATAGGCAGGCCATGCGGCAGGCGGCACGTCGTCAAAGCCAACGACCGACACATCCTGCGGCACGCGCAGGCCCAGTTCGAACCGCAGCACGTCCATCACGGCGAAAGCCATATGATCGTTGCCGACAAAGACTGCGTCGGGGCGTTTCGAGGTGGCAAACAACTCGCGCGCCGCGGCTTGGGCCGTGCGGTAATCGAAATTGCCATCGGCGCGGGCAAATAGGTTTTGGCCAGCATCGGCCAGCCCGGCACGGAAACCTGCCTCGCGGTCAACTTGGGTCGAGGCACCGGCAAAGCCCGCGACATAGGCGATGCGCTGGTGGCCCAGCGAGCACAGGTAATCGGCCAGTGCCTTGCCGCCTGCGAAGTTGTCGGAGGTGACGGAGGACAGGTTTTTATCTTCATGTGCGCGGTTGAATAGGACAACGGGGATGCCGGTGGCGGCGCAGCGGGCTGCAAGGTCGGAGGACATCGAAACGGAGGCCATGACGATACCATCAACCTGATAATCCATGATCTCGCGGATCACCTGATCGACATTGACGCTTGCCACTGGGGCCAGAAATATCAAGACGTGGTAGCCGACTTTTTGCAGCTCGGAGGACAAGCGTTCGACCATTTCGGGATAGAAGTAGTTTTCCAGATAGGCGACGACGAGGCCGATGATGCGGCTTTTGCCGGATTTGAGCGACCGGGCAAGAATGTTGGGACGATAGCCAAGCTGCGTGGCAGCGGCGCGGACTTTTTCGGCGGTTTTCGGGCTGACGGACGAGCCGGGGGTAAAGACGCGGCTGACGGCGGATTGGCTTACTCCGGCCAAGGCGGCGACTTCCAGCGATGTGACTTTCTCAGTGGCCAAACGCACTCTCCCCCGCTGCGGAGGTAGTTTGCGATGAAGCAGCGGGGCGAGGCAAGCCTATCATGCTGGCAGGCGCGTGGTGGTGTGATGGTCAAACAGGTGAACGGCGGACAACGGGACGCGGAGTTTGATCGGTGCCCCGATCTCGATGCGGAAATCTTTTGCGGCGCGCACGGCGACAAGGGCGGGCCCGATGCGGACCGATACCAGGGTAGCGTCGCCCAGAAGTTCCATCGAATACACCGAGGCGGTGATTTCACCGGCGTCTTGGGTGACGCTGGCATCTTCGGCGCGGAAACCCAAGGTGATGGGGCCGTTGGGGGCGGCGAGGCCCGCAACGTGCATGCCTTCGGCGTGGAATGTGCCGTCGGCAACCTCACCCGCGATCAGGTTCATGGCGGGGGAGCCGATGAAACTGGCAACAAAGGTGTTGGCAGGGCGGTCGTATATCTCGGTCGGGGTGCCGACTTGCTGGATCAGGCCGTGGCTCATTACCACGACGCGGTCGGCCAAAGTCATCGCCTCGATCTGGTCGTGAGTCACATAGATTGTGGTGGTTTTGAGCGTGTGATGCAGGTTCTTGATCTGTGCGCGGGTAGACACGCGCAGCTTGGCGTCAAGGTTGGACAGGGGTTCGTCCATCAGGAATGCGTTGGGTTCGCGGACAATCGCGCGGGCCAAAGCCACACGTTGACGTTGGCCACCCGAAAGTGCGGCGGGGCGGCGATCCAGAAACGGTCCCAGTTCCACCATATCCGAGGCGCGCATCACACGGGTGTGGTGTTCGGCCTTGGCCACATTGCGCACCCGCAGAGGGAAACGGATGTTTTCGTAAACCGTCAGGTTCGGGTAAAGCCCGTAACTTTGGAACACCATCGAGATGTCGCGGTCCTTCGGCTCCAGCCCGTTGACCACGCGGTCGCCGATCCAGATATCGCCGGAGGTCAGATCTTCCAATCCGGCGATCATCCGCATGGTTGTGGTCTTGCCGCAACCTGACGGGCCCAGCAGCACCAGAAACTCGGCATCGGCGACATCGAGGTTGAAGTTTTCGACCCCCACATAGGTGCCCCAGCGTTTGCTGACATTGACGAGGCGGATTTGCGCCATGATTTACCCTTTCACGGCACCGGCGGTTAGGCCGGATACGATTTGTCGCTGGAAGAATAGGACGAGGATGAACAGCGGTACGGTGGCCGAGACGACGGCGGCGACGGCGAACATCACGTTGCCTTCGTTCTGAATCGAGCCGAGGAAGCTGGCGATTTTCGGGATCATCGTCTGGTTCTCTTGCCGCAGCAACATCGAGGTGACGGCGAAGTCGTTGTAGCCCAGAAGGAAACTGAACAATCCAGTGGTGATGACGCCGGGCCACATCACCGGGATGATGACCAGGCGGAAGGCTTGGAACCTTGTGCAGCCATCGACCAGCGCGCTTTCGTCCAGATCTTTGGGGATCGATAGGAAAAAGCTGTGCAGCATCCACAGGGTGAAGGGCTGGTTGATGGCGACCAGAACGATGATCGTGGTGGGCAAGAAACCCCAGATGTTCAACTGAAAGAAAGGCAGCAGATAGCCGGAAACAAGCGTGATATGCGGCATGGCGCGGAATACCAGTGCCGCGATAAGTATCCAGAACGCATAACGACGGCCTGACCGGGCCAACGCATAGCCACCTAAGGTGCCGACAAACAGCGAGATACAAGTGACCGAAAGGGTGACGATCAGCGTGTTGATCACCGGCTGCCAGAAGGCATTTTTGATCCAAGCGCCCTCGTAACCGCCCAGCGTGAACGGTCCGCCGGTTTGTTGCGTGGTGCGGACGCCTTCGATGGCGAACCACCACGATTGGCGCGAAAAGAAGTCGGCCTCGACCTTGAAGCTGCCCCAGACCGTCCAGGCGAAGGGGAAGGCGGCAGCCAGCAGCCAGAGTGTCAGGAAGGCGGTGGTCAGGGATTTGAGGGCGAGGGGTTGGCGGTTCATGTCACAACACCTTCCGGTTAAAATCGCGCCAAGTGCGGATCAGGACCGGAGTCAGCAGGATCAGCACGCCGATGATTGTGATCACCGATGTTGCAGCGGCAGAGCCGAATTGTTGCGAATCCGCGCTGACCAGATCGTTATAGACCAGCCATGACAACGAGGTGGCATTGGCCTCGGCGGAAAAGCCGACGATGGGTTCGAAGACCCGGAAATTGTCCATCAACTGCACCAGCACCACAAAAGTTGCCAGCGGCACCAGATGCGGCATGATGACAAACCGGGTGATCTGCCAGCGGTTCGCACCGTCGATCCGGGCTGATTCCACGGTATCTTGCGGCACGGTTTGCAGCCCGGCGTAGAAGATCACAAAGGAAAATGGTCCGTTCGTCCAGACGCCATAGGTCAGGATCACCAGCCATGTCAGCACCGGCGAGGCGCGCAGCGACAGGCCCGGATCGCCGGTCAGCCATTGCAGCGTTGCGCCGAATATCCCCGCCGGGTTGAACATCCACGCCAGGATCAGCGAGCCGACCAGGGGCGTGATGATCATCGGCAGGATCGAGACGAAAATCGCCGGACCTTTCAGCAGTTTGGGCAGGGTGTTGACCGCCAGCGCGATCACGAAACCCAAAACCATCGCCAGCGGTGTCACGACAAAGCAATAGGTCATTGTGAAGGCAAGTGCGCGATAGAACGGCAGGTTTATAACGCGCGAAGCGACGTCTCGCAGTCCGGCGTTCTGGCCAAAAATCTGCCCAAGTTCGGCGACGGCCAAGTGATTGCGGTTCAGGTAGTTGGAAAAACCGGCGAATTGACCCAGCGGCTTTTCCGACTTTAGGGCGGCCATTGCCTCGGCATCGACCTTGGTGGATTTTGTGCAACCGAAGGGATCACAATTTTCCACGGAGTTCAGGATCGCTGGATGTTCGACGAACAGTGACTGCACGGCCACCGACACGATCGGCAGCGAGATGAACAGCAGCATTGCTAGGATCGAAGGGAAGATGAAGGCGAAGAAGGTGCGATGCGGCATCGGGGCGATCCGTTCGGTCAGGAAGGGCCAATGGACGCGCGACGTCCTGCCCTTTGTTTGGGGCAATCGCAGCGTTGCGCAAGAGAAAACTGCCCGACCACAATAGGAGCGGCCGGGCAAGGCGTAGGGAAACTTACTTCAGGAAACCGCCTTCTTTGGCGGCGGCGTCATAAGCGGCCTTCACATCGGCAAGCGCCTGTGTGGCGTCTTCCTTGCCAGCGATAAAATCGGCCAATTCAGCCGACAGCGCGGTGTGCAGCAGGCCCATATAGGGCACCATCGGATAGGCGCGCGCACCGGCGCTGGCATTGCCAATCACACCCACAGCTGCCGGTCCGGGGGTATAGCCTGCCACCAGCCAAGTTGCGGCGTTGGGATTGGCGGCGATGGTTTCTGGGCTGATGCCGTGCACCATGGCTTGGAACGAAGCGGCGGCGTCCTCATCGGAAATGTTCTTGGCGATGGTGAAGCCGTCCCACCACAAAGCCGCTGACGGGGTTGAGCCGCCATTGATGGTTGGGGCCGCGACAAAACCGGTGTTGGCGGCGATGTCGGGGTTCGCCGTCGCGGGGTCGATGGCCGCACCGGCGAGGGAACCCCACTGGTTCATGAATGCGACGGTGCCTGCATCCCAGACCTTGTTCAGTTCGGTCGCGTCATAGGTTAGGTAATCGGGGTTCATAAAGCCGGTCATTGCGTGCATCGTGTCCAGCACTTTGCGGCCATTGTCGTTGTCGATGGCCAGTTCTGCCGAACCTTCGGCAAAGAATTCGCCACCGGTTCCCAAGTACATGTTTACGAATTCCGCGGCCAAATCCCAACCGGGTTTGTCGGATGCGGCAAGCGGATAATCAAGCAGACCCTTATCCTTGATGATCTGGGCGTCGGCCAAGACATCTTCCCAACTTGTCGGCACGTCCAGACCGGCCTGTTCCAGAATGTCTTTGCGGTAGAATAGATGCTGGCCGTTACCCATGAAGGCAATCGCCATGACCTTGCCATCAATCTTGATCAATTGGTTGGGCTGCAAGGCGGACCCATATTGCGCCACCAGATCGTCCAGCGGGCGGATCAGGCCATCGTTCAGCAGCGGCACGATTGAATTGTTGGCGACCACGGCGACGGTATATTCAGACGGATTTGCTGTCAGCGCTGGGCCTTGGATGTTTTTGTGTTCGGCGGTGGCATTGGCTGTAACGGTTACTGCGTCGGTTGCGCAGGTGGCGGCGGAGTCGTTCACCACGCGCAGCGCCTCGAAGTCGTTGGACAGGATACGGACCGATCCCGCACCCTGAACGCCGCAATCGGCGAAAGCCGCCCCGCCGCCAGCAATCAGGGCGGCAATACTTACTGCGCCAGCGGCGACAGTCTTGGTCAATTTCATGTTCATCTCGCACCCCTGTGTTGGTGTTGCCGGTCCCGCCTTGAAGCAGGGTTTCAGCCCAAGTGAAGAGCTGTCCGTTCCGCAACGGAGGATAAACATCCTTTGCATACGATTGCAACCACAATGTGAGTTGCCGATACCGCTTTTCTCAATGGGGCAAAATCTGCGCAAAAAAAGCCCGGCGCGCAAACGTGCCGACCGGGCGATAGGCGTTAACGAAACGTCAAATGGGTGTCGTCAGCCCTGCGGCCTTGCGGTCGGCCATCTGCGCCAGTTTGACCTGCACCAGCATCGAGGCCTCGTCATAGACGCGCCACTCATCAACGATCTTGCCGTTCTTGTAGTGAAAGTGGCTGATCCCCATCACTTGCACGCGCTTGCCGGTGGGTGCGCCCAAATGGTTGAGGATACCATAGCCCAGATGGTGACCCTCCATGATCCAACGGACGGCGACCTTCTCGCCGCCTTCGTCGCTGGGGTTGGAGCAGATGTGCTGGGGGGTAAAGGCGGCATCGGGAAGCGAGCCGATCAGGCCCAGCGTTTGGTGAATGACCGAGGCCACGCCGTATAATTCCGCCATCAGTGGCCCATGAAACTGCACCGTCGGCGCACAGACCTTGGCAATCGAGCCCAACATCTTGCGGTTATAGACGTCGTGCATCCAGCGCAGGGTGTGCCGCTCTGTCTCGGTTGAGGCAAGCGCCAGATCGGGTTCCGCTTCGGGTGGGTATTGGCCGATCATGTGGCGGTTCTCGCCAATATCCAAGGAAACAAGGCCCTTGTCGAAGCTGGTCATGGCAATACGCTCGGCATAGGCCTGCACGTCCAGCCCCAATTGTTGCAAAATTGCAGTAGTATCCGCCACGACCCATTCGCGAAAAATCTTGTTTTCAAAGATCATACAGTCAGCAATGGTGCGCGAGGTGAACATGCGCCCGGTTGCTGCGCCGAGGTGACCGTTCTGCGTGTGCCGCCCGGTTCCGGTGACCAGATGCGAGGTGTAGAACCCGTCATTCTCGTCGCCTTTCCAGATCACTTGCGTCGCCATGCCCCGCCGTTCTGGGAACGACACCAGCCGCTGGATCGTGTCACGCACCACTTCCTCACGGGTGTAAATCGTGGCCGTCGTGCCATAGAGCACGCAATTGTGGGTGTAGTGCGAATAGATCAGACCGATGTCGCGCTCATCCCAAATCTTGTGCGTGCAACGCACGATGTAGTCGACGATATCGGTGTAAATGTCATCAAACCCGCGCATGGCTTGCGTACGTTTACCATTCACAGGAGCCAGATCAGGGTAGTCGTGCCGTTCAACTTGCATCACATTCGCGGCCCGAGAGAGCGTTAGTTCGCCCGTTGGCTTTGCGCTGTCGTCCTTGTCTGCCATGACTTTCTCCTGCGCCTTGTTCTGGTCCCTGGGCCGCGACTCAGCCGTGTCCCTGAGCCGAGTGTAACCTGATCGGGATAGAACTGACCGCGATAGAATACGTATGCAAGTTTATTCGTATGCGCATGCGTTTTAGCCCGGATACCAGAACTTGCGCGCGTCGGTGTCGGCGCGCTGATAGTTCCAGGCAGCATCCGCCATTTTCGGCATGTCAAAGACCCGTCGCCAACCAAGTGCGACGCGGGCTTTGCTGTTATCCAACCTATTCGAGTGAAACGCGCTGGGAATATCGAATGACCCTAGCTGTTTTATCGCCAGCTTTGCCGGTTGCCTATCTATTGTGGCGCGGCGCGGCTTTATACAGCCGATGCCACGGCGGATTTGGCTTTGGCGTCAGTTTTCCAACACTGGAATGGCTGACAACAGGGCGTTTCCACGGCGAGTCGCATTCGTTCATTGCCATGATTATTTTGGCGGCAATCATGTGGGTGGTGCTGCATGGGTCGGTTTTTGGCAGATATTTGTTCGCCGTCGGCAAAAAAAACGAGGAAGCGGCCCGCTATTCCGGGATACGGACAGACAAGGTTATCATTCCGTCCTATGTAATTTGCGGTCTTTTGACCGCCATTTCGGCGATCTTTTTCGCCATGTACACAAGGTCGGTTTCACCTTCATCGCATGGAAGTTCTGACAAGTTACATACGCTTGCTGCCGCGGTTCTGGGCGGATGTTCCCTACGCGGTGGCGAACGGTCGGTGATTGGAGCGGTTTTGGGCACCGTTTTGCTGCAAGTCTTGCAAAACCTTGTCAATCGTTTGGGCATTCCAAGTTCGTTGAACTTTGCCGTAATGGGATCGGTGATCCTGATTGGGGTCCTGGCCGACAAGCAGTTTGCAGCGTAACGCGTTCGCTGCGCCGCCAGAAAGTATGCTGCCCAATAGAAGTTTTGGTATTGGCGGGCAAATTTGTTGCGACGACCTGTGGTAATGTTGACTGTTACTGCGGCGAAACGCGGGATAAAACGAGTCTGTATTGGTTTCAAACACGAAAGGATAAGCCATGGCAATTGCCAAGAACACGATCTGCGTTTGGTATGACACGGACGCCGAGGCTGCAGCCCGCTTCTATGCTGCGACTTTCCCCGATAGCGAGGTCAAGGCCGTCCACCTTGCGCCCAGCGACTATCCGTCGGGCAAGGCGGGTGACGTGCTTACGGTTGATTTCACCGTCGCCGGTATCCCCTGTATGGGCCTCAACGGCGGACCGATGTTCAAACATAGCGAAGCTTTCTCGTTTCAGATCGCCACCGACGACCAGCAAGAGACCGACCGCTATTGGAACGCCATCGTCGGCAATGGCGGCCGCGAAAGCGCGTGCGGTTGGTGCAAGGATAAATGGGGCATCAATTGGCAAATCACGCCGCGCGCGCTGACCGAGGCGATGGCCGTTGGTGGCGCTGAGGCAAAACGCGCCTTTGAGGCGATGATGGATATGACAAAAATCGACGTCGCTGCCATCGAGGCGGCGCGGCGAGGCTGACGGCAGCGCGTTACGCATGTCCCCAAACGCTTGTTACTCTTGCGTCCGGTATGAACATGGGGGCACCTTGACGTCAGGACAGCCATTTTTTCTGCTGTTAGCGAACTTTCGGCCCGATGGTCGCAATTTCAACCAGAAACTGCCCACCCGCAGCAGGCACTTCAATGGCTGTCCATCGCGCAGCAAGGGTTCCGATTTGCTCAAGCACGATCCGAGATTTCCAGCTGTGGCTGATGGCAATCGCATCAATTACCGGCTCTGAATTGGGGACACAGGCCGCAAATGTTCCAGGTGCTTTTGCCGGGTAAATATTCTGGAACGCTACGGTTCGCTGCTCCGCTCCGGGAAACAGCCCGAAGTTCGCGGACCATAAAATGCCTTCATTTGCAATATAGGAATAAACGATTGGCATAACCACGTCGGGGCGTATCATTATACTTGTGTCCGACCCAAAGCTTCGGCGGAATTTGTGCGGGCAAAACGTGCGCACCGGGCTGGTCAGGTGTTTTTGGCCTTGATGTATTTGGCGTGATTCCAGCTTGGGCCAAGGGCTTGAATCCAGCAGGTCTTAATTTTGGCGATAGTTTTGCACGCGCGCTGGCCAAGGAACGTGACTGCCCGCTTCTCTACATTGGTAACGATTTTTCGAAAACTGACATTGTAAACGCCCTGCCTTCGTAGCAACGCGCAGTTGAGCAACATTTCCGAATTGCATTAAGTAAGCGATCTACCCTTTGACCGGCAACAGTTCCCGCGCCAGCGCTGCCGCACCGATGATGCCTACGCTATCGGCCAATTCGGCCTTCAGTATTGGCACGTTGCGAAATGGCACCATGGCGCGGCGGGACATTTCGGTTTCGATGAAAGGGAGCATCAGGTCATATCCGCTTGTGACACCGCCACCAAGCACGACGATTTCGGGGCTATAGATGTGCAAAAGATTGACGATGCCAATCGCCAGCCAGCGCGACTGCGTTTCGACCAAATCGACGGCTCGCGCAGTTCCAGTTCGCGCTGCGGCAAAGACTGCCGCGCCATCGGCAAACCCGATTGCCTGCGCTGCCTTGGCGAATGCCGGACCTGCAGCGAGAGCCTCCCAGCAGCCGGGATTGCCGCAATTGCAAATCGGGCCGTCAGATTGGATGGTCATGTGGCCGACATGCGCCGCCATGCCTTGGCGACCGCGATGAAGGCGGCCATCGACAATCGCACCACCGCCAATGCCAGTGCTGATTGTGACATAGACCATGTTCTGTGTGCCGCGCGCTGCGCCGAATTTCCATTCACCAAAGGCGCAGGCGTGACCGTCATGTTCAAGGAAAGTAGGTAGGCCGATAGCGTCCGCGATCCGGTCGCGGATGGGAAAATTACGAAAACCATCAATCGTTGGGGTGGCTTGGGCGATGCCTTTTTCAGCATCCAACGGGCCGGGGGCGCAGACACCCGCGGCCAAAATGGCGCTGCGGTCATGGCCCTGCAGCGCTTGCGTGACCACCTTGGCCAGTTCGTCCACCACCGCTTGTCCAGTGGAGCGGGAAGGGGTGATGCCTTCGGCCCTTGTCAGGACAATGCCCTCAGGCGAGACGATACCTGCGCGCAGGCGGGTGCCACCGATGTCGATGCCAAGAGTATTTTGCGGGGTCATGGTCAGCGCAGACCGTGCAGCCAAGTGATGCGGGCAGCGAGGTCGGGGTCACCATAGGCAAGCGAGCCTAAGACGACGGTTTGGGCCCCGGATTTGATCAGCAAGGGCACGGTCTCCTCACGAATGCCACCATCCGCCGCCAGCACGCAGCGGCCAGGGTTTTTACGGGCGTTGATCCGGGTCTTGGCTTTCTGCAGTCGGCTCGGTGCAGCAGGGTCAAGGCCTTGCCCCTTGACGCCGATGCGGGTGCCCAAAAGCGTCAGGAAATCGAGGTCTTCGATGAAGGGCGCGGCTTCCTCAACGGGGGTATCCACTTTCAGGACGATCCCCGCACGCAGCCCTTTGGCCTTGATAAGGGCGATGGCAAAGTTGGCGTTGGCGTTTTCGGCGTGGATGCTGATCAGGTCGGCACCGGCCTCGGCGAATTGGTCGATTTGGGCAAGAAGGATCGGGTCTTCGACCATCAAATGGACATGAAAGGGGATATCGCTGCGTTTTCGTAAAGCGGCGACGAGATCGGGAAAATACAGGATAGTCGGAGCAAATGCTCCGTCAGAGACGTCGATATGGTAGATGTCGACAAGGGTTCCGACGCGGGTCAGGTCGGCATCAAGAGCGATCAAGTTGGCGGACCAGAGCGAAAACTCGGCCAAGCAGCGCGTTTTGGGCAGGGCGTCGAACCATTGGACGGCGGGCATCAGACTAGTCCTTTCAGGAAGTGCAGAATGGCAGATTGAACGGTGGCGATATGGGCGGCGCGGTCACGGCCTTTGGGCGGGGCAATGACCAATTGTGCGCCAGGAATCAGGTTTGCAAGGTGCTGGGCGTGGGTCAGAGGGTGGATGTCATCCTCGGCCGTGGCGATGATGATTGTGGGAAGTTTCAGGCTCTTGAGTTGCGCCTCGGTCATGCCGGGGCCGTCGGCGGCAATGCGGGTCAGCAGGGCAGCGGTGGTTTCAAGCGGTTGGCGCCCGAAAAAGCCGCGCAGTGAGGCGAGGTTGTCGGGGGCCGTTCGGGCAAGAGTTTGGGCAATTATGCCGGCGTCAAAGGTGGCGACGGGCTCGCCTTGCCCAATCAGGCGGCCCACTTCGGCATTGGGTTGCATATTGGCAGGGGCGGCTTGGGTGACCCAGGCCGGGCGCGAGAGAATTAGCGCGTTTACAAGGTCGGGGCGGGTGACGGCAAGGCGTAACGCGATAGCGGCACCCATAGAAATGCCACCGACAGCTAGGGGTTTGCCAGTATGTGCGATCAGAGTGGTGAGGTCTTTTGTGAAGGTGGCGATAGAAAGGTGTGCGGTGTCGCCTAAAGGGCTGTGGCCGTGGCCGCGGCAATCAAGGACGCCGTGGCGGAAGCCTTGATTTGTTGGGAAGACTTCGGCGGGTTGGTTTGCGTCCCCGCAGAGGCCGTGTTGGAAGATGACCAGCGGGGCGGTGCCGGGTTGGATTTGGGCGACGAGGTTTGAGGCAACGATGTGTTGGACGTAACCGTTCATGGCAGGCAACGGCGCAGGTATTGGGCCACTGTCGGGGCTTCTTCAGCGCTCAGTCCGTGGGTGACGATTGGACCTTGGAATCCTGCTTGGGTGAGACGTTTGATAAAATGGTCAAAGTCCACGATTCCCCGCCCTACTGTGATGTACTGGCCACCTGAGTCGCGGTCCTTGGCATGAGCCATGATCAGTTCAGGGGAGAGCAAGTCGATGGCCTGTTCGATCAGGGGTGCGGGGTCGCCAGTTTCAAACAGGTTGGCGGGGTCAAGGACGATGCGAATGCGGGTGGTTTGCATCTGGTCGATAAGGCGGCGCGCGGCTTGGGCGGAATTCACGACATTGGCTAATTCCGGCTCGACGCCTAGGAGGATGTCGTGGGTTTCGGCGATCTGGATGGCGAATTCGAAGGAGCGAAGGAGGTCATCCCACGCCTCGGATGTTTGGTTATCGGGGTGGTGGTTCCATTGGTCGGCCAAGTCACGGGTGCCGGTGCAAAGGGTGATGAGGTTGGTGCCGATCGCGCGAGCATGGGTAGCCAAAGTGTCTAGACGGGCGTGACCCTGCTGGCGGACAGCAGGGTCGGGGTGGATCATGTTGTAGGTGCCTGAGAGAGAGAAGATAGATTGGCCGACGTCACGGGCGGCATTTGTGATGGCGGTGACCTGGTCTCCGGTGATGCTGTCGGGCATGGCATCAAGGCCCGAGCAGGCCATGTTGTAAGCGACCCCGTCAAAGCCTGCCTTGGCGGAGGCGTTCAGAACCGTGGCCGGGTCGCGGCCCGGAAAAGTCTTGGCGAAGATGCCGAGTTTCATAACTTTCCGGCCACTTCATCGAGGCGCACCTTGCGACCTTCTGACACCGAACGTGCAATGGCCAACATAGCGCGGACCGAGGCGATGCCGTCACCGATGTCGGCACCGGTTTGGGGCGTGCCGTTTAGCACCGCCTCGGCGAAGCCTTCGACTTGGCGGCGGTAGAAATGGCCGTCCGCCCCCAGCGGCCGGTAGGACGCACCGTCTTTTTCGCGGAAAATGTCGACCTCGGATGTTTTGTAATACCACGGGTTATAGGTTTTTCCGACGACCGAGCCGTTCTGGCCGTAAATTTGAAAACCTTCGTGCCAGTCCATCCTGACGGCCACGGTAAGGTCGAGATGACCTAATGTTCCCGAGGCAAACTCGGTGTCGATGAACCAGCAATATAGGCCCTTGTCTTTCGACAACCGGGCGTTCACGGCCACAATGTCACCGGCGAAATAACGGGCGGTGTCTACCAGATGGCTGCCATGGGCCAGCATATAATAGCGTTCGAGGTTGGCCTTTGGGTCCTCGGGCGGTTTGCGGGCTTGCGCGGATTTGACGATCAAGGGTTGCACGGCGTCGGTCATGGCATAGCGGTGGGTGCTGTCGCAATACCACGCCTTTAGCGCGACTATCTCACCCATTTCGCCGTCGATAAAGCGCTTGGCTTCCTGCAGGCCGATGTCATAGCGTTTCATATGGCCGACTTGAAACACTTTGCCACTGCGGCCTACGACTTTAGCAAGGTCTTCGCACTCCTCCAGCCCCATCGCCAGTGGCTTTTCGCAGAGCACGTGCTTGCCTGCCTCCAGCGCCAAAATTGAAGCGGAAACGTGAAAGGCATCTGAAGTGGCAATGATCACCGCGTCAAGGTCGGGATCAGCGAGCATCTTGGCAAAATCGTCATAGGATTTTTGTGGCGCATGAGTGACCACCATCCGCTCGCGCAAATCCGACGCCACATCGCATATCGCGTAAAGCCGGGCATTCTTCGCCTTGGTGCAGCTTTCAAAATGCCCAGCCTGTGCAATTGGGCCGCACCCTAAAACGCCGACATTGAGCTTTGTCTTTGACATATCTGCAGTCCCTTACGTTAGTGGCGCGTCGGTTTCACCGTCACATATCATTGGCAAAGTTGGAGTCTATCCAGAATTGTGCATATCAACGGCGGAGCCTCAAAGCTGGCGAATTCATTTCCGCGGGCGTGCCGGATAGATTTCCGGTTGCACGACGGACAATGTCGGTTCGGTGGTACTGTCCAGCAGTTGATACGCGGTCTTGATTAACGTTCGATGCCTTTGCCTGACCATATGCAGGGGGAAGCGCAGGAGCGACGCCAGCGGATCATAGTCGTAACAGCCCAGAACGCATCCGGCGATTTCGGCTTCCGGCAAGCCGCCTAAGAATTCCAGAACGCCTTCAAAACACGAAATCGAATTGACGAACAGTCCCGCAGGTAGCCCGCCAAGCCTGTCTCGCAAGCCACTAAGGGCAGCGCGCGTTTTTTCCGGTTCATAAGTAGAAGGCAGGATATGGCTGTCTGGGCAGGGCGCACCTGCTTCACGCATGGCGGCGCGAAACCCTTCGATGCGACGTCCGGTTGCGTATTTTTCGGCGTTTCCACCCAGAAAATACACTCCCTCGCGACCTGTCCACGGCTTATTGGGCATCGACCCTAAGATCAAGTTGGTCAGACCCCGTGCACCTTCGCGATTGTCAGTGACAACCGAAGGAGCTTGCGACGAGGGTTGGTCAATGAACACATGTGGCAGTTGGGCATCGTGGCATATCTTGCTGATGGCGTCTGGCTCTTGTGCCCCGGCGATAAACAATTGGTCGATAGCATCGGCCAACAAATCTATGGCCGTGCTTCGTCCCTCTTCCGGGTTGCGATGGGTGGCAACGATGACTGGGCACAATCCGCGTTCGCGCGCTTCGCTGGCGAAGCTTTGGCTGAGACGCGAAAAGAACCTGTTGTCGTGATCAGGTAACAATAGGGCGACCAAACCAGATTTCGCATTGCGCAACCCACGAGCCTGAAGATTAGGCAAATAGCCGTTGCGCCCGCCTCTATACAGCATCCGGAGCCGCCGATGACACTGCCCGAAGCTGCCCCACCCGCTGTGCGGCTGCGGCACGTCACCAAAAGTTTTGGCGGCGCGAAAGCTTTGGACAATGGGGATTTCGACGTGCGGCGGGGTGAAGTCCATTGCTTGGCTGGCGAAAAGGGCTGCGGCAAAAGCACCTTCATCAAAATCATCACCGGCGTTTATGTACCTGACGCGGGGACTGAAATCGAACTGTTCGGTCAGCCGGTCAAAAACATCTCTCCCGCACAGGCCCGCGCATTGGGAGTTGCCGTTATCTGGCAGGACCTTGCCCTTTTCGCCCGTATGAGCGTGGCGGAGAATATCACCTTTGACGAAATCGTCGGTCCATTTCCCCGCCGCGTCAACCGCACTGCAATGCGTTCACATGCCGCGACCGTACTGGCCCGCCTTGGCGTTGACATCGACCTATCGGCTTCTCTTGGAACGCTGCCGATTGCCGAGCGGCAGATCGTGGCCATCGCTCGCGCCCTGATGGGCCAGACGCGACTTATTTTCATGGACGAGCCTACTGCCTCGCTGACCCAAAGCGAAACCGACGCGCTGCTGACCATCGTGCGCAAATTATCAGACGACGGCGTGGCTGTGGTCTTTGTCAGCCACCGCTTGGCCGAGGTGCTGGACGTAGCTGAACGCGTAACCGTGCTGCGCGATGGCAAGCTGGTTGGCGTCTGGCCCACCCAAGGCATGACGCAAAGCCGCTTGGGTGAGCTAATGACCGGAATTGCGATTGAACATAGCATTTTGAAGCCTGCCGCCGATGACGCAAATGTCGTTCTGTCTATTCAGAACCTTGGCCGCGACGGCGAGTTTGACGGCATCTCTTTCGACATCCGCGCCGGTGAGGTTTTGGGCATGATTGGGCTGATTGGTGCCGGTCGCACCGAGATTGCCCATGCACTGATCGGGATGAATAAGCCGGATCGTGGTGAAATGATTTTGACTGGCGCCGCCCACACCCCGCGTTCCATTCGCCAAGCTATTGCTGCGGGCATCGCTTATGTGTCGGAAGACCGATTGCAGCTTGGACTTGATCGAAAACAGTCGATTGAAGACAATATCTCGGTCGCCGTCTTGCCCGGGCTTGAATCGCCGCCCGGCCTGCTATCGTCCGGCCTTAAGTCAAAACTGGTGATGGACTGGATCAAATCGCTTGGTATCAGACTTGGCCAACCCGCAGATGCAGTTTCCACTTTGTCTGGCGGCAATCAACAGCGCGTCGTGTTGGCAAAGTGGCTGGCGACCAAGCCGAGGCTACTGATCCTCGATAGCCCCACCGTCGGCGTCGATGTAGGGGCCAGAGCGGGCATCTTCCGCATCGTCCGCGACCTTACCGAAAAGGGATTGGCGATCCTGCTGATCTCGGATGAGGCGTCAGAAGTTTACTTCAACGCCGACCGAATTCTGCACCTTGCTGGAGGCCGCATTTTGGACACTCTGGTGCCCTCCGATATCACATTAGAGGCGCTGGAGGCGCGGTTTATGCGTGACTTCGTCCGCAGTCATGCGATCGAATTGCGCCTCGCCGCCGTGCTGTCCTTGATCTGTTTCATTCTGTCATTTGCCAGCCCGCAATTTGCCACCGCCGGAAATTTCAGCTCGCTTTTGAACAACAATGCCGTCGACATGATTTGGGCGGTTGGCCTGCTGGTCGTGCTGATTGCGGGCGGAATCGACATCTCCTTTGCCGTTGCGTCTTCCGTAGTGCATTACATTGCCGCCAAACTGTTTGGTGTCATGGGTGGCGGCAACTGGTTGATGGGGATCGTGGTTTGCGGGTCGCTTGGTATCGGTCTTGGCTTGATCAACGCTTGGTTGATCCGCGGCTTCAAGATTATTTCCATCGTTGTCACGATTGCCACCTTCAACGCGTTCTTTGGCTTTTTAATGTTTTTCAGCGGCGGAAAATTTATCTACGACCTTCCGTCGTGGTGGACCGCGCGGGTTTTCCTGTTTGAACACCAAAATGCGGATGGCAGTTGGGTCGAACTGAACCTGTCGGTCGCGGCAATGGTAGTTTGTTTGATCCTGACGTGGATATTGCTGCGCCATACCAGCATTGGTCGTCAGCTGCATGCCTTTGGCGCCAACCCCGAGGGTGCCCGGCGGGCGGGGGTCAATGTTGCACTAATGCAGGGCGTGGCATATGGCTGGATGGGCCTGATGGCTGGGACTGCCGGGCTGATGCAGATCAACGTTGTCCGCGAGGTTGTGCCCAATGCCCTGGCCGGAGGCGAATTGGAAGTTTTGGCGGCGGTGGTCTTGGGCGGCGCCCGCCTTGGCGGTGGCAAGGGAACGGTCACTGGCAGTGTGTTGGGCGTGTTGTTCGTGGCGATTACTCAGAACGGCCTGAACTTATTGGGCGTTTCGCCCTTCGCCTCCAAAATGGTGATTGGGGCTGCGATCCTCATTGCAATTTCGACTTCCAACATCGGGCTGACCTCACCGTCCAGAAAGCGAGCGGCGAAATGAACTTTTTGGTTAATTTGAACAAAAGGTTCGGCCTTGGAACTCTGCCGCTAACGGCGTTCCTCGTATTGACAGTTCTTTTATTCGCAGCCCTGACGCCTCGTTTTTTCAGCGAAGCCAATTTCCAATCGATGGCGTTTCAGATGCCAGTCCTTGGCATTCTGACCCTTGCCACGTTGGGGCCGATCCTGTCGGGCGGGATCAACTTGTCGATAATCTACACTGCCAATTTCTCCGGTCTGACCTTGGCTTGGGTACTGCTCAACAACGGTGGCCCTGATGCCGGATCCGGGTCAATGATCGTGGGCTGCCTGCTGGCGCTCATCGTCGGGGCGATTGCGGGCGGCGTGACTGGTCTGGTCATTGCCAAGGTAGGTGCGCATCCCATCCTTGTTACCCTTGCTATGATGATTTTTCTGCGCGGGTTGGGCGAATTCTTAACCCGCGGCGGTGACATTTCGGGGTTCCCAGCCGCCATTAGTTACCTCGGTCAAGGCAATCTCTTATGGGTGCCTGTGCCGATGTGGCTTTTTGCGGCTTGCGCATTACTGTGGCACCTTTTGTTAAGCCGCACCCGCCACGGCTTTGCGGTTTACATGGTCGGCTCCAACATTCGCGCTGCCGAATATTCCGGCTTGCATACCAAACGCACTTTGGTGCTGATTTATCTCTTCTCCGGTTTGCTTTGTGCCGTGGCCGGTATTCTTATGGCCGCCCGCTTCAACTCGGTCCGAGTCGGCCACGGCGAGGCGATTTTGTTGGTCACCGTCCTCGCTTGTTTTCTGGGTGGCGTTGACCCCTTCGGTGGGGCAGGGCGAGTGCTGCCAGTCGTGCTGGCGCTGGTCATTTTGCAGGTATTATCGCCGGGCATGAACCTGCTGGGGGCCAACCAACACCTCGCGACGGCGGTTTGGGGCCTGTTCCTGATCGGCGTGATGATGCTGCGCTGGGCCGCAGCAAAACTGGAAATTCAATTCAATCGGAGGAAACTGACATGAAGGGTTTTGGCGTTCACACCAGCATGTGGACAATGAATTGGGACCGCCTAGGGGCCGAACGGGCCATTTCAGGGGCGGCAAGCTACGGCGTTGATTTCGTCGAAATACCGATGTTGCAACCGACGCAGATTGATGCGCGGCACACAGCGAAATTGCTGGAAAAGCATGGCCTTACTGCCGTCTGCTCGCTGGGTCTGCCGGAACGCTGCTGGGCCTCGCGCCAGCCTGATCTTGCCATCGAATATCTGAAGGTAGCGCTTGATAAGACCAAGGAATGTGGCGCACTGGCCCTGTCGGGCGTGACTTATGGCGGTATCGGCGAGCGCACCGGCTTTCCACCGACGGAAGCCGAACTTGGCAATGTCGCCCGCACCTTGGACGCCGCCGCGAAATACGCCAAAAAGATCGGTCTCGATTTTGGTATTGAGCCGGTCAACCGCTATGAGACTCACCTCATCAACACGGGCTGGCAGGCAGTGGCGATGATCGAGAGGATCGGGGCGGACAACATCTTTATCCATCTCGACACTTACCACATGAACATCGAAGAAAAAGGTGCGGGCAACGGAATTTTGGATGCGCGCGAATTCATCCGCTACATCCACCTATCCGAAAGCGACCGTGGCACGCCGGGTGAGGGCACTTGCGACTGGGACGAGATTTTCGCGTGTCTTCGTTCGATTGGATTCCAAGGCGGATTGGCGATGGAAAGTTTCATCAACATGCCGCCCGAATTGGGCTATGGCCTGTCGGTCTGGCGTCAGGTCGCCGAGAGTCATGACGAGGTCATGACCAAAGGCCTGCCGTTCCTGCGCAACAAGGCCCAGCAGTATAAGTTGATTTGAGTTTCCTTTACAGAAGTCAGTGCGCGAAGGTTATTTTGAGGTGGCGCATATCGTAGATGTGCGCCGTCAAGTCGCCTGAACGTCGGGCACAAAGATAGGGGCGAGGGCGGGGTTAATTCCGGCGTTGCCGCACGTTCACGGCGAGGAATAGCCTTTGGCACCGTGAACACCTCCGCTTTTGCAATCAACTGTGTTCTGTTACAAACACAGGCAAACTTGGGAGCCATCAATCAATGCCAAACGAATTCGCCGTTTCAACGTGGAGCCTGCACCGATTGTTGGGCATTTCGCATCCCAACGGGCCGGGCGAAATTGCAGGCGCAGCGCCGCAGCCGACTTGGGGTGAAGGGACGTGTGAACTGATCGATCTGCCCGGTCAGATGACGCTGCACGATTTCAAGCGAGTCGAAATTTGTCATTTCCACTTGGCCAATTTGGAAAAGGAATATCTTCGATCAGTCGGCAATTCGTTCGCCAGTTCGGGGGTGACTATCCAAACTTTGTTGATTGACGCCGGCGATTTGACCGATCCATCCACCGCCATACGCGATCAATATTGGATAGAACAATGGATCGAAGCGGCGGCAGAAATTGGCGCCGAGAACGCACGGGTAATAGCCGGTAAAAGCAAACCAAACTCCAAAACGATAGCGATGTCCGTAGACGGACTGCGCAAGATGGGTTCGATCGGACGCAATTTTGGGGTGCGCGTCGTGACTGAAAATTGGTTTGACCTTTTGTCGTCCCCAGCGGAAGTGCACCACGTTCTTGATGAATTGGCGGGCGAGGTCGGATTTCTGGCCGACACCGGCAATTGGCACGGCGCAACGAAATATGCCGACCTAGGTTCGGTCTTTGCACGGGCCGAATTGTGCCACGCGAAGTGCAGTTTCGGCGCGGGAATGGCGATGGATAAAGATGACTTTGGCTTTTGCATCGCAGCGGCGCAACGGGCTGGTTACGCCGGGCCCTATACGTTGATTTACGATGGTCCCGATGATCATGAATGGGCAGGATTGGCGATGGAACGCAGGTTCATTCAGGAGCAGATGTTGGCAAAAGCCAGTTGACGCCCCATTACGCGACCGTCGTCATTGGCGCTGGTGCGGCCGGCATGATGTGCGCGGCTTATGCAGCGGCTTCTGGCGGCAAAGCGTTGGTTATCGAACACTGCGCTGCGCCGGGCGAAAAGATTCGCATATCTGGCGGTGGGCGGTGCAATTTCACCAATTTGCACTGTGGACCGGGGAATTTCATCAGCGCCAATCCGCATTTCGCCAAATCAGCTTTGGCTGGATACGCGCCAGCGGACTTTGTGGGTTTGGTTGAAAAACACGGGATCGCTTGGCACGAAAAGGCCCTTGGGCAATTGTTTTGTGACGGATCGGCCAAGCAAATTATTGCGATGCTTTTAAGTGAAATGGCGCGGGGTCAAGTAGAATTGCGACTGGGCGTGTCAACGGAACAGATTGAAAAAGTCGAGAGTGGGTTCACGATTCGATTGTCGGACGGAACGGAAGTTTCCTGCGAAAATTTGGTTGTCGCGAGTGGCGGTAAGTCGATCCCAAAAATGGGGGCGACGGGGTTTGGTTATCAGGTAGCGCAGCAGTTTGGTCACCAGGTGATGGAAACCCGACCGGCGCTGGTGCCGCTCACCTTTGGCGAAGATGTATTGCGCGACACTCGTGCGATGGCCGGCATTTCTTGCGACGCTCGGGTTACTTGCAACGACGTTAGTTTCGACGAAGCAGTGTTGATAACACATCGCGGAATATCGGGACCGGCGATTTTGCAGGTGTCGTCGTATTGGCGCGAAAAGATGCCGGTGACAGTCGCTCTGCTGCCGAAGGTGGATTTTCTTGCCGCATTCAAAGACGCGCGCAGGGACAATGGCCGTCGGGATATCGCGAATATTTTGACCGAGTATTTGCCCCGAAGGCTGGCGGTATATTTCTTGAATGCTGAAAGTTTGGCGGGCAACATCGCCGATCTGTCAGACTCCAAGCTGGAAAGATTGGCTGGTGCCTTGGCAAATTGGTGCGTTACGCCGACCGGAACCGAGGGCTTCCGCACGGCAGAAGTGACCTTGGGCGGTGTCGATACCGAGGGTCTGAACGCCCGAACGATGGAATCAAGGTCCGTGCCGGGCCTGTATTTCATCGGCGAAGTTGTGGATGTGACCGGATGTTTGGGCGGTTTCAATTTTCAATGGGCCTGGGCGTCGGGCGTTGCTGCAGGCAGGGCGATTGCGGCGAAAAACTTTTCCAAATTGTAGTAGCGCCAATGCACAATTGTTCGCTTTTGGTGCGTTAATTATGTGCAAAATTCTTTTGTTGCTCAGTGTGCTGCAATACCTGTTATGAATGCGTAAGTAACAGAAAATCGCGGGGAATTTTGACGATGGTTACCGAATTTACGCCGATTGCTGCACTTGTCGGTGGCGGCTTGATTGGCCTGTCAGCGGTTATGCTGATGGCCCTGTTGGGGCGGATTGCCGGGATGACGATGATCTTGGCGGGCGTTTTACCACCCTATTCAGCCGACACGTCATGGCGACTGGTGTTTCTGGCTGGATCAATATCGGCACCGGTTTTGCTGGAACTTATCGGCGTGCAAACCGGGTTTGAGGTGCCGGTTTCCAACGTGGCTTTGATCGTTGGCGGACTGATCGTCGGCGTCGGTGTGACTTATGGCAATGGCTGCACCAGCGGGCATGGGGTTTGCGGTATTGCGCGACTGTCGCCGCGTTCCATCGTGGCAACATGTGCTTTCATGGCTGCGGCTTTTGTGACGGTTTATGTTATGCGTCATGTGATTGGGGGTTGAGATGAAACTATTTGCAGCACTGATTTGCGGTGTGGTTTTTGGATCCGGAATAGTCATTTCCGGCATGTCCAACCCGGCAAAAGTCATCAACTTTTTTGATGTCGCGGGCACGTTTGATGCCAGTTTGCTGTTGGTAATGGGGTCGGCTTTGGCCACGACATTTGTCGGCTATCGGCTGCTTTTTGGCGCAAGGGCAAAACCGCTGCTTGACGAAAAATATGCCTTGCCGACCAGCAAGATAATCGACGCGCCCTTGGTCCTTGGTTCCATCGGTTTCGGCGTCGGTTGGGGTATAACCGGTTTTTGTCCGGGCGGGGCCATCCCGGCGTTGGGGTTCATGGATTCGCGCGTGGTAATCTTCCTCGCCGCGATGTTGGCGGGAATGTGGGCGACGCGGACCTTTCGAGATCGCCAGCCAAAGACGGCGAACGCTTAGTTCCGCTCCACTGCCATTTCGCGCAATGCGTCCATCGGCACGATTTCAAGCGCTTTGAGATGCGTCGAATTCATGCGAATGCGCGGGGCAGCATCAGCCTCATAGGCTTCGAGAAATCTCGCAGCGCACAGGCACCACTGGTCGCCAGGTTTGAGGCCGGTAAAGCCAAATTCGGGGTGCGGCGTTGACAAGTCATTTCCTGCGGCTTTGGAAAACGCCAAGAATTCGGCTGTCATCACTGCGCAGACCGTGTGACTGCCTCGGTCCAGATCGGAAGTGTCGCAACAGCCATTGCGGAAAAAGCCGGTTTTGGGATTCTGTGAGCATTCCTTCAGCGGCTGGCCAAGGACGTTGAGCGACGGGTCGACGGTGTTTGGCATGATTTCCCCTTTCGCGCAGAATAACGCAGCATCGCGGCGACCAACAGTCAGGAATCATGCAGACAAAGTGATTTGGCTGGGGCATCCTTGCCCAAACAGAAACACGCCCGGATATCGGTGCTTGTGCCGGTAGACACCTTGGGCGGGAACAAGGAGGGACGCTATGGCACGCTGTTTTGCGGTGCTCGGTGCCGCTAATACCGGGAAATCGACTTTGGTGGATCGCATGTGCGCTTTGGAGGGTAAGGCCTTGCCACCGGCTGGCGCTGGTGAGTTGCGCGTTGCTGCGTTCACCCATTTGGGTGAGAAATGGACTGCGTTGGACTGCCCCGGTTCGGTGGACTTTTTGCCAAGCGCCATGGATGCTTTGTTGGCCGCTGATGCTGCAGTAATTTGTGTGGCACCAAGTGCGGGAGATGCGGCTTTGGCATCACCCTATTTGCATATGGCCGAAGCTGCAGGGGTGCCGGTGATTTTGTTCATCAACAAAATGGACGAAGCCGAGGGCCGCGTCGGCGAGATTGCGGCGGCTTTGCAGGATTTTGCCAATCACGTAATTTTGGTGCGCCAAGTGCCAATCCGCGAAGATGGGATCATCGTGGGCGCGGTCGATTTGGTGTCGGAACGGGCTTGGAAATACCGCGAGGGCGGGCCGTCGGCACTGATCGAAATGCCAGCGGAAATGTCGGAGCGCGAGCACGAGGCACGCGGGGAATTGCTGGAGCATTTGTCGGAATTTGACGACGGATTACTGGAGGAATTGATTGAGGATCGCACACCGGCACAGGGGGCTTTATATGCGATATGTGCCCGGTTGTTCCGGGAAAACAAATTCATCCCAGCGCTGATGGGCGCGGCCAGCCATGGCAACGGGATCAATCGGGTGATGAAAGCTTTGCGCCACGAAGCGCCGGATGCCAGCGTTTTAAGGGCGCGATTAGCCGATCAAACCGGCTCGCGGCCACCGTTGGCTGTGGCTTTCCACGCCAGCCATAAGAAACATGTGGGCAAAACAGTTCTTCTGCGGGCGCTGGATGCTTTGCCCGCCGGGCAGGGATTAGGTGGTCGGGTGCCGGGGCAGTTGAGCGCGGCGCATGGGCAAGACGGGGCGGCGAAGGGGACGGTTGAGGCGGGTGAAGTTGTGGCTGCAGTGAAATCGGATCATTTGCTGGCTGGGCAAGTTCTGTTTGCCGGCGAGGCGAAACCGGCACCGGAATGGCGCAAGGTTCACGCACCGATTTTGACGCGTGTTCTGGCACCGGCCAATGACAAGGATACGGCCAAACTGGCTTCAGCCTTAGCAATGCTGGCTGAAGATGATGCGGGACTATCGGTGCGGCAAGACCCTGACACCGGCATGGAATTGGTGGGCACCCAAGGCACGCTGCATTTGCGCCAGCTTCACGCGCGTTTGCGCGACGTTTTTGGTGTGGAAGTGGTGGAATCGGTGCCGCATGTGATTTACCGCGAGACGATTTCCAAAGGGCTGGAGTTGCCCTATCGCCACAAGAAACAATCCGGCGGTGCCGGACAATTCGCCGACGTGCGCCTGAACGTGCAGCCCGGTCCGCGCGGTTCGGGCTTTGTTTTCAACGAGATCGTCAAAGGTGGTGCGGTGCCGCGCAACTATATTCCGGCGGTGGAAACCGGGGTGCGCGAGGCTTTGACCAAGGGGCCGCTGGGGTATCCGGTGATTGATTTGACGGTGACGCTAACCGATGGTGGCAGTCACGCGGTGGATTCGTCGGACATGGCGTTTCGGATTGCCGGGCGGATGGGCACGCATGATGCGTTGATCGCGGCAGGACCGGTGCAATTGCAGCCGTTTTATCAGGTTTCCTTTTATATTCCCTCAGCCTTTACCGGTTCGATGGGCCCTTTGGTGGCGGGGCATCGGGGGCAGGTCTTGGGGTTTGATCAGGATCCCGATGCCAAAGGCTGGGATATTTTCCGCGCCACTGTGCCGGGATCGGCCTTGGATGCCTTGACGGGGGAAATAAAGTCCGTCACCCAAGGCATCGGCTATTTCTCGGCACAGTTTGACCGGTATGAGGAGATGTATGGGTGATTTTCACGCACGCGTGCCAGAACGCGTAAAGCATTGTTATTGCTTGATATAAAAAAATATTTTAACTAGTTGTTTACTGTTTGGCGTGGCCTCATCCGGCCCTTCGGACCACCTTCTCCGTGAAATGGAGAAGGGGAGCCGTGAAAGGTTAATGCCGTCGATTTCCGGGGACAATCCGTAGCTGTTTTTGGCCCATATTGAGGAGTTTGACAGCGGTTTTCGGGGGACTTGCAGAGGCCGTTAACCAATTGACGTATCGTAGGAACAGTTGACCGGAACCGAAGCTATAACTCCAAAAACGGCCTGCCCATCAGGCGTCGCTAGCGCCGCTTTGACCCCGCCGCCAAAGGAACCACATTTGCCTGCGAATGATTGGCATAGGTGGTCCATGTCGGCGCGTATTCCTCTGATTGATTGCCCCAAACCGTCCAGCCGACACGCGGACCTCGCGCAAAAAGTTCAAGCCGCGGGCCGCTACTACACCCCTCGATCAGCGCGTATTGCTGATCAGGTTTGCGGCTGTGTTCGCGCTTCTGCGAGGAGATGATATTTTCCTGCGTTCGCCCCTGTTGCAATGTGCGGGCGTTCTTGCCGCGCACGCCAAACAACAAGACTTCGGTGACGTTGCGAAAATAGAAACCCACACCGCGCCGATCTGGGCCACCATCCTTCCGGATCTTGTACCAGATGATGTTGCTTTTGTAGGTGAAGCCCCAGTTCTCCATGACTTTCAAACCATCGGGCAGCAAAGCGTTGGGCACCCACAAGTAAAGATGAGCCGGGTCGGCCACAATCGCCTCTACTGGGAGGTCGCAGATTTCCCGCAACGACATCGTCGGATAGCGGCTAAGCCGCTTGTGTTCGGGTGCCATTTTCCCAGTGCGGTTTTGGAATTGCCACGGCGGATCAGCTAGGACAGTGCGAAATTTGACCTTGCCAGTCTTTTCCAGCAAGTCGTCGGCTGCGCTCATCATTTGTCGTCCTCCAAGAAAAGTGCTTTGGTGATGCCAAACACCAACAAAGGGCAGCCTGCGCCACCTCCGCCCTCAATTCGCGGCAATAGTTTCGACAAATGCGTGGTCGAGTTGCCATAAGACGATCCTCGACCAAGACCGTTAAAGATGTCTTGAAGTTCGTCGGATCGGGTGATGATGATGCCGACGCTTACTGCCCTAAGGTCGAAAAGCAGACGAAAATTGTTCAGATCGCGGTCGAAAAACGGGTCTTTGTTGTTCCATTCGATTTCAAGCGCCACGGAATTCTTAAAGCAATCGACTTTATGGGTTGGAGAATCGAGCCGCGTGCCATCAACTTCAATAGCCGTCTGGAATTGTTTTTCCACCCAACCTCTTTCAGACAGAAAGCCATCAATAAAACTGGCTAGCTTGGATTTGTTACCGCCACCCGAAGCGATCCACGACTTCTTAAGTCTTAGTGCTGTCAGCACAGCTAACAAATCGGCCCATTCGGACGGAAAATCCTGCGACAGGATTGCGCTCGCGTGCTTCCATTCAAAACATTCATAGGAATTACGAATGAAGGCAGGAAGGCGACTGTTCAACATTTTGTGGCTCCGGTCCGAATTTGGACCTTAGAATGTGGTCGAAGTCATGGCAAGGCGTCGATAATTTGAACTTTCTGCGAGTGTCGCGCTTCTGCTCCAACTTATTGAATACACATATTTCGGGCGTCGGGAGGGTTACCTTGGCCACTTGCCGTCACGTCGCGGCGAACAATTACATCGGCATCGGGTTTTGGCGATGTATCGCTGCGATGTCGGCACCGGCCTCTTTGGCCAATTGTAGTTCGGCGGATTTCAGGTTGTGGCGCAATTGATCCATCGTCGTCGCCCCGATGATGACCGAGGTCACAAATGGGCGCGACAGCACGAAAGCCAGCGACATTTGTGCCAAGTCCAACCCGTGTTTGGCGGCGACGCGTTTGTAATCTTCCACCGCCAAAAGCGAACGCGGGTTATGGCGACCATTCAGGGTTGGATTGATCGAGCGGCGCGAGCCGGGTGGGATGTGGCCCTGCTGGTATTTGCCTGTCAACATACCAGCCGACAGGGGCGAAAAGGCAAGCAGTCCGACGTCTTCGTGACGGGCGACTTCGGCTAGATCAAGGTCGAATGTCCGGTAGAGCAGGTTGTATTCGTTTTGAATCGAGGCGATGCGCGGCAGGTTGTTGGCTTCGGCCACCTGCACGAATTGCATCACGCCCCACGCGCTTTCGTTGGACAGACCAATGTATTTGAGTTTGCCCTCGCGGCGCAAGGACTCGGCGGTTTCTAGTACATCGGCGACGTGATCGGCCATGCCTTTGGGTTGGGTAAAGGGGTCAAATGTCCAACTTTTGCGGAAATGGTAAGAGCCGCGATTGGGCCAGTGCAGTTGGTAAACGTCGATGCAGTCGATTTGCAGGTTTTTCAGGCTGGCCTCAATGGCTTGGCGCATGACTTTGCCGGTGATGATGCCGCCGTCACGCACCACGGCGCTGCCTTCACCGGCGACTTTGGAACCGATAATCATGTTGCGGTGGCGGTTGGATTTCAGCCAAGTGCCGATGAATTTTTCGGTCAGCCCCGCTTTTTCGCGGCTGAGCGGGTTAGTGGGATACATTTCCGCCGTATCGATGAAATTCACCCCGTAATCAGCGGCAAAGCTCATTTGTTCATGCGCTTCGGCCTCGGTATTTTGCGTGCCCCAAGTCATGGAGCCAAGGCAAATTGCGCTGACCTGTAGATTGGTGCGGCCAAGGGGTTTGGTTTGCATGTCAGATTATCCAGCCGTTGCTTGTGTTGAGGGCGGCACGAATTTCGGGCCCGTGTTCATTTAACTTTGGTGGGCGCGTGTCTTGTTTAAGCTTGGCACCTGACATTCGGATCGGATTGGCAAGATAGGTGCCACCTTCAATTTCATGCGCCAAGTGGCGGTGCAAAGCTTGCGGGTCTGCGAAGGCTTCGGCGACCGTATTGATCGAACCAGCGGGGACAACGGCGGTTTCCAATGCGGCCAGCAAGTCGGCGCGGGTTCGTTGGGCGATGGGTTTGGCCATGGCTTGGGTCAAAGCGGTGCGATGGATAACGCGGTTTGTGTTGGTGGCAAAAGTGGCATCTTGGTGCAGGTCCAAACCCAGCACGTCGCACAGTCG
The DNA here is from genome assembly GCA_031415055.1 of Oceanomicrobium sp. Taxonomy (GTDB): domain Bacteria; phylum Pseudomonadota; class Alphaproteobacteria; order Rhodobacterales; family Rhodobacteraceae; genus JANMOK01. The sequence goes on along the minus strand of JANOQZ010000001.1, from coordinate 31,217 downwards.
GGCGAACTGGCCGTCGTTACCGCAAGCGATGATGAAAGGGCCGTCTTTGGCCGAGAACACCTGATACGGCGCGATGTTGGGGTTGGCGTTGCCGATGCGGCGGGGGGATTTGCCGGACCAGAAGAAATTGGTGGCCTGATTTGCGAGGACGCCGACTTGCGTATCAAATAGTGCCAAGTCGATATGCTGGCCCTGGCCGGTTTTGTAACGTTGAATCAGTGCCGCTTGGGCGGCGATGACACCGTAGACGGCGGTGAACAGGTCGGCATAGGCGACGCCGACTTTTTGCGGCTCACCATCGGGTTCGCCGGTCAGGTCCATCAAACCGGACATGCCTTGGATGATGAAATCATAGCCGGGTCGGTGGGCATAGGGGCCGGTCTGGCCGAAACCGGTGATCGACGTGTAGATCAGGCCGGGGTTGGTTTGCGACAGGCTTGCATAGTCGAGACCGAATTTGGCAAGGCCGCCGACTTTGAAGTTTTCAATTACGATGTCGGCACTGGCGGCGAGTTGTTTGGTAACAGCAAGGTCGCCGGGGTCTTTGAAATCGAGCGCGATCGAGCGTTTGCCGCGATTGCAGGCATGGAAATAGGCGGCAGCGCCGTCGCTGGCAAATGGCGGACCCCAGCTGCGGGTTTCGTCGCCATCGGGCGCTTCGACTTTGATCACGTCGGCACCCAGATCGGCCAAAGTCTGACCCATCCACGGACCAGCCAGAACGCGGGCGAGTTCGAGAACTTTTATGCCGGTCAAAGGCAGGGGTATGGCAGGACTTTGCGAATTCATCACTTGGATAGAGCAATTCGGCGACCTGCGGTCAAGCGCCAGTGCTTGCCACCATTGGTTGCAACGCATAAATGAGCGGAATGAAAAACCCAATGAACTTAATTTTTCCAAAAACTAATGTTGCCGTCATTCGCCTGCACGGGGTGATTGCGCAAAGCTCGCGGCTTGGTGGTGGCTCGATCAATGACGTGGCGATGGGGCCGGTGATCGAGCGGGCGTTCAAAGGCAAGCCGAAGGCAGTTGCTTTGTCGATAAACTCGCCTGGTGGGTCACCGGTGCAATCGGCGCTGGTGGCGGCGCGGATACGGCGTTTGGCGGATGAACACTCCATTCCCGTGCATGCGTTTTGTGAAGATGTCGCGGCATCGGGTGGCTATTGGCTGGCCAGTTGCGCCGATACGATCCACGCCGACCCAAGTTCGGTAGTTGGCTCAATCGGGGTGATTTCGGCGGGATTTGGTCTGCAAGATTTGATTGGTAAATATGGCGTCGAACGACGCGTCTATACTGCGGGAAAGTCCAAGTCGATGTTGGATGCCTTCAAGGCGGAGAAGAAAGAAGATGTGGAGCGGCTGAAGAAGCTGTTGGACGTGATCCACCAGAATTTCATCGAGCACGTGAAATCGCGACGCGGGGCGAAACTGGCGGACGATTTGTTCACCGGCGAGATTTGGGTCGGGCAAGAGGCGATTGACAAGGGGTTAATCGACGGCTTTGGCCATTTGGTGCCGACGATGAAGGCACTGTATGGCGACAAGGTGAATTTCGTGGTGCTTGGGCAGAAACGAACTCTGTTTCAACGGTTGGGCGGGCCGGGGGCCGCGGATGTGATTGGCGCGGTGGAGGATCGGATCCTGTGGCAAAGGTTTGGCTTGTGAGATGTTGGTAAAAGCCGCCACGCTGTTTTTGATTGCAATGGTTATACTGGCGTTGATCGGCAAATGGCGCACGCCTGATAAAAAACCAAAGATCGAAAACGCGGTCAAATGCCCGGAGTGCGGGGTGTATCTGATCGGCAATGGCGTGCATCAATGCGGGGGTAAGCCGTGACGCCGGGCGCAGCTTTGGTGACTGGCGGAGCGCAACGCTTAGGGCGGGCAATGTGTGTGGCTTTGGCGGAAAACGGCTGGGATGTGGCGGTGCATTATGCCAGCAGCGGCGCGGCGGCGGCTGGGTTGGTTGTGGAGTTGCAAGCGCTGGGCGTTAGGGCTGCGGCGGTGCAGGCGGACTTGCTGGATGAAGGCGCGAGTGCGGCGTTGGTTGGGGCGGCAAGTGCGGCACTCGGAAAACCGCTGACGCTGTTGGTGAACAGCGCCTCAATCTTTGAATATGACACGATCAAGTCGGCGACGTTGAAAAGTTGGAACCGGCATATTGGTTCGAATTTGCGGGCACCGTTTGTGCTGACGCAGGAATTCGCGCGTCAGGTTCCAGCTTGGCAGGGGTCAGGTGAACACGAGGCGATGGGCGTGATCATCAACATGATCGATCAACGGGTGCGGAAATTGACGCCGGAATTCATGACCTACACGTTGGCCAAGATGGGGCTGTGGGCGCTGACGCAGACATCGGCGCAGGCGCTGGCTCCCAACATTCGGGTGAATGCGATTGGACCGGGGCCGACTCTGCAAGGATCGCGGCAGAGCGACGAACATTTCGCCAATCAACGAAGCGCCACCATCCTAAGACGCGGGGCCAATCCGGCAGAAATTGTGACGGCGCTGCAATTCATCCTCGATTCTCCGGGGGTTACGGGCCAGTTGCTTTGCGTCGACGGCGGGCAGCATTTGGCTTGGCAAACGCCCGACGTTTTAGGAGTCGAATAGGGTTGCAATTCCTGCCGCAAAGGCAATTCAACTTATGCGCGATTCGTTTTGTCCACGTCGGTAACATTTTCGTAACCATCGTCACAAATCTGTCAGCAATTTCACATATTTAGCCGGTGGACAAAATAAAATGTCAGGAAATCAATGGCTTGCAAAAGTGCCTAAAAAATAGGCAATCCGACAAAACCCCTTGTTCTGTTAAGAATTGGAAGGCTCGGCGAAACTTACGCACGGACTTATCCACAGAAATCGTGGACAGGTTTGGGCTTGCGTTGCGATAGACTTCGGCGCAGCGAGAGGACGAATCAAAGGACAATGCGTCAATGAGCGGGAGCGATGACCAAACACTACAACCTGCCGGTTTTGCCGAAGATGGAGCTTCGACATCGGCGCAACCGAAACCGCGCGGGCATTTGGTTATTCAAGATTACCTCAAGCGGCTGCCGGGACACCCCGGCGTCTATCGCATGCTCGATGACAAGGGCGAGGTTTTGTACGTCGGCAAGGCGCGAAATCTGAAAAAGCGGGTAGCGTCTTACGCCAAGCCGATAGGGCATTCGGCGCGGATAGCGCGAATGATTTCGGCCACCGTGACGATGATGTTCCTAACCACGGCGACGGAGACTGAAGCACTGCTGCTGGAACAAAACCTGATCAAGCAGTTGAAGCCGCGCTATAATGTGCTGCTGCGCGACGATAAATCGTTTCCCAACATTTTGGTCAGCGAGGCGCATGAATTTCCGCAGATCAAGAAACATCGCGGGTTGAAATCAGAGAAGGGTCGGTATTTTGGACCCTTCGCGTCGGTCGGTTCGGTCAATCGAACATTGAACCAGTTGCAGAAAGCGTTTCTGTTGCGAAGCTGTTCGGATTCGACATTTGAAAGCCGCACGCGGCCTTGTCTTTTATTCCAGATCAAACGCTGCTCGGCCCCCTGTGTGGGGTTAATATCGCCACAAAATTATGGCGATTTGGTTGAGGATGCGACTCGGTTCCTGACCGGCAAATCGACCGTGGTGCAGGAGCATTTGGCGGCGGAAATGACCACGGCCAGTGCGGCGCTGGAATTTGAACGCGCTGCCGCGCTGCGCGACCGCATCCGAGCATTGACGCAGGTTCAGGCGGTGCAGGGGATCAATCCGGCTGGGGTGGAAGAGGCTGACGTCGTGGCGCTGCATCAAGACGGCGGGCAGGCCTGCGTGCAGGTGTTTTTCATCCGCGCCAACCAGAACTGGGGCAACCGCGCCTATTTTCCGCGCACCGGTGCCGGGGCGGAACCAGAGGAGATTTTGGAGGCGTTCCTCGGCCAATTCTATGGCAACAAGACGCCGCCAAGGCTGATTTTACTGTCGCATGGCATCGAGAATACAGACCTGATGGAAGATGCCTTGAGCACGCAATTGGGGCGGAAAGTCGAGCTTATGGTGCCCCAAAGGGGTGAAAAGGCGCAACTGGTGGACCATGCCGCTCGCAACGCGCGTGAAGCCTTGGCACGCAACATGGCGGAAACCGCGTCGCAGACGAGACTGCTGGAAGGGCTGGCCGAAGTATTTGGGCTGGAATCGGTGCCACAGCGCATCGAGGTCTATGACAATTCGCATATCCAAGGGGCGCACGCGGTAGGGGGCATGATCGTGGCCGGGCCAGAGGGGTTTATTCCGTCGCAGTACCGCAAGTTCAATATCAAGGGCACCGATATTACACCGGGCGATGATTTTGGCATGATGCGCGAAGTGTTGGATCGGCGGTTTTCGCGGCTGCTGAAGGAAGACCCAGACCGTGATTTGGGCACTTGGCCGGATTTGCTGTTGATTGATGGCGGGGCTGGGCAGGTTTCGGCGGTGGCGAAGGCGTTGGCGGATTTGGGTGTTGAAGATGTCGAGATCGTCGGCGTTGCCAAGGGTGTGGATCGCGATGCGGGGAAAGAGGAATTTCATCGACCGGGGCAAAAGCCGTTTGCTTTGCCCCACAAAGACCCAGTTTTGTATTTTATCCAACGCATGCGCGATGAAGTGCATCGCTTTGCCATTGGTGCCCATCGCGCCAAGCGTGCCAAGGCGATTGGGGTAACGACGCTGGATGAGGTGCCGGGAATCGGGGCGATTAGAAAGCGGGCGTTGTTGCAGCATTTCGGTTCGGCCAAGGCGGTGTCGCGGGCCGGGCTGGTGGATTTGCAGGCGGTTAGTGGCATTTCAGCGACGATGGCAGAGGCGGTGTATGGGTTTTTTCATGGCGAGGGTTAGGAGTTGCCGTTCAAATCCCTGCGGTGCACGGGTCTTCCAAAGCCGCACATGAGCGGTTAAACAATGGTCAAGCGGGACCGGACACATTGACCGGCGCTACGCCGCAGGGAATGAAATGCGCTGGACATTACCAAACATATTGACGGTTTTGCGGTTGGCGGCGGCACCTTTCGTGGCGTTGGCCTTCATCATTTTCCACTCACCCGTCGCCGACATTTTGGCTTTCGTGATTTTTGTTGCAGCGGCAACAACCGATTATGTGGACGGCTATCTGGCGCGGCTGTGGAAGCAGGAAAGTAACTTTGGCCGGATGATGGACCCGATTGCCGACAAGGTGATGGTGGTGATCGCGCTGGCCTTGCTGATTGGCGGCTGGCAAGGGCAGATCGTCATCTTGATTCCGGCGGTGATCATTCTGTTCCGCGAGATGTTTGTTTCAGGCCTGCGCGAGTTTCTGGGCACCAAAGCCGGAATGCTGAAAGTCACGCCGCTGGCGAAATGGAAAACCGCGACGCAGATGTTTGCCATTGGTGTGTTGTTTCTGGCGGGGGTCTATCAGGACAATCTGCGTGCCATCCGATTTCAGATGGACCCGGTGATATTCGAGCAGGTGTTGGCCCGGACCCAAGCCGACACGTTTGGTTTGATCAAGGCCAAACAACTGAGTTCGTGGTTCACCATCGCCGGACTGGTGCTGATCTGGATAGCAGCAGTGCTGACGCTGGTGACGGGATGGGATTATTTCCGCAAGTCGCTGCCCTATCTGAAAGACGAGTTGTGATGCGGGTGCTGTATTTCGCTTGGCTGCGAGAGCGGATTGGACTGCCGGGGGAAGATGTAGCGACCTCGGCTGCTTTGGTGCGAGATCTGGTCGATGAATTGCGATCCCGCGAGCCGCGCTATGAATTGGCATTTGCCGATATGAAATCGGTGCGGGTGGCGGTGGATCAGGTGTTGTCGTCGTTTGACGCGCCTTTGATTGGTGTCAAAGAAGTGGCGTTCTTTCCGCCGATGACTGGCGGATGAGCGTTCGGGTCCAGGCGGGTGATTTCGACGTTGGGGTCGAGTTGGCGGCGCTGCGTGGGCGCGATATTGGCGCATTGGTTAGTTTCAGCGGCATCGTGCGCGGAAAGTATCAGTTGGAGTTGGAGCATTATCCGGGGATGACGGAGAAGGCTTTGGCGGGGATTGAAGCGCAGGCGGTTTCGCGATGGGCCTTGCAGGCCAGTTTGATAGCGCATCGGTATGGCGTTTTGCAACCGGGCGAGCAGATTGTTTTGGTTGCAGCGGCAGCGTCGCACCGGCATGCCGCGTTTGAGGCGGCGGAATTCATGATGGATTATCTGAAGTCGGAAGCACCTTTTTGGAAGAAAGAGGGCGTTGGTGCTGATGCTAAGTGGGTGGATGCAAGGGTTGAGGATGGGGTGGCGATGAAGAGGTGGGATCGCTAGTCGCACTTAACATTCAATTAATTGAAATCGAGCACATTTGCCGAATGACATTGATTTTTCGTAGCCTGTAGGCTACAAGCATGCCAGAGATTCGGCAAACGCGCATTTTCACGCAATGGTTGGCAGGACTGCAAGATGGCGTTGGCCGAGGTCGTGTTGCTGCGCGGATTCAGCGGTTTAGATTTGGACATTTCGGCGATGCGAAACCGGTTGGTCTTGGCGTTTGGGAAATGCGTGTCAATACTGGTCCTGGCTACAGGATTTACTACCGGCAAATCGGCAATGAGATTGTCTTGTCGTTGTGCGGCGGTGACAAAACCAGCCAGAAACGTGACATATTGCGGGCGAAATCAATGATACTGGAAAGCTCAAATGACGCTACAGACGACGAATTTTGATCCCGCGGAATATCTGGACGATGCAAACGCGCTGGCTGGTTATTTGAGCGAAGCCATGATGAGCGGGGATGCCGCCTTTGTTGCAGACGCATTAGGCGTGGTGGCGCGGGCGAAGGGGATGAGCAAGGTGGCGTCTGAGGCGGGGATGTCGCGCGAGAGTCTGTATCGAGCGCTGAGTCCGAAAGGTAACCCGGAATTCGGAACGGTTTTGGGTGTGTTGAAGGCACTTGGATTTCGGCTGCAAGTTTCTGCAGGTTAAGGTTCAATCAAACGTCCCACTGACCCTAGCCATCAGCATGAACGCCCGACCGGTTCGGGTGTTGGCCAGCGCAAGGATTTCGGTGTCGGTGGCGTGGCGGGCGAAATCGCCGAGGATCACGTCGAATTTGCGTTGGAAGTGCAGCGCCGTGTCGCGGTAGACCTGATCTTTGCGGCTGCGAGCGCGGGTTTTGGTCAGGGCAGCTTGGTCATGGATTGCGCCGACGGAAGCGACGTCTGCTCCGCGTTTGCCGGTGGCGAATCCCCGCCACTGTGCGGCGGAAAGCGGGGCGACGTGCAGGTCGTCCATATAAATTCCGTCTTGCGCCAGCAAGTTGAGGATGTCTTCGGCGGCTTGCAGAAGTTGCGCCATGTTGCGGTTTTTCAACGCTTGTTTGATGGCGTTGACGGTTTCAAAGTCATTGTCATTGTTGGGAAAATTGGCGGCGCGAATGATGTCGGCGATAGTCGGACCAATAGCGCTTTGTGGCTGGGTGGAAACCAGTGGAAGTTGTTCCTGCTCGGCTTGCGGTTCGGGCGCGATGGGTGGCTCGATTCGAGCGGCCGTCACGAAACGATTGGCGTTCAGGCGCAGCGTGATGACGGACATCGACTCGGCAATGCTGAGGGTTTGCTTGCTAACCTCGGCCAAGGCTTTGTCGAACCGATCAAATCTGGGTTCAATTGGGGTAAGGGCAGCGCGAAGCATGGTGTCAATGTCATCGGCGCTGGAGATGGGTTGCGGCGGTGTTGGGCTTGATTGCTGGGATAGGCGAGCAATGATCCAGAACAAGGCAATCGGAACGGCAAAGGTGACGATAAACAGCATGGTGCCAATGTAACCGCGCCCGATGCCTGCGCTGCCGTAGCCATAGCCATAGGCAAGAGAGATGATTGCCCAAAGCAAACTGGCCACAAGGGCCAGTTGATTTGGGCGCGAAGCGAGGGATTTTTGCAGGCGCGACCTAGTGGCCATCAGACGAATTTGATGCTGAGGATTTCGTAGGATTTGTCGCCGCCGGGGGTTTTAACCTCGATACTGTCGCCTTTGTCTTTGCCAATCAGCGCCCGCGCCAAGGGCGAACGAATGTTGAGCAGGCCTTTCTCGATTTTGGCTTCGGCTTCGCCAACAAGCTGATATGTTTTCTCTTCTTCGGTGTCTTCGTCGATCAGTTTGACGGTGGCGCCGAACTTGATGGTGCCAGAAAGTGCTGCCACGTCAATCACATCGGCGCGGCTGATGATGGCGTCGAGGTCTTTGATGCGGGCTTCGATGAAGCCCTGCTTTTCGCGGGCGGCGTGGTATTCGGCGTTCTCGGAAAGGTCGCCGTGTTCGCGGGCCTCGGCGATGGCGCGGATGATTGCCGGGCGGTCGGCGGAGCGCAGCTTTTTCAACTCGGCATCTAGCTCGGCGAAGCCTGTAGCGGTCAGCGGTATTTTTTCCAATGTCTTTCTCCATCCCCGGCTTTGTCGGTGCCCGGAACCAATAGTCCGTTTGCTTTCAGGATTGCATTCGCTCGCGCACATTATTCGGTGATGCAGCGGGCTTCAAGCTGTTTGGCGCAATGCGTCGCGTTGACCCGTAGGGTCGCGCCGGGTTACGCAAGATGGATCAGTTTGGAGGAAGCCCGATGCCCGAAATCAACCGCGAAGCGATGGAATATGATGTGGTGATTGTTGGAGCGGGTCCGGCAGGGTTGGCGGCGGCGATACGGTTGAAGCAGTTGGATGCAGATATTTCGGTTGTGGTGCTGGAAAAGGGCTCGGAAGTCGGGGCGCATATCTTGTCAGGTGCGGTTCTGGACCCCTGCGGGCTGGACGCGCTGATACCGGATTGGAAGGATCGCGGCGCGCCGATTAAGACTGAAGTGACCGAAGATCGTTTTTTGGTATTGGGTCCGGCGGGCTATTTGCGCATCCCGAATTTTCCGATGCCGCCGTTGATGAGCAATCACGGCAATTACATCGTCTCGATGGGCAATGTCTGCCGTTGGATGGCCGAGCAGGCTGAGGCTTTGGGGGTGGAGATTTTTCCGGGATTTGCCGCTTCGGCGCTGGTTTATGGTGATACGGGTGAGGTCAAGGGCGTCGTCGCCGGTGAGTTTGGGCTGGGCAAGGATGGCACACCGGGGCCGGGTTATGAGCCGGGTATGGAACTGCACGGCAAGTATGTGATGCTGGCCGAAGGCGTGCGCGGGTCGCTGAGCAAGCAGGTGATTGCGAAGTTTGATCTGGCCAAGGGGCATGACGTGCCGAAGTTTGGCCTGGGGATGAAGGAAATCTGGGAGGTGAAGCCGGAAAACCATCGTCTCGGCCAAGTGACGCACACGATGGGCTGGCCGCTGGGCGGCAATGCTGGTGGCGGGTCGTTCATGTATCATCTGGAGAATAATCAGGTCTATGTCGGGTTCGTGGTGCATCTGAATTACAAGAATCCGCATCTGTATCCCTATATGGAATTCCAGCGATTCAAGCACCATCCGGCGATTGCGGCGGTACTGGAGGGTGGCAAGCGCGTCGCCTATGGCGCACGGGCGATAACCGAGGGGGGGTGGCAGTCGATCCCGAAACTGGTGTTCCCCGGTGGCGCTTTGCTGGGTTGTGCGGCGGGGTTGGTGAATGTGCCGCGGATCAAGGGCAATCACAACGCGATGTTGAGCGGCAAGGCGGCGGCGGAGGCGGCGTTTGCGGCTTTGCGGGCATGTCGGTCGGGCGATGAGTTGAGCGCCTATGAGGCGGATTTGCGGTCCGGGCCAATTGCCAAGGATTTGAAGCGGGTGCGCAACGTCAAGCCGATGTGGTCGCGTTGGGGGCTGTGGCCTTCGCTGGTACTGGGTGGCTTGGATATGTGGGTGGCGAATGTCACTGGATTCACCCTGTTTGGCACGATGAAGCATGGCAAGACTGACGCGGCGGCGACTGGTTTGGCCAAGGAATATGCGCAGATTGACTATCCCAAGCCGGATGGTAAACTGAGTTTTGACCGGCTGACCAATGTGGCGTTTAGCGGCACCAGCCACGCCGAAGATGAGCCTTGTCATCTGGTCTTGCGCGATCCTACAATCCCCATTTGGGTCAATTTGCCGGAATTTGCCGAACCCGCGCAACGCTATTGCCCGGCGGGGGTTTACGAGGTGTTGCGCGATGCCGATGGCAGTAATCCGCGATTCCAGATCAATCCGCAGAACTGCGTGCATTGCAAAACTTGCGACATCAAGGATCCAAGCGAAAACATCACTTGGGTGGTGCCGCAGGGTGGTGAGGGGCCGAACTACCCGAATATGTGATTGGGAATTGCGGGCGATTGATGTCTTTCGTTGCAACGACTAGTTTCAAGGCAACGATAACAGGAGTAGATTTTGCGAATTCTTCGATCTGGTATTATTTTGCTGATTCTGGCTTTGGGCCAGTCGGCGACGGCGGAAAGCCTGTCAGGCGACTATCTTTCGGCGGTTCAGGCCGAAATGCGCAACGACCATGCAGCGGCGGCGGATTATTATACCCGCGCCTTGGTGGGTGATCCGGGCAATGAATTGTTGTTGCAACATGCGTTGGGCGCGACGATTGCCAAGGGCGATTTTGCCACGGCGCTGCCCATGGCGCGCGAAGTTTTGCAAAGCGCACCGGCCAATCAACTAGCCGCATTGGTTATGTTGTCGGAGGCTTTGCGCAAAGCGAAATACGAAGAGGCCAAGAAGTACCTTTCGGATGACAGTTTTGGCTTCAACCCGCTTCTGCTCGGGCTGCTGAAAGGTTGGACCGAAGTCGGGATCGGCGATATCAGCGAGGCGGAAAAGGTGTTTGACGGGCTGAAAGGCAACGACACTTTGGAATTGTTTGGCCAGTATCACAAGGCGCTGATGTACGCGCTGGCGGGAGATTTTCAGCGGGCGGATACACTGTTGGCAACCGGTGCCAAGGGTGAACCTTTGCGGCTGAACGGCGGATCATTCATCGCCCATATTCAAGTTTTGGCGCAACTGGAGCGCCGCGACGATGCCATTGCGGTGGCGGAAGAGGGCTTCAAGGCCGGGTTCAGTGACGCCTCGTTCCTGGCTTTGCGCGCGGCTTTGCTGCGCGGCGACGAGGTGCCGTTTGATATTATCACCAGCCCCGCGGAAGGTTCGGCGGATGCGATGTTGGTATTGGCCGATGCTTTGAGCCGCGAGCAGGCGGACCAATATTCGCTGCTTTACGCCCGTTTGGCGGGTTATGTGCAGCCCGATTTGGACGATGCCAGACTTTTGACGGCGGCGATATTGGAACAACAGGGCCAATTTTACTTGGCGACTTTGGCCTATGGCGAGATTCCGGCGGATTCCGCCAACCATTTGCGCGGCGAAATTGGTCGGGCGGGGGCGTTGAATGCGAGTGGCAAGAACGATGCGGCGACCGAAGTTTTGAAAGCATTGGCTTTGGCCGCGCCCGAAGCGGTTGAAGTGCGCATTGCGCTTGGCGATACCTTCCGTGCGGTCGAGAATTATGCCGAGGCCGAGGCGGCCTATTCTGCGGCGATTGACCAATTGTCCGAACCCGGCCAGCAACTTTGGGCGCTGTATTATTCGCGCGGTATTGCCCGGGAAAGATTGGATCGCTGGAAAGAGGCCGAGGCGGATTTTCGCCAAGCGCTGACTTTGGCACCCGATCAGCCGTTGGTGCTGAACTATCTGGGTTATTCGCTGGTCGAGAAAAAGGGTGATTTGGTCGAAGCGCAGGCGATGATCGAAAAGGCCGTCGCGCAGCGGCCTGAAGATGGCTACATCACCGATTCGCTGGGTTGGGTTTTGTATCGGGTGGGCAAATTTGCCGAAGCGGTCAAGCCGATGGAGCGGGCGGTGGAATTGTTGCCGGTGGACCCGATTTTGAACGACCATTTGGGCGACGTTTTGTGGATGGTTGGGCGCAAGCGTGAAGCGGAATTCCAATGGAAACGCGCGCTGTCCTTTGGCCCGGACGAAGATATTGCCGACCGTGTTCGCCACAAGTTGGACGTTGGTTTGGACGTGGTATTGGCCGAGGAAGCCGCTGCGCCGGCCGCGACGGCGGATGGCGGCTGAACCTTTTGAGCGGGCATTTGCCAAAGTTAATCTAACGCTGCACGTCACGGGACGACGGGCGGATGGGTATCATCTACTGGATTCGCTGGTGGTGTTTGCCAATGTGGCGGATGTTGTTTCATTGGGCGGTGAAGCGCCGCTGACCGTGAGCGGGACGTTTGCGGATGTGCTTGTAGGTGACAATCTGGTGCTGCGTGCGGCTGGGTTGATGGGGTTTGACGGGCCGATTCGGTTGGAAAAGAATCTGCCGGTTGCTTCGGGCCTTGGCGGCGGGTCGGCGGATGCAGCGGCAACGTTAAGGTTGCTGGCACGGGTTTTGGGTCGCCAATTGCCGGATACATTGGCTTTGGGTGCTGACGTGCCGGTGTGTTTGACGCCCAAACCGCAGCGGATGCGCGGAATTGGCGAACTCGTGGAACTTGTTGAGGTGCCGGATTTTTGGCTGGTGCTGGTTAATCCGGGCGTGAGGGTTAAGACAGCGAGTATTTTTGGAACCCTGAAAACGCGGGACAATGCTGGAATGGAGCCGTTTTATTGGGAAGGCTTTGCCGGATTTATCGCGTTCTTGCGGCGACAGCGCAACGACTTGCAGCACGCGGCGATTGCGATTGTGCCGGTGATAAGCGACGTTTTGGCGGCTTTGGCTGGGCAAAAACACTGTGAACTGGCCCGGATGAGCGGGTCGGGTGCGACCTGTTTTGGCGTTTTTGAGCGGCAAAAAGATGCGGAATTGGCGGCTGAATTGATCTCATCTAAACAGCCGAGTTGGTGGGTCAGGGCGGTGCGACGGGTTTAGCTGGTTAGGTATAGTTGTCTACCCAGATGTCGGGCTCGGCTGATTGTTCGAACACTGTCTTGATATTCGGCATGTCGTTTCCAGCGATCCATGCGCGGGCTTCGTCCGGCGTTTTGCCGTGGGTGGCCCAGCGTTGGATCAGGCGGTTTTCCAAGTCAGCGACCGAAACCCGCAGGCCGATGGTGAGGTCGAACTGGGGTTTGAGGTCGCGCCAAAGCGGTTGGTCGAGCAGCAGGTAGTTGCCTTCACACAAGATGATTCGCTGGTCGGTTGTGACGACGCGGGCGGTGTTGCGGGACAGTTCGAGGCTGCGGTCGAAGGTGGGGAAATAGACGTCAGGTTCGCCCGATTTGATGCGTTCCAGCAAGGCGCGATAGCCTGCGGGGTCGAACGTGTGCGGTGCGCCTTTGCGGGCGCGGTGGCCGCGGGCGTTGAGGATGGCATCGTCGAGGTGGAAACCGTCCATCGGCACGGCGATGGATTCGGCACCAAGCGCGGATTCAAGGTCGGCGGCCAGCGTGGATTTGCCCGAAGCTGGTGGGCCGAAGATGCCGACCAGAAACCTAGGCTTGTCGGAAGCGGCAGCGCTGATTCGCGTTGCCAGTTGTTCAATCATGCCGCCAATGCCTCAGGCGGCACTTTCGCGCCGGTCATGAAGGCAACCGCGTCGGACATTGAATAGTCCTTTGGATTGATCACGCAAAGCCTGCGGCCAAGCCGATGGATGTGGATGCGGTCGGCGACTTCGAACACATGCGGCATGTTATGCGAAATCAGGATGATCGGCATGCCGCGCGATTTTACATCTAACATCAGTTCCAGCACCCGGCGGCTTTCCTTGACACCCAATGCCGCTGTTGGTTCGTCCATGATCACCAGTTTGGTGGCAAAGGCGGCAGCACGGGCGACGGCGACGCCTTGGCGTTGACCACCCGACAGGGTCTCAACCGCTTGGGCGATGTTCTGGATCGTCATCAGGCCCAGTTCGGTCAGCTTGGCGCGGGCGCGTTTTTCCATCTCGGCTCGGTCGAGAAGGCGGAAATATTGGCCAAGGATACCGGGTTTACGGATTTCGCGGCCCAGAAACATATTGTCGGAAATCGATAGCGCCGGTGACAGGGCGAGGTTTTGGTAGACGGTTTCGATCCCCGCTTCCCGCCCGTCGAGAGGCGAGTGGAAATTCACCTCTTTGCCGTCTAGCGTGATCGTGCCCTCATCCGGTCTGACAGCGCCGGAAATCGCCTTGATCAGGGTCGATTTGCCAGCGCCGTTGTCGCCGATGACGGCGAGGATTTCGCCGGGGAAAAGCTCGAAGTCGCAATGATCGAGCGCGGTGACATGGCCATAACGCTTGACCATGTTGCGGGCGGTAAGGACGGGCTCGGTCATGAGGATGCCTTTCTGACCCACTGGTCGATTGCAACGGCGGCGATGATAAGGATGCCGACGGTAAAGTCTTGCCACAACACATCAACGCCCGAAAGCGACAGACCGTTACGGAACACGCCGACGATAACGGCACCAAGAACCGAGCCGACAATCGAGCCACGGCCGCCAAACAGCGAGGTGCCGCCGATCACCACGGCGGTGATACTGTCGAGGTTGGCGGTGACGCCCGCCAGCGGCGTGACGGTGCCGCCGACGCGACCGATCAGCACGATGGCGGCAAAGGCGCAGATGAAGCCAGCGACGGTGTAAACAGATCGCAGCACCTTATCTACTTGGATACCCGCCATCAGCGCGGCATCGGGGTCATCGCCCACAGCATGCACGTGGCGGCCCCAAGCGGTGCGGTTAAGCATATACCACATAAGTATGGCAAGCAGGATGAATGCGATACCGCCATAAGTGATAGCGAAACCGAAGGGTTGAAATTTTTGGCCAAAGAAGATCAGCTTTGGCGCGATTACTTCGGTATCGGTGGCGCGGATCGATTCGGATTTGGAGTACCACAGCTTGATCGCAGCAAAGATATAGAGCGTGGCGAGGGTGACGATGAATGGGGGCAGCCGCAGTCGTGTGACCAACAGGCCGTTAAAGTAGCCCATGATCCCACCCGAGACCATGCCGATCACGAAGGCGAATTCAGCAGGCACGCCCTGTTCCACCGCCAGTTTGCCCATGACAATCGAGGCCAGCACCATGATCGCGCCAACCGAAAGGTCGATGCCGGCGGTCAGGATGATGATGGTCTGCGCGATGGCGATGATGCCGGTGACCGTGACCTGTTGCAGAACCAACGACAGGTTATTTGCTGTCATGAACCGCGCGTCCGAGGTGAAGTCGAACGGGTCCACACGACCAGCCGAAGCGAACAGGACAATGCTTAGGACGAGGACCAGAACCGGAATGGCTGTCGGATAGGTGTGCAGCAACGCGCGTAATTTTTGCAAGAAGGTCACGTCGGTTACATCAAACGTGGCCACCCTTGTGTCGGCTTTGCCAAGTTCGGATTCGAAAGCCGATCCCGTTTTGGCGGTATTGCCAGTTTCGCTCATCTTGTCCCCCGGCCTGATTATTGTTGTTCTTAACGTATGAAGGGCGACTGTATCAGCCGCCCTTCACATTTCAACTGCTAATCAAGGGGAAATATCAGCCCCAGCAGATTTTCAGGCCTTCTTCGGAAGTGATCGAGGCAACGCCGTCAACCGGTTTGTCGGTGATCAACTGGACGCCTGTGTTGAAGAAGCTTAGGCCTTCGGAGTTGGCTGGTTTGGAGCCATCAGCGGCGAAAGCAGCAATTGCCTCGATGCCTTTGGACGCCATCAACAACGGGAACTGCATCGAGGTTGCACCAATGATGCCGCCTTGAACAGATTTCACGCCCGGGCAGCCGCCGTCAACCGATACAACCAGTGTGTCGGCATCACGGCCAGCAGCTTTGAGCGCTTGGAACGCGCCTTCGGCAGCCGGTTCGTTGATCGTGTAAACCACGTTCAGGCCCGGATCTTTGGACAGCAGAGTTTCAGTAGCTGTCAGGCCGCCTTCAGGGTTGGCGTTCGAGGTTTCGTGGCCGATAACGCGCGCATCAGTTTCCGAACCCATAACGGTCAAATCAGGTACTTCGATGCCGAAACCGACGAGGAAGCCGGTGTCGCGAGCAACGTCAACCGAGATGTTGTCTTTGTTGATGTCGAGCATGCCGATTTTGGCGTTTGCTGCTTCGGCACCAAGCTGAGCCAAAGCCCATTTGCCGATCAGGATACCCGCTTCGAAGTTGTCAGTAGCAAAGGTCGAATCGGTCGCGTCTGGGTCACCAATCGGGGTGTCCAAAGCGATGACCAGAATGCCAGCTGCGCGAGCAGCTTTCAGGGCCGGAATAACCGAGTCGTTGGACGCGGTGATCAGGATACCTTTGGCACCGGCCGAAGTGCAGTTTTCGATCGCTTCGATTTGCGGAGCAGCGTCGCCGTCAACCACGCCAGCATAGGCTTGGAAGTCGAGACCCGATGCAGTGGCAGCAGCTTCAGCGCCTTCTTTCATTTTCACGAAGAAAGGGTTGGTGTTATTTTTGGTGATCAAGCAGGCCAGATCGGCAGCTTGAGCGGATGTGGTCGATGCGAATGCCAAAGTGGCCGCGCCAATTGCCGACAGCATAAGTTTGCTGTGAAGTTTCATGGATTTCCTCCCGAAGTTTCCATTGTTGATGCCCGGCAGAATCGGCACGGTCACCTGCGGTAAACCCACACGGAATGCGACAATTTGTCAATAAGTAAATTCAGTTGATTTATTATTTTTTGCAGTCAACGTTTGGCGGTATTCAGGGGAATATTTTGGCAGACTCGTACGCAAGTGACCGCGAATTTACCAGCGATACCAAGGTGATGAACCTTGGTGGCGGCTCGAATCAGGCCCGTGTCCGCGACTATAACGAGCGTTTGGTCCTGTCTTTGATCCAACGCGAAGGGGCACTGTCGCGGGCGGAAATTGCCCGGAGAAGTGGGTTGTCGGCGCAAACGGTGACAATTATTGCCCGGTTGCTGGAGCGCGATGAACTGGTTTTGCCGGGGGTGCCGGTCAAAGGTCGGGTCGGGCAGCCATCGATTCCGCTGGCCTTGAACCCGGATGGGGTGTTTTCTTTGGGTCTGAAAATCGGTCGGCGCAGCGCCGATTTGGTTTTGATGAATTTTGCCGGACAGATTCGCGGACAGGTGAGCGAGGCTTATGCCTATCCGTTGCCCGGCCGTATTGTCGAATTCGCCCGAAATGGTGCCGAGTTTTTGAAGTCACAATTGCCGGAAAAATTGCGCCGTCGTTTGACCGGTATCGGGGTAGCGATGCCTTTTGAAATGTGGAGTTGGACCGAGCAAATTGGTGCAAGTCGGGCCGAGATGGACGCTTGGCGCGACGTGGACATGTTGGCGGAATTGGCCCATGTCACGGATTTGCCAACGTTTCTGGAGAATGACGCGACGGCGGCCTGCGAAGCAGAATTGGCTTTGGGGCGGGGGCGTGAGTTCACCTCGTTCGTGTATTTCTTCGTCGGTTTTTTCATTGGTGGTGGGGTTGTTTTGAACCATGCGGTCTTTTCCGGACCAAGTGGCAATGCCGGGGCCTTGGGGGCAATGCCGGTGGGCGAAGCGCCGGGGAAAGTGGTGTCGCTGATCGACCGCGCCTCGATCCATTTGTTGGAAACCGCGCTGCAAAACGACGGACAAGACCCTTCGCGCCTGTGGCAAAACAGCGATGGCTGGGAAAATCTGGGTGCGCCATTGGAGCGATGGATCAGAGGAACCGCCCGTCATATTGCCATCGCAATCGTCGCCGCCTGTTCAGTGATCGACTTTGAAGCGGCAATTATCGATGGCGGTTTCCCGATATTTGTTTGCGAAAAGTTGGTGGCAGCAACGCGTTTGGCGCTGACCGAGCTGGATGCGCGGGGAATCAGTCCGGTTTCGGTGCATGCCGGAAAGCAGGGCAGCAATGCCCGCGCGATCGGTGCCGCACGTCTACCAATTGCCGCTAGATACTTGATGAAACGCTCGGTTTTGTTCAAAGCACCCGATGTCGCCTGAAGCCGCGCCTGTGCGATATTGTCGCGGCTTGTCGTTGAAACACCCGAAATTCAACGAAAGTTAAGTTTTGCGCTTCAGGGCTTTCGTCTCACGAATACAAGGCGTTAGCTGCAGTGCAACATAGCAGGATAGGCGGGAAATTGCCGGGTCAAAAAAATCTGAATTGTGGCGAAGATATGTCTTTGAGGCAGAGCAGTTATGCGCTATTTGCACTACTGACAGGTCACTAAACTGTCATAGTGCACTACCAGTAGTAATGAAAAGCCATGTAGGGGGCGTAATGTTCGATTACGTTGATTCAACGGCGTTTGCCAACGACCAGGGTGCACGGGCGCAAAAACTGTTTGCGGCGGTGGTTCTGGCGGCACTCGACGACGCAATTGCGGATGACAAGAAATACGGCAATGGCGCAGAAGTCATTGCCCGCTGGGCGCGTTCGCGCGACGGTCGGGAAGTATTGATGTGCGCGGGGATTGATCCATCCGAGCGCTGTGTCAAAGGCATGATGGATTTCGTGCGCCGCGGCGTGCGCACTTCGGTGGCGCTGAGCCGGGAAGAAAGCGAACGGCAGCATCAAGCAGCCGCAGCCTAAGCTTTAGCGGATTTGCGGTAGATCGACGGGCCCTGCGGGCCCCGTTGTGTTTTGCGCAACTAATTGATCTGCGGCAACTCGGCGGCGCTTAGGGTGTTCTCTTGGCTGGCATCTGGCGCCGGGCGAAGCATGAAGGCAAAGGCCAAGGCGGCGGCGGCGGCGATGCCTACCATGACACCCGAGTAACGGAATTTGTCGGAGGAATGCCTTTTGGCGTTTGGTAGCGGCTGGCGACGCAGATTTACTTGAGCTTCGGACATTTTTGCAGGCACTCTCACTAATTACGCAACCATTCTAAGATTGCTGACAATTTTGGCGAAATTATGAAACATTTTGGTGCGCCCCCGGGGCGGCGGGCAATGTGATGCCCGGTCCGTCCCGGTTGTCACGCAAACACTCGCTAAGGTTCTTACACGAACTCTGGGCCGAAAGCCGTTCTCTTGCCCCCACACGGGAACGAACTGGCCCAGTATTTGCGCTTGGGCACCTATATATTGTGGTTCCTTCGCACATCTTGTGGATAAGTGGCAATCGTGGCCCAAATATGGCATATGTTTACGATTTATCGGATGGGCAGAATTCTGCTTAGGACATTCGACTTCATAACGAAATGTTGATACAATGCCCCGCAGAAATGCAGTAAAATCAGCAACTTGGCTGGAATATTGGCCATCGAATGCAGCAAGCCAAGGGCGCGAACATCAAGAAACCACGCCGCGATCCCGGTGAGCGGTGAGCCAATCACAAGGGCGTAGAGCGCAATCTTGGTGCCGAGCGCAACAAGTTTTAGGAAGCGAGACTCGTCATTCGGCGCGGAAGGAACTCCACGGGTCCATCGAAGGGCAATTAACCATAGCGCCAGAAAAAGGATCAACGTACCGCCCCAAACATGAATGCTGGCCCAAAGCGCGACCTTGGCCGAGGGAATCGTTTGGTCGTGGACGGCGTGATAGGCCCGGCCGATATCGTGATTCACCAAGACTTGAAAGATCACCATTGCAGCAATGGTCCAATGCAGCAGGGATTGGATGCGCGAGTAGGTTGGGGGCGTGTTGGGCATGGTCCCTCCGACGAATTTTCGCGCGGAAGCTATCGGTGCTTGAACGAGAAGAAAAGTACCGGTATTTTGCACATATTGGGTAATAGTTGTAATATGTGCATTATTAGCATATATTATTAAATGTACAAAACGGAGAAAATCATGGGCAAATCCTTGAGCATGAGTGAAGCGCGCCTGCAATGGGCCGATATCTTGGGTCGGGTGCAATACGGGCACGAGCGGGTGACAATCGAAAAACACGGCAAACCGGTGGCGGTTTTGGTGCCGGTGGAAGATGTGGCATGGCTGGACGAAATGGAAGACAAGGCGCTGGGCGAAATGGCCGAGGAAGCGATGGAAGAGTATCGGAAGACCGGGGTTTCTTATTCGATGGAAGAAGTCTTTGGACCGAGGGAATAGTAAACCTTGAATTGGACAATCAAGCTTTCGAACAAGGCAAAAAAGGACCTAAAGGCGATTCGTGACGAAACCTTGAATGAAAGAATCAAGTCGGCACTTTATGCGCTGGAAGACGACCCATATGCCGGTGATGTCAAAAAACTTTCCGGATGGAAAGACAGGTGGCGGCTGCGAGTCGGCGACTGGCGGGTGGTCTATTCGCTGGACAATGGCATACTTTTGATTTTGGTTTTGACGGTCGCCAAACGCGGCGACGTCTATTTGAAACTAGGCCGCTAACGGAAATGCTTCGACAGTTTCAGACCCTGACCCTGATAGTTTGACCCCATGCTGGAGCCGTAGAGCAAGTCGGGCACCTGCGCCATGCGTTCGTAAACCAAACGCCCAACGATCTGACTGTGTTCAAGTGCAAATGGCGCTTCGTGGCAGCGCACTTCCAGAACACCGCGCGAACCACCGCCGCCAGCGGCTGAATGGCCAAAGCCGGGGTCAAAGAAACCGGCGTAATGCACGCGAAATTCACCGACCATTGCCAGATAAGGGGCCATTTCGGCGGCACATTGTGGCGGCACATGCACCGCCTCGCGGCTGACGAGGATGTAAAAGGCACCGGGGTCGAGGATGATGCGGCCGTTTTCGGCGCGGACTTCTTCCCAGTAATCGGCTTTCTCGTAATGGCCAATTTTGTCGAGGTCGATCAGGCCGGTATGTGGTTTGGCACGGTAACCGACGATGCCGCCGGTTTGTGGCTGCAAATCAACGGAAAAGCCAAGGCCGCCGTCGATATGGGCTGGTACGTTGACTAGTCCGACCGCTTTGTCGAGCGCGGTGAGTTCGGCATCGGTCAAAATCGACTGGCCGTGGCGGAAGCGAATTTGATTGAGACGCATGCCGGGGCGGGCGAGGACGGAAAAGGATCGCGGGGAAATCTCGGCGAAGAGCGGGCCTTGGTAACCCGCATCAACCCGATCAAATTCGGTGCCACCGTCGAGGATCAAACGGGTGAACAGATCGAGCCGACCTGTCGAACTTTTGGCGTTGGCGACAGCATTGATTGTGGCAGGCAGGGCCAAAGATTCCATCAGCGGCACCACATAAACGCAGCCTTTTTCCAGCACGGCACCGCCAGTCAAATCGACCTCATGCATGGCGAAATCTGGCAAGCGTTGCGCGACGCTTTTAGCTAGCCCCGGCAGGAACGAAGCCCGCACGCGATAGGCCCTGTGACCCAGACGCAGGTCAAGGCTGGCGGGTTGGATTTGGCCCTCAGCGATGGGTTGGCTGACGGCGATTTGGCCCTTGGTCAGCATGGCGCGGAGGGTTTGTGAAGGAAGAACGCCGTTCATGTGTTGCCTGATTGCTGGCGTTAATTGGTCGGGCTAGCCAGATTTGAACTGACGACCTCTCGTCCCCCAGACGAACGCGCTACCAAACTGCGCTATAGCCCGACTGGGCGTTCTTATAGCGTTGAGCACAAAAGGGGCAAGCGGTTAGTTCCGCATCGAATCGCGCAGAGACTCAAGCTCTTGGACGATGTTGGCCAATTCTTTTCGCTGTGTCGGCGACAGGCCGTGTCGATGCGGTGTCGCCACAACGCGCTGGTCAAGTTTAAGCGGCTCCGGCTCGGCGGCGAACAAGTTTGGCTGAGCCGATTTTGCTTTTTCTGGCTCGACAACGGCGACCGGCGAATCTTCGGCCGCGCCGGCAGCCACACTTTTACTGCCTTGGTCGCGCAACACTTTTTGCACACCCTTGATCGTCATACCGTCGGTATAAAGAAGTTCGCGTATGCCCTTGAGAAGGTTCACATCATCGGGGCGATAGTATCGCCTGCCGCCGCCGCGTTTTACCGGGCGGATTTGGGTAAATTTGCTTTCCCAAAACCGCAGCACATGGGCGGGCACGTCAAGTGCATCGGCCACTTCGCTGATTGTTCGAAACGCGTCGGGTGACTTTTTCATTGGAAACGGGTCAGGACTTGTTGCCCACATCCACGCGCTCTTTCATCAAATGCGACGGGCGGAACGTTAAAACACGACGTGGATCGATCGGTACTTCCTCGCCGGTTTTTGGATTGCGGCCCACGCGTTCAGATTTTGAGCGGACCGAAAAGGTACCGAAGGAAGAGATCTTGACCTGCTCGCCTTTGACCAAAGCGTCGGACATGTGTTTCAGCACGCTTTCGACCAGATCGGCAGATTCGTTGCGGCTGAGCCCGACTTCGCGAAAAACGGCTTCACTGAGGTCCATACGGGTTAAAGTATTGTCGCTCATGCTGGCGGTCCCCCTTGTTCGTTGACGAAACGTATCGGAACTGGCGAAAGAGAGTCAATAACAATGACTTGCGGGCAGACGTGCAGACAGCGACGTAAGCGGAAAGCTACCAGCGCAAAGCAGCTGCACCCCAAGCCAATCCGCCGCCGATTGCCTCGGTCAACAACAGATCGCCGCGTTTGATTTGGCCGCTTGCAGCGGCGACAGAGAGTGCGAGCGGGATAGAGGCAGCGGAAGTATTGCCATGGTCTTGCACTGTCACAATGACGCGGTCCATGGGCAGCCCCATCTTTTGCGCGGTCGATTTGATGATGCGTAAATTGGCCTGATGCGGCACCATCCAGGTCACATCGTCGGCAGCAACGCCCGCCTTTTCCATAGCCTTTTCAGCGGTTTCTGCCAGTTTGATCACAGCATGCTTGAACACTTCCTGCCCCGCCATGCGAACCACGCCCGAAGTTTGAGTGCTGGACGGGCCACCATCGACATAGAGCAGATCGTTATACTGCCCATCGGAATTGAGGTCGGTTGACAGGATGCCACGGTCTGATTTTTTGCCCGAACCTAGTTGGGCTTCTAGGATAATCGCACCGGCACCGTCACCAAACAAAACGCAGGTTCCCCGATCGGTGAAATCGAGGATGCGCGAAAAAGTTTCCGCTCCAATCACCATCACCCGTTTTGCCGTTCCCGCAAGGATCAGGGCATTGGCCTGTGCCAAAGCGAAAATGAATCCGGCGCAGACGGCGTGCAGGTCGAAGGCGAATCCCTGTTTCATGCCGATTGCCGACTGCACGCGTGTAGCGGTTGAGGGGAAAGTCTGGTCCGGGGTTGCGGTGGCAAGAATCAGGGCGTCCAGCGTGTCAGCTCCAATTGCCGCATTTGCCAGCGCCCGGTTTGCCGCGGCAATGGCCAAGTCCGAAGTCTTTTCGCCTTCAGCCGCAAAGTGTCGCCGTTCGATACCGGTACGCGCGATAATCCATTCGTCGGTTGTATCGACCTTGTCGAGAAACCACGAATTGGGAATGGTCCGTTCGGGCAAATAATGCCCACTGCCAATGACAACGGCGCGCGTTACTGTCATGTCAATTTTCTGCCGCTTTCGCGGGCATGTTTTGCCGCAGCGCCAGCGATGTGGCGACACGCGCAGCCAGTTTTTGACTAAAGCCTTTTTGCGCCAGCGAGAACGCGAGTTTGATTGCCGCTGCGATCCCCTTGGCATCAGCGCCACCGTGCGATTTGACGACGGTGCCGTTCAAGCCAAGAAAAACCCCGCCGTTGGCGTTACGTGGGTCGATGCGGGCTGTCAGGCGTTTGAGCGAGGTCATGGCAAATAATGCCCCGATGCGCGACAAGATGGAATAGGAGAAGGCGTCACGCGTCATCTTGCGGATCATTGTGGCGGTGCCTTCGCCGGTTTTTAGCGCAATATTGCCGGAAAATCCGTCTGACACGATAACATCAACCCGATCGGATGCCATTTCGTTGCCTTCGACATAGCCGACATATTCAAAATCAGAATGCGGGGCGATGGCGGCAATGGCTTCGGCAGCGTCGTGGAGTTCCGAGCGGCCCTTGTGCTCTTCGATCCCGACGTTCAACAGGCCAACGCGCGGTTTGGCGGTAGACAGAGCGTTGCGGGCGTAGGACGCGCCCATGATGGCATATTGGAACAGGTCATCGGCGTCGGCGCGGATGTCGGCACCCACGTCCAACAGCACGTTCCAACCTTCACGTTCCATCTTGGGCCAGAAACAGGCGATGGCGGGGCGAATGACGCCGGGAACTTTGCGCAACCGCAGCATGGCGATTGCCATAAGGGCCCCGGTGTTGCCGCAGGAAACGGCAACCGTGGCCTCGCCGTGTTCGACGGTTTCCAAGGCGTTCCACATCGATGAATCTTTGCCCTGGCGCATAGCCTGCGACGGCTTGTCGCCCATCGCGATGATTTTATCGGTGTGGCGGATCTCGGTACGCCCGGCCAATTCAACCGCTTTGGCGATCAGCGGTCGCAATTGTTTTTCGTCGCCGTGGATGATGAAAAATATTTGCGGGTTTTCGGCGGCGGCAATAGCCATGCCACCGACTATGGCGGGGGCACCTTTGTCCCCGCTCATCCCATCGATGGAAATAACGACTTTATCTGCCCGAAAAGTGCCGACTGCGGTGAGGCTCTGGCTCATTCAGGGAAGGAGGCTGGCTTATGCCGCGTCTTCGTCCAGATCGACTTCTTCGACCTTGGCGACAATTTCGTTGCCGTCATAATGACCGCAAGCAGCACAAACGTGGTGCGGGCGTTTCAACTCGCCACAATTTGCACACTCATTCGGGTTGCCAGCAACCAAAAAATCGTGCGAGCGGCGCATACCGGTTTTCGAGCGGGTGACCTTGCTCTTGGGAACTGCCATATCAGACCTCTATCAAATCGGGGCCTTGCAGCACCCTTACATCCGGCATCTTCGACCCGCGCACCATGCACGTTCACGCTTTCTAACCCGGACGGGAAACGAAGCCGGGAAAATACTGATAAAACGATCAGCCGCAAGTCTTTTCTGCACCAGTTTCAGTCGTCAGACAACCTGTCGCGGAGCGCCTTGAGCACGTCGAAGGGGCGAATCTGCGCGTTTGAGTCAGCAAGGTCATCAAGAGTTGGCGGAAGTTCCGCGCCTTGAACTCGCGGGTATTCGGGAACGGCCAGGGCCAATTCTTCGCTGGCCAAGGCACCAAGGTCTATTGTTGGGCCAAGGAGTTCCTGATCAACATCGTCGGTTACATCAATGTCGACTGCGTCAGGGGTTGCGATTTCACACACGAAAATGCGGTGCACTTTGGTGTCTATCCGGGTGGTGACTGGTGCCAGCGTGATAACGCAGGGCTGCACAATCGTTGCGCCTAAATTGCCGGTCAACTCCCATTCCGAGGTGTTAAAGGGTTTGATCGTGCCGCTGAAACGGACTTTGGACAGTTTGTTGGCCTTGAAAAGTGCAGCCAGTTTTGCCGCTTCACCGGCATTGGGGCTGATGTCAAAATCTTGACCAAACGTACCTTTCAAGCGCGCGACCTCGATAGGTCGCGAGAATTCGAGCGGTGTCGATGCAGGATTGCGGGTTTGGGTCATGGTGTCGTTGGCTCTGCCTGTGCTCAGCGGTTCCTTGATTTCAAGTCTCGCGCGGGGTAGGTGAACATGGATACTATGTCTTGCAAGGGTGTGGAATGGCAAAGCTCGGGGTGCGGCCTGCTGGTTTGGTGATGGCCGCGGCATTTGCCGGATTGGTCGCCTGCGCCCCGACAATTCAAGTGCATGGATTTGCCCCAACAGCCGACGAAATTTCGCAAATTGTGCCGGGAAGTTCGACTCGCGAAACGGTGCTGGCTTTGATTGGCTTGCCTTCCAGCACCGGCATTATGGAAGACAGTAGTTGGTATTATGTGCAAACCGAGACGTCGCAATATACGTTCTTTGCCGCCAAAGTGATCGACCGCCGGGTATTGGCCATTGAGTTTGCAGCGAACGGCGAGGTGACTTCGGTCAATGAATACGGGCTGGAAGATGGCCGTATCATCAATCTGCAGACCCGCATCACCGTCAGCGAGGGGGCGCAACTGGGCGTTCTGCAACAAATCCTGTCGAATTTTGGCCGGATTGACGCCAGCCAATTCATCGGTAACGACGGGCGCTAGGGTCTCGCTTTGAAGTCCAGCACGGCGCCGTTGATGCAAAAGCGTTGACCGGTAGGGTTTGGGCCGTCGTTGAACACATGACCAAGATGCGATTCGCATTTTGCGCAGTGCACTTCCGTGCGGTTCATCAGCCAGGAATTGTCGGTCGTGGTTTCGGTTGCATTGTCGAGCGGCGCATAAAAGCTGGGCCAGCCGGAGCCGGATTCGAATTTGGTTTCTGATGCGAATAAGGGTTCGCCGCAGCCGGCACAGTGAAACATTCCGGGCATTTTGGGGAAGTTTTCATGCGATCCGGCGCGTTCGGTGCCGTGTTCGCGGGCGATTTTGTAGGCTTCGGGGGATAGTTTCGCCCGCCATTCGGCGTCGGTTCTGCTGATTTTTTCGGCCATTTACTGTCACTCCCTTGGTTTTCGTTTGCGGAGGTGAATATAGTCGATTGCAGCCTGCACGTCAGGTCTGGATCACGGATGTGGGAAAATGCGTGAGATTTATTGGGAATTGTTACAGTGAATTTGCAGATTCGCAGGCATTTTACCGCGAGAATCGCTGAAAACGCGGCGGATTTGAAACAATCGCTGGCGTTGCGGCGGGTTTGTTTTCGAAATGGGGTTGCCGAGGATGGTGACCAGTATGATGCCCGTTGCAAGCATATGCTGGTGACGGATTCGGGCAGCGGGCGGTTGGTGTGCTCGTTTCGTTTCTTGCACCTGGCGCATGGCGCGTTGATTGAGCGTGCCTATGCAGCGCAGTTTTATGATTTGGCGCGACTGGCGATGTATGAAGAACCCTTGGTCGAGATCGGGCGGTTTTGCATTGATCCGTCGGTTGCCGATGCGGGTGTTTTGCGCACCGCCTGGGCGGCGCTGGCTGAATATGTTGAGCAAAATCAGATCGGTATGCTGTTTGGCTGTTCGTCGCTTTCCGGGGTTGAGGCAGGCGAATACGGGGATGCCTTTGCTTTGTTGAAAGCACGATATTTGGCACCCAAACGCTTTGCGCCGTTGAAAAAGTCGGCAGAAGTCTATCGGTTTGCCGACATAAGCCATGCGGCTGATGCGGATGTCATGGCTGGAATGCGGCAAATGCCTTCACTATTGCGCAGTTACCTGGCGATGGGTGGTTGGGTTTCGGACCACGCCGTGATCGACCGTGATCTGGGCACGATGCACGTATTTACCGGGGTTGAAGTGAAATCCGTGCCGGAATTGCGGGCGCGGGCATTGCGCGGCTAGATCGGGCAAATGAGCCTGAAATTGGTGTGCACCAAGCGTGCGCGATGCGTGCACCGGGCGTGCATACGATTTCGCCGTGAAATGGTGAGAAATTGGATGTTTATTTATAAATATCAATTTGTTAGACTGGATTTGGCCTGACGCCGAATTTGCCGAATTACTCGGCATGCGGCGCGACGTTCAGTGCAGTTTCAGGCGCGGGTGAACATGATCGCGCAAGATTTCGCTGAGGATCAGCAGGCCGCCGCGAAGCTTGCCATGGATGACCAGCTGATGCCGACGATAGAGATACTTGTACGCGCGCCGCGCCAGCCATCCGTCGATGGTCTTGGTGCCAAAGAGATTTCCCATCAACTGGCCAATGGTGGAGTGTGCCCCGATATTGACCAACGAGCCGCGATCCTTATAGCGGAACGGCCGGACCACGGAGCCGGTCCTGATGTGAAACACCAATTCGCGGGCAAGATCGGCCGCTTGCTGTGACGCCACTTGTGCCTTGGGCGGCAACGGGTGGCCGGTCGCAGGGTCAATGCAGGCAGCGCAATCGCCAATGCCGAATATCCGGTCGTCGCCGGTGATTTGCAGCGTATCGCGCACCTCCAGAAAACCCGCAGCGGTCAAGGGCAGGTTGCCCAGTTCGCGCAGCACCAACGGAGCACCGATGCCCGCGACCCAGACCGTCATGTGCGCGGGCAGCGGGTCTCGCCCGGCCAGAAACACGCTGCCATCGGCCGCGATTTTTTCTACTTTGCAGTTTGTCAGTACTTCGACGCCCAATTCGTTCAGGCGCTCCTGCGCCATACTCGACATTTTTTCGTCGAGCACCGGCAACAGGCGCGGCCCCGCTTCGATCAACCTGATTTTGACATTCGCGGACGGATCAAAAGCGTCGAAACCGTATTGGGTAAGATGCCTAGTCGCGTGGCTGAGTTCGGCGGCCAGTTCCACGCCAGTGGCTCCGCCGCCGATAATGGTGGCATTGAGCATCTTGGTGGCCGGGTGTTCTATCGAATCGATGCGCAGGCAATGCTCGAAATAGGCGTCGCGGAACCGATGCGCCTGTTCCAAAGTATCGAGGAAGTAACAATTTTCCGCGACGCCGGGGATGCCAAAAGTGCGGGGTTCGCTGCCAAGTGCAAGAACCAAGATATCGTAAGGCAGTGTCCGTCCCGGTATCGAGTATCCCGCAATGCCTTCACGGCCCGAAATGGCAATCTGCCGGTCTTCGCGATTGATTTTCAGAAGATTGCCGCATCGGAAACGGAAGCCGTGCATCTCCGCCAGTGACAGGTAGTTGATTTCGTCGCCGGAGTGGCCGCGCGTGCCCGAGGCAACCTCGTGGAATAGCGGTTTCCAGACATGCGTCATCTTGCGGTCAACTAGGGTGATATCGCGGCTGTCGCGTTTTCCCAGCCTGCGCGCCATGCCGATCGCCAGTTCCAGCCCGCCAGCGCCGCCACCCACAATTACAACTTTACGCATTCGATCTCTCCGAAAAAAGCTAGGAGTGCAGACATTAAGGGTGATCCAGACCGGGTTGGTCTGCGCGTTTTTCAAACGGGCGTCCAGAGATTCGTCGCGTTCTCGCGTGGTTTACTTTGCCGATGTGTTCCGCGATGACGAAAGGGTTACACCCCTCAAAAAAACGCCTGCAACCCCGTCTGCGCCCTTCCCAAGATCAACGCGTGCACGTCGTGGGTGCCTTCGTAGGTGTTGACGGCTTCGAGGTTCATCACATGGCGGATGACGCCGTATTCGTCAGAGATGCCGTTGCCGCCGTGCATGTCTCGGGATTGGCGGGCGATGTCGAGCGCCTTGCCGCAGTTGTTGCGTTTCATCAGGGACACAAGTTCCGCTGAGGCGCGGTTTTCGTCGATCAGGCGGCCGAGGCGCAGGCAGCCTTGCAGGCCAAGCGAGATTTCGGTCTGCATGTCGGCGAGTTTTTTCTGGATCAGCTGGTTTTGCGCCAGAGGCCGGCCGAATTGTTTGCGCTCCATCGTGTAGGTCCGCGCGGCGTGCCAGCAGAATTCAGCCGCCCCGAGCACGCCCCAGGCGATGCCGTAGCGGGCGCGGTTGAGGCAGCCGAAAGGCCCGGCCAGGCCCTCGGCATGCGGCAGCAGGTTTTCTTCGGGCACGAAGACGTCGCCCATTTGGATCATGCCGGTGACGCTGGCGCGCAGGGAAAATTTGCCTTCGATCTTCGGGGCGTGCAGGCCTTTCACGCCCTTTTCAAGGATGAAGCCCTTGATCTTGCCGCCGTGTGCGTCGGACTTGGCCCAGATGATAAAAACGTCAGCTATGGGCGAATTGGTGATCCAGTTTTTCGCGCCTGATATGGAATAGCCACCGTCCACTTTTTTGGCGCGGGTTATCATCGAACCGGGGTCGGAGCCGTGGTCGGGCTCGGTCAGGCCGAAACAGCCGATCCATTCGCCAGAGGCGAGTTTGCGCAGGTATTTGCTGCGTTGGGCATCGGTGCCATAGGCAAAGATTGGGTGCATGACGAGGCTGGATTGCACCGACATGGCGGAGCGGTAACCGGAATCCACACGCTCAACTTCTCGCGCCACCAGACCATAGGCGACATAGTTGGCTCCGACCCCGCCGAATTCTTCGGGGATGGTGACGCCAAGCAGGCCCAATGCGCCCATCTCGGTCATGATTTCGCGGTCAAACGTCTCGTGGCGATTGGCCATCAACACCCGTTTGGCAAGCCCATCTTGCGCATATGCCCGCGCAGCATCGCGGATCATCCGTTCGTCTTCCTCGAGCTGGTCCGCTAGCAGAAACGGGTCTTCCCAGACCATTGTCGCAGGTTTGGCGCGGGCTTGTTCGGGTGTCATTTGTTTCCCCTATGCCGAGAGTTTGTCGATGCCGCCGTGTTCGGCGGACCATTTCAAGGGTTCGTCCAGAAAGCTTTCCACTTCGCCCAAAGTTGCCGGGTCAAAGCGGTTCTGTTCCTTTGCAACGGCCAGAACGTCGTGCCAAGTCGCCAGCCAATGCAGTTGCAAATCGTGCGAGCCAAGCGTGAGTTCGACACCATCAAAGATGCCGTAGAAAAAGATGACGGCAGAATGCTGGCAGGTGGCCCCGGTGGCGCGGATCGCCTCGACAAACTTGATCTTCGAGCCGCCGTCGGTGGCCAGATCCTCGACCAGCAACACGCGCTGGCCTTCGGACATTGCGCCCTCGATCTGGGCGTTCTTGCCGTAGCCTTTGGGTTTCTTGCGCACATAGGTCATCGGCAGGGCCAAACGTTCCGCGATCATCGCGGCAAAGGGGATGCCAGCGGTTTCGCCACCGGCGATATTGTCAAACGCCTCAAACCCGGCGTCGCGCAAAACCGTTGCTGTCATGAAATCCATCACCGCCGAACGGATGCGGGGGAAGGAGATCAGCTTGCGGCAGTCGATGTAGGAGGGCGAGGCGAGGCCGGAGGCGAGTTTGTAGGGTTCCTCGGGGCGGAAATGCACGGCGCCAATTTCCCACAGCATTTGCGCGGTCAGGTTGGCCATTGTTGCACGGTCGGGGAAGGAGTTGGAGAACATGATTTGCCTTTATTCAACCGACCAGTGCAGCGGAAAGCCGGGGTCGAAAATGGTGACGGGGCCGTCGGGGGTTTGCAGTTTGGCGGGGTAGGCGACGGGGGTGGTTTTGCGCAGGGTGATGGTCGATTGAGAGGGGGGAAGGCCGTAGAAGTTCGCACCGTTGAGCGAGGTGAATTTTTCCAGATTGTCCAGTTTTTCGGCGCGGTCGAAAACCTCGGCGACCAGCGAAACCGCGTTTGTCGCTGTGAAACACCCGGCACAGCCGCAGGCGTGTTCTTTCAGGTGATCCAGATGCGGGGCGCTGTCGGTGCCGAGGAAGAAGCGACTGTCGCCGGAAGTTGCAGCTTCGACCAGTGCCAGCCGGTGGCTTTCGCGTTTGGCGACCGGCAGGCAGTAGTAATGCGGGCGGATGCCACCGGCGAGGATGTGGTTGCGGTTTAGGATCAGGTGATGCGCGGTGATGGTGGCGGCGAGATTAGTCGATTTCACATAGTCAACGCCGTCTTTGGTGGTGACGTGTTCCATGACGATCTTGAGGCGGTGTTCATCACCCGCGTGCTCGAACCGCTGCGCCAACGCACACCCGGCCTCAAGATCG